>JAZNSP010000027.1:0-17975 GCA_045591285.1 Acutalibacteraceae bacterium
AAAAGGAGGAACAATAATGGCTAAGGTTCTTGTTAAGGGCAACGAAGCTATCGCAGAAGCTGCTGTCAGAGCAGGTTGCCGCTTTTTTGCAGGATATCCCATCACTCCCCAGAATGAAATTCCCGAATATCTCTCCTGGCGCCTTCCCGAAGTCGGCGGCGTTTTCGTTCAGGGTGAAAGCGAAGTCGCTTCAATAAATATGGTTTACGGTGCTGCCGCATCAGGTTGCAGAGCTATGACAAGCTCATCCGGCCCCGGCATCAGCCTTAAAGCAGAAGGCATCTCTTATCTTGCAGGTACAGGTCTTCCCGCTGTTATCGTAAATATCAGCCGCGGCGGCCCCGGACTCGGTTCAATTCAGCCTGCTCAGCAGGACTATCTTCAGGCAACAAAGGCTCTCGGCCACGGCGGCTTCAGAGCAATGGTATTTGCTCCTGCAACGTTACAGGAAGCTGTTGACCTTACATATAACGCATGGGAATATGCTGAAAGAGACCGTAATCCCGTTATGATTCTTATGGACGGCTGTCTTGGTGCTATTATGGAATTAGTTGAATTCCCCGAAATGAAGGATACTTCAAGAGCAGGCACAAAGGCTTGGGACCTTAACAGAAAAGAAGGCGACAACAGAGCTGCCCGTCTTCTTACTCCTTATTTCCCCGAAGCAATTCTTGAACTTAAAAATACTTCTCAGAAGAAGATGTTTGAACGTTGGGCTCAGAATGATGTTCAGGTTGAAGAATATATGATTGAAGATGCAGAATATATTATCGTCGCTTACGGTATCTCTGCAAGAGTATCAAAAGAAGCTATTCTCAGACTCAGAGAAGAAGGCTACAAGGTAGGTATGATCAGACCTATCACTCTTTACCCCTTCCCCAAGGAAAGCTTCAATAAGTTAAACTACGATCAGGTTAAGGCCTTCATTGATGTTGAGCTTGCTATTCCTGCTCAGATGCATGACGACATTGAACTTGAAGTAAAGGGCCGTGCTCCGATTTATGAATATTGCCGTTCAGGCGGACTTCTCTTTGATGACGACGGTGTTTATAATGCTGTTAAAAAAATACTTGACGGAGGTGCAAAATAATGGCTGAATACAAAAGACCTGAATCTTTAAAAAAGACTCCCAGCGGATTTTGCCCCGGCTGTATGCATTCTCTTGCAACAAAGCTTATTGCTGAGGTTGTAGGTGAAATGGAACAGGTAGATAACTGTGTACATATCGTTCCCGTTGGTTGCTCAACACTTAACCTTGCTTATTGGCAGGGTGACGTTCTCGGTGCTGCTCACGGCCGTGCACCTGCTGTTGCTACAGGCTTCAAAAGAAGCAACCCCGACAGACTTGTTTTTGCATATCAGGGTGACGGCGACCTTGCTGCTATCGGTCTTGCTGAAATTATGGGTGCCGCTAACAGAGGTGAAAACTTTACAGTTATCTTCTTCAATAATCAGACCTACGGTATGACAGGCGGTCAGATGGCTCCTACAACTCTTATCGGTCAGAAAACGACAACAACAAGATACGGCAGAGATGCTGAAACCACTGGTTATCCCATGAAGATGTGTGAGCTTATTTCAACTCTCGAAGCTCCTGCTTTTGTTGCAAGATATGCTCTTAACACACCTAAGGGCTGCCGTGAAGCAAAGAAGGCTATCAGAAAGGCTTTTGACATTCAGATGTCAGGCAAGGGCTTCTCTTTCATTGAATTATTAGGTAACTGTCCTACAAACTGGGGACTTTCACCTTTACAGACACTTGAATATATGGAAACAAATACAATTCCTTATTTTGTTCCCGGTGTTTATAAGGATAAATATAAGGATGAGGTGAAGTAATATGAAAAAGTCATTAGTTGTTTCAGGATCAGGCGGTCAGGGTGTTATGAGCGCAGGTATTATGATTGCTCAGACAGCTGTTTCTGCAGGTAAATACGCTACTTTCCTTCCCGAATACGGCCCCGAACAGAGAGGCGGCAGCGCAAAATGTACTGTTGTTGTTAATGATGAAGAAATCATTTCTCCTCTTATGGCTAAGTGCGATACCCTTATATCTATGAACGAACAGTCTTATAAGAAGTTTGCATCTTCTCTTAAATCAGGCGGTATTCTTATTGCAAACACAAGCAGAGTCCTCTCTGAAATCACAAGAGAAGATATAACGGTTGTCAGAATTCCCGCTGACGATATAGCTGTTGAATTAGGCAGCATCAAGTGCGCTAACATTATCCTTATCGGTGCTCTTATCGGTGCTGATGCAGGTATTATCACAGAAGAAGCAATGCTCAATTCTCTTCAGGCAAAGTTCGGCGAAAAGAAAAAGGAAATTCTTGAGCTTAACAAGGTAGCACTTGCTAAAGGTATTGAATACGGAAGAAACGCAAAAGCATAACAAAAAAAATCAGAAGACCGTTGTTTATCAGCGGTCTTCGTGAATTTCGGAGTAAATATGTATAAAATCAGAAAATATAAAGCTTCAGACAGAGATCAATTAAGATATATCTGCAAGGAAACTACGTGGGATGACAATAAAAAGGATATAAATAAGCTTGAAAGCATACCAATGATTTTCAATGATTATTTTACTTCTTTTGAACCTGATAATATTTTTGTTGCAGTCAATGATGAAGATGTGGCTGTAGGATACGTCATCTGTTCAAGTGATTATTCTCTTTTTAAGAGAAAAATGAAGGACACAATAAGACCTATGGTTAAAAATACCTATTCCCCTTCCCTTCTGATGTTCTGGGCAACCTACTTTTCTGTTGTACTTGCAAAAAAAGACTATAAAACCCATCTTCATATAGATTTATTGCCTGAAGCGCAGAGAAAAGGACTCGGTACTCAGCTTATCAACGCTCTCGTTACACATTTATCTGAAAAGAAAATCAAAAATGTCAGCGTAGTCACAATTAACAAAAAATCAATGGGATATAAATTCTACTGCAAATACGGTTTTCATACCATTCAGCAGTTTTCCAAAAATATTATCACAATGACTTACGATATTAATTGAGGGATATATGAACTGTAAAGCTGTTTTAATTGATATAGATAATACACTGTTGGATTTTAACAAAAGCTCTGAAAAGGCCATAATAACACTTGCAGAAAGCTACGAAATAATTCTTCCCGAAAATTTTCTTTCGGTTTTTCTTGATGTAAATGACGGTTTATGGAATGAGCTTCAGCAAGGGATTATAACAAAACAGGATATTTATGACAGACGCTGGAAAACAATATTTCAAAAACTCAATATAGAATGTGACTTTAATGCTTTTGAAGAGGATTACAGAAAAGCACTGCGCTCAATCTGTGTTGAAATCCCTTATGCGAGAGAAATACTCATATATCTTTCATCAAAATACCCCGTTTATACCGCAAGTAACGCTTCCCGCTTTCAGCAAAATGAAAGACTTCGTTCTATAGGATTTGATAAATATATTTCAGGAATGTTCACATCTGAGGAAATAGGCTTTCAGAAGCCCCATAAAGAATTTTTTTACAGTTGCGCAAAAGAGCTTTATCCCATAAAACCGCAAGAAACAGTAATGATAGGCGATAATATTAACGCTGATATTATCGGCGCAAAAAACTTCGGTATGAAAAGCATCTGGTTCAATTATGAACAGAAGGATTTTTCATCGTACTCCTTTACGGATTATTACGTCAATTCATTGGATGAGATCAAAAATATTCTCTGATTAAAAAAATTATCAAAAAAATTAAGAGAGAAGGCAGATTTATGTTTCTGCTTTCTCTCTTTTATTTATCCGAGGGGAATAAAGTTTATAATAATCTCAGCATTTTTAACCTGCTCTATATGAACCGTAAGCTTATTGATATCAGAATATTCGTCATCAAACTGATACTTCCCTTTAAGTGCCACAGCAGAAAGAACGGAAAACTCACCGTCACCTTTCAGCGTTACCTGCATCTTCTTTCCATCAATAGTAAGCATAGCACTTTTCTTATCTTCAGATATCTTTATATCCGCCTTAGTATGCATAAACCAATAAATTTCACTGCTATAAAGACACTCTATTCTGTCAGCAATTCTGAGACCGCCTGTTTTATAATCAAGCTCAAATTCACGTGTTACACTTTTTGCCATATTCATAATATAGGCATCAGTCATATCAAGAATACATTTTGAGCTGTTTTCTTCCGCTTCAAAAAAAGCAAATTCAGCTTCTGCCAAAACGTATTGGTCTTCTACGGTAATATCGGGATTTATAACAAGAGTATTCTGTCCTTCAGCTCTCTTGCAATAATTCTTCCATCTGCCGCCGAAGGGCAAATTCATAAAATAACTGTCGGCATCATAATTACCCGGTCCGAGCTCCTCTGCCCAACGCACGCCCATAGCATCATACACAAATGTTCCGATATCAAGGTCACCGTGATTTATAAAGTTATACCCGCCCTTGATTGCGGCAAAGGATGAATTTTCGTCTGTATATGAGCTTCTCATTATTACCATATCCTGACCTGCATCAGAGGTAAGATAAACACTTGTTTTCTCAGAAGAAAAATCTGTATTTTCTGACGTAATATCTCTGTCATACCATAAAAGAGATAATGCATTTTCTTTGCCTTCACCGTTTCTTTCAACGCTTTCTGAAAGATCTGCTGAAAACTGTCCCGCTTCATCACCTAACTGATGAAGTGCCGCAAGGGGCTCCATGAATTCAGTGGCATACCAATGAAGCACGGGAGAATAACAAAGACGGTTTTTATTATCACCGAAATTAAATACACCGACAGGACTTGTTACGTAGGCAGAAAAAGAACCAAGCTGTTTTACACCGTCAATTTCACTCATTCCGAAATCAGTTCCGAAATAATTGTTAGAAGTTGAGATAAAATAAACTATTGAATTCATACCTGACTGCGAATAACCCGGTCCTTCAGCATAAACACCGTCGGGAGTAAAATTCTCAAAAGCTATAGGCATATTTTTGTAGCACATATAAAGAAAGTCTGCAGCTTCTTCAGGAGAATAATCAAAAAACGCCATTGCAGAAATTCCGATACCGCTGTAGCAAATGCTGTTCCAGTTATTTTTAGACCAAGTAAACCAATTTTTCAGATAGTTTTTTGATAAAGCAGGTTCAATTGCATATTTCCACGTAGTTTCAGCTAATATACTCTTCTGCTCATCATCAAGATAATCAAAAAACCAGTCATAGCCTACAGAAACAGCAAGAGCCATTTCTGCTGTCGCAAGAAAATGAGAAGTGCACCAGTCATCATAAGAGCATACTTTTTCAAGCTCAGTCCACGCTCTTTCTGCATACTTTGCGTCACCGCTTATCTGCCAGGCAAAGCCAAGAATGATTATTCTGTTTATCACTTCTCTTGATATGGGAAGAATACTGTCCTCCTCATCAAGAGCATATTCCATAGGAGGATATATATTTACGTCAAGAAGAGCGTTTGCATTAGCCATTACGTAATCATAAAGTCCTTTGGTATAAGTTGAAAAGCTGTCATTTTCAACTTCCTGTCTTATAACATCAAAGGCTTCATTGTCAACAAGAATAAACGGATGTGAAATACCGGCGCTTACGTTTTGTGCCTCTTTTAATATTTCACTCTTTTTCGGAGAATTTTTATCATAATCAAGAGAAATATAATCAATACCGACCTTAAACATATCAGGCACTAAAGCAACATAAGGAAAAACCCCGATTTTGCCTAAAAGGCACAACAGAGAAAGAACAATACATACAGCACTTATAATTATTTTACTAATTTTCATTGTGTTCACCGTCGGATAATTTACTTTCTGATAAAATCAAGAATATTTCTGAGGTTTTCAATTTTTTTCGTAGTTATATTATCAACACCGAGCTTCAGCATTTTTTTCATATCCGCAATTCTGTTTACCGTCCATACTGAAACCAAAAGATTATTCGCGTGAAAAATTTTAACAATTTCATCAGTTACGTTGCGGAAATTTATATTTATTCCGCAAGCACCCAACTGCCTTACTTCATCGGCTAAAGAAGCTATATATTCCGCATCGTTTTTCTTTGATGCATCTATATCTGTATTAAGATAATATACGTATCCGGGTGCCGTTTTCTTTATAATCTGAACCTTTTCCCTTTCAATTCCGGTAAAAAATATTCTGTCAGTCAAAGCATATTTTTGGGCAGAAGCAACTACCTGACCTAAATCGGCGATGGACTTAACATCAACATTTACCTTTAATGCTTTATATCCGGATATGAGCATAAAGGCTTCATCCAAAGTTACACACTCACCTTTCGGCTCATTATGTGAAAGCACTGCAAGTCCGTCGCTGTTAAAATTAAGATCGAATTCGACGATATCAGCACCGTAGCCGAAACCGAGAGTAATTGAATCAAGCGAGTTAGCCTTTGTTCTTTCACAGCCTGTATGTGCAGTTACGGTAAAGCCTTCGGGTAAAACAACGTCTTTTATATTCAGCGTTTCAACAATATCATACCCCTTGGAAACTGCCAATGTAAGCAAACCTGCTGAAATAATGAGCTTTGAAGATAATTTCATATAAATTTCTCCTTAATTTCTTATGATACATTTATAACAGAATACATATAAAATTTCAACTTATTCAGAAAAAAATGTCCCTCTGAAACCGTATAATTTCAGAAGGACATAATTTATTTATGCTTTTTCAAGCAACAAAATTAATCGGCAAATTCCTGACCTGCAATAGCAGCCATTTCTTCAGCAGTAGCATTCTGAACAAGCTCAGCCTTATGGCTTCTGCGCTCATAAAGTTCGCTGTACATCTGATTACGCTTTGAAGCTGAAAGAGGATAGAAGAACTTGGGAATAATACCAAGACTTGATGAAATAATCGGAATACCTGTGCCAAGGGCAAATATCCACCACTTTGTAGCATCAGTCTGAGTACCGATATCCTTGCCCTGAATATAGCCTATCTTACCCATAACCTTATTGTTTATGTAACCCATAACGGCACCCTGAAGCTTTGAAATAATTGACATTGTTACACCTGTCATAGCTTCTGAACGGTATCCGTTCTTCCATTCACAGTAGTCCATAGCCTCGTTACTGATTTCAGCCGGAACAACTCGTCTTAAACCGTAAACGCACATTTCAAGAATTTCTTCAATTGCCATCATAGGAAGAATAACTTTCTTTTTCTGGAAGTTATTATTTATAGAGCCTATGCCGAAAACTACCATCCACAGCATATCTGTCCAGGCATCTTCAAAAATCCAGAGTGCTTTTGTTGAGAAGCGCTTTCTGAGAGGCTTTACAAAGCTGTAACTGATAAACTTAACGGGGAAAGCAGGAATACCTACAATAGTTTTCCACGTTACAGAACCGAGAACGTCTATGTAGAAATTGGTTCTGCTCTTGCTTATGCTGAAGCCTGCAAGGAACTGAGAAAGAAGATAAATAAGCATTGGCTTATTGTTGATAATGGATTTTATACTGTGCTGAACCTTAGGCTTACTGATTGTCTGAGCAACTCTTTCTTTGGAGGTCCAGAAGAAATAAACTGCAAGTGCCGCAGAAACAATTGCACAGGTCATACCGAAGTATGAGAAAAGATACGGAAGCTTTATATTGATTTTCTTGTTAGCAACAAGGTCATACAAAATACCGAATACCTGTTTCGGAATATCTTCAAAAATATGAGTGACAACATTCGCAAGGGCTATAAGCCTCGATCGTTCCATCGGTGACGGAGTTATCGTTGACAAAAAGCCTGATTTTGCAACAGCAGTAAATGTACCTGCAGTTTCGGTAATTATTGACATTGCAAAATACATTATAAGCTTGGGCAAATGATTATCTGGAGTATCAGGGAAAATAAAAGGTATGAGCCAATACCACAAACCGAGAATAGTCAGAGGAAATTCACCTAAAAGAAGATAAGGTCTGAATTTACCCCAACGTGTTCTTGTTTTTTCAACCACAACACCTATAAATGTATCATTTATAGTATCCCATACAGTTGAAACAAGATTTTGAAATGCCAGGAAATCAAAATTGATTTTAACAACGTCGTAAATATAACGTTCTTTGAAATCGTCAATATTGAGGCTGTATGAAGCGTCATTAAGAACATAGGCTACAGTTTCCTTTTTACCTACAAAACGACGCTCACTGAAAGAATTAGAAACGCTGAGTTCAGCAACCGCACCTTTATTTTCTGCCATTTTTACACCGCCTTACTTCATTAATAATTGGATTATAACACATAATTTTAGTTTTGTAAAATACTTTATAATGGTATATGTAACAATTTTTACTGATTTTATTGCCAACAGAGCAAAAATAGGATATTATTTATAGTATTAACAGTGAATGGTGAGCAATATGTTTAATTTTTTTGCAGAAAAAAACTCAAGAGTCGGTAATACTTATGAAATAATCGGCACTGATTATAATCACATAAAAAATGTGCTGAGAATGCGTGAAGGTGAATTAATTCTGATAAGCGATGACGGCAAAAGCCATCTTGGTGAAATTTCTCTCATAGATGAAACGTCGGTTTATGTCAGGATAGTGGAAGAAAACTACAATAACACTGAGCTCCCTGTAAAAATATATTTATTTCAGGGCCTACCCAAAAGTGATAAGATGGAGCTTATTATTCAGAAAACGGTTGAACTGGGCGTATATAAAATCATCCCCACTGAAATGAGCAGATGTGTAGTTAAACTCGAAGAAAAAAAGAAAAAATCAAAGATTGAGCGTTGGCAGGCTATTGCTGAAAGTGCCGCAAAACAAAGCAAAAGAAATATCGTACCCGAAATTTCCGATATTATGACCTATAAAAATGCCCTGATGTTTTCTCAACAGCTTGACCTTGTTTTAATTCCCTATGAAGCCCATAACGGAATTCAAAGCACGAAAACAGCATTGAGTCAAATAAAAAACGGACAATCCATCGGCATTTTTATCGGCCCCGAGGGCGGTTTTGATGAAAAAGAAATTGAAAAGGCAATTGAAGTAAACGGACAGATAGTTTCTTTGGGTAAAAGAATTCTCAGAACAGAAACGGCGGCTATCACTTCAGTCGGAATGTGTATGCTTCACGCCGAAATGCTTGATAACGGTGAATGATTATGATAAAACTTCCCACTGCATTTGAAATGCGAATGAAAAATATTCTCGGAAAGGATTTTGAAAAATACATAGCCTGTGTTAACGAAGAACCCGTTAAAGCCTTCAGGGTTAACACAGATAAAATCTCTCTGAGTGATTTTGAAAAAATCAATATTTTCGGAAATGAGAAAATTCCTTATGTTAAAAACGGATATTATCTTGATTACGATAAAGCGGGAAATCATCCCTTTCACCATGCGGGAATGATTTATATTCAGGAGCCTGCCGCTATGGCACCTGCAGAATGTATTGAAATTGAACCCGATTGGAAAATTCTTGATATGTGCGCTGCCCCCGGCGGAAAAAGCTCACAGCTAAAAAATAAGCTCGGTCCTGACGGAATTCTTGTTTCCAATGAAATCATTTCTTCAAGATGCAGAATTCTTACGGGAAATATTGAACGGCTCGGACTTCGTAACACAGTTACAACCTGTATGGATACAAAAAAGCTGGCTGATATCTATCCTGAAGCCTTCGACCTCATTATGTGTGATGCTCCCTGTTCAGGTGAAGGAATGTTCCGAAAGGAAGCCGCTGCTATAGATGAATGGAGTGAAGAAAACGTTCAGATGTGTGCTGAGCGGCAGGCGGAAATTCTTGAAAATGCTGTCAGAATGGTGAAAAACGGAGGCTACATAATTTACGCCACCTGCACGTTTTCCTTAGAGGAAAACGAAATGCTTATTGATGCTTTTCTCGAAAATCACCCGACCTTTGAGCTTGTTGAGGTTGCTGAAAAAGTCAGAGAGCACACTGCTGACGGAATTAATTTTGACGGCTGTAAATGCCGGAATATTCATTTTACAAGAAGATTTTATCCTCATATTTCAAAAGGTGAAGGTCAATTTATGGCGGTTCTGCATAATACCTCGGAAGCCGCCTTCAATAAAAGCTTCGTTCAGAAAGCCCCTTCTGTAAAAGACAAGGCCGTTACGGTTTTTCTTAATGATACCTTGACGGATTTTAATTCTTCGCATTTAAGGCTTTATAACAATAATCCGGTTATAATGCATCCTGAATTTGAAGTAAAAGAAAAAACAGCCTTCTGTTGCGGAATTACCGTAGGTGAAGTCAAGAAAAATTATATTCTCCCCCACCATCAGTTTTTTATGGGCATGGGAAAATATTTCAAAAGAAAAATTGAGCTTGATGCAAACAGTGATGAAATAAAAAAATATCTTCACGGTGAAGAAATTGAGGTTTCCTGTGAAAACGGCTGGGCAGTTATAACTGTAAACGGCTGTGCTGTAGGCGGAGCAAAGGTTGTTAATTCAAAGGCAAAAAACCACTACCCCAAAGGACTCAGATTAAAAAAGATAGACTGAAAGCTATTGAAAGGAAGTTAATATGAAAACCTACGGAACATATTTTCAGAATGATGAACAAAAGCCTGTGGCTTACGGTGAAATTAATCTTATTAACCCGAAAAGACAAAGACTAAGAGGTGAGCCTCTTCTTGAAGGAAAGCTCTGCTACCCTGTTTTTCAGGGCTTCTGCGGTACGGATAATGAGCTTATGAAGATGGGAAGCAAAAATCTTCTTTCGCCCAAATTTCCCGAAGGTGAAAACAGACTTATAAACGGTCACGAGGGTGTCGTATGGGTACCTGACGAAAAGCGTTTTGCAATTGTACTTATCAGAGGCGGTGACAGCTTCGATCCCACAAGATATACAGAAGACGAAACTTATTTTGAATATGGCTGTGATAAGGCTGACGGTCTTTTCTGTGACAGAAATTATTTTAATCCCGATATGCTTTTAAGATTACCCGAACAGTATGACGGTATCGAAAAATTGCCTTTAAGTGTTGCAAAAAAGCTTTCCTTTGCAGATCCTTATGCTTGTGCCGTTTTTCAGCATGAAAGAATGGAGGATCTGGGAGAAGCACATCTTTTCAGAGTAATAAAAGCAAGAGAAAAATGCTCTGAGGAAGCTGCAAGAGGTCTTGCAAAAAATGAAGTTTTCAGCAGAACGGTTATTTTCGGTCTTGGTATGACGGGACTTTTTATTGCAGACCAGATAAGAAGAAATCACCCGGATGCAAAAATTCTTTTTGTGGGCAGAAGCGCTGAAGACAGCAAAAAGGTTATTTTTTCAAAAGAAATTGCTGATGCACAATATCTTTGCACAAGCGGTCTTACGGAAAAAGAAACTGCAGATAAAATAACTGAAGCACTGGGCGGACGAGCCTATGTATTTGTAGGCACGTCGGGAAGCAATATTGAGCATAAAATTGCCTTTGAGCATAAGGTTCTCGGCTGTAACGGCATTTACAACAGCTTCTCCTTAGGTCCGCAGGTATCTTATAACACTATGCCCTTCGGGTTTGAAAATCATCTTATTTTCGGTTCGATCAATTTCAGACAGTCGCACATGGAAACTGCAATAAAGCTTCTTGTTGACAGCAGATTTGACGAGGTGGTTGAGCTTATTGATAAAGAGGAATTCATAAAAAATCCCAAGGATGCTTATGAAAACAGAATTTTTTCAAAGGGTGCTCCCTTGAAAACGGCTGTAATATGGAATAAGGAATTTATTTCGGAGGACAAATAAATGAAAGCTATAGTAATTGATAAACCAAACAGTATTGAATTGAGAGATATACCAATGCCTGTTGTAAAGGAAGGCGAAGCATTACTTAAAATCAGACACGTCGGAATTTGCGGTGCCGATGTTGCTTCCTTCACAGGTAATCAGCCCTTTACTACCTATCCGAGAATTCCCGGACACGAGTTTTCCGCTGAAATTGTTTCAATTCCCGAAAACAGCAAAAATCTTAAAGTCGGTGATATAGTTACCTGTAATCCCTATTTCAACTGCAACAGCTGTTATTCCTGTGAAAGAGGGCTTGTAAACTGTTGCACCGACAATCAGACTATGGGCGTTCAGCGTGACGGTGCCTTTTGTGAGTATATCACAATGCCCGTTGAACGTATTTACGACGGTAAAGGACTTTCATCTGAAGAACTTGCACTGATTGAACCCTTTTCAATATCTCAGCACGCTGTTTCAAGAGCAACAATCAAAGAAACTGATACTGTGCTCGTTATCGGTGCCGGACCTATAGGCTTGTTTGCACTTCTTGCGGCTAAGCAGAAATGTAAAAAAATCGTTGTTGCGGATATTCTTGACAACAGACTTCATCTCGCTACGGAATACGGCGCAGATGCGGTAGTTAATACAAATAAAGTAAATCTTGAAAACTTTACGGCTGAATTTACAGAAGGCAGAGGCTTTGACGTTTGCATTGAAGCCTGCGGTGCGCCCGAAACCTTCCTCGGTTGCATTAACTGTGCCGCCTTCGGTGCAAATATAATTCTTATCGGAAACGGCAAAAGAAACACTGAATTTCTTCATTCAATTATTCTTAAAAAGGAATTGAATATTTTCGGCAGCAGAAATGCACTTAAAGATGATTTCATAAACAATATTGAGCTGGTTGCAGATAAAAAGGCTGATGTTATGAAAATGGTAAGTGCCGTTTATGATATATCAGATGCAAAAGAAGCATTCAGCGCACTTGCATCAAATGACGGAACTCTTGCAAAAATTCTTATAAAAATCGGTGAGTAAAATGAAGGAAACAATTATACAGTTTGGTGAAGGTAATTTTTTAAGAGGCTTTTTTGACTCCTTCCTCGATACTATGAATAAAAACGGCTTATACGACGGAAAAGCAGTTATTATTCAGCCAAGAGAAGGCGGTAAGGTTCAGGGACTCAATTCACAGAATTGCAGCTACAATCTCTATCTGAGAGGCATTGATAACGGCGAAATCAAAGAAATTCACAGTGAGATCAACAGCATTTCAAGATGCATTGATCCATATAAGGACTTTGATGAATATTTATCATTGGCAGATAATCCCGAATTCAGATTTATTGTATCAAATACTACTGAAGCGGGAATATCCTTTGATGACGGCTGTCAATTTAACGATAAGCCTGCAAAATCCTTCCCGGGAAAGCTAACTCAGCTCTTATACAGACGATATAAAAATCAGTTAAAAGGTTTTATCTTTCTTCCCTGTGAGCTTATTGACAATAACGCTGATGCTCTTAAAGACTGCATTCTTCGTTATGCTGAATACTGGTCACTTGAAAACGGTTTTATTGAATGGATAAAAAAAGAAAACACCTTTTCAAACACTCTTGTTGACAGAATTGTTACCGGTTATCCCGCCGATGAAACCGCATTAAAGCACCCTGACGATAAATATCTTGATACAGGTGAAATTTTTCATTTATGGGTTATTGAGGGGAATTTTGAAAACGAACTGCCCTTACAAAAGGCCGGTTTCAATATTATCTGGACTGATGATGTTGCACCCTACAAAAAAATGAAGGTCCGCATACTTAACGGTGCACATACCTCTATTGTTACCCCAGCACTGCTGTCAGGCGTGGAAACTGTGGGGGAATGTATGAAAAATGAGATTATTTCAGAATATCTCAGCCGTATAATGAATGAAGAAATTTTATCAACTATAGGAAAAACCGAAGATAATATTTCTTTTGCGAAAAGCGTGTTTGACCGCTTCAGCAATCCCTTTATAAGCCACAAATTACGTTCAATTGCTCTTAACAGCACAAGTAAATTTGCAGTAAGAGTTCTTCCTACCATACTTGAATTCAAAGAAAAAAATTCTTATTACCCTATGAAATTGTGCTTTTCTCTCGCTTCACTCATTCACTTCTATAAAAACGATACTCCTGAGGACAGTGAATATGCCGTAAAAACTCTGAAGGAGAAAACAATCCCCGAAATTCTTGCAGATACAAATTTATGGCAGACTGACCTTTCGGATATGACAGATATTATATCCCAACATTACAACAAAATTGAAACCGACGGAATTAAAGGAGCGTTCCAATGGCTTTTGTCACAATAAATGAAAAAGACAATGTCTGTGTAAATTTAGAAAACGGACACAAATATTCTCTGAAGGATATCAGGTGCGGTGAAGACATAGTAAAATACGGCTTCACAATAGGAACTGCCTCACAGAATATAAATAAAGGTGAATTGGTTCATTCCCATAATCTCAGAACAAAGCTCGGAGAAATACTTGAATACAAATATGAACCGAATTGGTCTTCCCTTTCTGAAAACGAACCGTTTACAATTAACGCTTATATAAGAAAAAACGGTGACATAGGCATAAGAAATGATATTTTTATCATTCCCACAGTGGGTTGTGTAAACTCTCTGGGTAAACGTATTGCAGAAAAAAACGGTTGCATTTACGTTTCTCATCCTTACGGATGCAGTCAATTGGGCGAAGATAACGAGATAACACAAAAAATCCTCAAAGGATTAATTCTGCATCCGAATGCGGCAGGCGTGCTTGTTTTGGGACTTGGCTGTGAGAATAACAATATCGGTGAAATGAAAAAAATTCTCGGAGAAACTGACAATGAAAGAATTAAATTTCTTTCCGTTCAGGACTGCGAAAATGAAATTGAGGAAGCAGAAAAGCTGATTTCTCAATTAAAGGAAGCGGCAACCAAGGATAAAAGAGTTCCCGTACCCATATCAAAACTTAAAGTAGGACTTAAATGCGGCGGCTCTGATGCTTTTTCAGGGATTACGGCAAATCCCGCTGTAGGCGCATTTACCGATAAAATCTGCTCAATGGGTGCCTCATGCGTTCTCACTGAAGTTCCTGAAATGTTCGGCGCTGAAACAGTTCTTTTTGAAAGATGCATTAACGAAGAAATATTCAACAAGGGTGTTTCCCTGATAAATAACTTCAAAAACTATTTCAAAAAGCATAATCAGCCTGTTTCGGAAAACCCCTCTCCCGGAAACAAAGAGGGCGGAATAACTACTCTTGAGGAAAAATCCTTAGGCTGTATTCAGAAGGGCGGAAATTGCCCCATAACAGATGTGCTTGATTTCGGAGATAAAATATCAAAAAACGGCTTAAATCTTCTGAACGGTCCCGGAAATGATATTGTATCTATTACTAATCTTGCTTCAGCAGGCTGTCACTTAATTCTTTTCACAACGGGAAGAGGCACTCCCCTGGGCTCTGTAATACCTACCGTAAAAATAGCATCAAACAAAAATCTCAGTGACAAAAAACCTCATTGGATTGATTTTTGTGCTGACAGCTTTGACAGAAGCCTTCTTTCTTCTCAGCTTCTGGATTTTGTTGTTGAAGTTGCAAACGGTAAGCTCACCCAAAATGAAATAAATGATTTCAGAGAAATTGCAATATTTAAGGACGGTGTGACATTATGATTATAGATGCTCATGCACATTTATGGGATACTCAGCAGGGTATGCTCAACGGTAAGCCTGTTGTTGACATAGGTGGAGGCAGAAGCAATTTCGGCGGAGAAATCAGACAAATGCTTCCGCCTTATATGACCGACGGTAAGAATTCTGCTGAAAGATTTATTTCAAATATGAATTATGCAGAAGTTTCAGCCGCTGTAATTACACAGGAATATATTGACGGAAATCAGGACAGCTATCTTCTTACAAGTAAAACTGAATTTTCTGACAGATTTAAGATATGTGCTTTATATGAAGAACAAAAGCTCACTGATATAAAGGATTTTGACGGAATTAAGATCTGTGCATCAAGACTTCAGAATACAGACCTTACAAAACATATTCATCCCTTTGAAGTTGCGGATAAGTACGGTAAATTCATATCAATTGACCTTGCAGACGGTAACGAACAGACATCAATGCTTCAGGAGATTATTTCACAGTTTCCGAAGCTTCGAATTGCAATCGGTCATTTTGGAATGGTTACAAGGGAAAATTGGCAGAGTCAGATAAAGCTTGCACAAAATAAAAACGTTTTTATTGAAAGCGGCGGTATAACCTGGCTTTTTAACGAAGAGTTCTACCCATACCCTTCTGCAATTAAGGCAATTAACGAAGCGGCTGATATTGCAGGCTTTGATAAGCTTATGTGGGGCAGCGATTATCCGAGAACAATGACTGCAATTACTTATAAAATGAGCTATGATTTTATTACAAAATCAAAGGAAATAAGTGATGAAAATAAAGCACTGTTCCTCGGCAAAAATGCAGAAAAGTTTTACGGCTTCAAAAATTTAACCGTTCCCGAAAAAATAAAAAATATGGTAGAATAAAAAAAATGAAATCGGCAACCTTCAAGTGAAGATTGTCGATTTTTATGTATTTTCAGTCTGAAATTGCACAAATTCGATGCCTTAGATTTTTTGACCTATGTGTTCGAACCACTGCATGTTTTTAGTGATATTCTGTTCTGCCGAACAGAGTGATATTATGCCTAACGGCATAGTGGTATTTTCGCATTGCAAAAGTGATATTATATTCGCCTATTAACTGTCCGAAGGGCAATATCACTCGGCTTTAGCCGAATACCACTGCGAAGCAATATCACTCGCCGAAGGCGAATATAACTGAAAAAACTCTTGTTCGAAAGAACAAGAGTTTTTTCTGGGTGTTTTGAACTTAATGACACGAATGAAAAGTGCCTGAAAACCGAGTAATTTCTTAATCTTGAATATTATTAGAATCTTTATTTTGTGTAAATAAAACTATGGTAAAAATATATGTGCAAAGTTTTGCTACTATACTGTAAACGCTATTTGATGGTGTTAACATGCTTAAATACGAGAAAAAATCATTCCCCATATTTCGTATCATTGTGATTACACGAATATACTCTAAAACATTAAACAATGCACCTAAAATAAAGGCACCACCTAATATAATCCAACTCAATTTATTTAAATTAAGTTTGTTTTTTAGCAACCACTGACTTCGCAAAAGAATAACAACAAAAATAATCAAAGGTCTAATTATTTCATACACTAATGCGATAATTTCACTGAATAGAAATACAGATACAATTTGTTCAAATATGAAAAATCCAACTACTAAACAAATCGATTTTAAAACTGACTTCGAACTGATATTAGGTTTTGAAGCAATTAAAAAGCACCCAAACAAAGCAATATAAAAAACGATACTTGTTACTATGTAACCCAAGGGTTGCGAAAATGATAAAATCGAAAGTATTGTTGTTCTCAAAGGAGATTCTATCAAAAAGGATGCTGCTAAAATTAACATAGATGAAATTTGTTTTTGTTTTGTAGAATTCATAAAATCACCAACCTTTAAGTGTATTATAGCATAAAAGCGGTAAAGGGGCAATACTTCTTCGCTATTCACTATTACTTCTTACTTTCCAAAAATCCCGTTGCAAAGTTTTATTGAGTGAAAAGTGAAGAGGTAATAAGTAAAAATCCCGCCCACTTACGTGAACGGGATTTTTGGGTAGTTTGAACTTAATGACACGAATAAAATGTGCCTGAAAACTGAAGATTTTCTCTAATTTTAACTATTCATCAGTATTTTTGCAAATACCAGGACGAATATTGATAAGTTTACGATTGATTTCACCAATAGTTAATATAGAACCTAATTTAGTATCTTCATAAATACATTTGCCAACATAAACTTTTGATTTTTCACCATTTTCATCAATAACCATAACATATTTACCAAAAACACTGCGGTATTTTTTTATTAAACACCCACGATGTTCTTTATAATTCTTCTTAATATTATCAAGCTGCATTTGTGTAAAAGTTTTCACTTCATCACCGCCTTGGTTTTATTATATGCTTGTGTTAAATTAGGAACAAATTAGTTTTCGGCTCCCTCTGACGAGGGAGGCTAAGGCTACAACTTGTGGCAGTCATTTCCACAAGTTAAAAATCCCGCATAACAACAAGCTTTTTCTTATATTTAATATAACATTTCTTAATGATATTTTCAAGTTATATATGCAAATAGAGTTATCCCTATATTACGAGATA
>JAZNSP010000028.1:0-76795 GCA_045591285.1 Acutalibacteraceae bacterium
AATAGTTTTGTGGTACAATTACCATACGGTGAAAGCCGAATTTAATTTTGGAAAATGCTGTTTGAAGAAGAACAACACCTTGGAGATTGTATCGTGACCGAGAGGTTGGCTGCAATGTCGCAAAACCTCTCATAAAATTGATTCGTCACAATATTATTGGAGGTAACAAAATGGAAAATTTGACGATACGTTTAGAGACAGAAAAGGAATACAGAGCCGTAGAAGAACTGACTCGTGAGGCGTTTTGGAACGTCTACAAGCCGGGTGCGGACGAGCACTACTTCGTGCACATGATGCGAAATCACCCCGATTTCATTCCCGAGCTTGCCTTTGTGCTTGAGAAGGATGGAGAGATCGTGGGCAACATCATGTACACCAAAGCTTGGCTTGAGGACGAGGAAGGAAACCGCAAGGAGATCCTTTCCTTCGGACCGCTTTGCGTTGCACCCAAATTCCAAAGGCAGAAACTGGGCAAACTGCTTATCGAGCATTCCTTTGAGGTGGCTCGCAAGATGGGCTATGACGTGAACATCAACTTCGGCAATCCGGGCAACTACGTGAGCCGTGGGTTTGTAAGCTGCAAAAAGAAGAACGTGAGTTTCGTGGTAGATGGCAACTTCCCGACGGCGCTTCTCGTTTGCGAACTTGTTACAAACGTGCTTGACGGCAAGAGGTGGATGTATATCCCCTCCACTGCCGCCGATTGCTGTGAGGACGTTGCCGCGGTCGAAGCATTTGATGCGACTTTTCCACCCAAGGAAAAGAAATGGATGCCCAGCCAAGAGGAATTCTACATTTATAGTCATTCATCTGTGGTAAGATAAACGTAAAAGCCGCTGAGGTGGAGAGATCCATCTCAGCATCAATTTTTATCTTTTCTTATAAACGACAAGCTCGGGATTCTCACCGTTTTCCTCATAGGTGCAGATGAGGATGAAGTCCATATTGGCGACGATTCCGAAGCATCGATCACCGCCGAATTCGCATTCGAGCTGATTTCCCAGATAGGTGGCGTTATCATCGAGGAATTTGACGGTCTTGCCGTTTGGGAGGCGGTATTCCAAATTCACGTAACCGCCCACAAGCGCGTTGAGCTTTTCGACCTTCGGCATTCCTTCCACACCAAGGGCGTTGATCTCATCGATAAGCCCCGCCTTAAACTCCTCAAACTTTCCGCCATCGTCAAGATTTTTGTATTTCTTCCAATAGTCAAGCTTGGGGAGCATTTCTTTCAGATAGGCGCGAGCCTGCTCCGAGGGGAAGGCCTCGCTTGCCATATTCGCTACACAGACCTCGATCAGATCGTCCATATCGTGATACATATACTCGCCGTCAGCATAGCACCATTTGCAATAATCTTCGTTGAAGATTCCGTCCTTTTCGCGGCTAACATTGCTATCTTCCAGAGGCATGCCGCAGCATTGGCAAATCAGCTCTCTCGGAGAGCCAAGGAGCGTGTTGATCGAAACATTGAAGAGTTTTGACAGGAGCTTCAGCGTTTCGGTGTTGGGTACCGTTTCGCCGTTTTCCCAACGTGAAACCGCCTGACGGGTGACGAATACCTTTTCAGCAAGCTCCTCTTGGGAGAGTCCATGTTTCGTTTTGAGTTCAAGAATAATATCTTTTGTTTCCATATGTTTTACCGCCCTTTTTTACTGTGGTTATATTATAACAGATTGCGGTGCGAATCACAAGCAACGCGCTGTTGCTCTCGCGCTTTTTCTTTGTCTACTGCGGGGCAAAATTTGATATACAGTTGTAGCGCTTAAAAAAATGTGGTAAAATACTCTTATAAAGTACAGTTTATAGGACACCCAATATATTAAGATAGGATCAAGAGGTGAGAAAATGAACGAGACTATTATTACATCCTTATTCGAGTTATGCAACAAACCAAACGCTGATTTAGCTGAAATCGAAAAATTTATAATCCACAATAATGCAACTCCTGAAGAAGTTACGCACGCTGCCATTCGGTTGGCAGACGAGAACATCCTTGAAATACATCAATTTGATTATACCGAAGAACGCAAGCCAGCCCCCGACGAACTTGTTACAACAAACTGGGTCGCACTATTTGAAATCTTTATCAAATACGGGTTGTTGCCTAATCTGGTCTATACAACAGACAACATCAATTACTACAATATCATGCAAGAAATCCGGCATATTGATAATGGTGATGTAGCCCCCGTTATTATGCGCAGATTAATGGAGTGCGGCGGCAATCCCAACTTAAATATTGATGGTGAGCAACTATTCCCTGCGCTTGATTTTGATATTGTCTTTGATGTTGTAGAATTAGATAACAAGCGTCTTTTTGATATTGAGTTTAAAATTTGGCTTGTTATGATGGGTTATGGCGGTTATATTAAAGACCATGAATGTCCCGCGAAAATGAAGAACGGCTACACCCCTGAAATATTTAAAAAATTCGAAGACTTTGATTATAAAATCGAATGGATTCCAAAGGATTGGATTATGCATATTTTTTATAAGAACAGCGGCGAAGAAGTTGCAACACTATAGGTGAGGAACAGAGCATGAAGCATTTATTACCTGACGGACGCGAGTTAATGGTGCGTTACGACGATATCAAGGATTTCTTTGATAAGAATCGTATTATTGGCAGAACGATTGCGAATATCAAACCGGCCGCGTTTGATTACATTATTCGAAACATCGGCGATATTGATAACGTCTATGAATTGGACACTGAATCAGCCATTGATACTGACGGGCAGATATGCCTCATCTTTGAAGATGGCGACAATCTTGAAATTGAGTTCAGTGGAGATGGACCTATCCTTTTAGGGTTCAACACTGCCAATTTTGAGAAGTATCCAAAGGCTAATGGAAATTGCTATACCTTGCGTACGCTATTCAAGCATTGTCTGGGACATAAAGTCGTAGATATTGTTTTTGAAAGATCGGATCATAGGATGCTGTTTCCCGCCTATCGTGGTATTGATATGAGTGCTTACGACGAAGGAATTGATGATATAAAAATTGTTCTTGATGACGGGTCTTATTTACTTGCCCGAGGCTCTATCGATTATTTCAATTTTGAGCATCATTCTCAGGACGGGAACGAGCTACGTGTACCTTTCAAAGAACTGTTGAGCGAACTGAACGAAGAAACTTTATCTTGGATTTTTGACGAGGAATAAGACTTGACTTTTGCCACAGTTAGAGTTACCATACAGACGACAAAAAACACCTCGGATGCGGCTTAAAGCTGCATTCGGGGTGTTTTGCTTGACCACAGTTTATCCCACATCCACGCACGGAGTACACGGAAACAGTGGAGGTAAGAGCGCCGGAAAGGATGTGTTTTCGAGCGGAAAGGGGCGGAAATGCCCGGAAATAAGCGGAAACAGGTACTCCCAAATTCTTTGGGACAGTGTCGAAAAACGGCACATTTTGACGAAGCGCAAATGTGCGAAAAAGCCTTATTTTATGCGGGTTTTCGGCATTTTGAAATTCATTCGAACCTGCCTCAAAACTACCGTTTGACCACAGTTAATCCACTTCATTTTCCGGTCTGAACTACTGTTAATATAATCGGCACTTTATTCGATTAAGGCTCGTATTATTTTCCAAAGTGTTTTTTAATTGTTTGCGCAAACAGCTCGTAAGGAAATAACCACTCCTCCTTGCCGTAAACCTTTCTCATCTGCGGCATCTCATTAACATCCCGGTTGATTTTTCTGGTATGTAAAATACCGTCCTTTATATAGTCATAAAAACGATATCCATCCCAAGCCCAACGCGACTGTATCCCATTCATGCTTGAGATAATGCTTCTATCTGTAATCCTATCAAAGCACACAAATGGAGCGGCAGCAAAATAGTTCTTCAACGCCTGCACCATAACTAAATCTCCGGCATACAGATCCAATAGATAATGTGCAACTGCATCGCCCACACATTCAATATCCTTCACTTTCAAATCCACCAGGAAAATAACCAATTTCGTTTCATAGTGCATAACCTGCAAACATTTTCTTCTGTCGAAGTAAAACAGCTTGCACCCCCATTCAAACAATCTGTTTCCTCGTTCCCGATCTACGACTGCTCGTACAAACGGTGTTATCTTTGATTCGAATTGTTCCGGGGTCTTCAGTTTATAGCGTTGTAACGTTTCTTTTGTGGCATAATAAATCATTTAACAAACTCCATTCGTTTTTTGCAATTTAGCACATTCCTTTACATATCCATCGCGGTTTCATCAAGGAGGAATTGCTCGATACCGATATAAAGAATACCGTTGTCATCGTGCCACGGAATTATATTGTCTTTTACAACTACGATCTTTTTAAAAGAATCGCCTACACGGTTGAGAGATCTTACTTCCTGCTGGCGCTTTTCTTCCTCGCTAACGGTAAGCGCAGACTGAATATAATACTTCTTGCTTCCCTTATTAGCCACAAAATCAATTTCCAGTTGGGCGCGCTTACTCTTTTTGTCTGCATCCTTATAACAGTACTCCACCACGCCGACATCTACGCTAAACTCGCGATTACAAAGCTCGTTATAAATGATGTTTTCCATAATATGATTTTCTTCTTGCTGACGGAAATTGAGTCTCGCGTTGCGTAAGCCCACGTCGCTGAAATAATATTTAAGCGGTGACCCGATATATTTTCTGCCTTTAACATCATAGCGTTCAGCCTTATATATCATAAATGCGTCAATAAAAAAGTCCAGATATCTGCTGACCGTTTCATCGCTGATGCTCACTTGTCTTTCGCTTTTGAAAGTTTTTGCAATCTTACTTGCATTGGTCAATGATCCCACAGAAGAAGATATAATATTCAATAGATCATCAAGAACAGATTTGTCGTGCAGAATTTTATTTCGTTCTATGATATCGCCGATATAGATCTTACCAAACAAAGACTCCAGATATTTCGCTTTTTCTTCGTGTCCTTTTTTCTTCATTACGAGAGGCAGGCCGCCGTAGGTATAATACTCTTGCCAAGCATCACGCTTATCGCCTTCGTACGCATGATAGAACTCTTCAAAAGACAGAGGATTCACACGGATCTCGTCACCGCGTCCTCGAAATTCGGTAAGAATATCCGAGGATAACATTTTCGAGTTACTGCCGGTCACATATACGTCAATATTTTCGTGCTTCATCAGTCCGAGTACAACATCCACGAAGCCGATCTTATCCTCGACACCTTCCACATAGGGGTTTTGAATGGTAACCACCTTTTGAATCTCGTCGAGAAACACATAATACGTTTTACTTTCATCTACAGTTAAGCTACGGATATACTTGCCGAGTTCAAGGGGATTGCGGTACTTAATGTTCTCGTCATCATCGAGCGCAAGGCAGATGATACACTCATCTTCTACGCCGACGGACTTAAGATAATCTTTATAAATATTGAACAACAGATAAGATTTGCCGCATCTTCGGATACCGGTAATAACTTTTACCAATCCGTTTTCTTTTTTAGCGATCAATCTTTCAAGATATTTTCTTCTTTCGATCATAGCCAATCACCTTTCGGGAATTTTGCGTATTTACGCAGTTTTCTTGGTTCAATTATAGCATACACAATATCTACCGTCAATATTCACCTTTCGGGAATTTTGCGTATTTCTACATTTTTATAAAAGCTTTTGCTCCCTCTACCCACTGATACTGCTTCTTCTTTACCTACTGCGGCACAATTTTTAATATAAAAAATATCAATAAATAAAAACAGCCTCGCACAGTTGGGCAGCCAACGAATGCGAGGCTGTTTTTGACCACATATTATCCCACTACTGCGCCCGGAACAGACGGAGACAACGGAAATAAAAGTGCCAAAGAGGATGCGTTTTTGAGCGGAAACGATTAGAAATAACCCGAAACGCCTACAAATCAGGACTTGCTTATCATTTGAGAGCAGGTTGTCGGGAGTTCGAGTCTCTTAACTCCGACCAGAAAAAAACGACTTGTTCCGACAAGTCGTTTTTTCAATGATATTCGTCTTTCGGCGAGTGAAATAGCTTTGCTACTCTGATTTAACGTATAGAGATTCAGCTCCACACGTCAAAAATTCAAAGACGGTGGTATTATGACAGCATTTTCAATACCGACAGGTTTGGGCAGAAGCCTGTTAATTTTATGCGCTTTGTTTTTCTTCCTTCTTCTTTCTTCCGCAAATGGCTGTACTGAATATTCCGCCGCCGCTGACAAACAGCAGTGCAAACCAAAGGTGGAGATTTGTTGCATCGCCGGTTTCAGGACTGTCGGTATATTCCGTTTTTGAAGCTATAGTGTAATCGTAAATATTCTCAAATTCTGCTACGACTGCTACAGCTTCTTCACCGTTTTTAGTAAAAAGTGCAGTTAATTCATTGTCTTCATTCAAAGAGATTTTTACCGTAACCGTATATTCCTTTGTGCTGTACGTAATATTTGCTTTACCGCCGTTTACTTCAGTCAGCCTGTAGGTATAGGTTTTACCGACGTCTGCTTCGGTATAGCCTAAAGTAAACACTGCATTACCCCTTGTATCAGACTTAACGCTCCATTTTTCATTTGTATCGGTGTTTTCGAGGACAAATTCAAAGCCGTCAGGTCCTATTTTCTCATTCCCCTTATTTATAACGGTCTTCACAACACCGATATCAACCGTAATATCTTCGGGTTCAGGAATAAATACGTTATTGAAAACAATGTCTTCAAGCTCACCGTCACTGCCGGACTTAGTAATTTTTCTGTCTGCTTCATAGAGCTTACCGTTTCCGTCATCCTCAATTACAATGGCAACGTAATAAACAGAGGTATCGTTGGTTACACGCTCGGCAGTAGTTGTTAAATCTTCACTGACAACAAAATAATAGCTGCCTGCCTTTTCAAACGTTATTGCAGGGAACGTAAATGCTCCGTCTGCCTTGTTCTTAGCCTCTGATGCAACTGCGGCTTCATCAACCTTATAGTTCTCGTCAGCAGGACTGAGGAAAAATCTGAATTCGTTTTCACCAAGAGTTCTGTTTTTGAGAACCTTTGTGCCTCCTATAGAAACAGTAGCATTACCTGCCTTATAGCTATTCTCAAATAACAGCATTTCAGCTTTTTCCGAGCTTTCGCCTTTAACACGGATATAGGTCACGTCTTCAATTTCAAGCTCTCCGTTACCGTTATCGGTAACCTTAACCGTGATATGATACTCAGAGCTATCATAGGTTACGCCGCCCAGAATATTTTCGCTGTTTTCCCTTGCTACGAAATAGTACGTTTTTGCTGTATCAAGGAAAATTTCCGAAAAGCTAAACTTATGGTCCACATCATTTTTAGCAGGCGGTGCGGCACTGCTCACGGTGTTGAACGTTTCATCAGCATAGAAAATTTCAAAGGTATAATCATCTGCCTTAATATTACGGTTACCTTTAAGTTCTTTCTTACCTTCAAATACTATGCCGACAGCATCTGCTTTATAGGTATTTTCAAAATCAATACTTGTTACAACGCTTTTATCCTTTCTGATAACTGCACTTGAGCTGACGCCGCCTTCATCATCATCCTCAACTTTAACTTCAACACGGTACTGAGTATCATCATAAGTCACACCGTTTATTCTTTCACCGCCGTTTACCTCTTTGACAACATAGTAGTAAGGCGTATCGGAAATATCTTCGGGCTTATAAGTAACTGTGAATTCAAACTTGCCGTTTTCATCCTGAGTTACCTTCTGAATACTGTCACCGTCAATTTCATACTCACTGTTGGCTTTATAAAGTTCAAATTCAAAAATACGGTTTTCAGGGATTGCCTTATTCAGCTTCTTTGTGCCTGTTAAGGTAAGCTCATCATCGCCCGTAATCTCATAGCTGTTTCTGAAAATTACAGCTTCCTGAGGAACACCCTCACCGTCATATATATGAACCGTTGCGTGAAGCTGACCTAATAAATCGTCGGTAACATCCACTCTTACTCGGTAGGTGATACCGTCATAGGTAATACCCTTGATGGTGTTGCCGCCGTTTAACTCACTGATAAGATAATAATAGGTACCCGCTTCAGTGAATTCTGTGGCATTACCGTTCTCATAATCCGTCAAAACGAATTCAAAGTTACCTTCACTGTCGTTTTTTACAACCTGGATAGGTTCTGAATTGAGCCTGTTCCATTCAGAATCGGACTCCCGAAGTTCAAATTCAAACTGACCGTAAACAAGAGTTTTACCGTTCAATATCTTTTCACCGTCAATATGCCCGGCTACAGACTCAGCAACATAGCGGTTATTGAAAACTATTTCATCTTCACCGAGATCTGCCGAAGCGACCAGCTTTCCGTTTCTTGTGTCATCACTGACAGTAACGGTAACAACGAAATTATTATTATCATACCTTATTCCGTAAGAGCTGCCGCTGTCCTGCTTTTCAGATACCACGTAATAATAGGTGCCGACTTCGTCATAGGTAATTTCAGGGAAGGTAAACCGACCGTGATATTCATTATGAGCCTCATAGGTTTCTGCTCCCTCGGCAATTTCACCCTGAGCATTAACTGCTTCAGTAAGAACGAAGGTGAATTCATCATTGATAAGAACTCTGCCAACAAGATTTTTCGTTCCGCTTATTGCATAGCTGACATCTTCGGCACGGTATGTATTGGTAAATACAATTTCATTACCAACAACATTCACTACCGAATAATCTGCCTTGAGCTTACCGTTTTCATCAGTAACGCTTACAACAATACGGTAAACGTTTTTATCCGCAGTGATACCGTTGCCGTCTTCAGCGGTTTCCACAATATTGTAGGTATAGGTTCCTACCTTATCGAAGCTCAGGCTTCCGTTAAATGTTACTTCTTCAGAGCCGTTATTGGAACCGCTGAGAACAGGTGTGCCATCCTGACTTTGCACTTCAAAGGTAAAATTGTCGTCAGCACTCATTTCTCTGCCTGAAAGCTTCTTGCTTACAAAGTCAATTTCAAGCGCTGCACTGTCAGGAGAATAAATATTTGTGAATGTGGCAGAAACAGCTGCTTCTGCATCATCAGGTCTTACGTCGCCCTTATATATAACGGCTGAAATAGTTCCGTCACCATCGTCCTTAACTACTACTGTTATGGGAATTTCCTCATTACTGTATGTCCAGCCTTCAGGAACAGTAGCAGGAATAATCTCCTTGAGAATATATCTGAAGGTTTCTTCATCTGAATTCATTTCAGCAGCATCATAGGTCAGCACAAATCTTGCAAATCCGCGTTCGGTTGTAGCAAGGGTGCTTCCGACCTGTTCGCCTGTTGAGGCATTGAACAATCCGAAATTATAATTAGCAAGAGATTTTTCCGAACCGCCGTTATTTTCTATAACCTTGTTAATGTCAATCGTTACCGTAGCAGCTCCGCTTACGGAATAAACATTGGTAAATGCCGCATTAACGTTCCAGCCGTCATCCGTCTTAGTAATTACGGTAGTGTCAGGTCTGGCGGAAGCTACTTCAGTAATTTCAAGCTGACCGTCCATATCCTCATCACCGACATAAACCGTAAAAGAATGAACCGTTTTATCATAAGTAATGCCGCCCAAAGCTTCCTCAGGCTGAAGCTCTGTTATACGATAATAATAGGAACCGACTTCGGTATAGCTTTCATCCTGAAATGCATCATCAAAGCTGAATACAGTATTTCCGTAAGAAGCAGTTTCAATATCTCCGAGCTGTTGCCAGGAACCGTCAGCCATAAGCTTTTCAAGCTTAAAATCAAAGCTGTAGCTCTCTTGCCAGTCTGTTCCGGATAAGCTTTTGTTACCTGAAACCGTAATACTAACGGGATAAACCCTTGCTGCCGTATAATCATTTTCAATAACAACCGAAGAAATACTATTGTTTTCAACAGTAACCTCACCGAAGTCTTCGTCAGATCTTACTCCGTCATTCCAATAAACAGGCTCAAAGCCTTCACCGTATTCGGTTTCTGTTACGGTTGCTGAGGTTCCTGCAAGAAGTCCGAATATTTCAAACTGCTGTCCGTGAGCAAGCTGTACGGTAAGCTGTCCGTTCTCATCGGTTTTAATTTCAGTGTAAGCACCGTTTGTATGCTTTGCTTCAAAGGTGGAATCAGCAGTTCCGATACCGCTGAGAGTTACCTGTACTGTAAAGAGCTTATCGGCAGGAACCTGATAATTTGCACCTAAGTCGTGAGAAACCTCCTTTGCAACGGTAAGATTACCTTTACCTCTGGCGGAATTAACAAAATCAACGTCAACAAACTCTTTGTTCTCCACCGTAACAGCAGCAGGAACAGAAGCTTCTGCACCGTTTACAAAAACTAAAGGTACATAATCGACCGTTTCGGCTTCGCTGATGCTTATAACGTCAGCCGCAGTAAAGTCACCGATATAAAGTAACTGTCCCGCCTTGAGCTCAACCGTGGCTATCCCGCTGCCGTCAAAGGATACCGTCACATTATTTTCCGTTCCGTCTGACTCAACAAGTAAAGCACGATGCGTACTTGCAGCTGCAACGCTTTTTGTAATCACAAATTCAAATGCCTCATCTGTTGCCGCTGTACCCTCTGCCATTGTTTTGCTCAGCTTTATACCTGTTTGCAGATCAAGAATCAACTTGCCGTTATTTCCCAGTGTTGCACCTACGTAGAATAAGTGATCTTTATCATTCACGTTATGACCGTAAACATCAACAAAGGGCTGATTTGCAGTTTCAAGCGTGTGTGTCGTATTCACGCCTTTGCTTACGGTATATCCCGAAAGATTAACGTGAACGTTACCGTCAGATATATACCAGCTGCTTGTATCATCTGCACGTTTTGCCGTTTCAAGAGCCGCCGAAGATAATTGACGGTAAACCGTTCTTTTTTCACGGACAGTTCCGCTTTGTTCATATACGGTATATGCCCTGTAGTAAATACCGTTAATATCCGGAGCAGAAGAGCCTGTATAGAGGGTTCCCGCCTCATCAGTATAAATAGGTGCATCAGAGGTGTAATAATATTTACTGTTCTGTTTTGAAGGATTAAAATAGGAATACGTATTTACAGCATTATATCCCGTGCTGTTTGTATGCTCCCAGTCGTTAGTATAAAAGTTGACTGAACCGTCCTCATTAACGTTATGCTCATCAGCAAGATAATCAGCGGAAACAACTTCATTTACGTTCCATTCATTGATATTACTGTCAAGAGCTACCTCATACACAAGACGGATAGGACTGTCAGAGCCGGTAAGCTCAATATCTGTAAGCTCGCCGTCACTGTCAAGAGATACGTTATAGGTCATAACGGGAATGAGAGCAGCAGGAACCGCAAGAGCTACAGTTTCCTCTCCGGTTTTTATATTATGTCTTACCTGAACGGTAGCATACATCATATTGGAGTCGTGCTCAACACCGAGATAGCCGTAGGACCTAATGGTATATACGGCATCAGGATCTGTAATGTTTGTAACTCCGTCCTGATAAAAGCCGAGGAAATTGCTGTTCTCATCAGCATACCAACCGATATAGTTAGAATAATCATCGGCATTATTATATCTTATCTGTCCGTACTCATAAGCTAAGCCGATAAGGGTTCTCGCCTCGTCATCACTTGAAAGACCTATTCTCTGTCTGACAGCCGCAACCATTTCGTGACCGAGCGCCGTGGGATTGTCAAACGTACCGAGCTTTCCTCCGCCCGCAACAAAATTGGAGGAAAGATCAGCGCCCGAATAAAGAGTATCGTTAATAATGATACCTTTTATGTCGGAAACAAACATATATTCTCCGATTTTATCCACAAAGGAAATAAATCCGGAATGATTTTCACCCATCTGAGATATCAGTGTAGGCTTATACTGTGCCTGCAGATTAATTTTGCTTACGATATCTGCGAAAGCCTGAATAAGTCTGTCACCCAATGAATTCTGACCTGATGAATTGCCCGTAACATTTATGAACTCATCAACATAATTCTGTTCAAGACCTGCAATTTTAGTAACAGACCTCTTTCTGTTGCTCACAGCATCCGACTGAACGGTTACTTCATCACCTACAGATGCATTATTCCACTGTGCCCAGAAGTCATTTACGGCAACAGAAGCACGGGAGTTATCGGGATCAAGCACACTCAGAGCAATTGCATCGTTAGAAACACCTAAACCGATCGTATAGAAAAGAGGATCTGCTCCGTATTTTTCTTTTACCATGTTTTTTGCATACGCTGCAGTAAGCTGATTAACAAAGCCCTGAGCGGCACTTGTTGCAGTTCCGTCACCGAGATTGATTGATGAAGGATTCTGGAAGTTTGTGCTGCTGAAGGTAGGCGAACCGTCTGACATAAGAATCATAACAGGTTTTCTGTTGACAGTTCCGAGAACAGAGTCGTTTACCGTTGTATCAAGTCCGTCAGCAGAAAGCTGATTTGCCGCCAACATAATACCCTTCTGAATATAGGTACCGCCGACAACGTTTTTTCTCGATGACGAGGGCTTGGTCGTGCTTCCTTCATATACTACGTCAGTATCTATAGACACTGTTTCAGTCGTATTTCGGCCGTTGGGGCTAACTGATTCAGTATAAACTAAATACTTACCGTCTGCACCCGTTTTGTATCTGCCTAACGGAAGCAAAAGCACGGCATCGTCAGCCGAAGCCGCCCCTCCTTGTGTAGTCGGACCAGAATAGAGAACAACACCTACACGGCTAAGAGAATTTGTGGAAAACAATGAGAAAATACTTGTGTTGGCAGCTTCAACAAGGTCCTCTGCAACATCATTATCGCCCGAACCCATAGAGCCACTGACGTCTAAAACAAGCATAGTATCAGTCGGCACGTGTGACATACCCGTTACCGTCATATTGGTTGCCATCGCAGAAAGTGCCACAAGAAAAGCGTTGCTGTTATCCATTGTGATACCTGTGTCGGCAAATTCAGAATTATCGGTAAAAACGGATTTATCCATCCAGACTCCGCCTGCATTCTCCGTTGAAATTTTGCCGTCGGGCAAGAAGAAATCTCTCCAGCTATCCATCGTTGACGGATCTGACAAGCGACTTATACGGTCGTCTGAAGCCGAAACCGCCGTTGCTGAAAGCGGAAAATAAGTCACCATAAGTGCTATACAAAGAAATACGCTTAAAAACCTTTTTGTAATACTGTTTTTCATATTCTTTCCTCCTGTGATAAATCAGTTAATATATCTGAATCTGCCGTACTTACTTTATTCGTCATCTGAAAAAGACATTCCGTTACGTTTTCTTTTTTTATCAGGACAGTTACATATACCGAACAGCTCTTCATATTCCTGATAGTAACTGCACTCCGAACAGCTGCAATCCTCATCTTTTTTTCCTATATAATGTGGACATACATTCTGCATTGCCGTTACGATAGGAAGTCCTTCGGTGGTGTAATGCGGCTCCTTGATAAAGTCAGGATAAATAGGTATCGGTTCATTAAATACACTTTCGCGTTCAAAGCTTTCATAATAGCCATACAATAATCTGAACATTTTATCCGAAACAGTGACTTCCTTATATAAGTCACCTTCTTTGTGAACGTGCTGTTGCTGTATGTTTTGCAATAAAATTTTTGTCAGCATATAATTCCCTTTCTGTTGAAAGTAAAACAAAAAAACATCTGCCGTACTATCTGATGACAATAGTATAGCAAATGTTTTTTTAAGGCGGTATCACCTGATATTAGGTTTTACGACCATATTTTTTGCGGTTTATATGTCCTTTTCGGATAAAAAACGGCTACAGTATTGCGGCAAAATCATCTCTTGACATTCCGGTTTTGTTTGAAACACTTGTGACTGCCTGTTTTACTGCAGATAAGGATATATTGAGTTTATCGGCTATCTGACTGTTCTTAAAGCCGAACGCCGCCAGCTTCGCAACCTCTCTCTCCTTGGGTGACAGCGTGGTAGCCAAATTCTTTCCGCGAACCGAACCGCTGAGCTTTGTCCAGCCTGCCATATAGATATGATATAAATTACGGACCTCATTCCACGCCTCAGCGTCAACTCTTGATATTCTTTGCTCCAACAGATAATCCAGAACTCTGCCGTATTCAGCTAAAATTCCGAATAACCTGTCAGGTAAAGCCATTGCTATTGCCCGATCCATGTGGTATATTGCCTGTTCATTATTACCGCTGATATAATAAACGGCAGCACAGGTCATTCGCAGATATATTTCAGCGATAACAGAATTATCTGCCACAGCCTGTGCAATCATCGGCTCTATTGCATTAGGTATCACCGTCATCAGTGCTAAGCCCTGAATACCGTGCAATTCAAGCTGTTTTGTAGCAAGAGAATATCCGACAGCGTAAAGATATTTGGCATAAAAAACCTTTGCCGCAGGAAGTGCATCCTTATGCAAGGGCTCAAAACGGCCTGTCTTAAACCATTCGGGAAATGAAGAAACATTATAAAGGATACTGTCAATAGCTGTTATTGAAAAAGCAACAATATCCCGATCGGCTTCTGTTTTTGCAGGTGCTTCTGCAATATGTATTTTCGACTGCCGCCACAAATTCAGATCTCCACGCCAGATGGCACACAAACCTAAAAGCATACCTGCAGAAATCACTGCATAAAAGCCTGAATGCTTATGAAGCAGATAATAGGCACTGTCATACACCTTTTCAATATCCCCTTTGGAATATGCAATTTCCGCCGCAAAAAGTGTCTTCGCTTCTGTATTACCTTCAAGTACTGCTATGCTTTTTTCGGCAGTTCCTGCTGTGCTGTACAAATCTGTCATGTGAAGAAACGGTGTTTTTCGGGGCATAGGCAAATTTTTGTCATTTAACATATCCTTACTTTCCTTACTCGCTCTCGTTCTTCCGTCTATAGGCTTTTGTGCCGTTGCGGGAATCATCCACGCCTTACCAAACCGTGTTGCTCCCTCAACCTTTCCGTTGGCACAGAGCGTCTGCAGTCTTCTATGAGAAATACCCCACTTTTCTGCTGTTTCGGTAATATTCAGATAATCCATACTATAACCTCTCTATTATTCGCAAGTACGCTTATTACACCTTATTATACATCGCATTGACGAATAATGCAATATCTTTTTGTGTTTACATTTCACAAAAAGTATTTTATAATCATATCAACAAAAAATTTCTGAACGGAGGTTTATTGTTGAAAAAAGAAACTCTTATAAAAATCATCTATGTCGTTTTAGTTGCAGTTTTTGCAGTTTCCGCCTTTAATATCGGAAGAATATACTACGGCTACAGCAAAGCAGACAATACCTATGCCGAAATACAGAATGAATATATAGAACGTAATAACGCCCAATATATTCCTGAATCGGAAACCGACAAGGAAAACATCATAACTAAAGCAAACGAAACACCTGTTACGGTTGATTTCGGTTCTCTGATTAACAGAAATAAGGATGTGATCGGTTGGCTTTACTGTCCTGATACAGTTATCAATTATCCTGTCGTGCAGGGAGAAGACAATGACCGATATCTGCGAAAAGGTATAGACGGTGAATATTTAGTCAGCGGCACCTTATTTGCCGACTACCGAAACGGTAAACTCAGTGAGGATGCAAACTTTATAATATACGGACACAATATGAAAAATGACACGATGTTCGGTATGCTTACACAGTATAAGCAACAGTCATTTTATGACCAACACCCGATTATGTACTATCTGACACCTGATGCAGATTATAAAATTGAATTATTTGCCGGTCTTGTTATTAAACGTGATGACGAGATTTATCTGTTCAACAAAAGCAAAACAGAGTTCTCTGAGATGATAAACGGATACAGAGAAAAATCCACGTTTATTTCTGACGTGGAATTGGAATATAACGATATCATTGTAACTCTATCCACCTGCTCATACGAATTTGACAACGCAAGATTTGTTGTGATAGGCAGACTTATACCGGCATAACTTCTGAGCAAATATAGCAATTGCATTATTTTCCGTTATCGTTTACATAATATTTTTAACCTGATTTTCATATTAATTATCACAATGAATTTCAGGAGTGATTATTTGAAAAAGGATTTACGTTTGAATTTATTCGGTGCTTTTGTTTTTGTTTCGGTTTTAGGTACTTTTCTTCATTTTCTTTATGATATAACAGGCGGCTTTATACTTGCGGCTCCCTTTTCTGCGGTGAATGAATCCACCTGGGAGCACACGAAGCTTCTTTATTTTCCTATGCTTCTTGTCACTTTGTTTCAGAGAAGATATTTTCCCGATAATAAAAGCTATTACTGTATAAAGCTTTTGGGTATTCTAACAGGTCTTATTTCCATACCCGTTCTGTTTTATACTCTGGGCGGCGTGTTCGGAAAAACTCCCGATATTGTCAACATTCTGATCTTCTTTGTTTCTGCGGCAGTCGGCTTTTATACGGAATACCGATTATTGAAAAAAGACAGTCCCCCATGCCGTTTTCCGAGGACTGCCTTTATACTGATATTATTAATCGGTCTGCTGTTTATACTTTTTACCTTCCTTACACCTGAAATTCCTTTGTTTCTTGATCCCTTGACGAATACCTACGGAATATAAATCAGGATTTTTCGGAAATTTTCTTCAGCTCAAACAGTGCCGTTTCATATTTTTTCATATTAAGCACTATTTTCTCTGTAAATTCTTCCCTGCTGTCAAAACCGAAAAGTGTTTTTACGTAAAATTTTTCGGGAAGAGAAATTTTATGTATTCCCTCAATTGAACTATGTATTCCGAGATACCCCGAACCGAGATAAATTACACTGTTATTGGTGTTATAACAGTGAATACCCTTGGAAACAAGAAAATCCCTGAGCTCTTTTACCGTGAAAACATTTTTTTCTTCGGTTGAACATAAAACGGGAATATTCTTCTCCCGACAAATCCTCAGAGCCTCTTTTCCTGCTTCTGACATACGGGGAAAGGGGAAAATTGCCGCTGAGTATTTATCAATAACCCTTTCGGCATCTTCAACGGAATATAAATCAAAGGGAATTCCCGTATTTCCCATAGCTTCCTTTGTGATATTCAGTGAGTCCTTCAGAAAATTTCCTCTGGGCACGTTGGGATATGCCTTTTCATCGACAAAAAATACGGTTTCGGCTGAAGGATAAGCATTTATATCCTTATTTTCCGAGTCTTCGTAAATTTCTCTGAGCCTCTTCATTTCAGCCATAATTTTTTCACTGTGAAACCAGCCGCCCCACATATCGAACCACCATATACCCGAAGCCTTCGTAAGCTGATGTGCGAAGGCTTTTCTTATTGCCGATAAAGACAGCTCCTCACTTTCAGGGCCCGTCCATACGGTTTTATCTCCGTTAGCGTTATATAAACCGTATGTTCTGAGAATTTCTTCGGAATATTTATGAGGTCTTGACTCTCCTAACGACCTTGTAAGATGTGTTCTTATATCGCACTCAATAAAGCACAGCTTTTTATGCAGCTTTACCGTGTCAACGGGGAGCATATCGCTCCAGTCAACTCCTAAGGCTCTCAGTTTATCATATCCGCAGGGTGAAGAGAAAAAATCTACGTTTTCTGAGCTGATTATATGTCTTAACCCCTGAAGTCCCCAGAGATAATCATTTACAAAAGCACCGTAGCCGTAAAATACACCTACTATCTGCCCGTAATCTACAGCTTCTTTAAGAGCTTTTGAAAAATGCTCTATTGCCGCAGGCGGCATTTCACAGGAAAACTCTCCGTATTTTTTTACGGTTTCGTTTAACGTGCCGTTTTCAAAATCCTCACGTCTTAGTCTGTATTCAGGCACATTACCGTATTTTTCCTTCATCCATTTACTGAATTTTTCAAGTCCCATATCGGAAAAAGAACCGAAAAGGTCGTGATGCATCCATTCCTGAGTGGTTCCGCCGCAAAGCTGATAACCTGCAATATTTTCTGAATAAGGTGCGTTTTTTATATGTGAAACCGTTTCTCTGAGAAGCTCTGCAGCATCTGTTAAAAACTTATCGGAGCAAAAGGACTCTCTGTTTCCGCCCTTCAGGGTTTTTACCGTTTCATCGGGATTTTCTCTGAGCCATTTACGAGGCATAGCAATATTTATTCTCGGAAAAATCAGCGCATCAGGGCAAAGAGAAAGGAGTTTATTTACAATACCGTCAAATTCGTAATAATCAGGCTTATCCCCCTCAAAAACACCTGTGAGAAACGGAGAAAAGCCCGTCATATTGTTTATGGGCAAATCCGTAAAGGATATATTCACAAAAAACATTCTGTAGCCTGCCGCAATAAAATCCGAAAACTCACCGCATTCCTCAAAATAAGCAGTATAAGCAAGGGCGGGAAGAAGACTTCCGTCAACTGAAATATAGGGCTTTCCGTTTTTATATTCTATCTTCGTTTTTTTCACTGTTTCAACCGCCTTCACACACTTATTGCTTATTAATTACAAAAGAAAAAAGACACCTTCTGAGCCGAAGATGTCCGTTTTATCTAAAAGCTTTGCTTATTTTCACAAGAACAAACCTTCGCAGTTTCTACGGAATAATTTTATCAACAAGTCAATTTTTTGTCAACTGCACGTCTGTCTGACTGTCAGATCATATAGTTATAAATGCCTACAAACTGAATTATGGTTCCTGCGAGAACAAAAATATGAAATACTGCGTGAACGTATCTTTTTTTCTTACCTAAACCGTATAAAGCGGCACCTATCATATAGACTATACCGCCCACTGCAACCAGCGTAATTATGGTTTTTCCCGCATCATAATTATCGTATATAGTTTTCATACTGAAAATTGAAATCCAGCCGAGTAAAATATACATTATCATCTGAACCTTCTTGAAACGGTCCTGATCCATTATTGTAAGAAAAATTCCCGTAAGAGCACCCACCCAGGAAAGAATGCAGAAAATTATTGCCTGTTTTTTATCGTGGTCAAAAACACCGAGGAGATAAAATGCCGTGAGAGTTCCTGCAATCATTAAAAATACGTTGGTATGGTCAAGGACTCTTGCAACCTGCTTGACAAATCCCGGTCTTAGCCCGTGATAAAAGGCTGAGCCGAAATATAAAAGTGCCATACATCCGCCGTAAATTATAATTCCTGAAATCTGAATTGCAGTTGCATTACTTCCGATTTTAAGAGCCGAAAGAATTATTGCAATTATGCTCAGCGGCACACCCAATGCGTGGGTAACGGAATTAATTGTATCCTCTATTCTCGTATAGTCGGGTAATGATACCTTACTGAAATCAAACATACAGGTGCCTCCCTTATGTGATCTTGTAATTTAAATATAAGTACATTTTCCCGTTTTGTCACTCTACTTTATACAAAAAATGTTCTACTTGTTCAATTTTGTTATCTACCCTTAGTAGAAAAATACTCTCTACTCAAAGTAGAATTCCTTATTTTTCAAGGTTTTTTACCGCTGTTCTGAAATTTTCCGTTTATTTTATCTTTTACACTTTTCCTCCTTGAAGAAAGCTTACTATTGTGATAGAATATGCTCCTGTAAAATGAAAAAGGTGATAAATTATGAACAATGAAATTTATGCTTCTCTCGGAATAAGCGAAAAGGTGCTTTCATACAGTGAAGAAATATTGGCTTCACTCACGGAAAGATTTAAGAAAATTGATGAAATTGCTGAATATAATCAGGCTAAGGTATTAAAGGCGATGCAGGATAACCGTGTCAGTGCTCAGTGCTTTGCGGGAACCACAGGCTACGGCCACGACGATATAGGCAGAGATACTCTCGAAAAGGTGTATGCAAATGTTTTCCACACTGAAGCCGCACTTGTCCGTCCCCATATTACCTGCGGAACTCACGCTCTGGCTATTGCGCTTTCCGCAAATCTTCTTCCCGGCGACGAGCTTCTCTCCCCTGTAGGTAAGCCCTATGATACCTTGGAGGAGGTTATAGGCATCAGAGAGTCCTCCTGCTCACTTAAAGAATACGGTGTTTCATACAGACAGGTTGACTTGCTTTCAGACGGAACCTTCGACTATGAAAACATAAAAAAAGCTATAAATGAAAAAACAAAGCTAATAACAATTCAGCGTTCAAAGGGCTATCAGATGCGTCCTTCCTTCTCTGTCAAGCAGATCGGTGAATTAATAGCCTTCTGTAAAGAGGTTAAGCCCGGTGTCACCGTTATGGTTGATAACTGCTACGGCGAATTTGTTGAGGAACTTGAGCCTTCAGACGTTGGTGCAGATATGATAGTAGGCTCTCTTATTAAAAATCCCGGTGGCGGTCTTGCTCCCATAGGCGGATATATTGCAGGTACGAAAAAGTGCATTGACCGTTGCCACTACAGACTTTCCGCCCCCGGAATAGGTCAGGATGTAGGTGCAAGTCTTTCACTTCTCACTAATTTTTATCAGGGCTTTTTCTTATCCCCCACCGTTGTTGCAGGTGCGCTCAAGGGCGCAATTTTTGCCGCAGGAATTTACGAAAAATTAGGCTTCAAGTGTGTTCCCGATGCAACTGAAAGCCGTCACGACATAATTCAGTCTGTTCTTCTCGGCTCAAGAGAAAGAATGCTCGCTTTTGCTGAAGGAATTCAGAAGGCGGCTCCCGTTGACAGCTATGTTACACCCATTCCCTATCCCATTCCCGGTTATAACTGTGATGTAGTTATGGCGGCAGGTGCTTTCGTTCAGGGCTCATCTATCGAGCTTTCTGCCGACGGCCCCGTAAACGAGCCTTATGCCATATATTTTCAGGGCGGTCTTACCTGGTATCACGCAAAATTCGGTATTATGATGTCACTTCAGAGAATGTATGAACAAGGACTTATTGAAATCTGATAAAAAACGGCTTATACTCTTTAAGCAGGAGTATAAGCCGTTTTTTACAATACAAGCTGTTTATTTCGCCTTTTAGCCAATTCTTCTTCTTTGAAATTTATATAAATACAATCACTACAGCTTCCGCTTATATCAATCTCAATTTCTTCAAGCGTGCATAATTCTTTATCATTATATACACAAAATCTGTTTTTACATATCATTATTAATCACCCCTGAAAATAATATAACAAATACAACCGCATATCAAGTACTCGAAGTATTTTATTTAGCAAAAAGCCTATACTTTTATCAAGTAATTGAAGTAAACGGTGATTTTAATGCAGTTAAACGAAGCAGTTTCACGAAGAATTACAGAGCTTTGTAAGGAAAGAAATATTTCGCAGTACGCTCTTTATAAATTGTCAGGTGTACCGCAATCAACACTCAGCACAATATTAAACTGCAAATTCAGCGGTATGAAATTAAGAATTATATATGAAATCTGTGAAGGACTTGAAATAAGCCTTACAGAATTCTTTGACTCCCCCATTTTCAGCAGAGAAAACATCAACGATTAATCAGAAAAAGCCACGCGATTTAGCCGAGTGTTCGTAAGGACTCTCGGCAGTTTTATTCGCCTTACGGCGAGTTTTATTGCTTTGCAGTTTTATTGTGCTTTGCACAGTGTTATTGTCCTTCGGACAGTTTTCGGCGAATAAAATAATACTGAAGCCTCAGGCTGCAATATCACTTATTACATAAAAAATCGGGAGCACTTCATTAAAAAGTGTCTCCCGATAATTTTTATCTGTCCTTAGCAACCTCGCTCTTTTTTTCGGATGGCTTTTGTTATTGGTGATTTATGCTGCTGTTGTTTCTTCTTCTGTAACTTCAGTTGCTTCTTCAACAGTATTTTCTGTGCTCTCAACAGCACCGCTTATCATTGAGAGAGCTTCAATAAGCTTTCCTTCGCTCTGAGCATCAATTGTAACGGTGATTGTATCGCCTACGTTCATAAGAACAACCATATCTGCAACGTCTGCTGCAACGTAGTAATATACACCTGAGTTATCAAGCTCAATATAGAAGTAGGTATTTCCTGAAACTACTGTTGTGCGGATATCTGTTACTGTTCCTGTGATATTACTGATACCTGATACTGTACCCTCATTGTTTGAAGGCTTATTGGAAGAAACGTCGAAATTGATATCAATGATAACTGAGGGGCTGAGAGCCTTGAGTCCCTTGATATATTCGCTTACAGCAGAAGCAAGGTCGTCATTTTCCTGAGTGGGAATAGCAACAACGTTATACTGCTCAACGTTAACCATAGCGTAGGATTTTACGATATTTGAATCGTCTTTAAGAGCCATAAAGTAGGTTGCTTCACCGTCGATATTAAGAAGAATGGGGAATGCAGCCTTCCAGCCCTTATCTGATACCTTACCTTCAGCAGACTTCTGTGCGGCTTCTTCAGTAGCACCTGTGGTGTTATAGAAGAAGCTTTCCTTTGTTCTCTGGTTGATAAAGAAGAAGCCAAGAATTGAGTCGTCAGATGTAACTGATGTAACACCTGTATAGAGATAAACGTCATCACCTACAGCGATGAAGGAATAACCCTTAGATGCCTGCTTAACGCCTGACTGACCGATAATTGAGTTCCAGAAGCCGCCTGCATACTTACCGAGGTAGTTATACTGCTGAACAAGAAGGTCAGCGTCGTAAGCCTGGTCGATCCATGCAATTTCGGAGTTGTCTGCGCTGATTTCTTCTGCAGTGTAGTAAATATCGTCACCTGTAACGGCATCAACGAGAAGAACACCGATAACATCGTCACCGCCTACAAGACCGACTGTCTTTTTAATGTGTTCTACAACCCAGTAGGGCTTTCCTGTTTCGTCAATTTCAAATGAGGTTTCACCGAAAATATATGTGGGGTACTTAAAGCGGAGATGTCTTGCAAGATATTCACCGAAATGCTCAGCAGTTGAATACTTGATATCAAAATCAGTTACAAGCTGTGCTTCCTGAGTGTTGAGATTAACTCTTACGTAACCGGGAATACCTTCATAATCGTCACCCATAACGGAGTTTGTGAACCATTTGAAAACGTCACCGTACTGAAGGGGATAAACTCTGTAGGGTGAGCCCTTGTAGTTTATCTGAGTTGAGTCTGCTTCAAGAATTTCAAACTGAGATTCAAGACCGAGAGCAGAGAAGTCACCTATAGTCTTGTCAGCAAGTGTTCTTGCCGCATTCTTATCAATAAGAGGCACCTTATCGAAGTCAGAGATGCTGTCAATTACTGAAATTGTGTTATCAAACTCTGCATTTTCAATTGTAAGAATTTCTGCATAATCCTTTGCTCTGAAGAAGGGACTTGAAACGAGATAACCTACACCTACAATAAGTCCGAGAACCACTGCAAGAGCTACGGGAACAATTGACTGACGTCTTACATAAGGCACATATTCAGGCTTAATGAATGCACCTGAGGTCACGAATGCAGAGCCGACGTAAGAGCCCAGAACTATTGCCCAGTAGATATAGAAGTCATAGGACTGTAAATTCATAGGGGGAAGTAAGAAATAATATGCAACTGCAGCAACAATAAGAGTGATAATTACGTTTATAACTATCTTCAGACCTGCTTTTTCAGGGGGAATAAGCACGTCCTTAACGCTCTTCTTCTTTCCGCTGTCGGAAAATTCAACTTTAATGGGATCCATAATATAAGCTCCTTTTTTGATATTAAAGGTTATGATAACATAACCGTAGTATTATTGCAACTTTAATTATTTTACGGGAACTATCTTGTCCTTACCGCCCATATAAGGACGGAGTGCTTCGGGGATATTAACGCTTCCGTCTTCATTGAGATTATTTTCAAGGAAGGCAATAAGCATTCTGGGAGGAGCAACAACGGTATTGTTAAGCGTGTGAGCAAGGTACTTGCCGTCTTTTCCGTTTACTCTGATTTTAAGTCTTCTTGCCTGCGCATCACCGAGGTTTGAGCAGGAGCCTACTTCAAAATACTTGTTCTGTCTGGGAGACCATGCTTCAACGTCAATTGACTTGACTTTAAGGTCTGCAAGGTCACCGGAGCAGCATTCAAGAGTTCTTACGGGGATATCAAGTGAACGGAAAAGGTCAACTGTGTTCTGCCAGAGCTTGTCGAACCACATTTTGCTGTCTTCAGGCTTACATACAACAACCATTTCCTGCTTTTCAAACTGATGAATTCTGTAAACGCCTCTCTCTTCAATGCCGTGTGCACCCTTTTCCTTACGGAAGCAGGGTGAATAGCTTGTAAGAGCCTGAGGAAGATTTTCTTCGGGAACAATTGTATCAATGAATTTACCTATCATTGAATGCTCACTTGTACCGATAAGATAAAGGTCCTCACCTTCAATTTTATACATCATAGCTTCCATTTCAGCGAAGCTCATAACGCCTGTTACAACATCACTTCTGATCATAAAGGGAGGAATACAGTAGGTAAAGCCTCTGTCGATCATAAAATCTCTTGCATAAGAAATGACTGAAGAATGAATTCTTGCGATATCTCCCATAAGATAGTAAAAGCCGTTACCTGCAACTCTTCTTGCACTGTCAAGGTCAATACCGTTAAATCTTTCCATAATATCCGTGTGATAAGGAATGGGGAAGGAGGGCACTACGGGCTCACCGTAACGCTGAACCTCAACGTTTTCGCTGTCATCCTTACCGATGGGTACACTTTCGTCAATAATGTTGGGAATAACCATCATTATGTTCTTTATCTTTTCCTGAAGCTCTGCTTCCTTTTCTTCTGCGGCGGCAAGGGCGGCAGACTGCTCGTTTACGAGCTTCTTCATCTCTTCTGCTTCTTCCTTCTTGCCCTGTCCCATAAGAGCACCAATCTGCTTTGAATATTTGTTTCTTGATGCACGAAGACCGTCAGCTTCAGTCTTATTCTTTCTGCTTTCTACGTCAAGAGCAAGAACCTCGTCAACAAGTGCTAATTTACTGTCCTGAAACTTTTTACGGATATTTTCTTTTACTGCTTCGGGATTTTCTCTTAAAAACTTAATATCTATCATAATTATTCTCCTTTTTTAATCTTCCTGAAATAGCTTTGCAAGCTTCTGTAAATCGTCTGCATCAAAAAACTCTATTTCAAGTTTACCGCCTTTTCCTGAATTTGAAACAACAACCTTTCTTGCAAGTACATCTGAAAGGGAAAGCTCAACCTCGTCAAAGAATTTATCTCTTGATTTTTTTACTGCCATTGTCTTTTTAGGCTTTTTAAGAGCCTTTATAAGCTGTTCTGTCTGTCTTACAGATAGACGTTCTTCAACAATTTTCTTTGCAATGTCGGATATCTGCTCTTCATCCTCAAGTCCGAGAAGCGCTCTTGCATGTCCTGCTGAGAGAAGTCCTTCTTCAACCATCGACATTACATCTTTGGGAAGTGCCAGTAATCTCAGAGAATTGGTTATTGCGGGGCGGGATTTTGAAAGCTTAACGGAAGCCTCCTCCTGAGTATAGCCGAATTCTTCAATAAGCTTTCTTATACCCGCGGCTTCTTCAATGGGATTCAAGTCCTCACGCTGTAAGTTTTCAATAAGCGCAATTGCCGCAGCCTCTGCATCCGTAAGGGATTTGATAATTACGGGAACCTCAGTGAGCTCTGCTCTTCTTGCGGCTCTCCATCTTCTTTCACCTGCAACAATTTTATATGAACCGTCTGACATAGGACGGACAAGAATTGGCTGTAAAACACCGAATTCTCTTATAGAAGCCTCAAGCTCAGCTAATGCTTCCTCTGTAAATTTTGTTCTCGGCTGACCGCGGTCAGGCTCAATATCGCCTATAGGCAACATCACTGAGCCACCTTCTGAAAGCGCATCAGACGAATTATCAAGAAAAAGACTGTCAAAGCCTTTTCCGAGACCGCCTTTTTTACCTGCCATTTACTTACCTCCTGTTCTGCTTTGACAAAAATTCCTCAGCAAATTCAGTATAAGCCTCTGCACCCTTGGATCTTTTATCAAAATATATTATAGGCTGACCGAAGCTTGGTGCTTCCGATAAGCGAACATTTCTGGGAATAGTTGTAGAATACACCTTTTTGGGAAAGAATTTTTTAACCTCTTCCACAACCTGCTGTGTAAGATTAAGTCTTCCGTCATACATTGTAAGAAGAACACCTTCAAGCTCTATATAAGGATTATAGAGTCTTTTGATGTTTCTTACCGTAGCCATAAGCTGTGAAAGACCTTCAAGAGCATAATATTCACACTGAATAGGAACAAGGAATGTGTCTGATGCAGTGAGAGCATTGAGAGTTATAAGACCAAGAGAAGGGGGACAGTCGAGAAAAATATAGTCATAATCCTCCCATATAGCCGCAAGAGCATTTTTAAGAAGGCTTTCACGGTTTTTAACATCTATAATTTCAAGCTCGGCACCTGCAAGGTTCATATTTGAAACCATAAGATCAACATTCTGAAATTCTGTATGAACAACGGCATCTCTTGCCTTATTATTACCTACAAGCACGTCATAAGAAGAAACCTTGATAGCTCTTTTATCAACACCGAAGCCGCTTGTGGAATTTCCCTGAGGATCGATATCAACAAGAAGTGTTTTTTTGCCCACAGCACCCACACAAGCCGCAAGATTTACAGCCGTAGTGGTCTTTCCTACTCCGCCCTTCTGATTAAGGACAGCAACAGTTTTTGCCATCAGATGCTTCCTCCTTTATTTATATTATAATAATATTAATAAGTATAACAAAGAGAAGCATAAAAATCAATATTTAATTGGAAATAATACTGTTGTTTCACGTGAAACATTGTTTTTCACAAAAATCACACAAAAAAATTATGTAAAACAGAAAAGCAGCCCTTACGGACTGCTCTTCTGTTTGGATGTGGGGTGTGAAAGAGAAAGATATGGGCTGTATATGATAAAGAGTTTCCTCTATATCAACTTATTGACTACCATTGTATATACTATTTTTTCTTCATTTTCAAACTTATCTAAGCTTGTATTTATTCCTGAAGCTCTCATAGTTTCAATCGCGTGTTCAATTGTATTGTTAAAAACGGTGTAATCCTTAAAATGTGCTGACACTACCGTTCTCAGATTTGGTTTTTCCGTAAGACGCATGGCCTCAGAAAATGATACTTTATCTGAAACAATATATTCTGCTACCTTATATAAGCGATTTTTGTCTGTAATTCTGGAAAGCTTATTAGCCGTTACCTCATCTATATTTTCTGCTATTATTTTAAGCTTAATATCATCAGGAAGGGAAAGCAGCTTGATTCTCGATAAAATAACACCTTCCGGAATGCTCAGAAGAGTGGATATCTGCTCAACACTGTAAATTTTTCTCAATATTTCTATCTGTTCAGCATATTCAAGATAGTGTAAGGTCCTTCTGTGAGTGTTCTCACAAAGACTTATAAGAATTCTGTCTATTTCATCACATTCTATCAGAACACAGGGAAGATATGAAAATCCTGCTGATTTAGCCGCCCGATATCTTCTTACCCCTGAAACTATTTCATAGCTCCCGTCACTTAATGCTTTCACAGTAAGAGGTGTCAGCACTCCCCTTTCTGTCATAGACATAGATAATTGATGAAGCTCTTCATCTCCGACATTTATTCTGTATGTAAACTCGGGTATTATCAGATCATCTGTCGGCACCAAGATAATCTGACCGCCTGTCCTAATTTTATCTTTAAGTAGCATTTCATTTACCAAAAAAATAGCTGTGATATTCTCAAGGAACTCGTCCTTACAAAGAGAGAATATCACAGCTACTGTATTATTTTTATCAAATACAGTTTGTAGAAATTTATAATTTCAGAGAATTAAAGAGGTTTTTTTGAAATCTGTGAGAAGGCTCTGGGGTATTTTGCAGAAGTATGACTGATTTTTTCTGCAATAATTATTTCTCTTTCACTTCCGTCAGGAATAACGTACTTATTCTTGGATAAAACCTTACAGCCTAAATTAGCAATTGCACCTGAGCCTCTCATATCCTCTTCCTGAGAAAGAACTGCTTTAAGAGGTGTGAATAAGCCTCCTACCTTAACAAGAGGTATAGAATACTCACTTAAAACGTTAAGTGAAGCTACGGCTCTTGACGTTACAATATCAAATTTTTCTCTGAATTCAGGCTTTTTTGCGGCATCCTCGGCTCTGACGGTAATTATATCAGCATTAAGACCAAGCTCTTTAATAAGAAATCTTATAAAATCAAGCTTCTTATTTACGGAATCTATCATTGTAATATTGCTGTCAGGTCTTGCACATAAAAGTGCCGCACCGGGAAAGCCTGCACCCGTACCTACGTCAATCAGCTTTTTATCGGGTGTAAGCTCAACAAATTTAAGAAGACAAAGGCTGTCAACAAAGTGCTTGATAACAATTTCATCAGGCTTTGTTATGGCTGTTAAATTTACCTTATTGTTATAATCTACCAACATTTCTGCATAAGCATCAAACCTATCAACTGCTTCTGAGGATATATTTATCCCCATATTTTCACAAGAAGATATAAGAAGCTCCTTTGAAATCATTATTCTTCACCTCTTCCGTTTTTTGCAAGATAAATAAGAAGCACAGAAATATCCGCAGGACTTACACCTGAAATTCTTGATGCCTGTCCGATATTCTCAGGTCTTATCTTTGAAAGCTTTTCTATTGCCTCAGTTCTGAGATTTATAACATCATTATAGTCAATATCCTCAGGAATTAATTTAACCTCAAGTCTGTGCATTTCATTTACCTGAGAAAGCTGTCTTTTTATATATCCTTCGTATTTGAGGGCAATTTCAACCTGCTCAAATACTTCATAAGGCAAATCCGGTCTGTCCTTATCGAAATCCTTCAGTATTTCATAATTCAGCTGAGGTCTTCTTATAAGGTCACTGAGTCGGCAGCCTGTAGTAAGTGCTGATGTTTCACGTGAAACAAGTAATTCGTTTATGGCTTCACCGGGTGAAATTACAACAGACTCAACCCTTGCTCTCTCAATATCAATAAGCTCTAACTTACGGAGAAGATTGTTATATTTTTCTTCACTCACAAGACCTAACTTATTTCCCTTTTCCATAAGCCTTATGTCAGCATTATCCTGTCTTAATATAAGTCTGTATTCGGAGCGGGAGGTCATCATTCTGTAAGGCTCGTTACAGCCCTTCGTCACAAGGTCATCTATAAGCGTTCCGATATAAGAACCTGAACGCTCAAGAATAAAGGGTTCTTTTCCGAGAATTTTAAGAGCCGCATTAATACCGGCAACAAGTCCCTGAGCCGCCGCCTCTTCATATCCGCTTGAACCGTTGAACTGTCCTGCACCGTATAAATTCTCTATATGTAAGAACTCAAGGGTAGGACGAAGCTCAAGAGGATCAACACAGTCATATTCAATAGCATAGGCATTTCTCATTATCTCACAATGCTCAAGACCTTTTATAGAATGAACGAAGCCCTCCTGAACGTCTATTGGCAGAGAAGATGAAAGTCCCTGAAGATATAATTCCTCAGTATCAAGACCGCAGGGCTCAATAAATATCTGATGTCTTTCCTTTTCGGAGAAGCGCACCATCTTATCTTCAATACTGGGACAGTATCTGGGGCCTACACCTTCAATAACACCGCCAAAAAGAGGGGAACGGTGAAGGTTATCCATTATAATACGTTTTGTTTCTTCATTTGTATATGTAATATAACAGGAAAGTATATTTTCGGGAGCCTCTTTGGTAGAAAACGAGAAGGGCACTACCCTTTCATCACCTAACTGCTCTTCAAGGTCGGTAAAGTCAACGCTTCTTCTGTTTACTCTTGAAGGTGTTCCCGTTTTGAAACGGCGAAGATTAATCCCCTGCTCTTTAAGAGAGTCCGAAAGTCCAATTGAAGGAAACATACCGTCAGGACCGCTTGAATAAACCTTATCACCCACATAAATCTTACCGTCAAGGAAGGTTCCTGTTGCAATAACGGCACAGGTGGCATGGTACACACAGTCCAGCTGAGTTTTTAATTCCCATAAAGAATTATTCATCTTTTTAAGTGAAACTATCTCTGCCTGAACAAGTGTGAGATTTTCCTGCTTTTCAAGGGTATTTTTCATATATTTGGAATATTCTCTTCTGTCGATCTGAGCACGAAGAGAGTGAACGGCAGGGCCTTTACCTAAATTCAACATTCTGCTCTGAAGAGTATTTTTATCTGCGGCAACACCCATTTCACCGCCGAGAGCGTCAATTTCACGGACAAGATGTCCCTTTGACGTTCCGCCGATGGAAGGATTACAAGCCATATTTCCTATCCAGTCAAGATTTATAGTAAAGCATATAACCTTTGTGCCCAGCCTTGCTGCCGCAAGAGCCGCTTCAATACCTGCGTGTCCTGCACCGATAACTGCTACATCATATTTTCCTGAAAAATAGTCCACGAATACCCCTCCAAAGCGTATTTCAGAAAATTAATTATACCACGCATTTTAATATATTGCAATAATGACTTATATTGTATTATAATGTATATATAATATAAGGGGCAGTGCTCCCGTTCTTTCGTGAGGGTTAAAAAATGTCAACAATAGCAGCAATAGCAACTCCCAATGCCGCAGGCGGTATAGGAATAATCAGAATATCAGGGGAAGAAGCAATAACAATAGCAGAAAAATGCTTCAGAGCATATTCGGAAAAGTCTGTAAGTGAAATGAAGGGCTACCGTGCCGCTTACGGTCAGATTTTTGAAAACGAAAATCCCGTTGATGAAGCGGTCATTATTGTTTACAGAGCACCTAAAAGCTATACCGGAGAAGACGTTGTGGAAATCTGCTGTCACGGCGGTCTTTATATAATGCAGAAGGTATTAAGACTTATATTCTCCTTAGGCGCAGTTCCTGCCGAAGCCGGTGAATTCACAAAAAGAGCATTCCTTAACGGCAAAATGGATCTCACTCAGGCTGAAAGCGTTATGAATATTATAAGCGCATCAGGTGAAGCAGCACTCAATGCCGCAAGAAATACCCTCAAAGGCAACGTCAGCAAAAAAATATCTGAAATATGCTCTTCCCTCATTTCTTCTGCCGCCGCACTTGCCGCATGGAGTGATTATCCCGACGAGGATATTCCTGCAGTTGAGAGCCGCGAGCTTCATAAAACCCTTACCGAAGCCGATAAAAGCCTTTCTGAGCTTATAAACAGATACGATAACGGAAAAGCAGTCACAGAGGGTGTAAATACCGTTATCTGCGGAAAGCCGAACGTGGGAAAATCCACTCTGATGAACGTGCTTTCAGGCTGTACCCGTTCAATAGTTACTTCAATTGCGGGAACAACGAGAGATATTGTGGAAGAAACCGTGCGTGTGGGCGATATCGTATTAAGACTTGCCGATACGGCGGGAATTCACGATACTGTTGACGAGGTAGAAAATATAGGTGTAAATATGGCAAAGGACAGAATTCTCTCCTCTGACCTTGTGCTTTCAGTTTTTGATATTTCCCGCCCTCTTGACCGGGAGGATATGCTTTTATTGGAGCTTTGCAAGGAAAAAAGATGCTTGGGAATTATAAACAAATCAGACCTTGAGGCCTCCTTTACGGAAGAAGAAATCAGAAAATATATACCCGACTGCATTACTCTTTCAGCAAAAAATGATGAGAGCATAACTGTTATAAAAGAAGCACTTGAAAAAATTCTCGGCACAAAAGGACTCGATTTTTCTCAGGAATTTCTCACTGCCGGCAGACAGTATGACTGTGCAATAAAAGCAAGAGAATGTATAACAGAAGCAATTAACGCTCTCGATTTCGGTCTTACCGTTGATGCGGTAAACGTGAGCATTGACTGTGCAATTGAACAGCTTCTCACTCTTACAGGAAAGAAAGCAAGTGAAGAAATAGTCAATGAGGTCTTCTCAAAATTCTGTGTCGGAAAGTAAATTCCAATTTAAATTAATGTAATTTTATTCATAATTAAGCTTATGAATTTATGACATAAAAAAAGAAAGCTCTGATGAAAAAAACAAAATAGTTTTCAACAAAGTCCTTTTTTATTGTTAATAACTTTTTCAGCTTTTTAAGCTTTATACCAAATTCAGAAGCATAATATTTACTCAACAATTAAGCATAAGCAAAGGCATAAAAATCTGCTTCAAATCTTTGATTTATTTTTCATTATAAAGTAAATAAAAACTGAATTGCAAAAAAACAAAGTATTAAGGTAAATAATATCTTATCAATTTTTCATTAAGACAGCTTGATTTTTTATAAGCCGGTCAACCTTCAAAAAATGCAATTCCCGATAAGAGAGCACCTATAGCGGCGGCAAAAAGCAAACGCAGAAGCTGTTTGATTTTTTCCCTTCTGCTGCTCCTGATTTTTTCAGTAGGCGGTGACGAAGCATCTCTGATAAGGGCATCTGCCTTGCTCTTGATTTTACCTTCATTGACCGATGAAAATTCAGGCTTTACAAAAAATAACACTCTTTCAAAATAAGCACTCTCAGGCTGAGAAATTTCTACTACCTGACGGTTAACACCTTTCAGCATAATCTCCTCCGTTATAAATAATCACAAAATTTTCACCTGTAAAATCAGAAGTCTGTGTGATAAATCTGCCTTCTGAAATCATTCTTATAAAATAAGTATTAACGCTTTTTTTACGGATAAACCGAAAAGGTAAAATAATACCTTTGATTTTATCGAAACTGACAATTCAAAAAAGATAAACAAAAAGATATTGTTAAAATATATATGTTAATATTTTAACAATATCCGTTTTAACACACATATTGTGTAGCATTGAAACTATTCACACACTATATCGGTTATTCCCCGAAAAACTCATAAATTGATATTTTTCGTCAAAATGCTATATATTTTTAACTGCAATATAAAATGACAGTATATTTATATGTGAACATTTTTATACATTCTGTATATTGTGGAAAAATGTGAAAATGTTGAAAACTCTGTTAATAATGTTAATAACTTACCCTCAAAACCCTTGATAAACCAACTTTTTAACACTGAAAAGTTATCAACATCAACACTTTGTTAAATTATTAACATATACAAGCAGTTATTCACACTTGCCTGTTATACAAAATGGAGATATTTTTAAATAAAATTAACGGAATATTTTATTTAAATTGCCAAATACAAAAAACGAGGTATAAAATGGAAATTATTCCTTCCGAACACGGTACACAAATCTGCTTTTCCGATGAAATAAACCTTCCTCTTACTCTTGATTGCGGTCAGGCATTCCGCTGGGAAAAACGGGAAGACGATACCTTTTACGGAATAGCCTTCTCAAAAGAAGCCACGGTAAAACGAACTCCCGACGGCTTACTTTTTATCGGCTCCTCAGAGGAAGACGTAAAAATATGGGCAGATTATTTCGATCTTAATACTGACCACAATGAGATAAGAAACAGACTCAGCCGCGATCCGTTTTTAAAAGAAGCAATAGAAAAATACGGCTCTGTAAGGATATTAAATCAGGAACCCTGGGAAACACTTTGTTCATTTATAATATCCTCCTGTAACAACATTCCGAGAATAAAAGGTATAATAAAAAGACTGTCTGAGGGCTTCGGAGAAAAGCTGAAAAACGGCTACGCTTTTCCTGACGCAAAGGTTATTGCATCAAAGACCGAAGAAGAGCTTTCCTTTCTGAAAGCAGGCTACAGAGTACCCTTCATTCTTGATGCCGCACGAAAGGTCAGTGAGGGTGAAATTGACCTCAGTAAAATTCGCTGTATGAGTGAAAATGATGCAAGAAATGAGCTTATGAAAATCAAAGGGGTAGGAAAAAAAGTAGCAGACTGTACTCTTCTTTTTTCATTGGGTTTTACAGACTGTTATCCCGTTGACAGACATATTATGAGAGCAACCGAACAGTTTTATCCCGACGGAATTCCCGACTTTTTTACTCCCAATAAAGGTCTTGCACAGCAATACATATTCTCGTATATGCTTGATAACAAATAACAAAAGCAATTATATATAAAATTGATTATTTTATATTTATGCATTATTTATGTATAATTATTCGTTTGTAAAATAATGAATATTCAAAAAAAAGACTTACGCTTACCTATAAAAAGGTTAAGCATAAGTCTTTCATTATATTATATGAGTATGATTATTTCTCATCGGAGAGCATTTCAACGAGAGCAGACATATCCTCGCTGAGTCTTCCCTGGTTTTCCTTTGCGATAAGCATACGGCGTTCATTTAATGCCTTATACATATCTATCTTCTTCTGACCGTCAAGGTCATAGAAGAACAAGGGAATAGTTCTTACTAAATGAGGAACAAGGTTACCTGCAGCGTAAAGAGCAAAGACCTTTCTGTAAACATCAACAGAATCCTGTGCCCAGTAAGTAGAGTCAATAGTTGTGTCATATCCTGTCCATTTAAGAACGAACAGCGCCATAAGAGTATTGAGAGGCTGAGTCAGCTTATTGATATAATCCACAAGAAGTCCGAAGGTACCGTCAGGTCTTTCACCTGTGAGATATTCGGTATAGTCATTGATTTCACGGTCAATTTCACCTTCAAATGCAGTTGCAGGTGCATTATTAAGACCGTTAAGACCGTAGCCTATGCAGAACCATATTCCGCTTACCCACCATTTCTTCATAGGCATTGTGATCCAACCGCCTATAACCCATATTATTTCAACAAGGAAGTCCCATGCACGAAGAATGATAACAATATTTCTGTAGCTCTTTATCCTTCTTCTTATGGGTTTTATAAGTCCCATTGAAAGAACATTACATACGTGATAGAAGCCGTAAAGAGGAGCAATATGAAGACCGCCGCCGAATATTTCAAGCTGAGTAATAACGTCCCATGAGTATCCGCCGTTACTCCACCAGGATACAACGAAATTAGAAACAACGTTTCTCATAGCGTACTTATTTTTAAGCACATAGAACATTGTTTTTGTAAGAGGTGCGGGTTTTGGCTGTAAAAGGACTCTTTCAGGACATTTAAGTGCAACACCCATTGTACCCACAGTTCCGAAAAAGGCAGTTATAATTCCCATTACAGTAAACATAACAGGCTGAGAAATAGGAACACCGCCGATATTATTAACGGACATAAGAGCAATATATACTACGGAAACAATATCTCCGCCGTAAGCACCTGCATAGCTCTGTGCAAGAGAAACTGCAATTCTGTCTGACGGACACGGGCTTTGTAGTGTCGGGTAATTATCCGTGGGTATATTGAATATTGTAGAAAATGTTTCCTGAAGGAAAAGCATTATAAAAACAAAGATGATCTTTTTCGGATCATTTACCGTATCTCCGCCCATAATCAATGCACCGCTGTAAAGAAGTGCTGTTATAAGGAAGAAAGGAAGAGGTGTTGTGAGCACGTAAGGTCTTGCCTTTCCCCAGCGGGTTCTTGTACGGTCATAAGCAATACCCATAAGAGGATTATTAAGAGTATCGTAAATACTTATAAGTGCTTTAATAACAGTAATATATGTAAGATCAATTTTCAGAACTTTAGTAAAATACATATTCTGATAATGATCCATACCCACCTTGAGAGAACGGGAGAATTTCTGAATAGCCATCCACATTATCTCAACGGCAGAAACCTGTCTTGTGCTATATACATCAACAGCAAGACTTTCATACTTTTTAAGAAGGTCGTCACCGAGAGTTGCGGCAGAATAATCATCAGCCTTCAGAAATCGGTTAACCAGTGCTTCTTTTGTAACCTTAGCCATTTTGTTCCCTCCCTTTATTCATTAATGGTAACAGTGCAGGAAGATTTATAATTACCGTCAAGGGTAATACAATAAATATCCGTCACACCGTTATTTTTTGCAGTAATAACACCGTTTTCATCAACAACAGCTATATTTTCATCTGATGAGAACCAATAAACCTTACCAAGAGTAGCATTATCAGGTGAAATAACAGCATTCTGAGAGAAGCTTTCACCTTTTTTAAGAGAAAGTTCCTTTACACTGACCTTAACGCCTTCAACGGGAACTCTTACATAAAATTCACAGGAATCCTCGCAAGTAATTCCTTTATACGTATATGTGCCTGTAACCACAACAGGCTTGTCACTTACAGCTTCACCCTTGTAAAATGATCCGTCAACTGATAAAACGGAAGGATCGGAAGAAGTGAATATAATTTCTATTTCAGCAGGTGACTGATCGGATATAACCTTTGTCTTAAATTCATCAGTTGAACCCTTTTCGATATAATAAACGTCATCCTTAAAGAAAAATTCAATTTCACTGAAGCTGAAAGCTTTTTTGATTTCAACAGTAAAGAAAAGAGTTATTTCACCGAAGCCTTCATATTCACCCTTGAAGGTAAGAGGCAGAACTACGTCACAGCTTCTTGTCTGTTCAATATTTATAAGCTTTTCGGTGCTTCTGTCTTCAAGTGCTGTCATAACTGCACCGGTATATGTAAAAGTGCTTTCACCTACATCAACGCTGTCAGAAAATACTTCAGCAATATTATTTTTAATATTTTCTTCGTTAAGAGAAAAAATATCACGAATTTCCTTTTCTTCAGCGTCTGAAAGAAGCTTTTCATCAAAAACGAATGAAAGAATAAGATTATTTTCATTATCTTCCTGAGCTTCAGCAGTAATTTCAACCTTTTCAGTATCAATTACAGCTGTAAAAAGCTTATCAGAAAAAGCTTCGCCGTATTTTCCGCTGTATCTCTCTTCTTCATACTGAGAAGATAAAAGGGAAACAGCAGATGGCTTAATGAGATTTACAAGTGCTTTAAGATTTTCAGCATTTTCACCTGTAATACTTATGCTTTCATCAGGTATATTTACGCTGACGGACACATCTGTTTTTCCGCTTTTATTGTTTATATTGTTTTCTATATGAGAATTAAAAAGCTCAATTATTTTTTCCTCAGAATCGGGAACCGCTTCATAAGAAGGTGCTTCTTCAGGTAAAGCCTGAGTTCCTTCATAGCTTAAAATATGAACAGCTCCGAAAAATGTTCCTGCAACAAAAAATAAAATAAGAATAGTAGTTACACAAACCATAATAAGCTTTTTACGCTTCTTATTTTCATCAATTCGGTCAATTCTTTCAAGCCTGAGTCTTTCTTCCTCAGAAAGTCCTGAACGGATATCAATTTCACTCATCTGCAGTTACCTCCTCTTCTGAAATATTATAAGCCTGAGATATAAGCTTATTTCTTTCTTCTATATCTTCCTTTGACTCATAAATGGGAGCCGGAATATCAAGAAGAGCAATTTTTCCCTTTTTATATTTTTTTCTGTATTCAACTCTCAGCTCATCGCCTTCTTTGAAATTATAAACAGGAGGATTTTTCAGACACATAACACAGGCAACAACAGGAATAATAAATAAAAGTGCTGAGAGAATAAAAATATAATTTGACTGTGACTGAACCATACTTCCTGCAGCTTCACAAACCTTTGTAAGAGAGGAAGCCATAAAACCTGAAGCAAGAGTGCTTATTAATCCAACCACAGAAAACAATGAAGTAAGAACACACACCTTTTTATTTCCTATAAAGCTTAAAAGCTCAAGAAGAAGAACAAGAACTGCACCGACAGCACTTATAAGATAAATAAGAATGAGCATTTTAAGAGAAGCAGCAACATCACCGAAAACAGGTGTAACTGCCAATCCGTCAAGCTTTCCGAAAAGTCCGTCACCTAAGAGTGCTCCGAAAATAAGACCAATAGCGTTATAGCTTAAATTCAGCGAGTAAACTGTTGTATCAACAGTAAGTGCACCAAAGGGAATAAACAATGCAAGCAAAGGAACAAGGGAAGCAAAAATTTTGAATTTTTGCGCCTTTCCTGAGATATAGGCACTTTTCAGCTTAGTAAAATTATACCTGAAATATGCCATAGACATTTCTGCCAGACGTCTGTCCTTCTCAAACTGACCTTCAAAGGAAGCAAACATAAGATGAACACCGCAATTATTGCAATAAGGACTCATCTGATAAACCTTGATATGCTTATCGCATTTCGGGCAACGGGCCATATAAATTTCTCCTTTTCACACATAGATTTTATAGTATCCTCAAAGACTGAATACAATTAATTATATATTAATATAATTTTTTATAATTTTCAATATAATTTGTATATTATTTACAATTTATATGTAATAAAAAAGAACACATCAGATTAATTTTCCGATGTGTTCTTAAATATTAAAATAAATTATTATAGACCTGAATCACCTGTATCATAGGTGTTTCTCATAATATCAATAGCAGAAACTCTGTCTTCTTTAAGCTCAATATTTGATGTACCGTAAATTGTTTCCTGAAGAGTTCTTGCTGCTGCAGGATAGTCAACAATCCACACCCACGAATTTCCGCTAAAGTCCATTCTGTGCTCTTCTGAAGGAACACCTGCTGAAACAAGCTCGAAATTATACCACTTATTTGTAAGAGCCTGAGTACCTAAGGAAACCATTTTTGAAATACTGCAGTCCGTTTTTATATACTTGATAACGGAATTCAGAAGAGGAGAAATTTCATTTACACTTATATTCTGTGCTTCATCAATGAGAGCATTTATAACCTGACGCTGTCTTCTTGTACGGCTGACGTCAGCATCAGTATCACAGTGTCTTATTCTGCAGAACATAAGAGCTTGCCTACCGTTAAGAATAACATCTTCACCTGAAGGACAATATGATCCCATCTCTTTTTCTACTTCTCTTGCTTCATAAGCCTGAACATCTACTTTTATTCCGCCGAGAGAATCTATAATGGCACTGAAGGAGTCAAAATTAACAGAAACGTAGTAGTCAATATCAATTTTGAAATTACACTCAATCACTTCTATAAGCTTTTCGGCTCCGCCATTGGCATAACAGGCATTGATTTTTGCATACTGATCACCGTCAGGAGTGCTGATATATGTATAACAGTCACGGAAAACGGAATGAAGATAAATCTTTTCTGTCTTCTTATTAAGAGAAGCTATCATAATAACGTCTGTGTTACTGTCTGAAGCATCAAAGCCTACAATAAGAAAGTTAATAACATCATTATCTCTCATAAGAGTTTTTTCTGATGTATTTTCTGCCCATGTTTTGAGTACGGAAGAAAGATTATTGTCGCTTCTGAGTTCTTCGAGGCTTTCAATATGTTTTCCTTCGTCACCTGCTTCAGTAACCTCAACAAAATCATCCATTACTGTTGTTTCTTCTTCACCGAAGCTTATAATATCCATTTTTACAAGTAAATCAACAGCTATTATTGAAAAAACAATTACAAGACCGAGAGCAATTCCTGCAATAATGGTAAGAAAACTATCCTTTCCATCTTTTTTAACAGCTTTTTTCTTACCCTTGACTTTAACATCTTTATTGCTGTCTTTTTTATTTTCTTTTTTCATATCTCACTCACCCATACATACGAAATACATAAATGACATTATATTCTTAATTTTCCTGAGTGTCAACAGAAATTTTTTCTGTTTCTTCAGAAGAATTTTCATTATCATTTTCATTTATATCAATGTCTTCAGGCTTGTTTGTTTCTTCACCGTTATTTTTAGCAAGTGTAAGAGTAATGACACTGTCATTCTCAGAAAGACGCATAAGTCTGACACCCTTTGAAGGACGTGCACATTCTCTTATGCTTTCAGCGGCAATACGGATAATGATACCCTGCTCAGAAATAAGAATTACGTCGTCATCGTCATAAACTACCTTAATAGCCGCAACATCACCGTACTTTGCAACCTTATAGTTAATTGAACCGAAGCCGCCTCTTGACTGAACGTGATAATCAGAGAAATCACTCTTTCTGCCGTTACCCCATTCACTGACGGTAAGAAGCTTTCCGCCGTTTTCTTCATCAAGAATTTCCATTCCGATAACCTTATCATCGGGATATTTGAAGGTAAGTGCCTTAACGCCTCTTGCAGTTCTGCCTATAACCCTTGCATCATTTTCATTAAATCTGATACCAAGACCTTTCTTCGTAGCAACAAAGAGATCCTGATTACCGGTTGTAAGGAGAACCTTCTGAAGAACATCGCCTTCATCAAGGTTAATTGCAATAATACCTGATTTTCTGATATTCTTGAAATTTTCAAGCTCAGTTCTTTTTATAATACCGTTCTTTGTAATCATACAAAGGAAAAGGTCATCATGCTCTTTAGGTATCATAATCATAGTAGTAACCTTTTCATCACTCTCTATAGGAAGAATGTTTACAAGGTTCATACCCTTACTTGTTCTGCTTCCCTCAGGAATTTCATATCCCTTAATCATATATGCTTTACCCTTGGTGGTAAAGAACATAATATATGAATGAGTTGAAGCAGTAAACATCGTATCAACAATATCTTCTTCACGGCGGGTTATACCGATCTTGCCCTTACCGCCCTTTTTCTGAATCTGATATTCGTCAACGCTCATTCTCTTTATATAACCCATAGAGGTTTTTGTGAATACACATTCCTCTTCGGGAATAAGGTCTTCAATATCAACCTCACCTGAAACATTGACAATTTCACTTCTTCTGTCATCGCTGAATTTATTTCTGATAACAAGTGCTTCTTCCTTAACAAGAGCGAGAACATTTTCTCTTGAAGAGAGAATTTCAAGAAATCTTGCAATTTTTTCTTCAAGCTGAAGCTCTTCCTCTTGAAGCTTTTCTCTTTCAAGACCTGTAAGCTGTCCAAGACGCATCTGAACTATATGGTTTGCCTGAATTTCATCAAATCCGAAGCGTTCCATAAGTCTTTCCTTACCTTCACCGATTGTCTTTGAAGAACGGAGAATACTGATAACCTCATCAATGAAATCAAGTGCTTTGAGAAGTGCTTCAAGAATATGCTGACGCTCTCTTGCTTTCTTGAGGTCAAATTCAGTTCTTCTTGTAACAACGTTAACCTGATGGTCAATGTACTGTTCAAGCATCTCTTTAAGTGTAAGAACCTTGGGAACTCCGTCAACAAGTGCAAGCTGAATAACACCGAAGGTGGTCTGAAGCTGAGTGAACGAATAAAGCTGATTTAACACAACCTGAGGATTAGCATCACGCTTCAGATCAATTGTGATATTCATACCCTCTCTTGATGAGTAGTCATTTACGTCTGAAATACCCTCAAGACGCTTTTCCTTATGAAGATCTGCAATTGATTCAATAAGTCTTGCCTTATTAACCTGATAAGGAAGCTCAGAAACAACAATTGAATATCTTCCGTTTTTATTTTCCTGAATTTCACAGCGTGCACGGACTGTAATTTTACCTCTGCCCGTAGCGTAAGCAGCTCTGATACCTGCTCTGCCCATTATAATTCCTTTTGTGGGGAAGTCAGGTCCCTTGATATGCTGCATAATATCATCAAGAGTACAGTCGGGATTATCAATAACACAGCACATACCGTCAATAACCTCACCCATATTATGAGGAGGAATGTTTGTAGCCATACCGACAGCAATACCTGTAGAACCGTTTACGAGAAGATTAGGGAAACGTGAAGGAAGAACAGTGGGTTCTTTAAGTCTGTCATCATAGTTTCCTACAAAATCAACGGTATTCTTATCAATATCAGTAAGCATTTCAAGAGAAAGCTTACTCATTCTTGATTCCGTATATCTGTATGCTGCAGGGGGATCACCGTCAACAGTACCGAAGTTACCGTGACCGTCAACAAGTATATATCTTGTTGAGAAGGTCTGTGCAAGTCTTACCATAGCATCATAAACAGATGCGTCACCGTGAGGATGATAACGTCCGAGAACAGAACCTACGGTATCTGCACACTTACGGTATTCCTTATCGGGAGTAAGATTATTTTCATGCATCGTATAAAGAATACGGCGATGAACAGGCTTCAGACCGTCCCTTACGTCGGGAAGCGCTCTCTGAGTAATAACAGACATTGAATAATCAAGGAAATAGCTTCTCATTTCCTTATTAAGATCAACCTGCACTAAAGTACCCTGAGGCTTATTCTCTTCCATATTTTCATTTATCTTATTTTCGTTATCCATCATACTACTCCTTAAATATCGAGGTTCTGAACGAATTTAGCGTTCTTTTCAATAAATTCTTTTCTGGGCTCTACCTTATCACCCATAAGAATTGAGAATGTTTCGTCTGCTTCTTCAGCATCTGAAAGATTAACTCTGAGCATTGTTCTTCTTTCCGGATCCATTGTTGTTTCCCAGAGCTGCTCGGGATCCATTTCACCAAGACCTTTATATCTCTGAACGGAACAGCCCTGTCCCATTTCAGCCAAGTATGCATCTCTTTCTTCATCACTGTAAGCATACTCATGTCTTTTACCCTTTGAAATTTTGAAAAGGGGCGGCTGTGCTATATAGACATAGCCCTGTTCAATAAGAGGCTTCATATATCTGAAGAAGAAGGTAAGAAGAAGTGTTCTTATATGTGCACCGTCAACGTCGGCATCGGCCATAATAACAACCTTGTGATAACGAAGCTTTGTTATATCAAAATCTTCACCGATACCCGTACCCAGTGCAAGTACGACGGGAACAAGCTTTTCATTACCGATAACCTTATCTATACGTGATTTTTCAACGTTAAGCATTTTTCCCCATAAAGCAAGGATAGCCTGAGTTCTTCTGTCTCTGCCTTCCTTTGCTGAACCGCCCGCTGAATCACCCTCGACGATATAAAGCTCTGTTTTTGAGGGATCCTTATCTGTGCAGTCAGCAAGCTTACCGGGAAGTGAGTTTCCTTCAAGAGCACTCTTTCTTCTTGCAAGCTCTTTTGCTTTTCTTGCCGCCTCTCTTGCACGGGAAGCATCAAGTGCTTTATTGAATATTGCTCTTGCAACGGAAGGATTTTCTTCAAAATAAGTAGAAAGCTTTTCGTAAACCATCTGATTTACAAGACCTGTAATATCGGTATTACCAAGCTTACCCTTAGTCTGACCTTCAAATTCAGCATCTGTAAGCTTAACACTGATAACAGCAGTAAGACCTTCTCTTACATCTTCACCTGAAAGGTTTTTATCCCCTTCTTTAAGGAAATTATATTTTCTTCCGTAATCATTGAATACTCTTGTAAGTGCATTCTTAAAGCCTGTTTCGTGAGTACCGCCGTCAATAGTACGTACATTGTTTGCAAATGACTGAATATTTTCATTGTAGCTGTCATTATACATAATGGCAACCTCAGCACTTCTGTCACCCTTAACGGTTGAAAAGTGCATAGGTACGTCATATATGGGAGTAAGAGCTCTTGATTCGTTTATATACTGAACAAAGCTTGAAATACCGCCTTCAAAGCAGAATATTTCTTCTCTTACCTCTTCTTCTCTCTTATCTGTAAGAGAAATTCTGAGTCCTGCATTAAGGAAAGCCTGCTCTCTTATTCTTCTCTGAAGAGTTTCATATTCATAAACTGTGGTTTCAGTAAATATTTCAGGATCAGCCTTAAATCTTACAAGTGTTCCCGTTTCCTCTGTTTCACCTATAACCTCAAGGTCTGTTACGATATTACCTCTTTCAAATCTCTGCTTGTGAACGAAACCGTTCTGGCTTACTTCAACCTCAAGCCATTCTGAAAGAGCATTAACAACAGAGGAACCAACGCCGTGAAGACCGCCGGAAACCTTATAACCGCTTCCGCCGAATTTACCGCCGGCATGAAGAACCGTAAGTACAACCGTTACGGCGGGCATACCTTGCTTTTCATTTATATCAACGGGAATACCTCTGCCGTTATCTCTTACTGAAATTATGTCACCGGGAAGAATTTCAACCTCAATATGTGAGCAATATCCTGCAAGTGCTTCGTCAATAGAGTTATCGAGAATTTCATAAACAAGATGATGAAGACCTCTGGGACCTGTTGAGCCTATATACATACCCGGTCTTTTTCTTACAGCCTCAAGTCCTTCAAGAACCTGAATCTGATTGGCATCATAAACCTCAGTAACGACAGTATCCATCTGCTCCTCATTATCGTTTACAACAGTCTCTTCAAATCCTTTACTGTTAATCTCAGGAATGTTGTTTTCGGTATTATCCATTTATTGTTCCTCCTTAGAGTTAAAAAACAAATCAAAAAATATCTTCTGTTCTTTTCAGAAGTGTATTTGCTGAAAGCTGAGATATATAAACGGTTTCTTTTCCGTTTTTATCACTGCATACAACAAATGAGCCGGGAAGCTCATAAGAAACAGTTATACAGCTTCCTTCTTTTTCTTTTATTGAAAGATAATCTCTTGTAATTTTTGAAACTGTAGAAGTATCAATATCAAAAATTCCGAGAATATCCTCTTTTCTTATTACGGTTTCATGTCCTAAATGAAGATACATAATTTATTCCAGTCTTCCGTTTTTTATATTAAAGGTTTTTCCCGAGCTCATACGAAGTATTGAGTCAGGCTCACAGCAGGTAATAAAAACCTGTCTGTCCTTAATGTGATTTAATATATAATCCTGTCTTGATAAATCAAGCTCACTCATTACGTCATCAAGTAAAATTACGGGTTGTTCGCCTGTATTTTCTTTGATAAGCTCTGCTTCAGATAATTTAAGGGCAATCGCTGCAGAGCGCTTTTGTCCCTGAGAGCCGAAGCTTCTTGCTGAAACAGAATTGATTTTAATATCAATATCATCTCTGTGAGGTCCCGTAAGTGTCATTCTTGCCGCTATATCAGCTTTTTCATGGCTTTTAAGTACATCAGAAAACTGAAGACCTCCGCTTATATCGCCTTTTCTTATGTAGTCGAAGCCTATTTCTTCTTTACCCGAAGAAAGACCTCCGTATATACTCTTTACAAAAGGAAGAAGCATTTCAAGATAGCTTATTCTCTCTTTATAAATCTCTTCTCCCAAGGTTGAAAATGCTTCATTTATACATTCAAGAAACATTTTCGTTTCATTTGAATTTTCACTGTCTTTAAGAACTGCATTTCTTTGCCTGAGAATTTTCGTATATTCGGATAGTAAAACCGCATAAGCAGGCTTTACCTGACATATTGCAGAGTCAATAAACCTTCTTCTTTCGGAAGGACCGTTCTGAATAAGTGACATAAATCCCGGAGAAAAAAGTGCCGCAGGAAATTTTCCCATAAGCCCCGTAGGTGATGGAAGTGAAATTCCGTTAAGTGATGCTCTTCTTCTGTCCGTTATTTTAATTTCTGCAAGATGACTTCTTGAACAATCGTTGAATTTACATTCAATTTTTGAAAATTCTTTTCCGAATTCAACAAGCTCACTGTCCTTTGAGCTTCTGAAGCTTTTCAGTCCCGTAAAAAGAAATATACTCTCAAGAATATTTGTTTTTCCCTGAGCATTCTCTCCGTAGATTATATTTACTCCCTCACAGGGTATTAACTGCATAGAGTCAATATTACGGTAATTTCTGAGTCCTAATTCAGTTATTTTCATTTTCGTCAGTAATTATAAAAAGACTGTTTCTGAAAAAAAGCTTATCGCCGGGAAATAATTTTTTTCCTCTCTGAACACAGACCTCATCATTTACCTTGACCATACCGTCTTCAATAAACATTTTCGCAGTACCGCCTGTTTCGGCAAGGCCCGAAAGCTTCATAGCAGAATCAAGCTTTATAAAATCAGTTCTTATATAAAGTTTTTCTTCTGTATTTATTTTTGCTCTTACTTTGATTTTTTTAACCATTTCTAATTCTCTTCTTTAATCGTTTTTGATTTTTACGGGCAAAATAAGATAAAGGAAGCTTTCTCCGTCTGAGGGAACTATAACAGCGGGAGAAAGAGAACCGTTAAGCTCAATAAGAACCTCATCAGTATCACAGCTTCTTAATGCATCAAGAAGAAATCTGTTATTGAAGCCTATTTCCGTTCTTGTTCCGTCTATTGAAACACCAAGTCTGTCACTGGCACTTCCCAGAGCCGTAACAGCTGAAAGCTTTAATTCATCATCATCAAAAATACATTTAATAGGACTTCTTGTTTTTTCTGTTATGATAATTGATGTTCTTTCAATGCTTTCTATAAGATTTTTTGTATTAACTCTTACAGTAGAGCTCTTTCCCTTGGGGAAGGCTGTTCTGTAATCAAGGAATTCACCCTCAAGAAGCTTTGAAATAAGGCAGTAGCCGCCTACATTAAACATAATATGGCGTCTTCCCTTTACTATCTCAATGAAATCATCATCATTTTCCGCAAGTTTTATTATTTCATAAAGAGTTTTTGCAGGAACAACAAAATTGAGATCGTCACCGTTATAGTCGGAAAATTCTTTTCTTATTGCAAGTCTGTAGCCGTCAAGTGCAACAAGCTTGATTTCAGAGGATCTTATTTCAAATTTAACACCTCTGTGAACGGTTTTACCGTCATCGGCGGAAACAGCAAATACTGTTCTTTTAATCATATCCTTGAGAACACCTGCATTAATTCTGAAAGGAATTTCCTCAGTAATTTTAGGAAGCTCAGGATATTCGGCGGGATTAAGACTTATAAGTGTATATTCAACCTCACCGCTTGTTATTGTGCATATATTTTTTTCGTTACAGTTTATTGTGACCGTGCTGTCGGGAAGATGTCTTAGAATATCGCAGAAGGTTTTTGCATTGAGAACTGCTGCACCCTGTTCTTCAACTCTTAATCCGAAGGATGTGATTACTGCAATATCAAGGTCAAAGCCTGTAAGCTTAACTGCAGACTCTCCCTGAGTTTCAATAAATATACCTTCAAGATGCGGAAGCACAGCCTTACCGGGTATTGAACGCTGAACGTTAAGGCAAATATCCGTGAACGCTTTTGTATCGCATACTATCTTCATATTAATTCCTCCCGAAATTCAGTTTTCCCCCACATAACAGGGTTTAGGATTTGTTTAAAGTAGTTATAGTAGTAGTGTATGTTCAAATTGTTGAAAAGTATTTTAAGCCTTGAAAAATATGGAAAAATGACCTGAAGTTTTCAAAACAGTAAATTTTGATAACTTGTGGAATAAACATACTGATTTTTACAAATGTTGACAAAGTGGAAAAGTCAATGTTCAATGTTGATAATTTGTTGAAATTTTTTCATATTAAAAAACCGTGTTTTTATTGCTTTTTATAACAAAAAACAGTCTTATTCAGGCCTAAAACTCAGTGTCAGTTCTTTTCCTTTACTTCTCTTATTATGTTATTGACCGTATTTCTGAATGACTGGTCATTTTCCATAGCCGTTTCAACACGCTTGATCGAATGTAAAACGGTTGCATGGTCTTTATTGAAGTAAGTTCCCACTTCTTTAAGAGTTATGTTTGTAACGGTTTTTATGATATACATACAAACGTTTCTTGCCTGAGAAATTGAAGATGAGCGCTTGGTGGATTTTATATCCTCAACAGAAACGCCGAATGTTTCGGAAACCGTGTTAAAAATATTGTTTATGATAACAGAAACGGGAAGACTGTCTGAAATTACATCCTTTACAATACTCTGAACCTGCTCAAAGGTAGGCATTATTCCGTAAACCTTTCTGAGAGCTTCAATTTTCTTTACGGTTCCTTCAAGCTGACGGATGTTGTTTTTAATTTTCGTAGCAATAAAGTCAATAGTATTTTCATTGAGAGAAATACCCAGTGACTGGCATTTACGCTTTATGATAGCCTTTCTTGTTTCCACATCAGGCGGTTGAATATCAGCTATAACACCCATTTCAAAGCGTGTACGGAGTCTGTCGTCAAGAATTGACATTTCTTTAGGAGGTACGTCCGATGTAAGAATTATCTGTTTTCCTGCCTGATCAAGAGCATTGAAGGTGTGGAAAAATTCCTCCTGTATCATTTCACCCTTCTGAATAACCTGAATATCGTCAACAAGAAGAGCATCAACGTTTCTGTATTTATTATGGAAAACCACTGTGTTTTTCTTGCTTACACATTCAACAAGCTCGTTGAGGAAGCTTTCACCGGTAGTATAAACAATAATATCGTTTGGATTTTTACTTTTAATCTCGTTATATATAGCAAACAGAAGATGAGTTTTTCCAAGTCCTGAATTTCCGTAAATAAGAAGGGGATTATACTGTCCTCCGGGACTTTCTGCCACACCCTTTGCAACATTGTAAGCAAAAAGATTTGACTTACCTACAACGAAATTATCAAAAGTGAAGGAAGCAGAGCTCTTTTTAGTATTTGCAGAAGGCTCCTCCTGAGAGGACTCAGGCTTTTCTTCCTTACTTAAAACCTCTTCCTCATTTTTCTTTTCCCCGAAAGCCTGATCTACAATAACATCTATTTCTACATCAAAGCCTATGATTTCCTTGAAATTTTTCTTTATAAGAGGTGCAAACTTTGATAAAACAATTGTTTTTCTGAATTCTGCATTTACTATAAAAACTGCCGTATCATTTTCAAGTTTATAAAACTCAAGGGGTGACAGCCACATATTATACATTACATCGGAAACTTCCTGCTTACATAAGGCGAGGACTTCTTTCCAAATGTCGTTGAGTGTGTCCATTTTTACCTCCGAAATTATGTCAAAATTAATTTTTTACGTACTTCTGCTTATATTTACATAATATAATATCACATCTTATCTAAATATTCAATAAAAATTTATAATAATTATTAATTAAAATATTAGTGACACAGAATAAAAAATATTCTTTACTTTTACTTTCTGTTATTGTAAAATTAAATAAATATTTTCCGTTAGGAGTGTTATTATGAAAATTGCCGTACTGGGATGCGGAACGGTAGGTTCAGGTGTTGTCGATATTTTTGATAGCAAAAAGGAGCTTTCCGAAAAGCGTACAGGCGTTAGTATAGAGGTTAAGTATATCCTTGATATAAGAGATCTCAAGGGAACTGCCTATGAAACAAGAATAGTAAAAGATATCAACACAATTATTGAAGATGATGAGATAGAAACAGTTGTGGAAACAATGGGCGGTGTTGAGCCTGCATTCACCTTCTGTCTTTCCTGTCTTAAAAAGGGTAAGAATGTTGTAACATCAAACAAGGCACTTGTTGCCGCTAAGGCAGAGGAGCTTTTTGATGCGGCAAAGGAAAATGACTGTGCATTTATGTTTGAAGCATCTGTCTGCGGCGGTATTCCCGTTATAAGAACAATGTTCTCCTCTCTTTCAGCAAACAATATTCTTTCATTTGCAGGTATTCTCAACGGCACTACGAATTTCATTCTTACAAAGATGATTGATGAGAAAATGTCATTTGATACCGCACTTAAAATTGCACAGGAAAAGGGCTATGCGGAAAAGGATCCCACGGCAGACGTTGAAGGTTTTGATGCAGGAAGAAAAACCGCTATTCTTGCTTCAATTGCTTATGGTAATCATTTTTATCCCGAAGAAATACATACTGAAGGTATAAGAAACGTAACTCTTGAAGATGCATCTTATGCCGCTTCAAAGGGATATGCCATAAAATTACTCGGCAAGGCAGATATGCTTAAAAACGGCAAAATCGGCGCAATTGTGTGTCCTTTCTTTATTAAGCAATCTTCTGTTATTTCAGGTGTAAAAGATGTTTATAATGCAATTTCCGTAACAGGTGACAGTATCGGCGATATTCTTCTTTACGGTCAGGGTGCAGGTAAGGAAGCAACCGCAAGTGCTGTTTGCGGAGATGTAATGGAATGTGTAAGACTTATGAAGAATGAGCTTCATTATGTATGGGATAAGCACAAAGAAGGGCTTGTTGAGGATTATCTCAATTATGAAACTGCTCTTTATGTAAGAGGCTATGCAAAGGATATAAAAACAAGCCTTATAAACATAAGAGAAGCATTCGGCGGTGTAGATGTGCTTAAAAGAGAGGGTGCAGGAGAAAATGAAATTGCTTTCATTACTCCCCTTTCAACTGAAAGAGAGCTGAGAGAAACTCTCAGTGAGCTCAGTGATTTTGCTGCTGCATCCGTTATAAGAATTTACGAAGCATAAAAAATTTCGGTGGTGTATTTTTTTGAACGAAGCTGATTTCAAAAAAAGAGTCGGAAATAATATATCGTATTACCGCAAGGCAAACGGACTTACTCAGAGTGCACTTGCCGAAAAGCTTAATTATTCTGATAAGGCTGTTTCAAAATGGGAAAGAGGAGAATCCTTTCCCGACATATACGTTCTTTATAATATGTCACAGCTTTTTATGTGCAGTGTAAACGATATAATAGGTCAGGAAGATAAAGAAAATATAATTGATGAAAAACTCAATGATATTATAAAGCAGAAGCAGTTCAGAAGAATTATGATTACTTCTCTGAGTGTGGGGCTTGTGTGGCTTGTTGCATCTGTTATATATTTTGTAACTGACCTTATAATCAACGGAATTTATTCTCTCGAACATAATGATTTAAGTATAGTATTTATGTATGCCGTGCCTGTTTCTTTTATAATTACCCTGATTTTCTCAAAATTATGGGGAAGAATATGGCAGCAAGCTGTAAGTGTATCTGGAATTTTATGGTCTTCTGTTATTTCTCTTACTGTTTCATTCAATGTTTTTAATTTTGCAGTAAACAGTGCATATAAAATATTTATTGCCGCAGGAGTATTTCAGATACTTATTGTTCTCTGGTATTTAATGAGAAAAAAATCCGAAAAAAATTAAAGAATAAAAAAATACCGATGAGAGTTCATTTGCTCCCGTCGGTATTTTTATTTGATAATAAGTAAAAAATTAATTTTCAGTTTCGTTTCTCAGCTGTCTTATATCATTTCCCTTAAAAGTGAGAATTGCATATTCACCGATAATTCTTGAAGAAATTTTCTTTGAATATATATTTTCTATTTCAGAAAGTGTGAGATTTGTGCTGATAATTGTGGGAAGTCCCGTATTAATTCTCGTATTGATAATATTATAAAGAACGGAATTTGTGAACTGAGTCTGGAATTCTGTTCCAAGATCATCAATTACAAGAAGGTCACATTCAAGCACCATAGCTTCAAATGCACCGTTAGAGTCGCTTTTACCGAAGCGTTCCTTATGAAGCTCGTTAAAAATATTCTGAGCTGAATTATATATGACGGAATAACCCTTTTCTATGGCTTTTCCTGCAATAGCAAGGGAAAGATGAGTTTTTCCAAGCCCCGTTTCACCGTGCATAAAAAGTGACTGATTATCAGGCTCAAAGGAAGATGCGTATTCCTTGCAGAAGGAAAGAATTTCTCTCATTTTTTCTCTCGGAGAGCATTTGAGAACAGATGAATATTCATCAGGATAATACTTAAGGTCAAAATCTTCAAATCGACAGAATTTCAGCGGAGATTTTTTTCCTTCTTCATCAAAAGCTAATTTTTTCAGAACCTCAATATGACATGAGCACAGCCTTGATTCATTGAAGCCTGTATCTTCACATACAGGACAGAAATATTTAGTTTCAAGATAATCGTCGGGAAGATTGTTTTTTCTTAAAAGCAAAATAATATTCTGTTGTGCGGTAAGATTTCTTATTTTCTGCTTCTGAATGAATTCCGGTGCCTTTTCGGGTGACATATCAATAACCTTGACAACCTCCTTTACGGAGTTTATCATTTCGTTTTTATATTCGGTATATTGAGGCTCCATAGCTTCAAAAAGACGTGTCTTGGCAGAAACCTTGTCCTCGGCGTCTTTTTTTCTTTTATCAATAATTTCCTGAGCTTTATCGTATATTTCTCTTGTGTATGGCATACACAATTACCTTCTTTCTCTCTTTTTGAGCTTGGGTACACTGGTAAGTGCCCTTTCTTCAGCACGTTTTATATCATAAGAGGCGGTGGGATCAGGTTGAATTTCAACCTTAGTCTGCCTGAGAGGTGCTTTTTTAAGAGCCTTCTTTTCCTGCTCTTTACGGAAGTTTTCTTTATCTTCCATAACCTTTTCAGGTGTATTTATTCCTTTAAGATGCCACGCAGAAAGTACCCTGTGCATATAAGGAAAGCTGATTTTATCCGAATGGTCCTTCATTTCTTCAAAAGCAAGTGCAACCACGGGAAGAGTAAAATTCCATTCATTTACCCACTGTGAGAAATATTTTTCCTGTGTTGTGGTGGGATAAGAGGCACGAAGACCTGTCATAGAGGAAAATTCTGCCCATACGGAATTTACTTTTTCTATATTTTTAAGCTCTTCGTCGGCGGCTTCAATATTATCTATTTCTCTGTGACTCCAGTCAACACCGATTTTATAGATATAATTCATATTTGCGGATTTTCCCTTTGTACCTGCATATTCACAGATAGAAAGAATAACCTCAACGGGAAGCCCGTAATAATCGTGAAGAAGTATAAGAGAGCTCTGGTCGCCTGTACCTATTGTTCTTCCAAGCTTCATCTGTGCTTCATTGAGAAGAATTCTTATTTCTTCTGACTCCCCTATTCTTGTGCATATTTCACTGTATGTAAGCTTTGAAGGATTATTATGCGGGAGTTTCTTTTTTGAAGATGTTTTTTCAGGTATAAGAGCTTCCGTAACTGAATTATCAGAATTATTTTCTGCCGTAACCGTTATATTATTTTCAATCATAACGGGAGCATCGTCTGAAATGAGAATAAAGCCCAGATCCTTCCAGTAGGACAGAGCATCATTCACTTCCTCAACGGCAATTCCCGTACCTTCGGAAATTGTTTCGGGTGAAAAAACCTCCGAAGGCTTTGAAAAAGCATATATAATTACCTTCAGCTGATTTAATGAAGAAAGAATAAGGTGTTTTTCGGCAATATCCGAAGGAAGCACGGTAACACCCATATATTTTGTAGGATTTATCTTATACATAAAAACTCCGTAAAGGCAGGAATTACCCTGCCTTTATTTTGATTGTCAGTTATTGTAGAAAGCGAGTATTGCTTTATAAGTCATATAAACGTCAGTTTTTGAAACAACCTCAAAGGGAGCGTGCATTGAAAGAACGGGAACACCCACGTCAACCACGTCAACGTTGAGATGTGCTACGTATCTTGCAACGGTTCCTCCGCCGCCCTCGTCGATTTTTCCTAATTCACCTGTCTGCCAGCAGACACCCTCCTTATCAAGAAGAGCTCTGATTTCACCCATAAACTCGGCAGAAGCATCACTTGTGCCGCCCTTACCTCTTGCACCGGTGTATTTTGTTATAACTACACCATTATTTATAAAGCAGGAATTTCTTCTTTCATAAACCTCGGGGAAATTGGGATCAAATGCTGCATTTACATCGGCAGAAAGGCACTTTGATTTTGAAAGCACATCTCTTCCCTCTTTACCGTAGCAGGAAGCAAGATCACATACAAAGTATTCGAGGTATTTTGAATCAAGACCTGTGTTGCCCTCTGAGCCTGTTTCTTCCTTGTCAGTAAGAACAGTAATACAGGTGTATTCTGGCTCGTCACAGTCAAGCACAGCCATAAGTGCAGGATATGAGCATACTCTGTCGTCGTGTCCGTAAGCACCGATAAGAGAACGGTCAAAGCCGATGTCACAGGCGGAGAAAGCGGGAACTGCCTCAAGCTCTGCACTGAGGAAATCCGCTTCAACAATACCGTATTTTTCAAAGAGAATGTTCATTATATTAAGCTTAACGCCTTCTGCTGAGGGGGTGTTGTCAAAAGGTCTTGAGCCGATAACAATATTGAGAGTTTCACCTCTTATTCCCTCTGCCATAGTGCTCTTCATCTGATTTGCGGCAAGATGGGGAAGAAGGTCTGTAATTACGAATTTAGGCTCATCAGCCGCATCGCCGATATTTACGGTTACCTTTGTTCCGTCCTTCTTCATAATAACGCCGTGAAGTGAAAGAGGAATTGCAGTCCACTGATATTTTTTGATACCGCCGTAATAATGAGTCTTGAAATAGGCAATATCGTTTTCCTCATAAAGAGGATTGGGCTTTAAGTCAAGTCTTGGTGCGTCAACGTGAGCAGCAGCTATTTTTACACCCTCTGAGATATCCTTTTTACCTATAACGGCAAGAATAAGAGCCTTATCTCTGTTATTTACATATACCTTTGAGCCTGCAGGATAGCTTACTGATTTATCGAATTCCTTAAATCCGCCCGCTTTTGCCATTTCGAGAGCCTGTAAAACAGCTTCTCTCTCTGTTTTTGACACGTCAAGGTAATTCATATAGCCTTCGCAGAAGGAATCGGCTTCATTAACACCGTTTTCACCTATAACTGTTGCAGTGTGTTCCCTTTTCATAAAAAGCTGTTCCTTGAGAATTTCAGCCTTTGATTTTTCTTCGCACATAGTAATTCCTCCGTAATTTATATAATTTTTGTGATTTCTTCTTCGAGTATATAAGGCGGATAGTTTTTTATTATTATATCCGCTTTTTCTGACATTCTGTCTTCCTCGTACTGCTTTGAAAATCTTAAAAGTGCTTCTTCCTCAGATATTTTATCTCTTCTGAGAATTCTTTCAAGACGTACCTCCTCGGGTGCTGTCACCTTTACTGTTTTATGGCAGATTTTATTGAGCCCTGAGGTGAAAAGAAGAGGTGCATCAATTATAACACACTTTCCTTCCGAGGTTTCCTTCAATGCTTTTTCTTCACAAAGACGGACAATTTCAGGGTGAGTAATGCTGTCGAGAAGTCTTTTATTTTCCATATCCGAAAAGGCTCTTTTTGCAAGAAGCCTTCTGTCAAGCTCGCCTTCTTCATTAATAATATCGTCACCGAAGGCGATTGAAAGCTTTTTCAGTGTACGGCTTCCCTTTTCGGTTATGCCTTTTGCTATTTTATCCGCATCAATAATAACACAGCCTGATTTTTCAAGATATGTGCAGACGGTGCTTTTTCCCGATCCGCTTTGTCCCGTAAGACCTATAATAATTCCCTCGTCCGAGGAAAGAAAGCTGAAGCCTGCGGCACGGTAAAGTCGGTTACATACACCCAGTCCCACACCTTCTCTTGAGGGTGAACGGACAAGCACCTTTTTTGCATTATTTTCATCAAGCTCTCTGAAGGCATCGAAAAGCCTTTTTGCCTGAGTGAAGGGATCGTCTTCTCTTCCGAAGGTGACTGTGGGAAGGGGTATATCCTTTTCCTCTCCCTCAAAGCATAAGGCGTAGTCTGCAAAATGTGGATTATTTTTTATAAACGTGATAAATTCATCCTTGTTTCCGTCAATAATTATGAGCTTTGCATCAGGTGAATAATGCTTGTATTTCATTCCCGGTGACGAGGCTGTGGTGTTTTCACCGAGAGGATTTAACACGGCACTGTGGATTTTTACCTCACCTAAAATTTCCGTAAGCTGTTCGTAGGTGACGGCACCCGGTCTTAAAAGCACGGGTATTTCTTCTGCAAAAGTAATTACGGTTGACTCAATTCCTATATCGCAGTCACCGCCGTCAACAATAGCGGGAAGCCTACCCATCATATCATCAATTACGTAGCAGGCACTTGTGGGGCTTGGAAAGCCCGAAATATTTGCACTGGGAGCCGCAAGAGGAGCTCCTGCTTCCCTTATAATAGCTCTTGCCACGTCGTGAGAGGGCATTCTTACCGCAACGGTGTCAAGACCGCCTGATACCTTATCGGGAACACAGTCCTTTTTCGGAAGAATAATTGTAAGAGGTCCCGGCCAGTATTTTTCGGTAAGCAGCTTTACCTTTTCGGGAATATGGGTAACAAGAGAAGAAAGCTCTTCCCTTTCTGCTATATGAACGATAAGAGGGTTGTCTGACGGTCTTCCCTTGGCCTCATATATCTTGTCAACAGCCGCTTCATTAAAGCAGTCTGCCGCAATTCCGTAAACCGTTTCCGTAGGAATGGCAACAGCCTCGCCCTTTTTTATAAAGCCGGCAATTTCTTTTATTTCATATTTCTGTAAACGTGTATCCGTTATTTTATAAAGCTTTGTATTCATATCAATCTTCGTTTGCCTGAGCATTCAGTCTGTCTGCCGTGTCAGCGGTTATGAGAGCATCTAAAAGCTCATCAAGAGCACCGTTTACTATGGAATCAATTTTATAAAGTGTAAGACCTATTCTGTGGTCTGTGACTCTTCCCTGCGGAAAATTGTAGGTTCTTATTCTTTCGCTTCTGTCACCTGTTCCGACCTGAAGTCTTCTCTCACCTGCGATTTCAGCCGCCTGCTTCACAATTTCCATTTCAAGAATTCTTGAACGGAGAATTTTCATAGCCTTGTCTTTATTTTTGTGCTGACTTCTTTCGTCCTGACATTCAACCACCGTTCCCGTAGGAAGATGTGTAATTCTTATGGCAGATTCGGTTTTGTTTATATGCTGACCGCCCGCACCTGATGAACGGAATGTATCAATCTGAAGGTCGGAAGGATTTATTTCAACGTCAACCTCGTCTGCTTCGGGAAGTACTGCAACGGTTACGGTTGAGGTCTGTATTTTTCCGTTTGATTCGGTTACGGGAATTCTCTGAACTCTGTGAACACCGCTTTCAAATTTGAAGCGTGAATACGCGCCCTCACCGGATATCATAAAGCTTATTTCCTTGAAGCCGCCAAGGTCCGTGGGAGAAGAATACATTATTTCTGTTTTCCAGTTCTTTATCTGAGCGTACATTGAGTACATTCTGTATAAAACAGCGGCAAAAAGAGCACTTTCCTCACCGCCTGCAGAGGAACGTATTTCAACAATAACGTTTTTATCATCGTTCTTATCCTTGGGAAGAAGAAGGATTTTAAGCTCCTCGTAATTTTTCTCTGTATTTATTCTTGCTTCTTCATATTCTTCAAAAACAAGCTCCTTGAAATCCTTTTCAAGACCGCCTTCGTCAAGAAGAGCCTTCGCTTCATTCGCAGAGGATAAATTAACCTTATATTCTCTGAATTTTTCCACAATGGGAGTAATATTCTTGAGCTCTTTCAGAAGTGCAGTGCTTTTTTCCACATCGGTTGCAACCTCAGCGGTACAAAGCAGCTCATTTATATTTTCAAATCTTTCTTCAAGTTTAGTAAGCTTATCAATCATAAATAATTCCTTAAAATAAATTTTACGGCTCAGTCCTCTTCAGACTGACGGATAACTTTTTTAATGTTTTTTTCTGCTTTTGAGCGTGCAACCATAACTTCTCTGCCGCATGAGGTACAGCGGAGCTTGAAATCCATACCGCTTCTCAGCACAAGGAAGGTCTTGTTACCGCAGGGATGCTGTTTTTTCATTTCAAGAACATCATTTACTCTTATATCCATAGTATGCCACCTACCCAAGATACAATATAACACATTTTTCTGAAAATATAAACATCTTTTTTTAAAAACCTGATTTTTCTCAGGGGAATACTTTTCGGCTTTTGTAAATATATTGGATTGAGAATATTTTACTGAAAGGAAGAAAACATATATGTCTGAATACAGGCCGGAGGGAGTTCTTATAAATACTCCTCAGAACAAAAATGCCCTTGCATCTCTTCAGAGTCTGAAGGATGCTATGGCGAAGGAAGCAATTCTTGAAGGAAGAGCCTTACTTTGTGATAAGGAACACAATTTACATATTGATTTAGGGATAATGAAGGGAATTATTCCGAGAAACGAGGGTGCAATAGGAATTGAAGAGGGCTATGTCAGGGATATAGCTTTAATATCAAGAGTGGGAAAAAGTGTCAGCTTTATAATTGAAGACATAAAAAGAAACGGAGAAGGAAAGTATTATGCACTTTTATCAAGAAAAAAAGCTCAGTTAAAGGCTCAGAGAGAATATATAGATTTTCTTGAAACAGGGGATGTTATAGATGTAAAGGTAACACACATGGAAAGCTTCGGGGTATTCTGTGATATTGCTGCAGGCTTTCCCGCACTTTTACCTATAGAAGCAATTTCCGTTTCAAGAATACCTCATCCGTCAGCAAGATTTTTCGTAGGGCAGAATATAAAATGTATTGTTTCAGGCAGAGATGAGAAGGGGAGAATTACTCTTTCACATAAAGAGCTTTTGGGAACGTGGGAGGAAAATGCCGCACTTTTCAAAATCGGAGAAACGGTTCCCGGAATTGTACGTTCGGTTGAAAACTACGGTATTTTCGTTGAGCTTACGCCTAATCTTGCAGGACTTGCGGAATATAGCCCCGATATAAAGGAAGGAATGTCGGCGGCGGTATATATAAAGAATATCATTCCCGAAAGAAGAAAAATCAAGCTTATTATCGTGGATTACTATGAAGAAAAAAAATCCCTTCAGGAAATAAATTATTTCTTCAAGGGAGAGCATTATAATATGTAAGAGAAGCCGGGTGTTCGTAAGGACACCAGGCAGTTTTATCCGCCTTTCGGCGAGTGATATTGCTTCGCAGTTTTATTGTGCTTTGCACAGTGTTATTGTCCTTCGGACAGTTTTAAGGGGTTTTCTGATATAAGAATTGCTTACAAACATGGGTAATTTCCTATATATTAAAAAATCGGGAGCACTTCATTACAAAGTGTCTCCCGATAATTTTTCTGTCCTTAGTAATTTCGCCAATTGACAGTCGGCTTTTATATCAGTTGAAAAGTATAGAGTTTACAATTGCCTGAAGTCTTTCCTGCTTACCTGAGCAGGGTGTTTTTGCTGAGCCTAAGCCTTCAGCATAAGCAGAAAGCTCTTCAAGAGTGGCTTCGTCAGAAATAATCTTTTTGCCGATACCCTCATTGAAGCTCTGATATCTGTTCCTTACGAATTCATCAATTCTTCCGTCTTCAATGATTTTTGCTGCATTTATAAGACCGAGAGCAAAGGCATCCATACCGAGAATGAAGGCTTCAAACATATCCTCATAAGTATTTGAAGGTCTTCTTGTTTTTGCATCGAAGTTAAAGCCGCCTGTAAGACCGCCAGCCTTTATAACCTCGTACATACACATTGTGGTTTCATATACGTCATAGGGGAATTCGTCAGTATCCCAGCCGAGAAGAAGGTCGCCCTGATTTGCATCAATGCTTCCGAGCATTCCGTTTATTGCAGAGGTGCGAAGCTCGTGACGGAAGGTGTGACCTGCAAGGGTAGCGTGGTTTGCTTCAATATTCATCTTGAAGTCCTTGTCAAGACCGTACTGTCTTAAAAAGCCTATTGCAGTAGCGGCATCAAAGTCATACTGATGCTTCATAGGCTCCTTGGGCTTGGGTTCGATATAGAAATCACCTGTGAAGCCTATGCTTCTGCCGTAAGTGACAGCCATTTTCATAAGTCTTGCAATATTCTCCTGCTCGAATTTCATATCCGTGTTGAGAAGATTTTCATATCCTTCTCTTCCGCCCCAGAAAACGTAGCCTTTACCGCCGAGCTTTACGGTGATATCAAGAGCTTTCTTTATCTGTGCTGCCGCAAAGCAATAAACCTCAGCAGAATTTGTGCTTCCCGCACCGTTCATAAAGCGGGGATTGGAGAACATATTTGCAGTACCCCAGAGGCACTTGATGCCTGTTTCATTCATTTTTTCAAGAATATAATCTGAAATTTCATCAAGGCGTCTGTTTGTTTCCTTTATATCATCAGCTTCGGGAACAATATCAACGTCGTGGAAGCAGAAATATTCAATACCCAGCTTCTGCATAAATTCGAAGCCTGCATCAACCTTTTTATATGCGTGCTCCATAGTGCCCTTTTCAGCACCGAAGGATTTATCTGCCGTATCTCTGCCGAACATATCCGTACCTGCGGCACAGAGATTATGCCACCAAGCCATAGCAAAGGGGAGGTGCTCCTTCATTTTTTTACCCATAATAACTCTTTCAGCATCGTAAAACTTGAAGGCGAGGGGATTTTTTGAGTCCTTACCTTCATATTTTATTGCAGGAATGCTTGTAAAAATTTCACTCATAATTATTACTCCTTATCTGATATTTCTGAAAACACCCTTCAGTGCAGGATATATCTGTCTGTATTTTTCGTACTTTTCATTATATAAAGCGGTAAGCTTCTCATCGGGGTATTCCGTAAGAGAAATTTCCGTAAGTGCTTCACAGGCTTCTTTCACTGATGAATAGACGCCGTCACCTACCATAGCAAGAATTGCACCGCCGAAGCCGGGGCCCTGCTCGGTTTTAAGCACGTTGAGTTTAATTCCCAGAACGTTTGCAAAAATCTTCCGCCAGAGAGGACTTTTTGCTCCGCCTCCGCAAATTCCGCTTTCCGTTATTTCTATACCAAGTGCCTTTGCAACCTCGAAGCTGTCACGGATAGCGAATGCAACACCCTCTAAAACGGCAAGAAGCATATCCTCTCTTTTTGTATCAAGGCTCATACCTATAAAGGCGCCTCTTGCATCCGTATCGTTTATGGGACTTCTTTCACCCATAAGGTAGGGAAGGAAGAAAATACTGTTATTGCCGAGCATTTCTTCGGTAATATCCTTCTGTAAGAGGGAAAAATCATTCTCTTTGAGTATTTCCTCAGAAAACCACTTATTACAGGAGGCGGCACTGAGCATACAGCCCATAAGATGATAATTTCCGTCAGAGTGGCAAAAGGAATGAAGCGCATTATTTTTATCAACACCGAAGGAATTGCTTGAAATGAATACCGTTCCCGACGTGCCTATGGAAATATTGCATTTTCCGTTTCCGACAGTGCCCGTGCCGACAGCGGCGGCGGCATTGTCACCTGCACCTGCAACCACTTTTGCACCGCCGTAAGCAAAGGACTCTTTAACAGTACCGATAACCTCACTGCTTTCAAAAAGAAGGGGCATCATATCCTTTGTAATTGAGCAGATGGAGAGCATTTCGTCAGACCAGCAGCGGTTTTTTACATTGAGAAGAAGCATTCCCGATGCATCTGAAAAATCGGTTGCGTGTACTCCTGTAAGCATATAATTGATATAGTCCTTCGGGAGCATAATTTTTCTTATCTTGCTGAAATTCTCAGGCTCATTTTCCTTTATCCAGAGAATTTTAGGTGCGGTAAAGCCTGCAAAGGCAATATTTGCGGTATATCGGGAAAGCTTATCCTTACCTATAACATTGTTGAGATACTCAACCTGCTTTTCCGTTCTTCCGTCATTCCAGAGAATAGCGGGACGGATAACTCTGTCGTTTTCATCGAGTATTACAAGACCGTGCATCTGTCCTGCAACACCTATTCCTTTTATAAGAGAAGCATCAATTCCCCCGCAGATTTCTTCCATAGCACTGAGGGTGCCTGTCCACCAGTCCTCAGGATTTTGCTCTGACCAGCCGTCAGAGGGGAAAATAAGGGGATATTCTCTTGTAGCTGTTTTAAGTATGACACCCTTTTCATCAGTAAGAAGCACCTTAACGGATGACGTGCCGAGGTCAATTCCTATATAATACAAAACAATTCTCCTTTATTCCGTTACAAAAATTCTTGAGCCTCTTTTTGTGAAAGAAACCGAAAGCTCCTTTTCACCGCAGATTTTTTCGCCTGTCCATAAATCGCGAAGTGTTCCTAAGGATGAAACACCTGCTGTATCTGCAGAAAGCTTAATTTCCGCTTCCTTATTTTCAAGATTGAAGAAGGCAAACACGTTTTTTCCGTTTTTGTCCTTACAGGTCCACACTGCCGTCTTTTTATCCCATAAAAGAGGTCTGTTTTCTGTGGAATAAGCATTTATATCAAGCAGCTCTTTATTGGTAATGAGAGAATAGGTAAAATCATCCATCATAGTCATTTCTCCGCCGAACATAAGAGGCGAACGGAAAATACACCATAAATTCATAACCATATACTGCTCTTCAACGGTAAATCTTGTTTTTCTTGCCTTATACTGAGGATCTGTTTCCGTAAGCTGAATTATTCCTAAAGGAAGCATATCACAGTCGGGATAACAGCCCTCAGAAACGTAGGGATACCAGTTATAGCACAGTTCAAACATATGGTCGAGAGCATCGCTTCTGTCCCAGAAATCACCGCTCATTCTCCACATATTAGCATAGCTTCTGAGGTGCTCTGCTTCCCATAAGGGTGCAGGACCGGGGGAGAGGCTCAGTACCATATCTCTGCCGCAGTTATCTATTGCGGTTTTTATCATTTCAATTTCCTTTTTTGCGGAATACGGATCAGATGGTTTGAATTCCGTATTCGCAATATCGTCAACCTTTACAAAGTCAACTCCCCAGGAAGCATAAAGCTCAAAAATGGAGTTATAATATTCCTGAGCACCCTTTCTTCCCGCTTCAATTCCGTACATATCCGTATTCCACGGACAGATTGAATACTGCTGTGCAATATCTCTTGCAGTAACACCGGGAGTAATTGTGGGAGTGTTGAGGTGAACGCACTGACGGGGTATTCCTCTTAATATATGTATGCCGAATTTAAGGCCCATGGCGTGTATATCATCTGCAATTTTCTTAAAGCCTACGCCGTTTGCTGAGGAGGGAAAACGGTTTACTGCAGGAATTACACGTGAATATTCGTCATAGCAAAGCTCTGTGAAGTTGTGATAAGCATAAGAGTCAGCCGTAGGCTCATACCACTGAATATCGCATACAACGTATTCCCAGCCGAATTCCTTCATATGCTCTGCCTGATATTTTGCATTTGCCATAAGCTGTTCTTCATTTATTGCCGCACCGTAGCAATCCCAGGAGTTAAAGCCTCTCGGGGGAGTGGGTGCACAGAGATTTTTATTACGCATAATAAACCCTCTTTGTTAATATAGTTTTAATTATTATACATAATGTAAACGGAATTTACAAGAGAAATAAGGGTAAAAAAACCGATAAATACCGCCTGAGTCTGTTTTGTGAGCAGAAGGAAGGGTATTTATCGGTTTTATATTCTGAAGGATTATTTAACTGTCTTTTACGCTGAATGCCCAGATGTTTCTTATCTGATTTTCAATTCTTTCGTAAGTCCATTTCTTAGCACTTTTTTCTGTTGAATTCGGATCGATTACGGAAAATCCGTCTTCACTGTATTCTGAAATAACTATATAATGTCCCGATGAGGTAAAATCACCGGCTCCCATAATACATACGATCGGTTTTCCGTTTTTTAAGGCATTTATCATGACTTCTTTATCAAGGGGAAGTTCTTCGGATATAAGTCCCAGCTTTTCTGCCCCTTCACTGAATAAAATCCATTTTGTTCCGTTATTTTTTGTTGCAAAGTCGTTCTCCTCTGCAAAACGGGCTATATACAGAGGATCAAGGGAAATATCGTTAAGAAGATATATGCTTACCATTGAAAGACATACGGGGCCGCAGCCTGAAAGTCCCATTATGCTTCCTGCATATTCTTCATATCCCCAGCGCATATCCCACTGTAAAAGGTGGGGTATTTTTCCAGAGTTTAAGTATTGCTCCATACTGATTTTTTCGTGAAGGTCTTTTTTCAGAGGATAATAGAGTACAAATTCCTCCGTTTCGGGATTTCTTTCAAGCATAGCCTTTATTTCGTCGGGGTATTCCTTCATACTGATTGAATGCTCCTTTGCGAAGGGCTTTATGATAGCTTCAGCGGCAGGGTAGTCGGATTGTCTGAAAAAGATACAGTCAATAATGATAAGTATAAGCACAGTAAGTATCATTCCTGCGGCTAAAAGACGGTTTTTGTATTTGTTTTTCATTTTATTCACCTCAGGCTTTATCCTAATATAAAATCTGAAGAAAGTGAATTAAGGACGAATTGTGTTTTTATTAAGATTTTTTTATTTAAAAAATGAAAAAAATGCAGGAAAAGGTATAATTACCTGAACTTTTTTGCGAATTTATACAAAAAAATTAAAAAAATACTTGATTTTTTTTATTTTAGTATATATTATTAATATATGTATAAATATATTAATTATATTGAAAGGAGAGTTTCTGATATGCCTGAATTTACATACGAAATAGTAAAGCATCTCGGTATCATCTCTGAGGGCTCCGGCGGTTGGGCAAAAGAGCTTAATCTTATCAGCTGGAACGGTAAAGAACCTAAGTATGATATCCGTGACTGGGGTCCCGACCACGAAAAGATGGGTAAGGGTATCACTCTTTCAGCAAGTGACATCAAGGCTCTTAAAGAGCTTCTTGCAAACGAAGAATAATAGTGCGGAAACGTTCCGCCGCAAGTAGATGAAAAAGGAGCAGAAGCTGAAAGGTGCCTGTTCCTTTTCTGTTTATGTGTTAAAAAATACACAGACGGTAATATCTTTTTTTTGTTCTGATGCCTCTACGGTATCGGGGCGGTGTTTTATTGTATAAGTAAATCTTTACGGAGAAGCAGAATGTACGAGGGATTTTCAGACAGAAAAAGAACGCTCATATTTCTTGATGAAGCCTGCTCCACAAATGACGAGTTAAAGGCATTGATACGGAAAAGCAGTGAGCCTGTGTTTAAGGTAATTTCGGCAAAAAAACAGTCAGGCGGCAGAGGAAGGCTGGGAAGAAGCTTTTTTTCTCCCGAAGGCGGTCTTTATTTTTCCCTTTCGTATCCTCTTCAAAGTAATGAAAATAATATCCCCTTTATAACCCTTCTTGCAGGACTTGCGGTAAACAGTGTGCTTGAAGAGCTTACAGGCGTAAAAACCGCTGTTAAATGGCCGAACGACATATATCTGAATGATAAAAAGCTTGGCGGTATTCTCTGCGAGCTTGTAAGCGGAAAGCAGCTTACAGCAGTTATCGGTATCGGTCTTAATCTCAGTGCGGAAAAGGATAATATTCCTGCTGAGCTTTCCGATATAATGACGTCTTTTGTTATTGAAGGACTTACTGTTCCCGATGAAAATAAGCTTATTGAAAAAATCACCCGGAGGCTTGACGGATTTGTTTATGACTCAGGTGAGCTTTTCAGTGTCAGTGAAGCAACACTGCAGGCTTTAAGACAGTGCTCATACTCAATAGGAAAAAAAGTAAAATACACCGTAGGCGACAGCGTTTTTGAAGGTGTTATAACAAATATATTAAGTACGGGTGCGGCAGAGCTTACTCTTCCCGATAACACGGTGAAGGAAATTTTCTGCGGTGAAATAACCCGATAAAGAGAGAAAAATGAAAATATTGAAAGCAATTTTACTCCTTTCGGCAGGAATTACTGTAGCTTTAAGGCTTTTCTCTTATGAAAACCAAGCATTTCTTCCTGACAAAAGTGTGGAAATTATGAATATAATAAGCTTTACGGCGGCGGGTATCTGTATTGTATCCGCTTTGATATGGGTGTTTATACTTAAAAGAGAAGAAAAGAAAAAGAGGGAAGAAAACCGTGAGGAATAAGCTGATTTATACGTTTTTTGCCGTCTGTTTTATTTTCTGTATTTTTACAGCAGGTGCATCTGCCGTGGAAATGGGTGACGTTGATGCTGACGGCAAGGTTACTGCTAAGGATGCAAGACTTGCTCTTCGCTGCAGTGTGGAATTGGAAAAGCTTACTGCCGATGAATTTTTCAGGGCGGATATGAACGGTGACGGAAAAATATTTGCTTCCGATGCCAGAGCAATTCTCAGAATTTCAGTACAGCTTTCTCCTGCAAAGCTTATTGAAAATCAGTATGATATGCTCAGAAGCGGTATATTTACTTACAAGGCAGAGCTTCTCAACGAGCAGGGAAAATACGATTATTTTGAGCTTACGAAAACTAAAAATACCCTTTGTGTGCTTACAAATTTTGAAAATACAGAGGTTTGTATTTTTGTGGATGAAAATAATGAAATATATCTTGTAAGCCACGATAAAAAGGCATATCTTCACATGAATGATGCAATTTTCAATCTTTTAGGTGAGGATAAAAACAGTCTTATCAGCGGAATAGGCTTTGACGGAAGCAAATTTTTGCCTCTGAAATCTGCTGTGAGCGTGAAAGACGGTGTTGAACAGGGCTTCAGCTGTAAGATATATACCCTTGTTAACGGAGAAAACACCTCTGAGGTTTATATGTGCGGAAGTAAGCTTATAAGAATAAAGGAGTTTGACAGTAATAATGTGCTTATCAATGATACGTATGTATATGATGTTTCAATGACTATTCCCGAAAACAGAAGGAGTATTCCCGATAATTATAAGAAATATGAGGGAATTGTAGGTTTTGGTGCCTTCAGTATTCTGCTTGGTGCAGGCTGATGAAATGTAACGTTATTTATTCTTCAAGAAAAACTGTTTCCCTGAAGGTTGAAAAGGACCTTACCCTTACTGTAAGAGCACCCTTCGGAACAGATATGAAGAAGATTGAGGAAATTGTTATAAGACACAGAAGGTGGATCGAAAAGGCTGTCAGCCGTGCGGAAATTCATAATGAAATGTTTTACGCTTCACCCGAAGAAGAAAAGCTTCTCAGAAAAAAAGCAAGAGAAATACTTACTGAGAAAGTAAAATATTATTCGGAAATAATCGGTGTAGTTCCTCAGGGAATAACCGTAACGAAGGCTCAGACGAGATTTGGCTCCTGTTCGGGAAAAAACAGAATTTCCTTTTCCCTCTTTCTTATGCGCTATCCCGAAGAGGCAATAGATTACGTTGTGGTTCACGAATTATGCCACATTCTGCATCACGACCATTCACCTCGGTTTTATAAAGAAATAGAAAAAATTCTTCCCGATTATAAGGAGAGAGAAAGGCTTCTCAGAAATCCTTTCAGCGAGGAAGATATGTTATCAATATAGGAGAAATATTATGGAAAACACCAACGAAAAGAAAAACGTAGTATTAAGTCTTGTTCAGGCTTCAGGTACACCCACCTTGGGCAATTACCTCGGAGCATTCAAGAATTGGCACAATATGGCGGCTGAAAATGACTGTATCTTCGGCGTTGCCGACCTTCACGCAATCACAGTAAGAAGTGAGCCCGCCGACCTTCGCCGCCGTTCACTTGAAATGTATGCAATTCTTCTTGCTCTCGGTCTTGATCCCGAAAAGAATATCGTATTCCTTCAGAGCCACGTAACAGACCACGCTCTTCTTGCTTGGGTTCTTAACTGCTATACAGGCTTCGGTGAGGCTTCAAGAATGACTCAGTTCAAGGATAAGTCACAGCGCCACGCAGATAACGTAAACGTAGGTCTTTTCACTTATCCTATCCTTATGGCTGCCGATATTCTTCTTTACGGTGCAGATAAGGTGCCTGTAGGTGACGACCAGAAGCAGCATCTTGAGCTTGCCCGTGATATTGCGGAACGCTTCAATGGAATTTACGGAAACGTGTTTAAAATTCCCGAACCCTATATCGGCAAAAAGGGTGCAAGAATTCTTTCTCTTCAGGAGCCTGAAAAGAAAATGAGTAAGTCTGATCCCAACGTCAAATCCTTTATTTCTCTTGCTGACGAGTCAAGCGTTATTGCAAAGAAAATAAAGAGTGCCGTAACCGATTCGGAAGCAAGAGTCTATTACGGTGAAGGCAAAGCAGGTATAAATAACCTTATGACAATTTATTCCTGCTGCACAGGACTTGACTTTGATGCTATTGAAAAGGAATTTGAAGGCAAGGGCTACGGGGACTTCAAGGCTGCCGTTGCAGAGGCTGTCGTAGAAGAATTAAGACCTATGCAGGAGGAATATAAGAGAATTCTTTCCGATAAGGCTTATATTGAAAAGTGTGCAAAGGAAGGCGCTGAAAAGGCTTCGTATCTTGCTCACAAAACCATGCGCAAGGTTATGAAAAAAGTCGGCTTCTACCAGGTGTAAAGCGGCATAAATTAACGTATTTGGCGCACAAATTTTTATATAATAGGTATCTGCCATGATGGAGGTCGTGGCAGATATTTTTTTGTAAGGGCATGTCGCGGCTTTGTATTGTGCTTGTTTTTCGGCGGTTCGGAGTACTGATGTACGCCTTGCCACCGCCGAAAAACACAAATCCGTCAATTTCTGCCGCTTTAGCCGAGAGTTCCCCAAGAACACTCGGCAGTTTTATTCGCCTTACGGCGAGTTTTATTGCTTCGCAGTTTTATTGTGCTTCGCACAGTGTTATTGTCCTTCGGACAGTTTTTGGCGAATAAAATAACACTGAAGCCGCAAGGCTTCAATATCACTTATTATATAAAAAATCGGGAGCACTTCATTACAAAGTGTCACCCGATAATTCTTATCTGTCCTTAGTACCCCTGTTATTTCAGCGAAGGCAGAGTTAATCTCTATATCTTTTTTTTGTTTTTGTAAGTCCGAGAATATAGTCAACCGAAACATTATGGATTTCAGATAGCTTAATTAATATGTTTGTAGGTATATCTCTTTGTCCAAGCTCGTAATTACTGTAAACCTGCTGTGAGCAGTTCAGCATTTTTGCCATCTGTGCTTGTGTAATGTCGCTGTCTTCTCTTAAATCTCTTATATTTTTATACATTATATTCACCAAAGTCACTATATCATACCGCAAAATGCAGTATTGATATTTACCGCAATTTGCAGTATGCTTAAATCAAATAAAATATTTGGAGGTTTTTCAATGGAATGTAAAAAATGCGGACAGACTTTTGAGGACAGCTTTAATAACTGTCCTAATTGCGGAGAAGCTGTAAGCGGTAAAAAGAAAAATAAAAAGCCGATTTTTAAGAAATGGTGGTTCTGGCTTATAATTGTTGTTGTTCTTGGAATAATTATCGGTTCATCAGGCGGCTCAAATGAAGAGGAAACTACTGCAGGAAATAATTCAGAGCAGACAACAGTTCAGGCTGTTGATGCAACCGCTGAAAACGAAACAGCGGGAGCAACAACCGAAGCGGATGACGGATTTATCCGTGTAGGTGAAATGATTGATGTAAACGGTTTGGAAATTACGTATGTTTCCGGTGAAGAATATACAGATTATAATCAGTATCTTCCACCCAAAGAAGGAAATATTATTGTTAAGGCAAGCTTTAATGCGGTAAATAACAGCAGCTCTGACAGAATGATTTCCGTATATGATTTCGAGTGTTATGCCGACGGTGTTGCAACAGAAGCATATTACGGCACTGACGATGCATTAAGTGCCACACTTTCAACAGGCAGAAGCGGCAGCTGTAACGTTTATTTTGAAGTTCCCGAAGAAGCAGAAAAAATAGAAATTGAATACGAGGTTAATTTCTGGAGCGGCAAAAAAGCCATATTCCTTGTTGAGCTTCCTTAAAAGAAAAAACGGCAGATCTCTTTTGAGATTTGCCGTTTTGCATATCTGATGTTCTGGAAAGGTTACTTTATTTCAAATTCCGTTATTGAAATATCGCTTGTCTTATCGGAATAAATAATATGATAAGATAAAACCAGTCTGTACTGTCCTTCGGAAAGTGCTTCACCGAAGGTATTTTCGCTGTTTATTGTGAAGGCTCCTTTTTCAGTGGGGTAGTAGCGGGTATAAATTTCGGGAAAACCGAAGCCTTCCTTGAATTCAACTTTTGTCCATTCTTCGTTTTCATATTTTTCTACGGAAAACCGAAGCTCGTCAATGGCTTTGTTGGTTTCATTTTTCCACATTACAGAAATAATCTGCTTGTCATCATCGTTTACCGTTATTTCTGCTTTGACACCGTTTTCATTAAGGGGCAGAAGAAATGAAACTGCAAACATCATAAGCGCAATAAATTTTGAAAATAGTGCTGACATAATATCCTTCCTTTACGAAAAAATTCCGGCGGAAAATTAATTATATCCGTCTGAATTAACAATACCATTTAAAAAGTTATGTGTCAACACATATTTTGTGTCAAAAGATATGTTGTTACATAAATTTATCTTTGACTTGAAGATTTTCTTATGTTATTATTAAATCAGAAAGACAGAAGGGGAGATATTCTTGCCCAATACCGATAATTTCAAACGGGGCACCGTAGAGCTTGTGGTTCTCGGTGTTTTAATAAAGAAGGATATGTACGGATATGAAATCGTAAAAGCCGTAGAAGAAATGAGCGAAGGGAGATTTTCTCTTCCTTTAGGAACTCTTTATCCGATTTTTTACCGTTTTGCAGAGAACGGATATATTTCCGATTATGATGAGGTTATTAATAAAAGACTTCGCAAATATTATCACCTTGAGGAAAAGGGCAGAGCCTATTATGAAGAACTGCTGAATGAATACAGAAAAATTTCTCAGGGTGTTGAGCTTATACTGAAGGCGGTGGAAGAGTGATGAAAAAATTTTTTGACAGTCAGCTTGAGACGTACATAAAGGGTGTTTCAGATGCGGTCAGCTGTCCTTACGGGAGAAAAAAAGAATTTCTCAGAGAATTAAGACAGGTTGTAAGCGATTTTACGGAAACAAATCCCGAAGCCTCTGTTGAAGAGATTGAAAGGCAGTTCGGTTCGCCCGAAGAAATTGCAGAGAGCTTTAATATTGAAGCAGATATGAGCAAAGCAAAAATCAGAACGGATATCAGAAAAATTATTCTCTATGCCGTAATTATCGCTCTTGTTATATGGGTAGCTTTTGTCATAATAAGTCTAATCGACGTCCACACGGAAGCACACGGCTATTTTTCTGAGGGCTTGCTCAGCATAAGCAGAATAATTATAGGAGGAAAGGCGCTGTGAAAAAATTAATTGCTGTATTTTTATCTGTTATAATGCTTTTACCCTTGAGTGCTTTTTGCGTCGGGGCAGCCGAAGAAGAAATAAAGGTAGAATATCTTGAAGACGGAAGCTTTATTGAAAGCGGTTTTTGTGAAGTAAGAGAAGAAGCCGAGTCTATGGGAATTTTAGCAAAGCTTATGGAGTTCTTCAGAAAGCTTATGGAATTTTTCACAGGTAATAAAACTGTCAGCCGGATGAAGTACGTATATTACTATTCTTCGGAAGGAGAGCTTTTATGGGCGGCATTTTTTGAAGGAGAATTCAGATACAACAAAAATGAAGCTGTTTGCACCGATACGGATTTCCGTTGTGAAATATACGACAGCGACTGGAAATTGAATTCATCTGAAACAAAGACAGAAAACAACAAGGCAACGGCTCTTTTTAGTGTAAGACAATATAAATTAGCAATACCTCTTAAAACAATTGAAAGAGAGCTTACCCTCGTTTGTGATACAAATGGAAATATATATTAAAAAATCAACACCGCAGAACGTAGGCTTCTGCGGTGTTTTTATACAGTCTTATTTGCTTTCGCTTATCTCAATAAACAATACGCCGTTGGGAGCAATATTTTCCGATAAGCTGAGAGTTGAATTCGTAACGGTTGCTTTGATGGTTACGGGAGTAAGAACGGAGCACTCCGCGTATTTATCTCTGAGCTTTGAAAAATAAATATTTCTTGCATTACTGTCGTTGAGAGTCGTAACATTTTCAATTACGGGACAGTCGGGTGACCAGCTGAAGCAATCGTCGGTTATGCCGTAGGTTTTTCTGTCCTCAAGCCATTCGTCAAAGTAATTACAGGAGTCATCAATTCTATACACCTTGATATCAACGTTTTTTCCGTCAAGCTGAGGAATGTTAATGTTAAAGCTCAGGTCAGCGGAATTTTGATACTCAATATCATTTTTGAAATTATAAGCCATAACGAGCAGGGAATTTGTTTTGCTGTCGAAGGCACTTATGCAGTCTATATCCGATTCAAGAAGCAATCCCTTCTTGTTTTTTTCTGTTGAAGCCTTGCTCATTCCCTTGAATTTTGCCACGTTTTCAGCGATATGATAAGAAACGGTGGGGTTACCCTTGAAAAGTCCGCCTGAGAGATAATCCCAGGAGGAGAAATAGTCACCGCCGGAATTGAGAAGCTGAGTATAAATACGTGCATCGTAAGCCGCCTGATAGGTGTAGCCCACAGTTCGTGAAAGAAGCTGTGAGTCACTCTTGCCTGAATTGATACCGCTTAAAATTCTTCCTTCGTCAAAGCCGATTATAATATCGGAAAGTCCTGCATTTTCTGCACAGCCTCTGAGATAGCTGATACATTCGGGAACAGTTTTGCCCGATGTGAACTCACCCGGTTTTGAATCATAGAAGGAAGAAGAAAGGAAGCAGATGCGGCTGCCCTTTTCACCTGTTTTATAATTAGTGCCCTTTGCACAGTGCTCAATGAAAATCTGTTCATCCCATAAGCCTTCGGTTACTGTCATGGAATGTGCACCCACGAAAACGTTTTCACCGATAGATTTTTGTAATGCATCAACCGAGTAATCGTAGAGCTTACAGTAAGCCTCAGCCGTGCTTTCGGGAGTTCCGTCTGCTGCCTTGAACCAGTCGGCATTTTCATATTCTGTCATAATTCCGAAACGCCAGGAGAGAACCTCATCGGCGCCGAATTCATCAACGAGAGCCTTGCCCATATTATATATGTAATTATAATATACATCATAATCATCGGGGGGATATATATTTGTGCCGAAGGTAGTATCGGTTTTTGCAAGTGAGGAATATTTGAGAGGCACACTGCCTAATTTAAGGTGAGGCTTTGCACCGAGAGAAAGAATTCCCGCACAGTTTTCTATAAGAGGAGAAAAATCGTAATCATCAAGAGTATCAAAATCAAGGGGATTTGTGAATAAGTCACGGTTTTGTGCACCGCCCGTGCACTGCATAAGCTGAACATATTCAACAAATTCAAAGATATTATATTCCTCATTTACCTGCGGCGAAGAGAATTCGGAGGTTTCGTTCATATTCCATATATTGATATTGCTCACGGCATTGGGAAGAGTGTCGCCCACAGCAGAAGTATCAACAGTGAAGGCATAATCATTTGTACAGGGAAATATTGCTATAAGGGGAGCGAGTAAAAAAGCAAGTACAGAAGTAAAAAAAGCGGTAATTTTACTTATAAAATCCATAAAAATAAAACCTCTCTCACAATATATTATAAATCAATAATATATTAATGAGAAAGGATTTTCAAGTTAAAACTTTATAAAAGGGTTTCAATGTATTCCCACAGTTTGCCTACGGTTTTACAGCGAAGGAAATCTTCAGGTTTAAGATTTATATCTAACGTGTTTTTAATTTCTGCAATCATACAGACAGTATCAAAAGAAGCTAAACCAAGGTCTCTTTTGAAGTTTGAGTTTTCCGTTATGTTTTCAGCTTCAACATAATTTTCTATAATATTAATAAGCTTTTCCATTAATTTTCATTCCTTTCTTTATCCGTAAGAGCAAGTGTTTCAAGGAGAGAACCTATTGTAATATCGGGATTTTCTGCACCCGCATTCAGAGCACATCTGAGTTTCTTATAGAATATTTTCAGATCCTTCTGCGGGTCAGGTTCTTTTCTGTATTCAAATATAAAATCAAGACCTTTGTCCGATGTTCTGTGTTTAACGGTAAGATATAAGGGTATCATAGATGCACCGTTATTGAACCAAGTGCTTTCCGTTTTACAGTTTGGGATTTGAGGAAATTCGGTCAGTGGCTGATAAGAAAGACCTATGCTGTCGTAGGTGGAGTCAGCTTTTGCATCATTGGGCATTGATTTGTGTCTTTCAATGAGCATTTCCATAAAGCTCAGTGAACAATGTGCGTAAATTTCATTTTGCACAGCGGAAATGTGGTTGACTGCATCAGAAAAACTCATTTCGGGAGGTATTATGCTTCTCATCGGGAAAAAGTTTATTCTTATGCCGCCCGATTTCTTTTCGGCAATACTTCCTCTTCTGTTTACTATCATTTTAAAAGAAATGTCTTCTTCGTTATTATTAAAAACGGAAAGAGCAGTACGAAGTCCTGCGGAGAGAAAAGCACATACAGATAAGCCTTTTTTTTCGCATATATCCGTTATTATATTACTTTCTTCAGCACTCATACTGAAGATAACGGTATCAGCAGCGGGTGAGCCTGAATGAATATCTGCAAAACGGTGCTCAGGATGAGCCTTTCTTTGCAGAGAGAGTCTGTTGTCCAGCATATAGTCAGTAAAAACAGGCTCCGTGTTGTCAGCAAGAGAACGGTACCAATAATCACGGTCTGCTTCCTGCTGAGGAGAATTTATATAAGCTAATTCCTTCATAAGCACGGGAATGTAAGGACGCATGGGTTTCGGATATTCTCTGCCCTGTGTTTTATTTAGATAAATTTCAATAACGTCACGGATAAATACACCTACAGAATAAGCATCCATAGCAAAATGATGAAGCTTTAGAAAAATTCCGTTTATACCGTTTTTAAATTTTACAAGTGCTATTTTGTGTATTTCGCAGTCATAAGTGGGAATTTCTTCACGTGAGATGCTGTGTAGCTTTTTCTTGGCTTCTTCAAATGGAATATCGCTCATATCCCATACTTCAATATTCATTTCCGTTTTTTCGGATATGTATTGAAGAATTTTATATTTATCGTCCTGTGTGAAGCGCAGTCGCATAGTGTCACAGCGGTCAATAGCTTCATAAAGAGAGGTTCTCATTATGTCAAAGTCAATTTCACCGTGAATAAAATACCCCATACCTATATTGTTTACGGGAAATTTTGCACCGTACTGTGCGGACATATAAAACATAAATTGCTGAGGAATGGAAATAGGAAATGCTTGTACGGTTTTTCCGTCAGGCAAAATTTTTGTTATCATTATATATTCTCCTTACTGTATATAAATTCCAGCCTTTTGATTTTTCCCGTTGAGGTTTTAGGGAAAGGACTGTTTCTCAGAGAAAAAGAGTCTATTTGTCTGTCAGAGGGGGATAAAAGGTTAATTTTGTCTATTATTTTTTCTATATCATCTTCGGTGGCAGTATCATCAGGAAAAATTTCTGCCGAAATACTGTCACCTTTTGCGAATACTATTATTTCCTTGATAAGTGTTTCATCTGCAAAACGGTTTTCAACTTCTTCAGGGGATATATTTTCACCGTTGGACAGAACAATAATGTTTTTCTTTCTGCCGGAAAGATATATATGATTATCCTTTATAAAGCCTGCATCACCGGTATGAAGGTATCCGTCATCAGTAAAAGCTTCTTTTGTAGCATCGGGCATTTTGTAGTATCCCATCATAACCGAAGGTCCTTTTACCTGAATTTCACCGTCAATAACTCTTACTTCATCAACACCTGTGAGAATTCCGTTTGAATATTTGCAGGTATCGGAAAAATCTGCAGTGGTTATTCTGGGTGAACACTCGCTCATTCCGTAGCCTTGTCTGGCGATTATTCCGTATTCATAAAGCTCGTCTATTAAAGAACTGCTCAGAAATGCACTTCCTGCTATCATTCTGCGGAAGTTTCTGCCTACTACGGTTTCTGCTGCTTCCCTTTTTGTAAGACTGGGATTTTTGCGATGGGCAATTTTAATTCTTGTGAGAATGGTTTTGCATATAGCCGGAACAATTCTCATAATCGTAGGCTCAAAAATGAGGAAATTTGAAAACATATCAGCCATATTGCCGTTAAGACAGATGGTACCGCCGTCATAAAGTGTTTTAAGCACGTCGCAGGCATAACAGAAAATATGATGCATAGGAAGAATGGAAAAACTGACGTCGTTTTCTTCCATTGAATATATATTGTAAGTGCTGTTTGCGGCAAGGTTTTTCTGTGAGAGCATTACTCCCTTCTTCACTCCTGTTGTGCCGGAGGTGTGTATAATCAGGGCAAGATTGTCAGGGCTGTCAGAAATGTTGGAAAGATAAGCATATTTTACATCGGAATACTCTATGAAAATTTCACAGAAATGTTCCTTGTTTCCCATAGAAATTATATTAGTCAGTCGGGGATATTTTTTTCTGATTGCTTCTGCCTTAGGAAGAAACTCCTCTTCGCAGAAAAGCAGTTCAATATCCGCATTCTCAAATAAAAGACCTGCCTCATGAACATCAATGTCAGGAGAAAAAGGTGCAACGGTATTTCCGCTTATAAGCATACCCGTAAGGCAGGTTATGTATTCGTAACTGGTTTTGCCGATAAATGCAATATGAAGCTTGTTTTTCGTAATGTTTCTGATGTAACGGCAAACAGCAGTGGCATCACGGTAAAAATCATTATAGCTTTTTGTTATAACAAGATTGTTTTCTATATAACGGCAAAAATCTTTTTCTCCGTATTTTTCTGAAGCAAAATCCAGAAGTTTTTTTACAGTATTGATTTCAGACATAATAACCTCCGTTAAGTATATATATGAATTTTCTGAAAAGGGAATTAAGTTAATGCTAAGCTTGTGTTAAAGTAATATTAAAAAACAGTGCCAAATAGACAAAATTTTTAACATTGTATATTTTTCAGCAAAAAAATAAAAAACAGAACGGGATTTCCATTCTGTCATATTATCATATACTAATATATTTATATATATACAATTATATAGGGCAATTGTTCAGTGTCAGGCGCAGAAAATGTGACTGCCGATCTGAGTGATAACAGGTCGGGTTCTTATCCAGCCGTTCGTTGCTGTTTTCGGATTGTAATAATAAATTGCGCCGCCTGAGGGATCCCAGCCGTTAAGCGCTTCGGCTGCAGCCTTCTTTGCAGTTTCGGATGGGCTTACGTTCCAGTTGGAATCTCTGACACAGTCAAAGGCACCGTTCTGATAAATAACACCTGAAATAGAATCGGGAAAAGAAGCATGAGCAACACGGTTGAGAACAACGGCACCCACGGCTACCTGTCCCTTATAGGTTTCACCTCTGGCTTCGGCAGCTATAAGCTTTGCCAGCAGCCATACGTCAGAAGAGGAGTATCCCGATGAAGAGGAAAGACCGAGATATAAGAGAGTTGTAGGCCCTGCTATTCCGTCTGCTTTGATTCCGCAGGATTTCTGAAAAGCGGTAACGGCGTTTTTTGTGGCGGTTCCGTAGATACCGTCAACAGAACCGCTGTAAAAGCCGAGCTCTCTGAGCTTTCTTTGTATCTGCCTTACTTCTTCTCCTCTTGAGCCGAAGGAAGATAAGGTCATCGTGGCTTCAGCGCCGTTATTATCGTTATAGATAATAACTGAAAGGCCGAGTATAATAACAGAAAGACAAAGAGCAATACAAGAACGCATAAGATGATTAATAAATTTATCTTTTTTAAGCATAAAAAGGCTCACTTTCCTTATTTTGATTTTTGTAGTAATACTATTATTTCCGAAAAATAAAAAAATAACATAACAATATCTTGTAATTAGGGTTGAAAAATGCGAAAAAACACAAGATATAGTGGCTCTGAAAAAAGTTGAAAAAATTCGAAAAAAAGTTTAAAAAAAGTGTTGACAAGCGGTATTTTTTGTGATAATATGTGCAAGCACTCAGACGAGAGCTGAGTGAAAAGAGAGTTTTGAAAATACTTCAAAAAAATCTCAAAAAAATTAAAAAAGCTCTTGACAAGAGCGAAACGATGTGATATAATCACTGAGCACTCTTGAGAGAGGGCGAAACGGACCTTGAAAATTAAACAACGACAAAAAATGAACCCTTGAAGATTAATTTGAGTTTAACAAGT
>JAZNSP010000029.1:0-2901 GCA_045591285.1 Acutalibacteraceae bacterium
GTTAGTGTCAAGCAAAAGTAGGCAAGATTTTGAAAAATCGTCACAATGCATAAAATCAGAGATTCAAATCAGTAAAAGGCTTACAAGAAGAAATATTTTTTAACCATTTCATATTAGGTGGGATGGAAATATTCCTTGTGAATTCATAACCTTTACCGTCTTTTTTAGGAGCTTTTGCCGCTGATAAAGGAGGAAGAAAGTATTCAGAATCATTGATAGCTCTTGGTTCAGATACTGCACTTACAGAGTAATGCTTGCAAAGCAATGCAGCAAGTCTGTTACCGCCCGCAACACTCCAGCAGGCACGTCTGCCTTTCATTCTGTTGCCGATAATAGTAAACACATTACCTTCCATACTGCCAAGATTAGCGTGAAAAATTTCACCCGGTTTGCGTGTTGGTGGAATAGATATTCCTCTATCACGATAGCCTGCAAGAGCTTCTTTGTTTTCCGAATAATAGCGATAAAGCTCTTGAAGCTTTGCTTTTTCACGCTCATCTTCGGATGAATTGATATATGCTTCTATACAAACCAGAAGTTCATCAAATCTATTCTGAAAAAGAAAATTGCGAAGATTTTCAGCTATTTCCTTATCACTGACACATTCGGTAATTTTCTTGTTTCTATGGAATTTATCAAGCACACAGATACATTCACAGCTATTGTCTTTCTGAATCCAATTTGCTCCGTCACCATTTTTCACACGAAGCTCAATCTCATCTGTATTGTAAACAGAAGCAATAACATTTTCCTTGTGCTTTCTGAAAGCAGCTGCTGTTTCAAAGCTTGCATAGGCTACTTTGTTATCAAGTTCTTTGCGGATTTTTCCGCCTTTTTGTGTCTGATGAAGTACTCCGTCATATGCGATACCTATCTTCATTTCCTTTGATTTTCCATACTTTTTTCTATCTTCCCCCTGAAGATTAAGCCAATCTCCGTCTGCTTCTTCATAAAGAATTTTACTTTCAATGCTTCCGATTGGAGCTGCATTATTATATTCTTCAATCTGCTTTTCTCCCATACTTTGCACTATGTTCCATACAGCCTGATGTGTGATATCAAGTCCTGTATTTTCAGATATTGATTTAGCTGTTTCTCGGAATGATTGATTGCAAATCATATCTTCGATACTCTTGCATATCACCTCGTCATAAAGCCCGACAGATTGAGGAGAAATGGCTTCATCGAGAAGAAAAATATGTTTGTTTTCAATTGTATCATAATATATACGGCGACTATACTCAATCGTTCCAAGTTTAGTTTTAACAGCTGTTTGCCGACTGCCTTTGTTTCTGTATCGTTTCCTGTCACGTTCATGCATCAGCTTTTCATCAAGATTTTCAAGCTGTTCTTTTACAATTAATTTTCCGCATTCAAGTACTGTTTTGAATGTTTTTTCTACAAAATCAGAAAAATTTTCAATTTCACTATTGCCAAATTCAAATTTATATGTTATACTCATTATATGGTCACTCGCTTTCTATGTTTTCTGTCAATTACATTTTAGCACATTGTGACCTAAAGAGCAACTGTTTTTTCAGCTGCTCTTTTTTTTATTTTCTCTCTGCCTACTTTTATTTTACACTAAGTAGCCGTTAGCCTCTATCTGAACAGATATTATCCGCTACTGTCGAAAATATAGAAACAGCCGCACCGAACAACGTAAAATCGCTGTTCCGATGCGGCTTCTTTTTGAAAATTATTGTATTTGAGGATTTTACTGCCAATTACTATTATTCTGAACCTCTACGCCAACCCTGTGGTGAACCACCACTCCTAATATCAGTTTCCTCAACCTGAACTCTCTGCCCCGTTCTTAAACAATAGTATTCAGCTCTTATATCATTACTCCATTCACAACGAAATTCTTCGCCATTCGGGTCAATAAGCACTTTAGGAAAAACTGATGTTTCTTTTTGAGGACTTGCCATTGGAATACGTAAGAAAATTTTAAGCGTAATTCTCACAGCGAATCCGAAACCGATAAGTATTGCTACAAAAGGCAATAAAATACGTTGTTTTACTGTTTTGCACTTTTTAATCATAATATAAACCATGTAAAGTAACGCTACTGCTGCAATACCAAACACTAAAAGCAGTTCACTTAAGCCGCTTTTGGATAATCCTGAAATTCCCAAAATTAACATTCCGATACCTGTTGTAATAAAATAAGCACCGAATACTCCGATAACACCCTCATATTTACGACACAGGGAATTATAGGAAATACCGCCAATGCACCCCAGCACAAGTGCTGTAATCATAATAGCAATGTCCATAACATCTTACTCCTTTTGTGAAATTAAATTTGAATAACAACTATTCCTTTGTACATCATATATGTTGTATTACTGATATTATAACAGCTTTTTTCACGTTTGTCAATACAACAATTATGATGTACACTTTATTTGTATACTATCACAAAAGAAAGGATTTCGTTTTATGCACAATTACCTATACCTTTATCCTAATCTTGTCAAGGTCAGAAAGGCGGTCTGCACACAAAATGAACTCGCTGCACAGCTTGGCATTTCACAGCAGGAAATAAGCAGATATGAACGTGGGGAAGTTAAAGCACCTATAAATTATATATCAGATGTTGCTGAATTTTGCAATGTAAGTGTTGATTACATTCTTGGATTATCAAGAAATTATTCAGATAAACTTTCATCAGAGGAATTTGAACTGCTGAAAATCTTCAATAAACTTTCTTCCGAAAACAAATTAAAAATAACTGAAAGGTGTGAAACACTTTTGGAATTGCAACACAATCATGAATAATTGTTTTTCTGAAATTCCGCATATTTCCTTGACTTTTTCCCGAAAAATAGTATAATTAATATATAGGAACAGTAAAGGAGGAGCGTTATGCCATTAGAATTATATCCGCACCTGTCA
>JAZNSP010000030.1:0-48022 GCA_045591285.1 Acutalibacteraceae bacterium
CCCGTTCCCTTTATTGACGGTTCGGTCGTTGAAGCATTCTTCAATCCCGCAACCGGCTCCAACGCAGCAGAAAACCTTCTCGGTTATCTGAATATGCTCTCCGGTAACGCTCTTGCAACCGGTACCGTATTCGCGTTGACCATTCAGCCTTACATTAACGCAAGCATTATTATTCAGCTTCTTACTATCGCCATCCCCTATTTTGAAAGACTTCAGAAAGACGGCGGCGAAGAAGGTAAGAAAGTTCTTAATGTATGGACCCGCGGCTTGACCATCGGTATCGGTGTCGTACAGGCTATCGGTTATTACGTAACTCTTGACAACTACGACGCTCTCACCGTATTTACCGGCTTCTCCTGGTTCGTTTCTGCAGCCGTTATCGTTGCAGTTCTGGTAGCAGGCTCTATGCTGGTTATGTGGTTGGGCGAAAGCATTGACGAAAAGGGTATCGGTAACGGTATTTCCCTTATCCTTTTTGCCGGTATCGTTTCAAGAATTCCCTCAATTATCACTCAGATAGTTATGCAGATGTACTATACAGGAAAGTGGTACTTCCTTATTGCTCCTTTAGCAATTATATTCCTTCTTGCTATGATCGTTTATATTTGCTTCATGGATGCAGGTGAACGCAGAATTCCCGTACAGTATGCTAAGAGAGTAGTTGGCCGTAAGATGTACGGCGGACAGAGCTCCAACATTCCGATCAAGGTTAATATGTCCGGTGTTCTTCCCGTTATCTTCGCAAGCTCAATTCTTTCTCTGCCTCCCACAATTGAAATGTTCATTTCAGGTAAAATTACTGAAGGTTCCTTCTGGGAATCATTCTTCAGCTGGTTTAAGGCAGACCATTGGGTTTACGGCATTATCTACTTCTTACTCATAATTTTCTTCGCGTATTTCTATTCATCAATTCAGTATAATCCCGTTGAAATGGCTAACAATCTTGCAAAGAACTCCGGTATGATACCCGGTATCCGTTCCGGACGTCCCACAGCAGATTTCATAGCTAAAATCATTAATAAGATGGTACTTCTCGGAGCTCTTATGCTGAGCGTGTGCGCACTCTTCCCCATTGTTTTCTCTCAGATTACAACAGCTGTAGGATATCCTATGGACGTTTCAATCGGCGGTACATCAATCATAATTCTTGTTGGTGTTGCTCTTGAAACTGTATCTCAGATTGAAAGCCAGATGATGATGCGTCACTACAAGGGCTTCCTTGATTAATAGGAGGACAAACCGATGAATATAATTTTTCTCGGTGCCCCCGGTGCAGGTAAAGGTACTCAGGCGGAAATAGTAAGTGAAAAGCTTGCTATTCCCACCGTATCTACCGGAAACATTATCCGTGCTGCACTCAAGAACGGCACACCTATGGGCCTTAAAGCCAAAGAATATATCGAATCCGGAAAGCTCGTTCCCGATGAGGTTGTAATCGGTATCATTAAGGACAGACTCAGTGAAGAGGATTGCAACAACGGTTTCATTCTTGACGGTTTCCCCAGAACAATTCCTCAGGCAGAAGCACTTGATGAAATGGGAATTATTATTGACAAGGTAATCGACATTGAGGTTGCAGACGAAAAGATTGCAGCAAGAATGTCAGGCAGAAGAGTATGCAAGGCTTGCGGAAATTCTTATCACCTTGAATATAAGAAGCCTGCAAACGAAGGTGTTTGCGATGCTTGTGGCGGCGAACTCATTCAGCGTAAGGATGATGCTCCCGAAACAGTTCTCGAACGTCTTAAAATTTACCACGAGGAAACAGAGCCTCTCAAGGATTTCTATGACAAGCAGGGTAAGCTTGTTATTGTAGAGGGACAGGAAGAAGTCAGTGATACAACTGCTCTTACCCTCAAAGCAGTGGAGGATTAAGCATGATAGTGCTGAAAACACGCCGTGAATTAGAACTTATGCGTGAAGCAGGTAGAATTTCGGCAGAAGCACTGAAGCTTGCCGGAGAAGCAGTTCAGCCCGGTATGACTACCAAGCAGATCGATAAGATTGCTTATGACTATATAAAAAGTCAGGGTGCTGTACCAAGCTTTCTTAACTATAACGGTTTTCCGGCAACTGCATGCATTTCCATAAACCAAGAAGTTATTCATGGTATTCCCGATAATGAACACGTAATCAAAGAAGGAGATATTGTGAGCATAGACCTCGGAGCTGTAATTAACGGCTTCCATGGTGACAATGCAGCGACATTTCCGTGCGGAAAAATCTCCCCGGCTGCTGAGCGGCTGTGCAACACTACGAAGGAAGCTCTTTATGTGGGACTTTCAAAGGCTGTTGCAGGAAACAGACTGGGTGATGTCGGTTTTGCGATATTTGATTACTGTGTCAAGAGAGGGTACGGTGTGGTAAGAGAATATACCGGTCACGGTATAGGAACACATCTCCATGAAGACCCTTCGGTTCCGAACTACGGCAAACCCGGTAAGGGAGCAAGACTCCTGCCCGGTATGACTCTTGCCATTGAACCGATGATTAATGAAGGTACTCAGGATGTCAGAGTACTTAAAAACAATTGGACCGTTGTAACGGCAGACGGAAAGCTGTCGGCTCACTTTGAGCACACAGTTGCAATTACCGAAGGTGAGTGCTTAATTCTCACCAAATGCTGAGAGGTACAAAATGTTTTTAAGAGGACAAGTGATTAAATCAACAGCCGGACGCGATAAGGATTATCTTATGGCAGTTACGGATTGTGACGGAAAATATGTTTATGTCTGTGACGGCAGGGAGCGAAGACTGAATAAGCCTAAACGTAAAAATCCCTCACACGTGGCAAAAACATTATGGACTCTGAATGAAGATCAGATGCACTCTGACAGAAGGCTAAGAAAAGCCCTCAATGAATTAGAGTACAACAATGAATAACGGAGGTAAAGGTTATGTCAAAGCAGGATAATATCGAAATCGAAGGTACCGTCGTAGAAGCTCTCCCTAATGCAGCATTTAAGGTAGAACTTGAAAACGGTAAAGTGATCTTAGCTCATATCTCAGGTAAGCTCAGAATGAATTACATTCGTATTTTACCCGGAGATAAGGTTACGGTCGAACTTTCACCCTATGATCTCACAAAGGGACGCATTACATGGCGTTCTAAATAAAAACCGATGTCGGTAAAAACTTCACCGACAATAAGGCAAACAATATTAGGAGGTATTCACAATGAAAGTCAGACCTTCTGTAAAGAAAATTTGCGAGAAGTGCAAAATCATTAAGCGCAAGGGAAAAATAATGGTTATCTGTGAAAATCCCAAGCACAAGCAGCGTCAGGGCTAAGCCTTGACCAACAACCTATTAATGGAGGTGCAACTGACAAATGGCGCGTATATCTGGTGTAGATCTTCCCAGAGATAAGAGAGTAGAAATCGCTCTTACTTATATCTATGGTATAGGTCAGAAAACTGCAAGCGACATTATTAATGCAACAGGTGTTAATCCTGACCTTAGAGTTAAGGACTTAACAGAAGACGATGTTTCTAAGCTTCGTGAGTATATCGACCACAATGTTAAGGTTGAAGGTGATCTCAGAAGAGAAACAGCATTTGATATCAAAAGACTTATTGAAATTGGCTGCTATCGCGGTGTTCGTCACCGTAAGGGTCTTCCCGTAAGAGGTCAGCGTTCAAAGACAAACGCTCGTACACGTAAGGGCCCCAAGAAGACAATTGCTAATAAGAAGAAGTAATGGAGGAGTATCAGTATGGCTAAGGCTGTAGCTAAAAAAGGCGCTACCCGTAAGCGTCGTGAACGCAAGAATATTGATCGCGGTGCTGTTCATATTCAGTCCACATTCAATAACACAATCGTTACAATTTCTGATACTCAGGGCAACACTGTTTCATGGGCATCTGCCGGTGAAATGGGCTTCAGAGGATCAAGAAAATCAACTCCCTTTGCAGCACAGACAGCTGCTGAAACAGCTGCTAAGATTGCAATGGAGCATGGTATGAAGACCGTTGAGGTTTTTGTTAAGGGCCCCGGACAGGGCAGAGAAGCTGCTATCCGTGCTCTTCAGACAGCAGGACTTGAAGTTACAATGATTAAGGACGTAACTCCCATTCCTCACAACGGCTGCCGTCCTCCCAAGAGAAGACGTGTATAAGATATTACAGGAGGTGTCATAAACTATGGCAAGATATACCGGTGCGGTATGTAAATTGTGCCGCCGTGAAGGCAAGAAGCTCTTCTTAAAGGGTGAAAGATGCTATACCGGCAAATGTGCACTTGATCGCCGCAATTATGCACCCGGCCAGCACGGTCAGGGTCGTAAGAAGGCTTCCGAATACGGAACACAGCTCCGTGCAAAGCAGACCGCAAGAAGATATTATGGTATTAACGAATCACAGTTCGCTAAATATTTTGAAATGGCTGAGAAGCAGACAGGTATGACAGGTGAAAACCTTCTTCGTATCTGTGAAAGCCGTCTTGATAACATTGTTTATCTTTTAGGCTGGGCTTCATCTCGTGCAGAAGCAAGACAGCTTGTTACTCACGGTCATTTCCAGGTTAACGGCAGAAAGGTAGATATTCCTTCTTACCTTTGCAAAGCTGGTGAAGTTCTTTCCATCAAGAAGGAAAGCCTCGACAGCGAAAAGTTTAAGGCTGTTCTCGAAGCTAATGCTTCAAGACCTGTTCCTCAGTGGCTTGAAAGTGCTGCAGAAACACATACAGCAAAGATCGTTGCTCTTCCTGAAAGAGAACAGATTCTTGTTCCTGTTGAAGAACACTTAATCGTTGAATTCTATTCAAAATAAGCTGTTTCTTTTTGTATTGTTTCCAATTACTTTCACGGAATTTTTATTCCGCAATAATAAGGAGGGTTTTGAATGATTGGTATAGAAAAGCCCAGCATAACAACTGTTGACCTGAGTGAAGACGGTTCACACGGCAAATTTATCCTTGAACCCCTTGAAAGAGGCTACGGTACTACACTCGGTAACAGTCTTCGCCGTGTTCTTTTATCATCACTTACAGGCTATGCCATTACTTCAGTTAAGATTAATGGTGTACTTCATGAGTTCTCGACTATTGAAGGCGTGAAAGAGGATGTTACTGAAATCGTCCTTAACTTAAAGAACGTTATTCTTAAAATCTTCGGTAATGAACCTAAGACAATGTATATTGATGTTAGCAACGCTACTGAGATTACTGCCGGAGATATTCAGACTGACTCGGAGGTTGAAATCCTTAACCCCGATTGGCATATAGCTACTCTCAGTCCTGACGCACACGTCAGAATGGAACTTACTGCTGATATCGGCAGAGGCTATGTGTCTGCAGAGCGTAATAAAGTATTGCTTAATCCCCCCATCGGAGTTATAGCAATCGACTCTATCTACACTCCTGTAAGCAAGGTAAATTATACTGTAGAGAACACCCGTGTCGGTGACATCACTGACTACGACAAGTTAACTCTTGAGGTATGGACAAACGGAACTCTTACTGCAAAGGATGCTGTTTCGTTTGCTGCCAAGATTCTCAACGAACATCTCAATCTCTTTGTTGATCTCTCTGAGGAGGCTGGCAATGTTGAGGTTATGGTCGTTAAGGATACCGATTCTAATAAGCAGACATTAGAGATGACCGTTGAGGAGCTTGACCTTTCAGTTCGCTCATTCAATTGTCTTAAGAGAGCGAATATTCACAAGGTTGGCGATCTGATAGAAAAGAGCGAAGAGGATATGATGAAAGTCAGAAACCTCGGCAAGAAATCTCTCGATGAGGTTATTGCAAAGCTTGCTCAGTTTGGCTTATCTCTTCGTCAGGAGGATGAATAATCCTTTCACAATTAACCTTTATAGGTATTAAGGAGTGATTTTAAATGCCCGGAACCAGAAAGCTCGGAAGAACCACAGACCATCGTAGAGCTATGATGAGAGCTATGGTAACTTACCTTTTGGAAAATGGCAAAATTGAAACCACCGTTACAAGAGCAAAGGAAGTTCGTGCTATTACCGAGAAAATGATTACTCTCGCTAAGGTTAACTCCCTTCACAATAGAAGACAGGCAATGGCTTACATTACAAAGGAAGACGTTGTTAAGAAGCTCTTCGACGAAGTAGCACCTAAGTATCAGGATGTTAAGGGTGGTTATTGCCGCATCATCAAGACAGGTCCCCGTCGTGGCGACGCTGCTGAGATGTGCATTATTGAACTCATCTGAGTTGAATAAAAAGCAATTTATGAATTACGGAGCACCGAAAGGTGTTCCGTTTTTTCTTTGTGGAATACTTTCTGATAAAAATTCAGATGAATTCATTGATTGTGTAAAATCTACAAAAAACATAAAAAGTAATTGTTAAAAATGGCTGAGAAATGCTCGATTTTATGTTGACAATCAGAAAATTTAATATTATACTTATATCTCGGTGCGGCTAATTCGTACCGACTCTTTTTTGTAAGGAGATTTAATATGACCAATATATTCGGTTTTATAAAAAAGAATGCAGTTATGGAAATTGCACTTGTTGCAGCTGTTGTAACAATGTTTTTTGTGCCGGTTGATAAGGAATATCTCGGATATTTTGACGTTAAAACGCTTTCTTGTCTGTTTTGTGTTCTTGCTGTTGTGTGTGCACTTAAACACATTAATTTCTTTTACATTCTTGCAAGAAAAATTGTAGAAAGCTTCGGTAATATTAAATACTGTGTGCTTTCTCTTGTATATATAACCTTTATCGGTTCAATGCTTATTGCAAACGATATGGCTCTTCTTACATTCCTTCCGCTCGGATATTACATACTTGAAGCAACAAATCAGCAAAAGAATATGGCATTTACCTTTATTATGCAGAATATTGCCGCTAATCTCGGCGGTATGCTGACTCCCTTCGGCAATCCCCAGAACTTATATTTATATACTAAATTTGATATTCCGAACGGCGAGTTTATTTCAATAATGCTGCCACCGTTTATTATTTCAGTAGTGATTATTACAGCTTGCTGTCTTATCTTTGTAAAGAGTGAAAAGCTGGAAATAACCGGAAATAAAGTTAAGCTTGATTATAAAAAAGCAGGACTTTATCTTGCTTTGTTTATTCTTGCTATTGCAATTGTTTTCCGTTCAGTTCCTTATGTTATCGGTCTTATTGTAATTCCCGCTGTTTTGCTTGTTTTTGACCGCAAAGCACTTAAAGAAGTTGACTATCCATTATTGCTCACATTTGTTTTCTTCTTTATTTTTGCGGGAAATATGGCTCGAATTGATGTTGTAAGAGAAGTGTTTTCATTTCTTCTTAATAAGAGTGTACTTCTTTTCAGTGTTATTTCCTGTCAGTTTATCAGTAATGTTCCTTCCGCTATTTTACTGTCACAGTTTACAGAAAACTATCAGGAGCTTCTTTTAGGTGTAAATATAGGCGGAGTAGGCACACTTATTTCCTCACTTGCAAGTCTTATAACCTTCAGAGAATATCATAAGCATAATCCTAAAAAAACACTTTACTATATTGCAATGTTTTCAATTTTCAATTTTGGCTTCCTTGCTCTTCTTTCCGGCTTTGAAATGGTCATAATATAAAAATAACACCTGTATTCTTACCTTGAGTAAAAATACAGGTGTGTTTTTTTGTGCTTTGTTGTAGCTTATAAAAGCTTATTGATAATTTTTTCTGCGATATTAATCAGAGCACTTGAAGCCTTTACAGTGGTTAGTATCTGACTTACCTTTTCGGGTTCCTCATTGAGATAGCCGCTGTCATCAGTAATACTGTTCAATGCAAAAATTCTTATTCTGAGAGTATCTTCAAAGAGCTCTTTTAACGGTCTGAATGCCTTGCTGTCAACACAGATATCTGCGGCGGTTCTGAGCAATTTGCCGGAGTCTGTGAAATTTGAGAAAAATCCCGAATAATCCTTGGCTTCACCGCAGGAAATCGTTGCTGTGTTAAGACGTATAATTTCATTGATAATCGGAAGAAGCTCTTCTTTTGTTTCAGAAAGATTATTATTGGTAATACCGCAGTTAATGCAATATCCTTTTTCATTATAGGAATGACCTGTCGCGTGTTCGACGAAAAGGTTACATCTTACACATTGTTTATTCTGAATACAGCCTTTTTCACTGTAGAGATGCTCACTCTTTTTTACATTCAGGAAAAAATTGTTTCCGGTTGATTTGCAGTAGAAAAAGTATGTACCGCCGTTAATGCAATCAGTGCCTTCATAGAGAATTGCGCTGAAATCACAGTATTGTTTTTCTTCAAGCTCAACAGATGTTCTCAGTGCTAATCTTGCATCCTGCGCTGATATCTTATCATCAGCGTTCAGGTTAGCGTATGGAAGTGCATCAACAGAAATATCTTCAAGCTCGACAGAATATCTGAGAATAAGTCTGGCATCAGCAGAAGTTATTTTTCCGTCAGAATTAACGTCACCGTAAGGTCTTGTGGATATGTAAGTATAGCTATCTGAAGGAGCATTTTCTGTTGAAGAATTTTTCGGAATTTTATATGCAAGCTCTTTGTTCAGGGTTTCTGCCCCTTTTTTTACAGTAGTACTGATAAATAGAGTGCAGTTATCACAATCCGCAGGAATATCCGCTTCAGTGGTAAAAAGCAGAATTTCATCTTTTTCACATTCATAAGGTTTTATAAAATAGCCTGAAAGCTTTGCTTTGTTATCTTTTTTGTTTGCAGCGTAAGAAAAATACTGCTTGCCTTCTTCTGCTGTATTGCCCAATGCTGAAAAGTTATTAATTTCGTTGATTAAGTCAGCTGTATCTGCCGTAATATCGGAAATAATACAGTCAGTGTCAGATAACGATAAGTAAAAGCTTAAATCTGTTGTTCCCGAAGGATTATTGAGATAAACCTTTATATTACATTTATTATCCGTATTTGTTATTTCTGCTCTGATGTCTGAAGAGGTAGCTGCCGCATTTGCAACGGGAAGACAAAAAAGTAGGGAAAGGGCGATGATTAATGCCAATATTGATTTTAGTGCTTTATTTTTCATAAATTTTTATCCTTCCGTTGTAAAAAAATAAACAGTGAGAAAAAATTGCCTCCGAAAAATTCCGGAGGCAAATGAATTTTATCTGCTCAGCTTATCAGAAAAGTCTGAAAAGTTCCTGGAAGAGAACCCAGAGTCTTGAACTCTTGAGCATAAATACGAAATCAGCAACATTAAAGTCGCCAGCTTCATAAGTAAGTTTTTCTTCGCCGTTGTCAATTGTGAAAGCCTGAGTAAGAGTAATACCGCCTTCACCGAAAATTTCAGCTCTTACATAGAGGAATTCTTCTGCATTTTCTATTGTGTCAAGGTCAAGAGTTACAGCATTATCGGAAATTTCAGTTGCCATAATAACTTTACCGTTTGCAATCCACTGAAGACTGTCAGCATTTTCAGCTTCAACGGTAATCTTGTGACCGTCAACCTTGATATTTGTGAACATAGGATAATCAAGTCCCTGATTTGCAACATCAATGCTTTCCTTGGGGCCGATTTCGAAATCATTACCTCTGAGAATTCTTGTAGTTGAGAAGAATGCGCCGTTCATCATTGTCTTCTTGATATTGTCAACATTGTTTTCTTCCATCATAAATGTCATGAAAGATGTATCAATTGTGCCTGTATGATGAGCGTCGGTATTTGAGTAACCGATAATTGTTTTGCCGTAGGGAAGAGAGAACATAAGCATATTATCCCAGAGAATTCTGTCATAACCTGTTGTGCCGTTTCTTTCATTGAAAACTTCAATGCCGTAGCAGGAATCATATCTGAGGATAAGGTCACTGAGGAATTCAACATTTTCAGGATCGTTTACTGCTTCGGGATTTGAGTTAGAATCAAGCCAGTCACCGGGATGGTTGATATGAGAAATACCGCCGTTTTCTTCTGTGAACTTGATAGCATATTCAAAGCCGTTTTCAAAACCGGGGAAACTGTTTCCCTTATCAGTGGGAATGAAATAAGCATTGACATGAGCCTTTGTAAGAGTCATATTGTTAAGCTCATTAGCGCCTGTAACACAGGTCATACCCTTACCTCTGTTGTTATAAGTACCGCTTGTGATGCCTTCAAATTCTTCATCAGTAAGAACCTTGAATGCATTGCCGAGAAGAGGCTGGTACATATAGAGAAGAAGCTTAGCGGGTTCCTTGTTCCATTCAACGCCTGTTACACCGTGGTCAGCATTTGCAAGGAAATCGTAGTCCTGCTCGTAATATGCCTTAACCATAGTGGCAAGGTCTTCGTCAGCATCTGAATATGTGGTATGTGAGTGAAGAGTGCCTTTGTATGCACCCCATGCACTGTCACCCTCCCAGATTACTTCTTCATAGGGGTTGTTGATTACATAAGTAGCTTCATTTGCACTTGCAGCAAAAATGCCTACCTGTAACATAAGAAGGGCACTTAATACAAGGCAAATAATTTTCTTTGCATTTTTCATAATTTATTTCCTCCGTTTATTATTAATTTTATAATACATTAACAGCACAAAAAAGTCAAGAAAATGTGATGTTAAATATCAGTTTTTGTGGGATCAGGAAGGTCAACCACGGTATAAGTTCTTTCCAGCGCGGGAATAATTTTATTAAGAAGGTCACTGGTGGAAATCTTTATCGTTGAGGTATTTATACAGGGATGAATACCTATTTCATCAAGAGATAAAAGCTCCTTGTCAATAAGAAGCTCCACAGCCTTTTCCTTATCGTTCATAAGTCCCATTACACTTACGGAGCCGGGGGTAATATCAAGATACTTCTCCATATTTTCGGCACTGCCAAAGGAAAGTCTTGATGAATTTATCTGCTTTGAAAGAAATTTTGTCTTAAAAACCTTTTTACCGGGCATAAGTAGCAGATAAAAGTGTGTTGCCTGAGAATTACATAGAAAAAGATTTTTGCAGATTTCCGCGCCGAGAGTTTCTTCGATTTTTTCACAAATTTCCATAGTATCAGCACTGTCGTGGCTCAGTCCTGAAAAACTGATGCTGTTTTTACTGAGAAAATCATAAACTCTCATTTCCTTATCAGGTCTTCCTGCGGAAGACGGAGTAGCGGTGAAGGGGGCTGATATGTTCATTTCTTTAAGTCCTCCGCAATTTTAATAAGTCTTTTAAATCTATGGTTTACACCCGATATAGTAATACTCTCCGACAGCATTTTTGCAATTTCAGAGTTGCTCAGCTCTCTGTCTTCATATCTGAGCCTTGCAATTTCCTGTAACTGTTTCGGAAGGGCATCAAATCCGACCTTGTTTTTTATGAACTCAATAGCTTCATACTGCTTTGTTGCCGCTGCAATAGTTCTTGCGAGATTGGCATTTTCAAAATTGACTTTTCGGTTTACGGTATTTCTTATATCCTTATATACCTTAGCGCCCATAACCTGAAGTGAATTCTCCATAGCACCCATAATAGCAAGAATATCCTCTATGTCAGATGAGTTTTTAAAATATACCGTATATGAGCCGCCCCTGTTTGTCATTTTAGGTGTGGGCTCATATTCATCGAAGATTTTTATAATGTCTTCGGAAAGCCCTTTGGTTGAAACGGAAAATTCAAGGTGATATTCTTTCTCGGGATTTGTAATTGTTCCGCAAGCGAGAAATGCTCCCTTGATAAATGCAGAAAAACAGCAATTATTCTGTATATTTGCAAAATTTACACGTCTTTTATTTGCGCTGTCTGAAATTCCGAGTTTTTCAAAAACAGTATTAATTATAGCTTTATCGGTGATACAGATTTTGTATTTTCCTCCGGAGGTTATTTCAGGTGTAATTTCTTTTTCTGAGAAAAAGTGAATTGCTTCACAGTATTTACGTGAAATCTCCTGATTTTCCGTAAGCAAGGAAAATTCATCTGCAGAAAATACCCTGCCGAAAAGCAGGAGTGCATAATTTAGCGCATGCTTACAGCAGGGTGCATCATCAGTCGATAATAATTCTTTTTTTACTTCAGCTGAAAATGACATATACTCAATCCTTCAAAATCTCGACCTCGGCTTCAAGTAAAACGCCGTGTTTAATGTAAACCGCATTCTTGATTATTTCCATAAGCTTCAGGACATCACAGCAGGTAGCATTACCTGTATTGATAACGAAGCCTGCGTGCTTTGTACTGACCATAGCATCGCCAACAGCCGTGCCTTTAAGTCCGCACTCCTCAATATGTGCTCCTGCATAGCCTACCGCAGGTCTTTTGAAGGTACTGCCTGCACTGGGATAATCAAGAGGCTGAGATGTTTTTCTTTTTGTCATAAGCTCTTCCATTTTTGAGCTTATTTCCTCTTTGTTTCCTTTATTAAGTCGGAAATATGCGGCAGTTATAATTCTGCCGTTTTTCATAAAAGGGGTATTTCTGTATGAAAAATCGAGATTTTCTATGGGGGTTTCTTCTGCTTTACCTGTTTTATCTACACTTCTCACGGACATAAGAGCATTCTTAATTTCTCCGCCGTAGGCACCTGCATTCATATATACGGCACCGCCTACGCTTCCCGGAATTCCGTAAGCAAACTCAAGTCCTGTAAGGCTGTGAGATAAAGCAAAGTTACAAAGCTTTGTGAGAGAAACACCTGCAGAACAGGCAATGATCCCATCACCGAGATACAGCAAATCGGTAAGCCCGTTCATAAGCTTAATTGTAATCCCTTTAAGACCGTCATCGGAAATGAGGACATTACTTCCGTTTCCGAGTACACGGAGGGGAACAGCTCTTTCATCTGCATATTTAAGTACAGATGAAAGAACGCTTTCTTTTTTAGGAATGACCAATACCTCTGCATTTCCGCCAATGCGGAATGACGAATGATTTTTCATCGGCTCGTCAAAGAGAATTGTACAGTCTTCTTTATTAAAATGTGCAGAAAAAGATTTTTGCAAATCGGTCATATTATCACCGTTAATCTATTATTCGTCGAGAAGTGCCGCACCGATAATACCAGCATCGTTACCGAGCTCAGCTGCAACAATTCTTGTCTGTTTCTTTGCGTGAATAGAATAAATTTCTGAAGCAAGAATTCTGCGCACGGGAGCAAGAAGGTTTTCCTTTTCGTTACCTACGCCACCGCCTACGCAAACGATATCAGGCTGGAAGGTGTTTACGATATTGCCTATTCCGCATGCAAGATAGCCTACGTAATTATTTACAACATTCTGTGCAGTAATATCGCCCTTTCTCATAGCATCAAAGGCTGTTCTTCCGTTTACCTTATGAATATCGCCGCCTACAAGATCCCACATAAGAGAATTGTAGTTCTTTCTCATAGCATCCTTTGTCTGAGAAATAAGTGCTGTAGCGGATGAATACTTTTCCCAACAGCCTCTTCTGCCGCAGTTACAGGGAATACCGTCGTAAACGAGAACAGTGTGTCCCATTTCACCTGCAGCATAGTTTACACCGGTAACAAGCTTGCCGTTTACTATAATCCCGCTTCCTACACCTGTGCCCAGTGTAATCATTATAAAGTCCTTAACGCCCTTACCGCATCCTGCAACTGCTTCACCGAGAGCCGCACAGTTAGCGTCATTATCAAAATAAACATTCTTTATGCCTGTTCTTTCTCTTAAAAGCTTATAAGAGGGAACATTGTCAAAGCCAAGATTGTTTGCAAATTCAATAAGCTCATCTTTTTTGTTTACTGAACCGGGGGTACCTACACCGATTGAAATAACATCATCATTAGTGATATGTACCTGACTCATAGCTTCCTTTATTGCATCAGCCATATCATCAAAAATACCTTCTGCTGCTCTGGGCGCATTGGTCTTTCTTGATGCCTTTGCAATAATTTTGTTGTTTTCGTCGATAACTCCGACTACGATGTTAGTTCCTCCGAGATCTACACCAATTCTGTACATATTTCATTCCTCCGTTGAATAATATCCGTTTTTAGTGCCATACTTCTATGACATTTCCTTCTCCTGCAGGGGTATCATCAGTCATGCCAAGACTTTGCAGAAGCTCTTTTGTTGCATTATAGCCCATTCTCTTCTGACGGTTATTCATAGCCGCACATTCTATTATAATTGCAAGGTTTCGTCCGGGCTTTACGGGAACCGTAATTGCAGGGATGTTCAGTCCGAGTATTTCCATATATTCTTCCTCAAGACCGAGTCTGTCATAAACCTTGTTTTCATCCCATAATTCAAGGTTTATTATTATATCAATTTTTTCGGTCATTTTAACAGAACCGATACCGAAAAGATTTCTCGCATTAATTACGCCGACGCCGCGAAGCTCCATAAAATGACGTATGTTTTCGGGGGCTGTACCGACGAGAGTTTTTGATGAAACTCTTCTTATCTCAACAGCATCGTCAGCAATAAGTCGGTGGCCTCTGTTGATAAGCTCGATTGCGGTTTCACTCTTACCTACACCGGAGTTACCGACAATAAGCACACCTTCACCGTGAACCTCAACAAATACACCGTGTCTTGTTATTCTCTCGGCAAGCTCAATTCCGAGATATGCGATAAGAGTTGACATACTGCCTGAGGTCGAATCCGTTGACTGCAAAACCGGAACCTCATACTTTTTTGCAAGCTCCATAAAATCTTCTGAAGGCTCGATGCTTCTTGTGCTGATTATACAGCTGGGCTTATATGAGAAGAAATGCTCAAGGCATTTTGCTCTTTTTTCTTTTGTAAGACTGTCAATAAATCCAAATTCGGTAATTCCGAAGAACTGTATTCTCTTGGGATCAAAAAAATCGTGATAACCTGCAAGAATAAGTCCCGGTCTGTTTACATCTTTTGATGTAATAATAATTTCATCAAGAGTTTTCGGAGTAAAAAGTACCGTAAGGCTGTTGTTCTTTACCAGCTTCTGTAAGGAAACTGAATATTCATGTGCCATATTTCAGTGCCTCTTTCCGTGTTAAATTATTAAATCTTAATCAAGTGCATTTTCCTGAAGGAAATTATCCTTTGTTACATAAGTAAGCTTTGCTCCCACTGTAACCTTTGCACCGTTTGTAAGTGTTACGGTAATATCACTGTCTGTGTGATTTTTTATAACAGATGTGACATTTCTTGCGGTAATCGTGCCGACATCGGCATTTTTTACATTAACAACCGCATTCTTGCCTTCAATGTAAATGCTTCCCGTTTCACACATAACATCAAGTGTAACATCCTCACCCTTGATGATTATGCTGTCTGTTTTTTCGTTCAGGGTTACTCCGCCTGCTGCTCCGAATAAGACAACTGATTTTACGGGACAGTCAATGCTTACACTTCCTATAGTATCAATCGCAACAGTTTTATCAATATATTCTTCATTTATAATGCTGATGTCTTCACTTCCTTTATAGGAAGCAACATTTACATCAGGGTTTGTGAGAAGTGAATTGAATGATGAGGCTGTACCTACGGTCTTTGCTTCTGATGCATTGGATATTTCTTCCTGAGCAAAGCTGTGCTGTTCAACCACGGTTTCAGCCTCAATGTCGCTTTTTATTGTGGCATCTTCACCTTTTACCGTACCTTTACATGAAGAAAAAAGCGATAAGGTCAATATTAAAATCAAAGCTGTTGATAACAGTTTTTTATACACAAAAACACATCCTTGCAGAATAAAGTATATGAAAACATAGTAAGATTATGCTTTTTGTAAACTGATTAAAGCCACATAAAGCCGGAGGAAGCTCCGGCTTTATGTAATCTGATTATTCAGAAACTGTTTCTTCTTCGGTTGCTTCTTCAATTTCATCAGCAGTTGTTTCATCAGCAACTTCTTCAACAGTTGTTTCCTCTGCTGCTTCGCTTGTTTCATTTACAGCTTCAGTTGTTTCATCTTCAGCTTCAGTTGTTTCATTAAGCACATCGTCAAACTCTTCAAGCTCGGATTCATAATCGAATTCATAGCTTGTTGTCTGTGTAAGATCGAATACAACTTCAAATTCACCGTACTGTTCAAGTGCACCTACACCTGTTGCTGTTGCAGTAACCTTCATATTCTTTGTGAAATTAATGAAGTCAATTCTGCCTTCTTCAAGGTCAGCATCTGATGTTATGCTGCAGTTTGTGTATTCAATGCTGTAATCAGATACAGTGATGTAATCCTTTACGCTTTCAAAGTTTGCAAGAACTGCTTCTTTGTCCTTGAGAGAGCCGAAGACACCTTCGATTGTTTCATTTGTTGCATAAAGAACAGTTGTTTCTTCTATTTCTGTACCGTCTTCATTTGTTTCAGGCTCAGCATTTTCAATAACCTGATTTTCAAAATAGTTAAATGTAAGGTGAAGAATGTTGTCGCTGATGTACTGTTCTGTTACGTTATTGCCGTCATCATCCGTAACATTTTCGCCTTTTTCATTTGTTACATTTTCACTTGCGATATTTCTTGTGAATGTGAAGTCAAGAACAAATGCATCATTAACGGCATTAAGAAGTGTGCCTTCTGTTGTTTCAAGTGTTGTTGATGTGCTGCCGGGTTTTGCAGACATAATGAATGTTTTAAGCTGCTTTGCAGAAGCATCAAGAAGACCTGCTTCCTCACCGCCGACGAGAACATCGGGAGTGCCTGTGCTGTAGCTTACATTTTCATTTATTGAAACAGCCTCCTGCTTTGAAGCGGCAAGAAGATTGTTGAATTCTGCAATAATCTGTTCTTCTTCGGGTGTAGCATAAATGGTTGTCTGAGCTGCTTCAAGAGCATTCTGACGCATAGCCTCAAAGATTGAGCAGGAAGAAAGGGAAAGCACAAGAAGTGCAACTAATGCAAAGGAAATAATAGTTTTGAATGTTTTTTTCATAAGTATATTCGCTCCTTTTTAATTATACACGATAGAGTATAACAGAATTAACGTTATATTGCAAGAAAAAAGTATGTAATATAATATAATATTTTAAACAAAAATAAAGCAGCCGTTTTTACGACTGCTTTACTGTAACTGTATTTTTATTCGTAGCTTTCCGGAAGACCTTTTTCATCAAAGAGGAAAACAGTTTCAAGAGCAACCTGAAGACCTTTTTCAATTGTTTTGAGATTGAGAATATCCGCTTTGTCATCTCTTGTGTGATAGTATTTGGGAGGTCCGGGATTCATAGCCGCAAATGTGGTTGCAGGAATACCTGCCTGAGTTATTGCTGCGGCATCTGATGCACCGGCAAATACAACAGAGTATTTAAGATCAACCTCTGCGTTTTTACCGCCCTGTCTGAGAAGAGCACAAGCTCTGGGGTCATGCTTAGTGATACCTGACATATCTCTGTTGTAGATGAACATATCATCATAGTCAGTGATAGTATCGTACGCAATAAATACAGTTTCAACGTCAGGATCCTTGAATTCGGGATGAAGCTTTGCAGCTGCCTTTGCACCGCGAAGACCTTCCTCTTCAGCACCTGAGAACATAGCAATAACCTCTGTGTTTTCAAATCTTATATCGTTGTCACCGAGGAATTTGAGAACTGCAGCACCCATCATACAGCCTGTAAGATTATCGTTAGCACCGTCAACACAGACCTTATAGTTAAGGAAAATAATAAGACCTATGTAAGCAGGAATAAATGCACAGCCAATCCAGATAAGAGTGGGATTAACCTCACCCTTAACAAGCATATATACCGTTGTGAGAAGGGTGTAACCGAGACCTACTGCAGGATAGATATAGCCGATGTACATAAGAGGTGCACCGCCGATATGGGTAAACCGCCACTCAATTGATGAGTCGGAATGACCTGCCATAATTATTCTTCTCTTGACCTCGCCCTTGGGCTTTCTTATGCAGTAAGTGTTGTGCGAAGTAACTTTTTTGAAGAAGGGATCAATAACGGGCTTGTAGAAAAGGAATTCACCGAAAATCATTATTGCGGTGAGTGCACACATTACGATTGAAACGTAAGGTGCATAGAATGCATCACTGAAAACGGCATTGGAAATGTTGAGGATAACGGCAATCAACATAAATATACCTGAAAGTCTTAACCAACCGAGGAATGCACGGTGGGCGATTTTGAATTCATCCTGCTTTACCTCATCAGCAGCATCGCCGACTTGTGCCGACAAATAATTCTGAGCATCAAGCTCAGCCTGTGTACCGGCTTCTCTGGGGCCAATTTCCGCACATACTTTTTTTATTGTACGTGCTGCGAAATTTGCATACATACGAAGTCCGGATTTGAAATTCGGGATACTTTCCGAAGCTTTCATAAATAATTCTCCTTTATGTTAAGATTTTCTCACCGTATTTTAGCACATTATCCGACACTTGTCGAGAATAAAAGCAACTAAACATTATAAAAAATATTGTAAATATTAAACAAAACTTTAATATAAAACAAAGGACAGTAAACCCTTATAGGATTACTGTCCCTGCTTACAGGCTGAAGTTTTACTTCATGCCGTTTTCATAAGCTTCAATCATCTTTTTAACCATCTGACCGCCGACAGAACCTGCCTGACGGGATGTGAGGTCACCGTTGTAGCCCTGCTTGAGATTTACACCGACTTCTGAAGCCGCTTCCATCTTAAACTTGTTAAGAGCTTCTCTTGCTTCGGGTACAAGACTTGAATTACTACCCTTCATTGTCTTTCACTCCTTTTGCAAAATGTTTTGTTGCATTTGCAATAGTATTATGCACACGTGATATTGTTAATATTACTGAAAAAATTTTCCTTGACTTAACTTTTTCAAATTCCGTGCGCTGAGAATATTGTGTGTACAGGAGAAAAAAATATTTATGTAAAAAAACGGAAAAGCTTATATCATTTCTGTTAAATAAAAATGATATAAGCCTTCTTTTTAATTGCTGATGTTTATAAAAAATTTTATAATGAATGATTTTATGCTGTCAAAAAAGCTTCTGATTTTTGCAAAGAGCTGTGTAATTCCCGATAAATCGCACTTATCGTCGATTTGTTCTGTTGCAGTTGAGTCAAAAACGAAGGTAAATCTTCCGCCGGGTGCACAGTCACCGTTTTCATAGAAGGACATTGCATCACTTCCGAGAAGATTATCGGACCACTTGAAATTGAATTTGACGTCATCTTCCGTAAGTCCGAGCAAATTCCGAGGAACCTCTATCTGAAGAACATTATCCTTTACCGTATATGAAACGTCGGCAATTTTTGTAAAGCTGAGTTCACCTTCTGATTTTTCGAGAATTGCAGTGTCACCGTCAGGTGAAGCTCTGTTGATAACATATTCAAAGCCTTCCCAGTTGGGTGAAATTCCGGTTGTGTCCGTATCAATGAGAAGGCGCATCCAGTCGGTATCTGTTTCAGGGGTGAGCGCTTCTGCCGTTTCAACGTAGAAATATATATTATCCCTGTCGTAAGCAACCTTTGCTTTCACAATGTCATTTCTCAGCGTGTCATTTTTATAATAATATCCTTCCCAACCGACGCTATCTCTGTTTTTTCCGCCTGAGTAATGATTATATTCAGGGAGAACACTGTTCCACTGTGAAATATCACCTGATATATCAACCGTTTTTTCGGCATAATTTGCGGGTAACGGATCCGTACCCTTGAAGCGGCGTACATTTTCAACAAGCTGATAATAGTAATGGTCCTTGAGAACGCCCTTTGATGGCTCAATATCACGGCTGTATTCGGGATTGTACTGATCAGGGAATGCATTTTCCGTATCCATCCATTCATCCCATCTGCCTGCTATCCATTCGTTAAAGCCTGTTACGAAAATAAATTCGGGATCCTGTTCTATGGCATAATCCCACTGCTGCTGGAAATTAAGGCCGTAGAGAAGGGAATTTTCCATTGAGCTTTCTGCGGTAACTGTTTTACCCGCATAAGTATATGAATATGAAAATGCTCCGTCTGTAAAGCTTCTGCCCTGAACTGTTCCTATCGGGCTGTTCATTGCAGTAAGTCCGTATTCATTTGCATTTTGTGCAACGGAAACACACATCTGCTCAATATTTCCGCAAATATCTTTGCCGAATTTTGTCTGGGGATAATCTGAGCACCAACCCCAAGTGTAATCTGAATATCGGGTATCCTCTGCAAAATATGTAGGCTCGTTATATCGGAAGGTGAAGAAATTGAATATTTCTCTGTCCTTGCTGTTTGTAAGGTCAAGTGCGCCGATATTGGCCATTACAAGAGGCTTGTTTTCCCAGAGGAACCAGAGCTCTTCATATCTTTCCAAGCTATAGATGTTGTCGTAGAGATATGTAAGCTGAGTATTAATATCCCCGTGATTGCCGAAGTTCAGCATAAAAGCTATCTGCGGTACGTTCACACCGTCAGCTATTGCTTCACTCCAGACTTGGAAAAGGACTTCATAGGCATTGGGAAATACAAGAGTTCCGTTTGTTGCATCAAAAATCACCACGTCAATATCTGCATCGGCAAGAAGCTCAGCGTGTTTTCTCAGAACGTATTCATCTGTATTTGTGTAAAAGCCGTAAAGCGGCTCATCCCAGAAATAAGGCCTACCGCTGAATGTAGCGTTCCAAGCAGGATGCGACCAATCGTTTACGGCCTCAGGGTATTTGTCAAGTACACTTCCCGTAGTAATGGGTTCATAACCGTCAACCCAGGTGTAGTGCCATATCCAATAGAACATTCCCACAAATTTGTCAGATTTTTTATCTCCCGTTTCTTCGTTAGAAGAAAGAGTTCTGCCGAGTCCGTCAACAGCAGCCCATGTGGAAGGATTTATTTCTGTTGCAAAAGCTGTCACGGAAGGAACATAAAAAGCAGTCAGTAAGGTAAACGTAAGACATAAAGCGAGTAATTTCTTCATCATAACAGCAACTCCTTAATTTCCGTAAGATTTAATTATGTTCTGTGCTATTTCCGTTTTTGTTTTCCGTTCTTCCATAGCACGTTTTTCTATGTATTTATGTGCCTTGGCTTCAGTCATTCCGAAAGAGCCTATAAGAATAAGTTTTGCTCTGTTCAGCGTTTTTATGCTCTGTGCTTCACTGTCGGTAACGGTAGAATTTTTAACGGTGCATAATTTTTCAGATGCGGAGCGAAGAAGGATTATAGCCTGAGAAATGGTTTCGGGGGAATTTGGTTTTTCAACGGTAAGCACACCGAAGGAGGATACCTTTTTTCGGGTGATATCAAAAAACTCCTTGCCTGCAAAAATCAGAACGCCGTAATTTTTTTCTGAAGCACATCTGATTGCAAACTCAATTCCGAAATCATCTGAAAGGGGAGTGTTTATAATGATTGCCGAGATTTCATTTGTCATAAGTATTTTTCTTGCTTCAACCGTATCTGCGGCAAAAAATACTGACTCGCCGAAAACATTCTGAAGAAGAGGAACAAGAGAATTAAAGAATTTCAGCCGACTGCTGACTACGAGAACTGCGTGTCGGTTTTTCATAATTTTTGTTCCTCCTTTCTGAAAAATTTCCGGTAATTTCTTTACATTGTTACACTATTGTTATATTATATACTAAAATATTAACTTTTTCCACATATTTTTAAGAATTAATTGCGGTTGGCAACAGGAGGATATTGCCGTGAATGATAAATTGTCTTTGTATATTCTCACTGATACTCATTATCTCGGTACTGATATGTGGGTTGAGGGTGAAAGCATAACCAACAGAGAAATGGGCGACCAGATTGCTATAAAAAGCACACCTTATATTCTCAGAAGCTTTTTTAAGAAAATAATTGAAGATGAAAGCACCCCTTATGTGCTTATAACAGGGGATCTTATCAATAACGGTGACAAGGGAAGCCAGGAGGGCTTTATCAATGAGCTGAAGCTGCTTACGGATGCGGGAAAAACCGTTTTTGTTACCTGTGCTACTCATGATTATGCGGGACTTGGTGACGACGAAAATATTTTCCACGCAGTACGTTATACAAAGGACGGCTGTGAAGAGGTTGAAAGAGTATATAAAACAGAGCTTCCTCAGCTGTATTTTGATTACGGTCATAAGTATGCTCACAGCATAGATAATGAAAGCGGTTCATATTCTGTTATTCTTGAAGAAAAATTCAGAATGATATGTATTTATGATAACGGAAACGGAAGAAGCCACTGCGGTCTTTTTGATGAAGGCTTTAACTGGCTTACAAATCAGATAAAGGAAGCAAATGCCGAAGGACAGACGGTATTTCTTGCCGTGCATCATCCTGTTATTCCGCCGTGGCCCATATATAAGAGTGTTGCTGAATTTGAATTATTCGGCGGATATGAAAAACTCAGAAAAATTATGTGTGAAAATAATGTTAAGGTTATTTTTACGGGACATACTCACGTTCACGGTATAAAAAAATATACGGACAGTGAAAACAGAAGCTTCTATGATATTACGACAAGTGCTCTTCCCTCGGCAAAGGGAAAAATGCGTAAGGTTACCTTCGACAGAAATGAAAATACCTGCAGTATTGAAAGTATAGGTATAGACAGGATAGAAGGCTTTGATACAGGCGGATTGTCCGCAGAGGAGTATATTTATTCCCTTAATTTTGCAGGTCTTGTACAGAAAAGTCTGCCCCTTATAAAGACAGATTGGGAGAAATTCTGTGATATTACCTCTCATGTTTTCAACGTTCCGTTTTTTAAATCCCACCCCCGTATTTCAAGGGCATTACTGTCAAAGATAATTAAATTGAAGTCGGGTATTGCCGTAAGTTTTGCAGGAAAAGCGGCAGATATTACAAAAGAAGAAAAAAAGCGTCTTAAAGATACGTATATGCTTGACGTAGCCATTGTTGTGCTGAAGCATGTATTTTCGGGAAATGCTCCCTTTACTCCCGATACTGCTGAATATAAGGTTATTACATCCTGTGTTATAAAAGGAACAAGGTTACTTAAACGCTTCGGTGTGGATATCGATGCGTTAATTCCTGGCGAGGAAACAGCACTTGAAACGGTAAAGCATTTTCTGTATAATACCCGTACCGGTGACGATAATTCGATAATAATAGATATGGAGAAATAAATTATGATAAAGTTTGACTGCGATTATCTTGAAGGCGCACATCCGAGAATACTTGAAGCTCTTAACAGAACAAATTTTGAACAGACAGCAGGTTATGCTGTAGATGCTTACTGCGAAGAGGCAAGAACTCTTATAAAAAAAGAATGTCAGGCTGAAAATGCCGACGTGCATTTTATTGTAGGCGGTACAGGTACCAATACAACGGTTATTGCTGCGGCTCTTCGTCCTTATCAGGGAGTTGTTTGTCCCGTGACAGGTCATATCAATGTTCACGAAAGCGGTGCTGTTGAGGGCACGGGACATAAGGTTATCGGACTGCCTTCTCCTGACGGTAAGCTTGCGGCAGATGTTTTTGAGGAATATTGCAGAAATTATTGGGCAGACGGTACTTATGAACACATGGTTCAGCCTAAGATGCTTTATATTTCTCAGCCTACTGAAAACGGAACTGTATATAAGGCAGATGAGCTGAGAAAGCTCAGAGAAATCTGTGATAAGTATTCAATGTATTTTTATGTTGACGGTGCAAGGCTGGGTTATGCTCTTATGAGTGAAGGCAATGATGTGACTCTTCCTTTATTGAGTGAGCTTTGCGACGTGTTTTACATCGGCGGAACAAAGGTCGGTGCGTTATTCGGTGAGGCACTTGTAATTATCAATGAGGACATAAAAAAGGATTTTCGCTATATGCAGAAAAGACAGTGCGGAATGTTTGCAAAGGGAAGACTTTTCGGTGTTCAGTTTATAGAAATGTTCAAAGACGGTCTTTATTATGAAATGGGCAGAAACGGTATTGAGAAGGCCTACAGAATAAGAGATGCCTTCAGAAATGCAGGCTTCCCATTCCTTTATGAATCACCCTCAAATCAGCAGTTCCCCGTGCTTCCCGATACGGTTCTTGAAATTTTATCCGAGAATTTCTCTTGGGACTACTGGTGCAGAGTTGACAGTGAGCATTCCTGTGTACGCTTTTGTGCATCATGGGCAACAAGCGATGAACAGGTAAAGGCTTTAGAGGATGCAATCTCACAGTTTTCTCTGAAAACAGAATAGTATAAACTTCACCCCGGAAAGAATATGCTTCTTTTCAGGGTGATTTCTTTTCATATAAACAAAAAAAGATGTACCTATGAAGGTACATCTTCCGATTGTTGATAAACATTAAATAATCTGCACAGTAAAAATACAGTCAATAACTTCGGATAAAAAAGGTTTTCAACGTAATTTATGTAGTTGTGATTACGCGTTTGTCACCAATCTTGCAGAGCAAAATTAAGCTCTGGACTTTGCAAAGCATTCACTGCAGAGAACAGCTCTGTCATCACGGGGCTTGAAGGGAACCTTAGCTTCGCCGCCACACTGACTGCATGTTGTTACAAAGTACTCTCTTTCGCCCTTTGCAGCCTGCTTGCGTGCATTACGGCATTCCTTGCAGCGCTGGGGTTCGTTTACGAAACCTTTCTCAGCATAGAATTCCTGTTCACCTGCTGTGAAAACGAATTCGTTACCGCATTCTTTGCATTGGAGTGTCTTGTCTTCGTACATTTTGCTACCTCGCTAAAAATTTTTTTACCTTGTTATAACCCGAAAGTTACTGTAGGTATATATCATACAGCTTTGGCTGTTATGAACTATTCTTTGTCCAGAAATCTGCCGAGCTTGTTTCTCGTTCTCTGAACCGCATTATCTACGGATTTTTCCGTAATGTCAAGCTTTAATGCAATTTCCTTATATGAAGTTCCCGAAAGATGATATTTGATTACCGAAAGCTCAAGAGGGGATAACTGATTTTGCAGAAAATCGAAAATAATCTCCGTGCCTTCTGCAGAAATTATTCTGTCCTCAGGTGATGCGTTAACGGATATATCTACTTCACTGAGCGATACTACACTTCCGGTGGGAGTATTCTTCTGACGTGTCATAGCCTTTATTGCATTTTTTATGCTGTTGGATATACATCTTGAAGAATAGGTCCTGAATGATGTGTTTTTGTCATCACGGAAGGAATATACAGCGGAAAGAAGGCCCAGAAGCCCTTCCTGAAACAAATCGTCAAATTCAACCGTCGTATGAAGCCGACTGTCAGCAAAAGAACCGACAAAAGAAGCGGCAGTAATTTTTACGGCATCCCTGTATCTTTCAATAATACAGTTTTCAGCACGGGAGTCACCGTTCTGCGCCATATTTATAAGCATTTCATCTGTTGAATTTGAAAAATCGGTTAATTTTGAGGTCATAATAAATCCTCTTTGAAATTATACTGCTATCTTACTTAATAATTTTTCGTTTGTCAAGGGTTATTACTGTATTTTTGCTTAATTTTCACTATAATTATGCGAAAAAAAAGCAAAATTTTATGAAAAGAGTAATTTTTTTGGCAATTAATGTTAAAAACTGATTAAAAAGATATCTGAAAAAGTTTTTCTTTTCAGGAAAATTAAGGAACGGTATTGCTTCTTTTTACAGTAAAATTAAGTATATGTTATTTTATTTCACAAAAAAATGCATCCTCAGTTAAGAGAATGCATTTAATTATTTCTGTGATATTATCAGAAGAGGTTTGCAAAAAATCTCATTATTATTGCTGTCCAGTTATTGAATTCAGCAAAAAGGAAATCAAGCACACCGAGATCTGCATAGGAAGCGTCAACGGGAGATGCTGTACCTGCTTTTGCTTCTGCATCAAGAAGGAAAGCCTGAGTATAAACGATTCCGCCTTCACCGAAAACTTCAATTCTCACATAATCTCCGAGTTCATCAGCATAGTCGTTAAGGTCGATAGTTGCATCATCTGCCTTGAGAGTAGTGATAAGCTTTCCGTCTGAAATGAAACGTACAATGAGAGCATCAGTTGTTGTAACTGTAATTTCGTCAGTTTCTTCGTTTACTGCAATTGAAGTAATTCTGGGATCAGCTTCACAGGTGTTATAGCCGTTTTCAAGAGTTGAATATGTGATACCGATGCTTTCATCAGCATCATATTCGCCGTTTTCAATACCGTTTATCTTAGCTTCCATTTCAAGAGCAGTGGAATTTACCTTGTTATAAAGCTCTGTTTCACCGTAGAATTCCTTGAGTGATGCTGCAATATCCGCAAGCTCATCGTAATTGCCGATGTTGTGACTTGCTGCAAAAAATTCACCGTTGAGAAGACAGCTCTTGAGAGCAGGTGAGGTCTGTTCTTCGAGAAGAGCAAGTGTATAGCCTGTGTCAATAACATTGAGCTGATGAGCATCAGATGAAGCAATAGCATAAACATTCTCACCGTTTGCTGCAAATCTCTTGAGAAGGTTATCCCAGAGAATTCTGTCAAAGCGTGTTCTTCCGTCACCCTTTGAATTCATATCAATGCCGATGCAGCTGTCATATCTGTCAATAAGAGAAGCGAATTTATTGATATAATAGTTATAAACTATATCGTCTTCGTTATATGCATCTTCGGAACGGATTTCATATCTTGCTTTTGTGTATTCACCGGGATGGTTGATAACACATACGCCGCCCTTGCTGTCAACACCGCGTACAGCATCCTCATAAGTAGTAATGAAGTTGTTTGTGTAATCGGCAAACCAACCGTTTACGTGTGCGTTGACTGAAACTGCATTGTTTTCGTTGCCGAAGGGGACTCTGAGGATTTTCTTTCCGTTGTCAAGTGTAAGGTAATCGTCACCGTTTTCTGCTGTAGCTAAGGTGTATGATGTGCCGTTTGCGAATGTACCTTCTGTTGAAAGATATTCAAGCTCACCCTCACTTTTACCTACAAGACTCATAACACCGTAAATAAGAGCATTGGGATTTGATGTTGCCCAGGAGTAATTTACTGTACCGTGGTCTGTAGTTGCAATAATGTCAAAGCCTGCTTCAGCGTGGCGTTCTATTGAAGCCTTGAGAGTGTCATCACCGTCACTTGCATTTGTATGTGTATGGAGTGCGGTTTTATAAGCAGTTACTGTATCCCAGTTTACGTTTTCGTAGGGATTAGTAATAACATAAGAGCCGTCTTCAGCTGCGGCAAATGCCGGCATCGAGAAGGGAACTACAAGCATCACTGCCAGTATTACGGCAAGAAAAGATCTGATATTTTTCATAATATAAGGCTCCTTTTATTCATTCTTAGATTTATTCTATCACATTTTTTTTTCTTGTTCAACAGTATTTTTTGATTTTTTTGTAACGGTACAGCAGGAGATAAAAACAGCTTCAGCACCGAAAATCAGGAGAGTTTTCGCTGCTTCGTTAAAGGTACTGCCTGTTGTCATAACATCGTCAACAATGAGAATATTCTTTCCCTTTATATCATTTTCTGAATTTTTAACAGGTTCAAAAATGCCGATAAGATTACCGCTTCTGAGAATGTGGTTGAGCTTGTGCTGTGTAGATGTTCTTCCTTCTTTTTTCAGTAATTGCTTACAAGGTATTCCTGAATATTCCGAAAGATATTCTGCAATCAGCCGGGCCTGATTATAACCTCTTAAAAATTTGTTGATAGGATGCATGGGGATAAAGGTGATAATATCGGTATCACGGAGCATATCTCTTTCTTTAAGTGAATAATACATTGTTCCTGCGAAGCTTTTTGCGAGATCCCTCCGTGCTCTGAATTTTAGTTTGAAAACGGATTTTACCTGACTTCCTTCGTAGTAAAAGCAGGCGGATATCTTTTCAAAGTACTGTTTTTTTATACAGATGCATTTATCCTTTGAAAGCATACAGGATGAGCATTTTGCTCTTTTTTCTTCAACTTGTATGAGGTTTTTCATGCATGCGGTGCAGACGGGAAATTTTGTGTCGGTGATTGCATCACAGCCACAGCATCTGGGAGGAAACAGTATATTGTGAATTTTGGAAAAAATCATATTCCTTCTTCTCTGAGAATTCTTGCAAGACGTGAAACAGGAAGTCCCATTACATTATAATAGTCACCGTTTATTCCCTCAATCATAACGGAGCCCTTGCCCTGAATGCCGTAGCCTCCTGCTTTGTCAAAGGGCTCACCTGTGTTTATGTAGTTGTTTATTTCCTCTGCCGTAAGCTCACAGAATTTAACCTCGGTTTTTTCTGCAAAGCATATCTTTTTTTCTTTTCGGAAAATGCTGACACCCGTAAAAACCTGATGAACCTTTCCCGAAAGAGAATTAAGCATACTGAATGCTTCCTCTTTATCGTGAGGCTTACCCAGTATTTTTCCGTCAAGAACAACTACCGTATCAGCCGAGATTACACAGGCATCAGGGTGATTGTTAAAAACTGCTTCTCCCTTTATTGTTGAAAGATATTTGACAGTTTCTTCCGGTGTAAGAGAAGGACTGCAGGATTCATCAACATTTGAAACCTCAACGGTGAAGTCCTCTGTGATAAATTTCAAAAGCTCGTTTCTTCTCGGTGACTGAGATGCCAGAATAATTGCCATCTCAGTTTTCCTCCAGCATAGCTTTAAGTGCCTTTGAAAGCTGGTCGGGACAGGAGGTGGGCTTGATGCCGCAACGAATGCCTGAAAGTCTTGCGATTACATCTTCAGCCTTCATATCCTTAACGAGTGTACTTATACCGAGAGTGTTTCCCTTACAGCCGCCGATAAAGCGGACATTTTTAATGATTTTTTCGTCATTAAGCTCAATTTCAATAGCCTGAGCGCAGGTGCCGTGAGTTTTATAAGTGTAAGTCATAGTGTTTTTCCTTTCCTTCTGTTATATTACATCATTTCACTGTCTGTGTCCGTAAATTTTTCTTTAAGCTCTTTCCAATAGGTTTCCAGTTCTTCAATGCCGTTGTCAGCCGCTTTTTTTATGGAGCTGTATATGGTAAGAAGTCTGTTTGCCGTCTTGCTGTTTTGTGAACCCAGCTCATTATAGCTTGAAATAATATCAAAGTACTGACGGTTGATTTCATTTTTCCATTCAGTAAGCTTTTCCGTTCCTGACAGAAATTCTTCGTATTTGTTTTCTGCTGTATTGATTAATATGTCAGCCTTTTCCTTGACAGTTGATTTAAGGGAAGAAAGCTTTGTCATCATTTTGTTTATATCTGAAGCTGCTTTTACTGTCAGAGTAAGGTCAACAATAAAAAATGCAAGTATAACAAAAACGGCAGCGGTACGGATTTCCTGACTGACGAATGTAAGCGCAAAGCGATATATGGGTGCGATTATATAGACATAAGCAAAAGCAAAAATTGCCCAGTAGCAAGTATGCTTGAAGCAAATTCTGCCGTGAAGATTCAAGAAGTTATCGGAGTAATCCCACCAGCGTGCGTTAAAAAGCTTTTCCATAATATAGCTTGTTGCATATTCTACTGTATCAGCGAGTATCATTCCGAGAATGAGGACAATGATCAGTCTTTTTTCAATGGGGGTACTTATGGGAACAAGGCAGAGATCAAAGACAAGACAGCCTGTTCCGTAGATGGGACACATCGGGCCGTAGAGAAAGCCGCTGTTTATTATTTTTTTTTCTCCGAGAGAACGGTATGTGCATTCAATTGCCCAACCGATTGCGCTGAATATAAAAAACATCAGCACATAGTTTATTACAGTATCAAACATTATTTTTCCTCCAGGGAGAGAATGGGCTCATTGATTTATTTATCTGAGATAAGCCGTTTTCAAATTTCTGACGGTATTTTTTCTTCTTTGTGACCTTCATTTCCATTGATGCACAGTATTTATCCGAAAAAGTAACAATAAAGCCCTCAATTGAAGACGGCGGAATTGGAGTAAGAGGCCACATGTGGCGAAGGATGATTTTTTCTTCTTTCTTTGAAATATCAGGGTTGAGAATTTTTGCATTGAAAACGGCAAAAGCAGGATGTCTGAAGCCGTGAGGACGGTGTGAAAAATCTGCATCATGCCAGTCATAATAAACAAGGTCGTGAAGCAGTGCACCTCTTGAAGCGGCTTTTACATTGACACCAAGCTTTTTAGAAATCAGAAAGCTCATATATGTGACGGCTCTTATATGATCAAGACGGTTTACATTGCTGTGCTGAGGATAAATTCTCATAGACTGCACTTCATCAGTGCAGTAAAGATCTCCTATCAATGAAAAAAACTCAGGTTCATTTTCGGGAGAGAGTGTATATGATTTTACAAAAATATCAAAAAGCTTGTCCATAAAAAATCCTATCTGTGAAAAAGCGAATATATAATTAATATTATCATAATAAAGAATAAATTTCAATAAGTTAAATTTATATTTTTGATTAAGCTTCATTGACTTTTTTTCAGCCGTGTAGTAAAATAAACTCTGCGAGTAGGTTGGGCAGTTACGCTTGTATTTTTTACAGGTGAGGAAAGTCCGGGCTCCGCAGAGCAGGATAACGGCTAACGGCCGCCGAGGGTGACCTTAAGGGAAAGTGCAACAGAGATATACCGCCTGCTTTATTGCAGGTAAGGGTGGAAAGGCGAGGTAAGAGCTCACCGGCATACCGGAGACGGCTATGCCCTGTAAACCCTATCCGGAGCAACACCGATAAAAGTGGCTTGCTCGGCCATAACTTTGAAAGGTGGCGTGAGCGCAGGAGCAATTCTGCGCCAAGACAGATGATTGCCTTAAATGACAGAACCCGGCTTACAGACTCACTCGCACATATCTTGAAGCACTCCGTATAATGTTATGGGGTGCTTTTTATGTGTAAAAGTATTGTTCTTGCTGTAGTTGCCATTTTTGCCGTTATAGGTCTTACGGCGGTGTTGAGCTTTATTCTCATAAAAGCTGCTTCACCTGACAGAAATATGCATTTCTGTATTGTGCTTCCCTTCGGTAAAAATGACCGAGAGTGTGCACTTACCGTAAGTCTGGTGCTTAATATGCTGATAGCCGTAGGGAAGCTTTCAAAAGCAAAGATTATTGCCCTTGACTGCGGAATGGAAAAGGAAGAGAAAATTACTCTGAAAAACTCTTTTGCAAGAGAAGCAAAGGTTTTTATCTGTGATGAAAACGATATTTACGGGAAAATTTCTCAGAGTATAAGGTGAAGTACGATAAATAGGACACAGTATATTATATAATAAAGGAAACTGAGTTAAACAGGAGAAAATCTTATGGTGACTTTTCTTACCGGTACATATTTTACGGCAAAAAAAGAATATATCTATTCTGAGATAAGCTCTTTACTTGATAAAGGTGAAAGGGTTTATCTTATTGTGCCGGAACAGGCGAGCTTTGACAGGGACAGGGATTTTCTCTTGTGCTTCGGAGAAGAAAAAGCGAATAAGCTGACTGTTTCCAGCTTTACACATCTTTCAAGAGATGTGCTTGAAGAAAACGGTCTTCGTGTAAAGCCTGAGGCAGATGAGGCCGCAAGAAATGTTCTTATGAGTATTGCGGTTGAAGAATGTGCAGATGACCTTCATATATACGGGAAATATTCACATAAGCTTTCTTTGGTTGAAAAGCTTTTAGGCGAATATGTGGAAATAAGACAGTCGGGACTTGAAATAAATGCTCTTTCTCAGTTGAAGAGCAAACTTCCCGACGGAAAATTACGTCAGAAGGCTGAAGACCTTTTCCGTATTTTTTCCGTATATGAAGCTCTTGTGGGACAGCGTTTTTCTGAGGCGACCGATAACATAAGGGTTATGACGGAGTTTCTGAGGGAAAACCGTATTTTTGAAGGAGCATATATTTTCTTTGATGATTTCAGAGGCTTTACCGGAGCACAGGTCAGACTGATAACTGAAATGATTTCTCAGGCAGAGAAAGCTTATATTTCGGTTTTTGCTCCCGATACTGTTTCTTATTACGGCAACGAGGCTTATCACCACGCCGTGAGAAATTGCAGAAAGCTGAGAAACAGCGCTTCGGCAAGAGGAATTTCCTTTTGCGAAAAGAAAATTGATAAGCAAAATCCCAATGAGGCAATGCATCATCTTTCGGATAACCTTTTCTCATCAGAGAAGGAGGTTTACGAAAAAAGCACCGATGCTATAACGGTTTTCTGTGCTGACGATAAATACTCAGAATGTGATGCGGCGGCGGTATATATCAAAAATCTGCTTAAAAAGGGATACCGTTGCAGAAATATCAGTGTCTGTGAAAGAAACAGTGATTATCTGAAGACAATGGTAGCCGCTTTGAAAAAATATTCCGTTCCTGTTTTTGAAGACAAAAGGGTTCCTCTTTTTGAATATCCTCTTATTAAAGCTGTTTTGTATGCCGTGAATATTGCTTCTTACGGACTCAAAACGGATGAGATTTTTTCTTACATAAAAACAGGAATGTCTGGAATAGGCATTGAACAATGCGCTGAGCTTGAAAATTATGTTTTTATATGGGGCATTTCAGGAAACGGATGGACAAAAAGCTTCAAAGGTCATCCTGAAGGCTTCGGTGAAAAAGAAACGCCTTCATCAACAGAAAGGCTTCAGAATATCAATGAAATAAGAAGTAAGGTAATATCCCCCCTTGTTACGTTAAAGCATAAGCTTGAAAATAATAACGGGGAAAATTCGTGTAAGGCGGTTTTTGAGTTTCTTACAGAAATAAAGGCTGCGGATAATTTCAGGGAATATGCCTGCTTTCTGCACGACAGCGGAAATGAAGCTCAGGCGGTTGAATGCTCTGCCGTCTGGGATATTCTGACAGAAAGTCTTGATGCACTTTATGAAGCTGTTTCGGGAAGAAGCATTTCTGCACCGAGATTTTATGAGCTGCTTAAAATAATACTTTCTTCATCTGAGGTGGGAAGAATACCTGCAGGAATTGATGAAATAGTTTTAGGCTCTGCGGGAAGGACAAGACATCTTGAACCGGAGGCTGTTATAGTGCTCGGCTGTAACGACGGTGTATTCCCAAAGACTGCTTCCGGAGGCGGTCTGTTCTCTTCTGCCGAAAGAAGAATTCTCAGCAGTAATGATTTCCCTCTTGAAAATATTCCTGAAAATAACTACTCGGAAGAAAGAATGATAGCCTATTCTGTGCTTACAGGTGCAAAAGATAAGCTTTATGTATCCTATTCAAAGCTTTCATCGGAAGGAAATGAACAGGCACCGTCTGAAATCGTTGAAGAAATACGGACCTTGTTCCCACTCTGTGTAAGCGGTAACGACAAAAAGCTTTCTTCCATTGATAAAATAGGAAGCCTTGAAAGCGCTTTCGAGGAATGTGCCGCTTTTTACAGAGAAAACAGTGTTTATTCCGCTTCACTTAAAAAGTTTATAGAGGGAAGCTCACTTGCTCACCGTTTTTCAGCAGTGAAGGCGGCGGTGGAAAACCTTCCCGCTAAAATTGAAAATACGGAAACTGCAACTGCGCTTTTCAGTAAGGATATGTATATTTCACCTTCAAAAGCTGAGGTTTTCCACAGCTGTGCTTTCAGATATTTCTGCCAGTACGGAATAAATCTCAGAAAGCCGAGAAAAGCGGATCTTGATGCGAGAATTAACGGTCTTCTTATTCATCATCTCCTTGAAAATATTCTTGTCCGAAAAACAAATAAAGAGCTTTCCGATATGAATGAAACGGCTCTTCGCTCTCTTATAAGCGATATTACTGAGGAATTTATTACGGAATATATGGGCGGCAGAGAGGATAAGGGAGTTTTACTTAACCGTAATCTTGACAGAACAAAGCAGACTGCCTTTGCTATTCTTATGAGAATGGTAAAGGAATTTGCTCTCAGCCGTTTTGAAACTGCAGATGTGGAGCTTTCAATAAGTGAAGACGGTGATATAAAGCCTTATAAAATTTCTCTTTCTGACGGGGGAAGTATAACCGTCAGCGGTAAGGTTGACAGAGTCGATATTATGAAGATGAATGAAAAGGCATATCTGCGTGTTGTTGACTATAAGACAGGTGGAAAGGATTTTAAACTCAGCGATGTCTATGACGGACTCAATATGCAGATGCTGATTTATCTTATGTGTCTTTGGGATAACGGAAAAGAGCGTTACGGAGATGTTGTGCCTGCAGGAATAATGTACGTGCCTGCAAATAATTCAGGTGAGATGCTTTCAAGAAATGCCGATAGTGAGTCGGTTGAACTGCAGAAGCTTCTTAACGGCAGAATGAACGGTATGATACTTGAAGACGGTGATGTTCTTGAAGGTATGGAAAAAGGCTGTAAGGGCAGATTTATCAATGCATATATTGATGAAAAGGGAAATATGAAGGGTACTTTCTTATCTCTTAACGGTTTTCGCGCTCTTCATAAAAAAATTGACGATATTCTCTCTGATATGGGTGTGTCGCTTCATAACGGATATATAGAGGCTTTACCCATTATAGGAACGTCATCATATAAAAATACCTGTGAATACTGTGATTATAAGGATATATGTAAGCGTGACGAGGATGCTCCCGTAAAAGAGCCTCTTAATCTTACACATAAAAAAAGTGTGGAATTGTTGAAAGGAGAGTGAGGGAATTGGCAGAAAGAAAATGGACACCGCAACAGAAAAATGCGGTTTATGCTGAAAGCGGAACCGTTCTTGTTTCAGCTGCCGCAGGAAGCGGTAAAACAAGTGTACTTGTTGAACGTATTGTAAGAAAGCTTACAGATGAAAAAAATGCCGTAACGCCCGACTCTCTTCTCGTTGTTACGTTTACAAATGCGGCGGCACAGGAAATGAGATCGAGAATTTTTTCAAGAATTGCGGCAAAAAGCGCAGAAGAGCCTGAAAGAAGAAGTGAATATATCCTTCTGCTTTCAAGACTTTCCGAAATGCAGATCTGTACTATGGATGCTTTCTGTAAAAATCTTGTAAAAGAAAACAGCCATATTACAGGAATTGATGCCGATTTCCGTTTTCTTGAAGAGGGAGAAAGCGCTTCACTGAAAAAACAGGCTGCCGTGACAGTGCTGGAAAGACGTTTCACTGAGAATACAGACTCCTTCAACAGACTTGCTGAAATGTTTCAGTCAGGAAAAAATGATGCTAAGCTTATTGAAACAATAATCAGGCTTTCCGATTATTCAATGAGTGACACTTTACCTTCACGTTGGCTTTACGAAACGGGAAATCATTTTTCTGAAGCTGATGCAAAAAACGGAATATGGGGAAAATATATACTCTCTGAATTGAAGACTGATATTGATTACTGTATTTCGCTTTCCGATGCGGCTATGCTTGATATTGAAGAGGATGAAGAGCTTTCTTCTAAATATTACGGACTTTTTTTCTCCGAAAACAAAATGTTGAAGAAGGCGGCTGAGAATATTGAAAAAGGAAGCTGGAATGAAATTGTTGATACCGTTCACAGATTAAGACAGGCGGTATATGTTTCAAAGCTGCCTTCTGTTCCAAAGGGCTATGCGGACAATCCTTCTAAGCTCTCTGCACAGACAAAGCGTGATGAAATTAAAAAAGTTCTGACGAAAATAACGGAATATATGAATATCACCCGGGAGAATAATGAGGATGATATTCCTGTGCTCAGTGTGGTTGCAAAAGAGCTTATATCTTCTGTAATTGAATATAATGAAGTTCTTGCTGAAATGAAGAAGGAGCTTAATGCCTATGATTTTTCCGATATATCTCATTTTGCGCTTGAGCTTCTTTATGATGAGAATGCTTCTGACGGAAAAACAGCACTTGCAAGAGAGCTTACCGGAGCATTCTCTGAAATACTTATTGATGAATATCAGGATACAAACAAGGCACAGGAAACACTTTTTCTGTCAATTTCCAAAGAAGGAAAAAATATGTTTCTTGTAGGTGACGTGAAGCAGAGTATTTACCGCTTCCGTCTTGCAAGTCCCGAAATTTTCATAGATAAATGCAATTCCTTTCCCTATTATGACGGTCAAAAGGAAAAATCAAAAATTATTCTCGGTGAAAATTTCAGAAGCCGCAAGGGTGTGCTTGACTGTGTGAATTTTGTCTTTTCTTCTCTTATGTCCCGACAGTGCGGTGAAATAGAATACGGAGAAGATGAAAGGCTGAATTTCCCTTCGGTAAAGACCGATAACGGTACGGTTGATGCTGAGTTTACGGTAATTGAAACCGATGAAGAAAAAGCGGCATCTGCAGAAGCAGAATATATTGCATCTGAAATTGCAAGAATGCTTGATGAAAAAACTCCGGTTGGAGAAGGCTCTTCCGTTCACAGTGCAAAGCCCTCAGATTTCTGTATTCTTCTGCGTTCACCCTCAGGGGTTGCCGTTCATTATATGAATGCCTTGAAGGAAAAAGGAATTGCTGTTTCAAGTGATGTTTCAAGCGGCTTCTTTGAAGCCTCGGAAATAAAAACAGTTATGTCTTATCTCAGGGTTATAGATAATCCTATGAGAGATATAGATATGACATCTGTTATGCTGTCACCGATTTTTGGTTTCACAGCTGATGATATTGCTCTTCTGAGGCTGAATTACGGCAGAAGGACAGCCATTTATTCTGCCGTGCTTCAGAGTGCAGCTGACGGTGACAGAAAATGTCAGCTTCTCAAGGAGAGAATTTTCTTTTACAGGAAGCTTTCTGTTTGCTCGGGTGTAGATGAGCTTATCCGTGAAATATACAGCGATACCGCTTTTATTTATGCTTCTCAGGCAAGAAATGAAGGTGAAAAGAGGAAAAATAATCTAAGAAAGCTTCTCGAAAAAGCAGAAAAAAGCAGAGAGAATTTTTCCGACCTCAGCGGTTTTATAAGATATATGGATATGCTGAGGGAAAATAAGGCTGATATATCCGTTTCCGCTGAAGGAAACGGTGTGCGTATTATGAGTATGCATAAATCAAAGGGACTCGAATTCCCCTTTGTGTTTATTGCGGGTACATCTAAGCAGTTCAATAAAAGTGATATAAGAACCAATCTCATTATAGATCATGAAATGGGCTTGGGTATGAAGAGAAAAGAGCCTGAAAACGTAAAGAATTACGATACTCTTTCCTCTGTTGCCCTGAAAAAATTCAATAACAATAAAACTCTTTCCGAGGAGCTCAGGGTTTATTATGTTGCTCTTACAAGAGCCAAGCAGAAGCTTTTTATTCTTTGTCCTATGGCGGATGCGAAAAAAACAATATCAAAGGCTTTATATCTTATGAGGAATATGAAGGAAATTCATCCTTATTCCATACTTCACGCCAATCATGCGGCGACGTGGTTCCTTAACTGTTTTCTTTCTCATCCCGATGCCAATTGTCTGCGATTTTCAGACTGCACAGTAAAGGAAACTCAAAGCCGTGTCGCAGTAAAGCTTGAAGGCTTGAGAAATTCTTTTGCCGTTTATGATGAAGAAGCAGTTTATGAAGCAGATGAGCTTACCGTAAAAGAAATTGAAGAAAGAGCCTCCTTTAAATATAAGTGGGCAGAGATTTCTTCTGCAAGATCAAAGCATACGGCTTCTTCTCTTAAAGACGAATTTTTTGATGCCGCAGGCTTTGGAAAAAGTGTTCCCGGCTTTATGTTCTCATCATCTCTTTCTCCTGCCGATATCGGTACCGTGACTCACAGATTTTTACAGTTCTGTGATTTTTCAGCTTGTAAAACGGCACCTGATAAGGAGAGGGACAGGCTTCTTGCAGAGGGAAGATTTACGGAAAAACAAGCAGAAAATGTGGATATGGAAGCAATAAAGGTTTTTGTAAACAGCGATATAATGAAGCGGATTGAAAAAAGTAATGCAGTTTTCAGGGAAAAGCAGTTTACAATTCTTAAAAGCATCTGTGATATCGGAAACGGAATTTCCGAGGAATTCAGGGATGAAAAGACTGTTGTTATAGGAAAGATAGACCTTCTGTTTGTTGAAGAAGGCGGTGCAGTAATTGTTGACTATAAGACGGATAATGTGAGTGATATCAATGTCCTGAAGGACAGATACCGTTCCCAGATGCTCTTATATATCGAGGCTCTTGAAAAATCTATGGGGATATCGGTCAGTGAATGTATTCTCTATTCGCTGAAGCTCAGGGACAGTATATCAATTACTTTCTGAAAAAATAAGAAATGTTGAAAAAACACTTGCAATTTGTCTTGCAGTGTGATAAAATGCTTTTGCTATTTAAGCGGAAGTATGTAATTATGTGTATTTCGACTGTTTATTTACGCTGTTAACTTTATTGAAAGAGGTGAAACGTATTATGAAGCAGGGAATCCATCCCAACTATAACCCCACTGTAGTAAAGTGTGCTTGCGGTGCAACATTTGAAACTTGCTCCACAAAGGAAAATCTTCGTGTTGATATTTGCTCAAGCTGCCATCCTTTCTTTACAGGTAAACAGAAGCTCGTTGATACAGGCGGACGTGTTGACAGATTCAAGAAGCGCTATAATATCGAAACCAAGTAAAAAGTTGACATTGGCTTTTTGGAAACGGCATTTTTCATAAATGCCGTTTTTTTCACATTACGGGGAATTCCGATATGATAAATCGGAGGTGTCTATGAAAGAATATATTACGGTAGAACACCGTTATGAAGAAGAATATATAATTAACAAATCAAGATTTATAGGCTATGCGGCTCCCGTAACGACTCAGGAGGAAGCTGTTGAGTTTATAAACGAAATAAGAAAGCGTCACAGTGATGCTACTCATAATGTGTATGCATATCAGATAAGAACCCCCGAATATTCAAGATATTCAGATGACGGTGAGCCTCAGGGAACAGCAGGTGTACCTGTGCTTGATGTTATCAAAAAAAGCGGTCTTACGGATATATGTATTGTTGTCACAAGATATTTCGGCGGTATCCTTTTAGGTGCGGGCGGGCTTGTCCGTGCATATTCGCACAGTGCAAAAATTGCTGCCGAGGGTGCAAATATGATAAGAATGAGTCCGTGCAGTGTTCTTAAAGTTACCTGTGATTACGGCTTCTACGGAAAGCTCAGTACATTAATTCCCGAATTTCAGGGGATAATTGAAGATACACAGTTTCAGGAAAACGTCTGCGTTGTTTTCCGTCTTCCCTCGACAATGGAGGAGGGCTTCAGAAAAGAGCTGACAGAACTGAGCTTCGGCAAGGTTTTTGCCGAAAAAACAGGTGAAAAATTTGACAGTATATAAAAGATTAAAAATTTGAAGGATTTTTAAGATTTTTGTTTTATATAGTTATAGCAATGTGATTTTTTTCAGAAAAGGAGGGTGAAAAGTGAGATTCAGTGATGAATTTCTATCAGAACTCAGGGCAAGAACCGATATTGAAGAGTTAATAGGAAGATACACGGAAATCAGACACAGAGGTTCAAGAACTCCTGTTGCACTTTGTCCCTTCCATACGGAAAAAACTCCCAGCTTTGTAGTTTACAGAGATACGCAGTCTTATTACTGCTTCGGTTGCGGAGCAGGAGGCGATGCCGTAACCTTTATAAAAAATGCAGAACGGCTTGACTATACAGAGGCTGTGCGCTTTCTATGTGAAAGGGCAGGTATGAATATGCCGTCTGATCCTGTAGATGATGAGTATAACAGACTCAGAAGAAGGTGCTATGAGGCTAATCGTGAGGCGGCAAAATACTTTTGCTCAATGCTTTTTTCTCCCGAAGGAAAAGATGCATTCTCATATCTTGAGAGAAGAGGTCTTTCAGTAGAATCGGTAAAGCGCTTCGGTCTCGGTTTTGCTCCTGATAAGTGGGATTATCTGATAAAGCATCTTAAAGGAAAAGGCTTTTCGGAAACAGAGCTTGTGTCATTTGACCTTGCAAAAAAGACACAGCGCGGCTCGGTTATAGATGCTTTCAGAAACCGGCTTATATTCCCCATAATTGATCTCAGAGGAAACGTTATTGCTTTCGGCGGACGAGTTCTTGATGACTCGAAGCCTAAATATCTCAACACCTCGGATACGGTTGTGTATAAAAAGAGTCAGGCCTTGTATGCTCTTAATTTTGCGAAAAACAATTCCGAAAGAAAGCTTATACTGTGTGAAGGCTATATGGATGTTATTGCTATGCATCAGGCAGGATTCACAAATGCTGTTGCAGGTCTCGGAACAGCCTTTACCAATGAACAGATTTCTCTGCTTTCGAGGTATTGCGATGAGCTTACCTTGTGCTTTGACTCTGATGAAGCAGGCAAAAAGGCTACCAAGAGAGCACTTTCTATGCTTTCAAAATCAACTATGAAGCTGAAGGTAATGCATCTTGACGGCGGAAAAGATCCTGATGAGATTATAAAAACTCAAGGTAAGGATAAAATGAACAGCTTTATTAATACGGCAGTCAATGATACCGAATTTGCTTTGGGCGATGCAAAAAGCCGGTATAATATTACAAGTGAAGACGGAAAACTGGGATATCTCAATGAGGCTGTAGGTGTTCTTGCCGGTATCAATAATGCTATTGAAAGAGATCTTTATATTTCAAAGCTTGCAACGGAGCTTCAGGTAGAAAAAACGGCAATAAAAACACAGCTTGAAAAGCAAAGGCGTAAAAATAAAAAAATTCAGGAAAGTTCACAGTTTGAGTCGTGTCTGAAAACTGTGCTCGGAGAAGATAAAATAAGCTCTCCCAATCCTGAAAAAAGAGGAAATGTAAGGGCAGTTAAGGCTGAGGAAATAATCCTTGCAACCTTACTGAAGCATCCCGATTATCTCAGAAAGCTCGCAGGAAATATTGACGAGAATATGTTTGTTACGGAATTTAATAAACGGTATTTCAGAGATATATCAGACAGAATAAAATCGGGCAGAAGCCTTGAACTTTCAGCTTTTAATGAAAATTCGGATAATGAGGAAATGGCTTATTTGTCATATCTTCTCACAAAGACGGATCAGTTGGCAAATTCCGTTGCGGAATGTCATCAGTGTATAAAAACTCTTATCGAAGAAAAGAATAAAAAGCAAATTCCCGATATCGGCAAGCTTTCTTCAGAGGAGTATTTGGATTTGTTCAGAAAAAAAAGAGAAAAGAAAAACACGGAGGGTGTATAAATGGAAGGTGTAGATAAGAAATCTGCGATTAACCATCTTATTGAAAGAGGTAAGGCAGCAGGAAAGCTTTCAACTCAGGATATTGACAGCATAATGATTGAGCTTGATTTTGACGTTGAAGAGCTTGATAAGCTTTATGAGCTTATTGATGCAAACAATATTGAGCTTATTGACGATATGAATGAAGCGGCGATGGATACGCTCAGCTTTGATTCTGATATCGCTAAGGCATACGATGCGGGCGAAGATGCAAAAACTCTCACAATGGATGATCCCGTTAAAGTATATCTTAAAGAAATAGGAAAAATTCCTCTTCTTACGGCTGAAGAAGAAATTGACCTTGCCATAAGAATTTCTCAGGATGATATTGCCGCAAAACAGCGTCTTGAAGAAGCAAACCTTCGTCTTGTTGTTTCTATTGCAAAGAAATATTCAGGCAGAGGTATGCAGTTCCTTGATCTTATTCAGGAAGGCAATCTCGGTCTTATAAAAGCTGTTGAAAAGTTTGACTATACAAAGGGCTTTAAGTTCTCTACTTATGCTACTTGGTGGATAAGACAGGCAATTACCCGTGCTATAGCTGATCAGGCAAGAACCATAAGAATTCCCCTTCACATGGTTGAAACCATCAATAAGGTTAAAAAGGCAAATTCACAGCTTCTCCACCTTAACGGAAAAGAGCCTACCGCTGACGATATTGCTGAGGTTCTTGATATGTCAGTAGAGAAGGTAAGAGAAATTATGAGAGTGGCTCAGGAGCCTGTTTCTCTTGAAACGCCTATAGGTGAAGAGGAAGACAGTCATCTTGGCGACTTTATTCCTGACGAAGAGGCTCTTGCTCCTGCAGATGCCGCTTCTCAGGCTCTTCTTAAAGAAGAAATTGCTGCAGCTCTCAGTACTCTTACTCCCAGAGAGGCAAAGGTTCTTTCTCTGCGTTTCGGTCTTGAAGACGGTCATCCCAGAACTCTTGAAGAGGTCGGCAAGGAATTTAACGTTACAAGAGAACGTATCAGACAGATTGAGGCAAAGGCTCTCAGAAAACTCCGTCATCCGAATCGCAGCAAGCGTTTAAGAGATTTTGTTTGATAAGGAATGATACATATATGAAAAAGATTATAAGTGTGATTCTCTGCTTTTGCTTTGTTGCAGCCCTTTGCGGCTGTAATCAGACTGCAGAAGAAGAAACTTCCCTGAATTCCTCAGACGGTTTTGTTTCAGTAAGTGTTGTTTGTGAAAAGACAGAGGTTGCTGCAGGAGAAGATGTTACTGTTGCTCTGAATATTAAAAATGCTATGTTTACCGCTTGCTTTGATATTTTTGTTTATGCATCTGAAGAGCTTGATTATGTCAGTGCAGAAACGGAACTTATCAATAACCAGCTTATGCTTGCCGCGAACTATATGGAGGGTGAGGTAGCATACGTGGCTGTCAGAGGTATTGTTGCAACCGCATTTGATATTGATGATAAGAATGTATGCACTATTGTCTATAAGGTGCCTGAAAATGCGAAAACCGGAGATACATTTGAAATAAAGGTCGAATGTCCCGTTTATCAGCTTGCTGTTGATTCTTCCGGTAATGATGTTTATGATGTCAATGAAACGGTAGTAACAAATTCACTTACTCTTACAGTAGTATAAAAAATAAACGCCTGAATTTCTTTGTGGGAAATTCGGGTGTTTTTATTGCATTTTGATGTGTACTTTGATAAAATAGCAACATAAGAATTCCGAAAGGAAAGAAGAAAATGACTAATCAGGAATGGAAAAAAATCAGAGGCTCAAAAGTTACCCCTGATGAAATACTTCTTACAATAAAAGGCGATCCCTCAGAGAGTATGACGGTAAGATGGCGTTGTGATGTCAGTGTGACAGAGGGATATGCTCTTTATAGAAAAAAAGGAAGCTCAGATGAATGGATGAAGGCTCAGGCAAAAAGAAATCCCTTTAAGACAGACATTGACGAAAGCAGTTATTTCTTTGCCGATATGACAGGTCTTTACGAAGCTACTGAATATGAATACACTTGCGGAAACGACGAAAGCAGAAGCGGTGTTTATTGTTTTACGACTGAAAAGAAAAATCCCGAAGAGTTTTCTTTTCTCTGTTTAAGTGATGTGCAGACAGGCGGTCCGGTGCCACCTGCTGACTATTCGGTTCTCGGTGGAATTATAAAGAAAATATTATCAGAGCATCCCGAAGTTCGATTTATTCTTACGGCAGGTGACAACACTAACTGCGGACAGACTGATGTTCAGTGGACAGGTCTTATGAAAGGACTTGAAGGTATAAGCGAAAGCACTCCTGTAATGTTCTGTATGGGCAATCACGATGATATGGGATATGAGGATTATTTTACATTTACGGGGAAATATTACTCCGAGCATGCCACTTATTTTACAAATATGCTGAGATATTCATATCCTGAAAACGGTCCTGAAGGCTGGGTTGTTCCCAATTATGCATTCCGTTACGGAAATGCTCTTTTTGCTGTTACGGGTACAAGCGGTTTTGAGTATATAAATGAATGGCTTCAGGAAACAGCAAATAATACGGATGCTCTCTGGAAATTTGCTGCGCATCATTTCCCTGTGTGCTATTCAGGTCCCAATCTTGAATGCTATGAAACCTATCCTCCTATGATGGAAGGAATAGATAAGTACGATATTATGTTCTCCGGTCATGAGCATTCTTTTGCGCGTTCATATCCGAGAAGAAACAACGGTCTTTATGACAGACCTTCAGAGGGAACGATACATTATAATATAGGAAGCGGAAACCGTAATCCTCCCGGAACAAGAGTGGTTCCTAAGGTTTGGAATGACTGTACCTATGAGCATGAGGAAGACCTTTCTATGTTCAGTATTGTAAAGGTAAGCGGAGATACGTGTTCGCTTACTGCGTATGTTGAAGACGGTAGGATCGTCGATAACTGTGTTATTGATAAAAAGGCGGATATGATAACTCCTATTCGCCGTGCTCCGAAATATAACCGCCCAAGACTTAAATTCAAGGGATATGACCTTGGGCTTTGTGTTATGTCAACGCTTCCTGTCAATAAGGACGGTGTGTGGTATGTGCCTGCAGGACAGATAATTAATTTTATCGGCGGTGAAGTAATAAGAACAAAGGGAAAAATCCGTCTTGAAGTGTATGGCCGTTTCTCTGAATTTACCGAAGGCAGTGATGTAATGCTTACGGACAGCGGAGAAGTAAAAATGGAAGCGCCCTGTCTCAGGCTTGAAAGAGAGCAGCTTTATGTGCCTGTGGGAGATTTCTGTAAGCCGTTCAGAATGTATTACGCATATTTTGAACATAATAATTTTATCAGCATTGAATCGGAAACGGAGCATCTGCCTGTACCCGTTCAGCCCTGAGGAGAAGATTAAGTGAGAAAAATTTTAAGAGCAGATAAATTACAGCTTGTTCATTCAGATATAAGAGGTCCTGTTTTTGCAGAGGCCAATAAAATGATAAAAAACGGAATTGATGTGCTTAAACTTAATACGGGGAATCCTGCCACCTTCGGCTTTACAATGCCCGAGTCTGTAAAAAATGCCTTGCTGAAAAATGCAGACAATGCAGTAGCTTACTGTGATCTTAAGGGAATGCCTGATGCAAGAGAAGCCATTTGTGAATATCATAAGGGTATGGGTATAACAGATATAAATCCTGATGATATTTTTATCGGAAACGGTGTAAGTGAGCTTGTGACCATGACTCTTACGGCATTTCTTAATTACGGCGACGAGATTTTAATTCCTGCTCCCGATTATTCACTGTGGACAAATTCGGTTCATCTTGCAGGTGCCGTGCCTGTGCATTACATCTGTGATGAAAACAATTTATGGTATCCAGATCCTGATGATATAAGAAGTAAAATTACGCCGAAAACCAAGGCAATAGTTATTATAAATCCAAATAATCCTACTGGAGCGGTTTATCCCAAGGAGCTTCTGGAGCAGATAATCGAAATAGCAAGACAGCATCAGCTTGTTGTCTTTTCAGATGAGATTTATGACAGGCTTATTCTTGATGACGTTCCCTTTACTTCGACGGCAGCCTTGTGTCCCGATTTGTTGTGCATAACTATGAACGGTCTTTCTAAATCGCACATTATATGTGGGTTCAGATGCGGTTGGATGGTAATAAGCGGACAGAAGCAGTGCGCTGAGGATTTTGTTGCAGGTCTTGTGCAGCTGGCGTCAATGAGGCTTTGTGCAAATGCGTTGATGCAAACGGTTATTCCTGCGGCATTGAGTGATCCCTACAGCACAAGGTCTATGACTGCTCCCGGCGGTCGTCTTTATGAACAAAGAGAAGCCTGTGTCAGAGAACTAAGCAAAATTGAAGGAATTTCATTTGTAAAAAATCAGGCGGCTTTTTATATGTTCCCAAAGCTTGACATAAAGAAATTCAATATAACAGACGACCAACAGTTCGCTATGGATCTTCTGCACGAAAAGCATATTATGATAGTTCCCGGCGGCGGCTTCAATTGGAACAGTCCCGACCATTTCAGAATTGTAATGCTGCCTGATCCCGAAACGTTGGCAAAGGCAATGTCTGATTTAGGAGATTTTCTTGCACATTATAAGCAGAACTGATTTTTTTTGTATTACTGTCAAACAAGGTAAATGAAAAACACCTCTTTTTCTTGAATACGAAAGAGAGGTGTTTTGTTGCTTTATGTTATTTGTTTTCTTTACCCTGAAGATATCTGATTGCAACAATGAATTTTGTTGCTGAACGGGGATAGGGACTTTTGATTTCAAAGTAAACCTTATCTGAAACCAGAAGAATGTCCATTCTTGATGCGGTTCGCACTGTCTTTATATCTTCAATGGGAATTTCTGTAACGGTACCGTCATAGGAAACAGTTACCTTGTCACCGAACAGTTCAATTTTACCGTTTTCGCTTCTGAGAGTCATTTCGCCGTCGGTCACCGTGTAAATTTTCTGTTCGTTATCACCGAAGATAAACTCTGACGTTCCTTTTTTGCTGTCTGCTATGTTCTTAAGCAGCTGCTTCTGGAATTTATCCCATTCTACAATGTTGTCAAAGGGAAGATGTTCTCCGTGCCAGAAGCCTGAGGTATCCGTTTCTGCTTCAAATCCGCAGGAGCAGAAAATCTTGTTATGCTTTGTTTTGAGAGTGCCGATTTTTCTGCACTCAGGACAGCCGTAAAGAATTATTTCTGCGTGCTCTGCAAGGTCTTCGCCAATGTACTCCTTGGGATTTTTTCTCTGCTCATCGTAAGCGTTTACGTAAAGGTCATCACAGATAATTCTGTAAATTTCCTCCTCGCTCATTTTAGCAAGCTCTTCTTTTGTGTAGATGTTTGCAATTTTTCCGAATAATGGGCCTTTTCTTTTTGATTTTGCCCAGCGGGGATTTTTAAGATAGCCGCCCGTAACACGGAATGTGATAAGGTCACAATTGCAGTCTTTAACAAGGGTTGCATTTCTCGGGGAAATAAATTCTGTATCACCGATGCTTGTTTTTCCGCCCTCGGGATACATGGCAACGCTTACGCCTGAACGGATAGTGTCAATTATATCGTTATATAATTCGTCTGTGCCTTTCTCTCTTTTGAAAATAATGGGATTGTTGAGAAAGGTCAGAATATTGCGGTACTTAGGAATTCTTGTAACATGGTCACTCATAACAAATCGCATGTGCCTTCTTATGGTAACTACAAGAAATGCGGGGTCAATTGTGTCGGTGTGATTTGAAAAAATAAGAAATGGCTGTTTTTTTACCTTTCTTTTTTCATATTTGTAATCAACCGACCGTTGCACAGGAATACCGATGATATTTCTGAGCAAAAATAAAATTGTCTTACTTCTGAGATATCCTTCTTTTCCTTTTTTGCTGTTTTTCATACAGCGATATTAATCCTCCTTTAATTAAAATATTTATTCATATACAGAATAACGGCTATTTAACGCAGAATATATCAGTTATTCTGTTGAATACGGAATGTATATATAATGTAATATATAATTATTATACATATAAAGAAAAATAGTGTCAACATTTTTCGGTTGAATAAAAAAAGCATTTATGATAACATTGTACGGAGGTGAATGTAATGGATAAGATAATAATAAAAGATCTGAAGCTGTTTTCGTATCACGGAGTAAATCCCGAAGAAAAGGAGCAGGGACAGAATTTTGTTCTTGATATAACATTGTGGCTCGATATGGCAAAGCCTTGCATGACGGATAATGTTAATGATACGGTCAGTTATTCGGAAGTGATAAAAAAAGTAAGAGAAGTATTTAATCAGGAAAAATATGATTTGCTTGAAAAAGCGGCTCAGGTAGTTGCTGACAGTATATTTGAGAGTTTTTCAAAGGTTCAGGAATGTGAAATATTGTTAAAGAAACCGGAAGCTCCCATTAAAGCAGATTTTTCTTACGTGGCAGTTGAGATAAGGAGAATGAGAGATGTCTGAAACAGCGTACGTCGCTTTCGGCTCAAATATAGGTGACGGTAAAAAGAATATCGAAGATGCGGCTCAGGCTTTAAATCTTGTTCCGGGAATAACTCTTGAAGCCTTATCGACGGTAATAGAAACAAAGCCGTGGGGATATGAACAGCAGGATAATTTCTGTAATGCCTGTGCAAGACTGAGAGTTGATATCTCTCCTGAAGTGCTTCTCGGTGTATGTCTTGGAATTGAAGCGGCAATGGGCAGAGTAAGAATGTTTACCAACGGCCCCAGAGTAATAGATATAGATGTTATAATGTACGGAGAGGAAGTAAGAAATACAAAAGAGCTTATTTTGCCTCATCCGAGAATGAAGGAAAGAGATTTTGTCCTGGTTCCATTGTATGAAATAGCGGAAAATGCAATAAAAAGCAGAATAAATGAAATGATAGAGGCTCTTGAAGAAAAATATGTGTTGTGATTTTGTAGATAAAATACATATATATAGTGGTAATAGGACATAGTAACCATAAGATATGGCAGAAACACCAAGAAACACCCGGCTTCGTTGTAAAAAATGACGAAAAAAGTTTAAAAAAGGTGTTGACATTTGCAAAAACATGTGGTAATATATGCAAGCACTTGAGAGAGCGGTCGCGAAGAAACGGGCCCTCCGAAAAAAGTGCAAAAAAAACTAAAAAAAGTGCTTGACAAACGAAAGCGTATGTGGTATTATTACCGAGCGCTTTAACGAGAGCGCTGAACGGTTTCAGAAAAGCCTGAAGGCAAAAAAAGAAATCGAAAAAAATTAAAAAAGCTCTTGACAAGAGCGAAACGATGTGATATAATCACTGAGCACTCTTGAGAGAGGGCGAAACGGACCTTGAAAATTAAACAACGACAAAAAATGAACCCTTGAAGATTAATTTGAGTTTAACAAGT
>JAZNSP010000031.1:0-94344 GCA_045591285.1 Acutalibacteraceae bacterium
AGCAGTTGTAGAAAACAACGTAGATCCTACATGTACAGAAAATGGTTCTTACGACACAGTAGTATATTGCTCAGTATGTGATGCAGAAGTTTCAAGAGAAACAACAGTAGTAGATGCACTCGGACACACCGAAGCAGAGGCTGTTATTGAAAACGAAGTTGAAGCAACCTGCACAACAGACGGCAGCTACGACACAGTAGTATATTGCTCAGTATGCGATGCAGAAATTTCAAGAGTGGAAACAGTAGTAGATGCGCTCGGACACACCGATGTTATTGACGAAGCAGTGGCTCCCACTTGTACAGAAACAGGTCTTACAGAAGGTAAGCACTGTTCAGTATGTGACGAGGTTCTCGTTGCTCAGACAGTGGTTGCTGCACTCGGACACGACTTCGATATGACAAAGACCGAAGATAAGCTTACACGTCCCGTTAAGAATTCTGACGGAACCTGGGCAGACGGTTATTATACATATCCCTGTAACAACGATGCTTCTCATACTACTAAGGAATACGTAAAGAGAGCAGATTACACAGAATATGATAAGCTCATAGCTGTTCTTGAGGATATCTATGCAACAGAGCTTTCAGCTGAAGATAAGGCAAAGGTTGAAGAAGCACTTAACAATAAGCTTAGCGACAATCTTATTGAAGCTGAACAGAATACTGTTACAGCAGGTGCTGAAATGCTTGATGCTCTTATTGCTGAGGTATATCCCGATATCTTCTCAACCCTTGAAATTCAGGGTGCAGACGTATTCTATGCAGGTAAGGTAGTTTCACTTAAAGCAGTTAAGCTTCCCGTTGGCGTTGAAGCAACAAACGTGGTATGGACATCCTCTGATGAGTCAAAGGTATTCTATTCCAACGGCAGACTTCTTGCAGTTGGAACAGGTACGGTTACACTTACTGCAACAAGCGGAATTCTTACAGCAAGTAAGACTATAACAATTCTTGAAGGTACAGACGGCAGAAATATCAGATTTAATCCTATGGATAAGACGTATTTCGTAGTTGAAGATTATTACACCGTATATAACGGCGGTACTCTTTATTGGTCTGACAGCGAAACTGTACGCTTCAGAGTTCATACCTATCAGTCCTTCCCCTATGAAACATATATTGTTTATGTCGGAGATCAGGTTGTAACACCCGATGAAGACGGCTACTATGAGGTTCCCGTAAACACAGGTGACGTAACCGTATCAATTGCCGGTGCAGTATATGATTCAGATGATGACACAAGTAAGATGTCATTCTGGGAGTGGTTCTTAGCTCTCATCAGAAAGATAATCAACTTCTTCAAAAATCTTTTTGGTATTGCATAAAAACTGAATAATAGTTTTCGCCCGAATGATGTGATGTCATTCGGGCGTTTTTTTGGTTTTCTTGTATAAAAAATCGGGGATTTATTTGGCAGTGATAAAATACCTAAATAGAAAATATCTATTGAAAATATTCAGTTTTAATGATAAAATAACTATAACTGTAATTATCTTTAGTTTCAGATAAAGAGATAAGGAGATGTAAGAATATGCAGACTGTAAAGAAAGCATTAAGCATAGCACTGTGTGCGATTATGCTTATTACAACACTTTGCTTTTTCCCTATAACTAACGTGGGATTAAAGGCAGATGCCGCTGTCGTTAAAGCTGACAACAGTGTAGCATTTTATGCACCGGAGGTAATTTATCTTTATCCCGATGTAGTTTCATGGAAGGAGGCAGTTGCAACACCCTTCCAGTATTATGTAAGTAATACTGTTGATACGGAGAATATTTTCAATGCTCCCGCAGTAAGCGCTGATACGGAAACTGTCGGTGAAATATACTTTGCTTCTGAAGAGGATATAAGTGATGTTTCCTTATCCGTGAAGTTTATGGATAAAAACGGAGATTACTATGACGATAATAGTGCTTTTGTTGAAGCTACTGCTGAAGATAAGGGTGAATATTATCTTTTTACCGTTACAAACAGCAAGTCACCTGTTCTTCAGGCAAGTGAAAGCGGTTGTTACGTTCAGTGGATAGTAACATATAAGACCTCTATGGGTGAAACAAAGTCTGCTATCAGATATTCTTATGTATATAAGCCCTTTGTTGTACCCTACGGTGCGGCAACCCGTGTTTTCAACGAAAAGGGTGATGTAAACGTTTACGGTCAGCATCTTACCTGGATTACGGGTGTTCACAGCATTGATACAACTGCAGCATCCGCTAATGTTCTTTATCCTATATACAGAACGGTTTCATCATCTTCATCAAATTCTTTTGCATTTTCACCCTTCCTCAGCCGTGGCAATAAGGCTTACGTCGGCGGGGTTGAAACCGAAGGTGCTGCCGCTGTTGAAAACGGCTCATATAATGCAGTATTTGCCGGTACGGATCCTGAGATTGCATATTTCTTTGCAGGTCAGAGCAGTGCTGGTATTAATTCAAGCATAAAGGTTAGAAGCTTTTTCGGTGTAAGTGCAGGTACAACTACATATTCTTACGGTAGCTTTGACTATATGAACGGAAGCACCGTTTCAGCTCAGTATGCCGTTTCTCAGGTTACACCCACAAGACTCGGTTCAATTTTAATTGATACCAGCCGTTATAATAATCTTAATGAAATTCCCAACCTTGCAGTAGGCTTTATGATTACCGATACAGACGTAAGCGATGCCGTTACTACAAATACGCCTATGGCTGCTGCTCAGTGGTATATCGGTGATGCAACCGAAAATACTCACGCTGCAACAGGTGCTTATAATACTCAGGATGCATATATTGCGGCATTTACTGCTGTTAATAACAAATTTGTCTATAAAGAGTCACTTACAGCTCCTATGACTCTCGGTATCAAGTATGCAGGCTCCTGGGATAAGGAAATTGACAAGACCGTTACAAATAAGAAATATACGATCAAGACTTATTACGAATCAGTTGACCGTGAAAACGACCGTCAGGTAGCTTCTGCCGCTGTTTCTCTTAATGCGGTTCAGTACGATAAGACATACCTTCGTGCTGCTGTTGACAACGCTGCTTCTTATTTCGGTGTTTTAGGTGTAACAGCTGACGGTAATTCAATATATTACGATTACACAACTGAAGCCTGGCAGAGCTTTATCAGTAAGCACGAAGAGGCTTCTATGGCTCTTACGTCAGTTGATGAAGAATATGAATATAATCTTCTTGCAATTGAGCTTACAGATGCACTCAATGTTCTTCTTTCAGGTACTGCTCTGAAGGTTTACTTCAATGAAAACCACGACGGAATTGCTCCCGAAAACTTCAAGGTAATTGAAGGCACAACCTACGGTGAGCTTCCCACTGCTTCCCGTGACGGTTATATCTTCAGCGGTTGGTATTCAGATGAAGCTCTTACAGAAGAAATAACTGCTGACAGTGCGGTAAGCTCAAAAATGCTCTATGCAAAGTGGACTCCCATTGAATATAACGTTGTATTCAACGGCAACTCCTCCACAGCAGGCGAAATGGCGAAGGATACCTTCACTTATGATGAAGCAGGAAATCTTTCACTCAACACCTTCGCTAAGACAGGCTACACCTTCTCACACTGGGAGGATGCAGACGGAAATGTTTATTCTGACGGCGCAGAGGTAATAAACCTTGCTTCCGAAAGCGGTGCAGAAGTAACATTATATGCACAGTGGAACAAGAACTACTACTCAGTTGCTCTTAACGGAAATACAGGTGTCGGCGGAATTGGTATGATGACCTGTATTTATGACGAAGACTTCACTCTTCCCGCTAATTATTTCATAAAGACAGGCTATACGTTTATAGGTTGGGCACTTACTCCCGACGGTGAAGTCGTACTTGAGGACGGTGCTGAATTCAGAAATCTCACTGCTGAGGTTGACGGTTCTGTTACTCTCTATGCAGTATGGCAGGCAAATTCCTTTACTGTAGTATTTGACAAGACAAGCGGAAACGGAACAATGGAAGATGCCGTAGTTTCCTATGACAGCGAGGTTTATCCTCCTGATTGCGAATATACAAAGACAGGTTATTCATTTGCAGGCTGGTCACTTTCTGCTGACAGTAATGAAGTAATCACAGCCGCACAGTATGATAATCTTTGTACTGAAGAAGGCGACACAGTAACACTTTATGCTGTATGGAGTGAGAATTCCTATACACTTACCTTTGATAAGAACGGCGGTACAGGTGAAAACATTCCTGCTACAGTTTATAATTATGAAGCAACAATTCTTCTTCCCAAAGACGTTTTTGCAAGAACGGGCTATGTTCTTGAAGGCTGGTCACTTACTAAAGACGGTGAAATTGCTTACCTTAACGGTGAAACCGTAAAGCATCTCAATGCAGATAAAGACGGCAAAATCACTCTTTATGCAGTATGGAGTCCCATTTCGTATAAGATCAGGTTCAATGCTACTACCGCAGAAGGTACAATGGCAGATATTGATGCCACATACGATGTCACAGTAAATCTTACTGCAAATCAGTTCACAAAGGAAGGCTATCATTTCGTTGGCTGGGCAAAAACACAGAACGGTAATGCGACCTATACAGATGCTCAGGCGGTAGTAAATCTTTCTTCCGAAGAAGGCGCAGTAGTAAATCTCTATGCTGTATGGCAGATAAACACCTACACCGTAACATTTGAATTCTATAACGGTAACGGTGACTTTATTTCCCGTGACGTAAATGTTCAGCACGGAAAAGCCGCAGAAATTCCCGACGATTTTGCTGAAAATCCCTATTACAGCGGAACACAGCACAGAATATTTGATTCCTGGAGCAAGGACTTCAGTAATGTAACAGGTAATATGACGGTTTCTGCTCTTTACTCAGGCAGAGAAAACCACGAAATGCTTTCAAGAGTTGAAAACTCTACCTGTGCAAAAGAAGGCGCAACGGTTTACTATTGTTCCAAGTGCTCATATTCATATTCAATTCCCATTGCAAAGCTTCCTCACACATGGGATGAAGGCAGAGTAGAAAAGGAACCAGAATGTGTAGTTGACGGTATATATCTTTATGTCTGTACTGCCTGCGGAGCAACCAAGGATGAAGCAATTGACAGTGTAGGACACAGCTTCGTTCCCTTTGCCGCAGCTGACTCAACCTGCTCAGTTCAGGGTAACATCGCGCACAAGCACTGTGAAAACTGTGAAAAATGTTATGCTACAGATGCAGATGAAATGGCTCCCTATTCAGAGGCTCTTGACGATGCAGAGGTTAAGCTTCCTCTTCTTCCTCATACCTCAGGCGGCAAAGCAACCTGTACAGAAGAAGAAACCTGTACAGTCTGCGGTGCCAAGATGTCAGATGCATTAGGACATACAGAGGTTATTTCTTATATAACAAATTCTGCTACCTGTGTAACAGAAGGCGCTTACATTGAAAAAGTTACCTGTGAAGTATGCTCAGCTACTATAAGTGCTGTTGATAAGTACGGCAAAATCCCTCATAACTATGAAAAGACTGTAGTTGCACCTACTTGCACAGAAGACGGTTATACACTTTATACCTGTTCAGTATGTTCTGACAGCTATACAGATGAAACAATAGTTGCAGCAGGACATACAAAGGGCTCCTGGGTTGTTACAACACCTGCAAAGTGTGAAGAGGGCGGTATTGCAACTCTCTACTGTGCAGACTGTGGAACAGCATTAGAAACTAAGGAAACTGCTCCTAAGGGACACGGTGTATGCAACTGGACAATAACAACTGAACCCGGTTGTGAGAGCACAGGTGTAAATTCTTACATTTGTAAGGATTGCGGTGTTGCAACAAAGCAGGAAAGCGTAGCGGCTCTCGGTCATAATGAAGGCCCCGCCGAAACCTGTGAAACAGATAAGACTTGTTTAAGATGCGGTGAGGTTCTTAAAGAAGCATACGGACATAGCTGGGATAACGGCACCGTTACAAAGGAACCCACAGAAACCGAAACAGGTATCAGAGAATTTACTTGTAATAATGATGCTTCTCATAAAAAGTATGAGGATATCCCTGTAAGAATTGTTATCGTTCTTCCCGAAATTCCTGCTGACGGAACTTATGATCTTGATGCAGACGAAAATTCTTATGCCGGCAATATCAGTGATATTATAACAGTTGAAGAGGGTATGGAATTTACCGTAACCTCATCTGACGAGTCACTTATCACAGTTGATGCTGAAGGTAATATCAATGTATATTCTGACGGTGAAGCTGTTCTTACAATAACAACCACAGACGGAAAATATTCCAAGCAGTTAAGAGTTGCATTAAGAGTTCTTAAAACTGTTGAATTTGATGTAAATTCCGTTATTACAACAGTAAAGCATTATGTTGGGGATAAGGCTCAGGCTCCCGAAACACCCGATTATACTGACGGAGAAGGCTTCGTTCATTCATTCAAGACCTGGTCACTTGACGGTAAGCATACAGATGATCTTACAGTTACAGGCAATATGAAATTCGTTGCTGTTTATACATCTAAGTGTGATTACCGCGAGCTTGACAGACTCAGCGAAATGTTCAATGAGGTTATCAGCGGAAGCTATGATAATAGTGTTCAGATCAATCTTAACAAGGCGGCTGTTGATGAGATAAGTGCTAAGATTACACTTTATGCCGCTGACAGAAATACAAGAGATAAGGATGAACAGGCTGCTATCAATAAGCTTGTCAATGACATCACTGAGATTATTGCAGTGCTTTATCCTGAAAATCTTTCAAGCCTTGAAATAAGAGGAAACACTCAGTGTAATGCAGGTGCTGCAATTGATTTCTCTGTATATCTTCTTCCTGTAGAAACAAAGGTAAGCCGTATTATATGGTCTGTTTCTGACAGCACAATAGGCTTTATGGACGGTAACACCTTCCACGCAATGCTTCCCGGTACCGTAACACTTACAGCTACAAGCGGAAACCTCACAGCAAGTGTTGAAATTACAGTAAACGGTGCAGTTGCTGCAAGAGTTATTATGTTTGATACACTTCTTACAAATGTAAACTACATTGTTGAAGGAAGCTACGTTATCAAGAGCACTACAAATATTTTCTGGGCTCCCGATGCTGCCCTTCGCTTCAGAGTTATAACTCCCGGCGATTTTGAAGAATATTATGTCTGCCTTAATAACGTAATCGTTGAACCCGATGAAAACGGAGTTTATACAATTCCCGCAAATTGTGGTGACGTTCAGGTAAGAGCAGAAGGTGTAGTCAAGGATGAAGAGGGTACAAAGTTATCTATATGGGATGCTATACTCAACTTCTTCAAAAAGATTGCAGATTTCTTCAAAAATCTCTTTAGCTAAAAAATCAGGCGTAGTATCCTAAATGGATACAACGCCGTTTTTTTACTATCTGAAATTATCTATTATTATTTCAGCCATTATTTCGAACTGATATTCTTTTATCTGAGCTGCTGCAATTTTATTTTCTGCCGTTGAAGCCAATATGTTCCCCAGATTTTTAAATAGCTTAAAAAGTCCGTAAGATACACCTTCATAATATTTTGTTCCATTTCCTAAATCGGCAATAATGAATAATTTCAACGAGTAGAATGATATACTGTGATTAATACTTTTTTTAATGAGTTAATATCGTTAATAGATATTTTTTTTCCTGCAATAGCAGAAAAAATATCACATTGTAGTTCTGTTGTTTTTTCATGCTCTATTATTGATAGCAAAAATTGAAAAAGTTCATAACGTAGAATTTCGTGGTTTGAGCTGTCGATATTAAAAAGCTTTCCGGTGCTAAGTCCTTGCTCTTTTTCAAGGTTATTGATAATAGAGAATTCCAAATCTATATAACTGAAAATACTTTCTGTTACAGTCATAAGTCAATTTCTCCGAAAGTTTTGTATATTGATTATAGTTTTTACAAGGAAATATTTTTGTTCTTATGTTTATTCATATTTGATTATAATAAAAAAGTCTGACATAGTCAATAGTAATAGCTATAATTATAGTTATTACTATCTTTATGATTTTAGTAATAACTATCAAAATAGTAATGGGTGATAGTTATGAATGTTGATTATAAGAAAATCGGAAACAGAATAAAGCTTAAAAGAAAAGAAGCCGGACTTACACAGGAGATGCTTGCAGAAAGACTTGATGTGTCGGTTGGTTATATAAGTCAGCTTGAAAGAGGGGTTACAAAAATAAGCCTTGATACCTTAGGTGCAATCAGCAGTATTCTGAATTGTGATATTTCATATTTTGTATCCCACGGTGCTGTTGACAGTGCTGACTATTTGTGTGATGAATTTAATGATATATTTCGTGAGCTTTCACAAACTCAGCGGCTGATTGTTTTGGATACTATTGATGTATTAAAAAAGCATTTATGAGTTTTCTTATTATAGTATAATTTTATATTACAAAAACAGCAGGCATTGTGCGGTAAAACACAATGCCTGCTATTAATTAATATCACATCTGAGTTAATAAATCAGACCTTTTTGAAAAATTCTACCTGCTCGTTATCGGGGCCGAGAACGAAGGCAACCTCTATTGTCATTTCTTCGGGTGAGGATTTAAGGGGAACCTTCTTAGGCGCTGTAAGAGAAGTAAAGCCTGCTTTAAGAGCAATTTCATAAGCTTCGGAAACATTATCACAGGTCATTGCAAAATGCTGCCATCTGCCGTTTTCGCAGTAATTGTCACCGCCGTTGGCAAAAAGCTCAATTATACCGCCGTCACCGATATCAAACATAGCGATATAATTTTCCCCCTCGCCCCAGGAGGCAGTTTTTGTTAAACCAAGCTTTTCATACATTGAAATGCTTTTTTCAATATTCTTGCATCTGAGTGCAATATGGTGAAAGCCTAAATTTTTAATAATCTGATTGCCCATTTTTGTCACCTCATATATGTTCTTTAAAGAATTCTATCACCTTGTCGATATAAATTGTACCCGCCTTACTATAGGGCTCAAGAGTACCGAAAACGTGAGGAAGGTGCTTGCCTTCAAATTTCGGAAAATCAAGAAGCCTTGCTTCAACTGAATTTTCAAGAAGAACTCTGTAAAGCTTTCTTGTCTGAGTGTGAGCAAGTGTATCGCCTGAGCTTGTAACAAGGAAGGTAGGAAGAAAATCGGGAAGCTCTTTAAGAAGCTCATCAAAATTCATATACTTGCGGCGGCTGATTTTTGTTCCCTTTTCACCCCACATCATTCTGCAGTAAAGTCCCATAGGAAGCTCACCGTTCATAAATGCAACAGGGGAAGTAAGGGTAAGACAGCGGAAATCAAGACCTGAATCAACACAGTCAAAATGCTCTCTCAGGAACTCACTGCGGCTTATTGCAGCAGAATATGAGGCTAACTGACCGCCTGCCGAAGCACCTGAAAGCATAATTTTTGATTTGTCTGCCGGTAAAGTATCAATAAGCTCACTGATTTTTTTGAATGCATGGCTTATATCCTGAAGCTGCTCGGGCACAGTAACGTCAGGAACAAGTCTGTAGCTGAGGTTAAATACCATAAAGCCTCTTTTTGCAAGATACTGGCAGTAAATCTTATTAAGGTCTTTTGTTGCATACATCCAGCCTCCGCCGTGAACGTCAATTATAACGGGAAGAGGCTTTTCGGGGTTTTCGGGATAATACACGTCAAGAAGATGATATTCGTTATCGTCTGTTATATAAGGAATATCATTAATTTCCGTAATTCCGTCGGGAAGCACCAGAGTAGCCTGAAGCTTATCGTCGCTTATTTTTACAGTATCCCAGAATTTCAGGAATACTTTATAAAGCATATTCATATTAATCAGTCCTCATTTTTCTGTTCAATAGTTGCGGCAACACCGATAATGAGAGTGCAGATAAATACAAGAAGGATAGCAGTATATGCAATTCCCAGCTTCATATATTCAAAGCTTGCAACACTGCCGAGTAGTACCGAAAGCACCTGATTGGTGTTGCCGAGGATTGTGTTAAGGTCAAATGCACCGTTTAAGAAGGGCTTTGCAAAGGTATCAAAGCTTGCGTTCATAATAAGTGCACTGATAACACCGATGATGCTGAGAATAACTGAAGCCTTGGGTTTTTTTGTTGCCGCAGAAATTATTGCAAGAACAAGTGCAACAACAAGAACAATTACGAAAAATACAAGGAAAATGACGCCCCAATGAACACCGGGAAGCATATCAATTATTTCCGCCTTCTTTTCCTCGGTCAGAAAACCCCAGATCGTTGATAAGGCATTTTCTGAGTCAGCACCGCTTTTATACATAAGATAGAGGTCCTTGAGGCTTATGAACTCACTGAGTCCTAAGTAGGAAAGCAGATTTGATTTTGTTTCACCCGATGTAAGTCCTGAAGAAATAAGAAGTCTGAATAAGGGTAAAAATATTGCTGCAGGGAAAATAAGAATTGAAAGAATAGGTGTGATAATTCTGTTGACGGTTCTCATTTTTATTCTCCTTATTTCTTGTATGATGAGTTAAGTTGAACTGTTCTGTTGAACACAAGCTTATCTTCTGTTGTGTCGGGATCCACTGCAAAATAACCGTCACGGACAAACTGGAAGCTGTCACCGGGCTTTGCAGCTGCAAGAGAGGGCTCAACAAGGCAGTCTTCAAGAATAACAAGTGAATTCTTGTTTATAGCCGCTTCAAATTCTTCATCGGGGATTGATGCGGGATCTTCCTCGTCGAAAAGACGCTCGTAAAGTCTTACTTCTGCTTTAAGAGAGTCTGCGCCTGCCCAGTGGATCGTGCCCTTAACCTTTCTTCCGTCAGGTGAGTCACCGCCCTTGGTTGCAGGATCGTAGGTGCAGTGAATACAGGTAACTTCACCGTTTTCATCTGTTTCATAGGATGTGCAGGTAAGGAAGTATGCACCCTTGAGTCTTACCTCATTTCCGGGGAACATTCTGAAATATTTCTTGGGAGGCTCAATCATAAAGTCATTCTTCTCAATAAATATTTCTCTTCCGAAGGTAACCTCAGATTTTCCCATTTCAGGGTGGTCGGGGTGACGCTCAACGGAAATTTTCTCTGTAACACCTTCAGGATAGTTATCAATGATAACCTTAAGAGGCTCAAGAACGGCCATAGTTCTGGGAGCGTTAGCATTAAGCTCATCTCTTACACAGCTTTCAAGAAGACCGTAATCAACTACGCTATATGCCTTTGATACGCCTACCTTTTCAATGAAGCTGCGAAGAGCCTTGGGGGGATATCCTCTTCTTCTCATACCTCTGATGGTTGCCATTCGGGGATCATCCCAGCCTCTTACCATATTTTCCTTTACAAGTCTTATGTTCTTACGCTTACTCGTAATGCAGTAATTGATGTTAAGACGTGCAAATTCAATCTGTCTGGGGGGCTCTTCAAAGCCTATAGCCTCAATGAACCAATCGTAAAGAGGTCTGTGGTTTTCAAATTCAAGAGAGCAAAGAGAATAGGTTACGTTTTCCTTTGCATCGGAAAGGGGATGGGCAAAGTCATACATAGGATATACGCACCATTTGTCACCTGTATGATGATGTGTTACGTGCATAATTCTGTACATGACGGGATCGCGCATATTCATATTGGGAGAAGCCATATCAATCTTTGCACGAAGCACCTTTTCACCGTCGGCATATTTGCCTTCAGTCATTTCTGTGAAAAGTCTGAGATTTTCTTCAACGCTTCTTTCTCTGTAGGGGCTGTTCTTACCGGGCTCTGTGAGTGTGCCTCTGTACTGACGCATTTCTTCGGCAGTAAGGTCGTCAACGTAAGCCTTTCCGTCTTTTATAAGCTTTACTGCACATTCATAAAGAAAATCGAAATATTCAGACGCATAATAAACGTTTGCCCACTTGAAGCCTAACCATTCGATATCTTCCTTTATGGACTCAACGTATTCAACCTCTTCTTTTGCAGGGTTTGTATCGTCAAGTCTGAGATTACAGATACCGCCGTATTTTTCTGCAGTTGAAAAGTCAATGCAGATAGCTTTCGCGTGTCCTATATGCAGATATCCGTTGGGCTCGGGTGGAAAACGTGTCTGAACACGGCTGTTAATACCTGCCTTCAGATCTTCATCAATAAAATCGTGTATAAAGTTGCCGTTAAGGGCATTATTATTGTCGCACATTGTTAAAACCTCCTGTAAGCCGTACTGATTACAGCTTAGCCTTGAAATCGTCAAGTCTTGCAAATACTCTTTCCTTGCCAAGACAGGCAAGAATTGCATGTAAATCGGGTGTGTTAGTTCTGCCGGTTACAGCAACTCTGATTATTGTTGAAACATCACCCACGTGACCTTTATAAAGCTCGGGATTTTTCTTATATTCCTTTACGTTGGGAGTAAAGCCGAGAGGTTCGCAAAGGTCCTTGATTTTCCCGAACCACGTATCCTTATCGTCAGAAGCATCGAATACGTTCTTATAAGCATCAATAACAGCCTTTGCATCTTCACTGTCAATATTTTCGGGAAGAGATGCATCGTTTACGAAAAGTGAATCGTAGAAGTATGAAACGTAAGCCTTTACGTCAGACCAGTTTATGATGTCCTTACGGGGCTTGGGTACCTCACGGTCGATGTTAAGAATTGTTTTTGCGTATTCGGGATCAGCACTGAAAAGCTCATAAAGCTCTCTGTCAAAGCTTTCTGCCCATGTAAGAGTATTGTTATAAACCTCTTCGGCACTCATAAGAGAAACAACGTTCTTACATATATCATTGAGCTTGAGAATATCAAAAAGAGCACCTGATGAGCTCATTTTCTTGAAGCTGAAGGGGAAGGTGGCTTTATCTGCTGTGGGGTTAGCCTTTCTCCAGTCCTCAAAGTTTGAGTTTGCAAGAGTCATAAGATATTCAATAACGCCGTCTGCGGGGAAGCCCTGTTCAACGTAGAAGCTTACACTTGCTTCAGGATCCTTTCTCTTACTGAGCTTTCTCTTGTTGCCGTCATCAAGCTTCATAATGGGGGAGATGTGTGCAAACTTGGGCGGCTTATAGCCTAAGAGCTTGAAAAGCTGAATGTGTGTGGGAAGAGATGATATCCATTCGTCACCTCTTACAACGTGAGTCGTTCTCATAAGGTGATCGTCAACTGCGTGAGCGAAGTGATATGTGGGAATTCCGTCGGTTTTGAGAAGAACGATATCCTGAATGTTTTCAGGCATTTCAATTTTACCTTTTATCTGGTCGTCAACGAAAATCTTGCGGTTTTCGTCACCGTCTGAACGAAGTCTTACTGTGTAGGGAAGACCTGCCTTGATTTTTTCCTCCTGCTCTTCAATTGTAAGAGCACGGCAGGAGGCGTATTTTCCGTAGTAGCCGGGATTTGCGCCCTCCTTTTCCTGATTTTCACGGAGTGAGGAAAGCTCTTCTTCCGTGCAGAAGCAGGGATAAGCGAAGCCCTTGAGAACAAGGTCCTTTGCAAAGCACTGATAGATATCTTTTCTCAGACTCTGCTTATAGGGGCCGTAAGCACCCTTTTCGGTGTCCTTGCCTGAAATACCCTCAGTGGGAGCAATACCGAAGGCGGAAAGACCTTCTATTATCTTGTCGATTGCATCGTGAACCTCTCTTTTTTTGTCCGTATCCTCAATACGAAGATAGAAAACGCTGTCAGGTGTCTGAGCAGCAAGACGGTCAATAAGGCAGGAGAACATATTGCCTATATGCATATATCCCGTGGGGCTGGGAGCAAATCTCGTTACCTTCGCACCCTCGGAAAGATTTCTTAAAGGATACATTTCCTCATAATCTGCAGGTGTTTTTGTAATTTCCGGAAATAAAAGTCCGGCAAGTCTTTCATTATCTGTCATTTTCTTCAATCCTTTATTTAAAGATATACGCATACATTATATAACAGTTTATAATAAAAGTAAATATATTAATATAATAGAAAGAAAAAAAATAAGGGAAATGACCGTAATCATTTCCCTTAAAATTTTCATTTTTCCGAATTTTATAAAGGTGATAGGAAAAAAAGATGAAGAACGGATAAACCGAGTAAAAACAAGGCTTCAGCACTGTTTTTGCTTTGCCCGAAGGCGTACAAGTGTACGCCGGGCGGCGAGGCTTGCTTGTAGCATAAAACATCTGAAATTTTTACATCTGTAAAATATTTCCTCTGTTTTGTGCGGTCTTCGCTTTTTTTACATCATCCTTATGCACAGACGTGATGCTCTATAGTTGATGTGCCGTCGGATGCGATAGAATAGGTTGTACCGCCCATAAGACCGTCTTCATAGTAGCAGCCCTTACCGAGCTTGAGTGAATATGAAAGTCTTACGCCTTCATAAACGAAGGAAGCATTACATACGTGGTCGTGACCGAAGAGCATATTCTTTGTGCTGCCGAGCTCTAAAACTGTGTCCATAAAGTGATTGTTTACTGCACCGGGACAGGGAGTTTCGTGAATAACACCGAAGGAGCCTTCAGCATATTCGCCTGTGAATGCATCTGCTTCGTTATCATAATACTGTGACCATACGGTTTTGTATTCAAATACGGGAATGTGCATAATAGCTGTGCTTTCAACTACGTGGCCTTCCTTTTCTGCAATACCTTCAACAGCCCACTTGTACCATGCAATCTGGTTGTCCCAGAGGTGGTCGTAGCCGCTTACTTCGTTGCCGTTTTCGTCTGTCCATGTGCCGTTGTTGTGTGTATCCATCATAAATACTGTGTGAATAACTTCGCCGTTTTCTGTGATGTTGATGATGTAGTTACCGTAGCCCATATCCTTGGGGCCAAACTTGAAGAGGCAGTTTTCTGCTTCGTTGAAGAGATATGCACACCAGAACTCACTGATACAGCCCTGACCGTCGTGGTTGCCCATTACGGGAGCCCAGGGAATACCGAAGGAGTCAACGAACTCTACAAGGTTAATGTAAGAAACGGTTGCCCATGCATTGTCACCTGAAAGAGTGATAAGGTCAGGCTGCTGTTCTTCAACAAGCTTTGTCATCATAGCCTCTGATTCTTCGCCTAAACCGTTGTAGTAATCTGTGTCGTCAAGCTGAACGTCAGCGAAGTTAAGGATTACGAAATCCTTATCGGGATCCTTTTCAAGCTCAATTGCATAATCCTCTGTGTAAGCCTGTTCTGCGGACCAGTCTTCAAAATATGCTGCTTCGTTTATCATAGCGGGAACAGGTGCTAAAATCTGAGGAAGCACCATAAAGAATGCCATAATAAGCTTAAATACTGCTATTACTTCTGCCATATTAAATGACCTCCTAAAAAATTATCGTATATATTTTACTTCAAAAACAGTTGATTTGCAATTATAAATTACAAATAATGTAAAATATAGTCAACTTAGTGAAAAAGCAAAACTAAATTTGTTTAAATGGCTGAAAATCAATTTGATAATTGAAAAGAACCTTAAAAGATGATAGTATATAAAAGACAAAATATCCGGAGGGAAATGGAAAATGAAAAAGTTTATTGCTATTCTCCTTTCTTTTGCAATGATTCTGCCCTTTGCAGTGGTGCCCGCATCAGCCGCAGGAACAGAAAATACTCAGGTTTTAAGTGCAGAAGATATGGAAAGTGTATTCGTAGAAAATGAAAACAGCCTTATAGTTTTCGTTACAGGTATCGGACAGAGCTATTCATACCTTTTCGATGAAAGCTATACTCAGGAGGGTGCTTTTGAAAACGGCACTCTTCAGGATTATGAAAACTATGCTCCCCTTATCGCAAGCGGAAAGCATCAGACAAGATGGAATCTTTTCAACAGCTTTGATGAAGCTTTCTCAGATTCTGAAAATATCAAGCTTATCGTAAAGCTTGTTCTTCAGCTTCTCATTTCCGGCTTTATCAGAAAGACTATTATTGACGAGGCTTCCGTAAAGCAGCTTATTTCAGCTCTCTTCAAGTTCAACCTTGTTGACGAAGAAGGCAATTCTCATCCCAGAGTTGTAACTCCCAGATATGCTATGCCCGTATCTGAATATCCCGGTGTTATAGAAGAAGACGGCACATGGCGCAGTGAAGCAAGAGAACGCTTCTTCTCAGCTATTCCCTGTGAAGACATAGCTAAGGAAAAGTTCGGTAAGAACTATGAAGATTATCTCTATGTTTATAACTACAGTGCATTCTCATACACATCAAAGAACGTTGAAGGTCTTCACGACTATATTGAAACCATTCTCGCAAACAACAAAGTCGGCGCAGAAAAGGTTGTTCTTATTCCTATGAGTATGGGTGCTTCCGTTGTTTCAGCTTATATGGATGCATATCCCACAGTGGCAGAAAACCACATCAGAAGAGTTGTAGGTATCGTTGGTGCATGGGACGGCACAGAGATTATTGCCGATATGCTCACACAGAGCTACTGCGACAATTCTGCTGACCTTTTCTATAATGGTCTTATCAGTGACCTTGTAGGCGAGCCCTGGGGCTATGTTATCAACATCGCTCTCAGACTCTTCCCCAAGCAGGTATTAAGAGATTTCATTGATATGGCTCTCAGAGGTCTTGCAACTGACCTCTTCGGACCTACACCCTCACTTTGCAATATGGCTCCCCTTGACAGATATGATGAGATCAAGTGGTGTATGTCTTCTGACGTTGTTAAGGCTGAAGTAGATAAGTTCTATCAGGCTAAAGCAAGACTCTTTGACACAATGGCAGGTCTTGAAAAAGAAGGCGTAACCTTCTCATTTATCGCAGGCTACGGTCTTCCCTTCGGCGCTTGCACAAGTGACTACAGCCTCTTCGGCTTTATGAACACTGCTCCCACAACAAACTCTGACGAGATTATCAATATCGACTCAACTGCTCCCGGTACATCATTTGTTGCTTACAATGAAACCTTCACAGATATCGAAGGCAGAGAGCTTTCACCTGACGGCTCACTTGATATCTCAACTACGATTTATAAGGAATCAACCTGGTTCTTCTATGAGCAGAAGCATGAGCTTGAACACAACAACACTGCTCTTTCTCTTGCTCTTAATCTTGCAACAGGCGAAGTAAAGACAGTTGATGACTGTGACAGCGCTGATGATGAATATTACTATCCTCAGTTCAACGGCGCAAGAAATTTAAGACCTTATAAGAATTACAAGAATGACCTCAATAAATACTGCAAGGAAACAGGCTACGTTCTCACAGCAGAGCAGGAAGCAGTTCTTGCAAAGGCTGATGCTATGGCTAAGTCAACAGCAAACGATTACGAAGCAGATAACGCAGTTATGGACGAGGTTCGTGCAATGCTTGTTGAAATAGGTGTGTATGCACCCGATGAAGAGCCCGCTAAGATGGATCTCTTCCTCAACAGCACAATGAAAACCCTTAACGACGTAACCTATAAACTCTTCGGCGCAAAGGGCTTCCTTGATTTCAACATTAAAAAGTAAAATTAGAAAAGCTCAGGTTTCCCCGTGTGCCGATAAGACAGTAATTCCGTAAGAATCATAATTTTACGGCATCTGTCTTACAGGATTGGAAAACAGCTACGAAAAGAACGATGTCGAGTCGAAAGACTTAGCATCGTTCTTTTTCTATCTCAAAACACTTGAAATCACGGAGGATTTACTATGAAACAGCTATTGTCATGTAAGTTTAACTTTGATACGGTCTGCGTGGAACTGAAATTCTCAGACGACACTATGATTGCCATTGATACCATAGCGGTTGAAAATGAGGTGGCAAATAATATGTATCAGCGGTCAGAGCTTGACTATCTTATCTACAACGACCCGATTGCATACGCTGATTTGGTGCTAAACGGCTATCCCGAAGCCTATTTAAAGGCTGTAACAGAATACAAACCTTTTGAATACTGACATTATCTTGCCCGTGGGGGTAGCAATATTCCTGCGGGCATAATTCTATTAGACAGTCGATAAATGAAACCTATTTGTAAATTTCTATTTACCATTTTTGAAAATATATTGAAAATGGTAAGGATTTGTGGTATAATACGTACTGTGAGGTGATGCGCCATGAAACTTATTACTCGAAATCAATATTTAGAAAAGCTCATCAATGTAATCGGTACTCCGGATATTAAGGTCATCACGGGTGTTCGTCGTAGCGGAAAATCCAAGCTGCTTGAAGCGTTCAAAAATCATATCGAACAGAATGTACCCGACCACAACATCATTCAGATCAACTTCAACTTACCGGAGTTTGACCATCTGCTTGAATACAGACCTTTGTACAATTATATCAATTCTCAGTATGTGGCAGGCAAAGAGAACTTTGTTTTGATAGATGAAGTTCAGATGTGTACCGATTTTGAAAAAGCAATCAACGGTCTGCACGCATCCGAAAAGTTCGATATTTATATTACTGGCTCAAACGCATTCCTTTTGAGTTCCGACCTTGCTACGTTGTTTACCGGAAGAACATTTGAAATCAAGGTGTTTCCTTTCTCGTTCAGTGAATATATGAAGTATTTTGGCTACAACGACAAGTATGCTGCCGTTGATAAGTATATGATTGAGGGTGGCATGGCTGGCTCCTATCTGTATAAAGATCAAGAAGCCAAGTATGATTATATTGCCGATGTTTTCAATACATTGATTGTTCGTGATATTCGCAAGAAATATAAAATCCGCAATATGCAGTTGATGGACAGACTTGTGGATTTCCTTATGGACAACATCTCCAATCTGACCTCGGCACGGAATATCACAAACACATTTAGCGGCTTAAAAGAAAAGGTAAACCACGTTACCATTAGCTCTTATATTCAGTATTTGTGTAATGCCTTTGCCTTTTATAAAGTCCGCAGATATGACATTAAGGGCAAAAAGTATCTTTCCAGCAACGACAAGTATTATTTGAGTGACCATACTTTCCGTTATGCCAAGCTCGGCACAAAAAACATGGACTATGGCAGAATCCTTGAAAATGTGGTTGCAATTGAACTGCTCCGCAGAGGATATGAGGTCTATGTCGGCGTGCTTTACAAGAAAGAGATTGACTTTGTTGCTATTAAACGCAACGAGAAGATTTATATACAGGTATCTGACAATATCAGCGATGACAAGACTTTTGAACGTGAAGTGTCTCCCTTGCTTCAAATTAAGGATGCGTATCCCAAGATGGTTATCGCCCGTACTCGGCACGATGAGTATCAATATGAGGGCGTAAGGATTGTTGATATTGCAGATTGGTTGTTGAAGTGATTACCGAAATTTAAAAAATATAAAAAACGGTAAATAACACAACCGCCAAGACTATTTGTATGTGGTATACTGGCAACAGGTGCAAAATTATGAGAGAAAGTGAAACGGAGAGTTCTTTTTTCGTAATGTGTTGATTTAAACATTTCAATACAATTCCTTAATAGACTTGCCGGAAGAATACATGGCTAAACGCCATTTTTATCGAGGTATGAAAAAATGACTAATTTTGATTCGGTTGATGAATTGGTAAAAAGAAGAAATAATGTTATAAGATTAGACAAACAACGAGTTGAAATCGCCGCAAAATATACCAAACTTTTGCATGATTTCGGATTTGGTGATGTTTTTGTTCAACGATTTCAACATTAAAAAGTAAAATTAGAAAAGCTCAGGTTTCGGCCTGAGCTTTTTTGTTGCATAGATAAATTTTATATTATTCCTCTTCGTACGTAACCGAGAATTCCGAGAAGCTTTTTTCGTAGGTTTTTGCCTTAAAGGATACAGATTTTAATACTTCATTAATGCTGTCCGTGCCGTTCTTTTTAATATAAAGAGTAAGGGTGAAGGAGTCGCTTTCGGTGTTGGTAAATTCTACGGTATCATCAAGCCTTACCTTATATTCGGGTAAATTTCCGTTAAAATAATCCTCGTCCAGCATAAATTCATCGATTTTATAGCTGTAGGGAGAATATTTTCCGCTTGAAGCTGAAAGCTTATAATCCACACTCGCCCACCCGTCTGAGCTTTCTCCTTGGGAAATAAGAAATTCATCATTTTCTACTTCTTCTGAAATAATAATGTTTTCAAATGAGAAAACAGGGGGCATAAATGCCTGATAAATAAAAATTACGGGTATTGAAAAAAGAGTCAGCATTATAACTATAAAAAATATGCCGCTTAGTGCTTTAAGCACTGATATAATTATTTTTTCTATCATTATGACACCTCATTACAGATATCATATTAACAAAAAAACATTGAAATTGCAAGGCTTTTGGAATATAATATTCTATATATGCACGTTTAAGCGGGAGGATTATATGAAAAGAGTTCTTGCTCTGATATTTATTATATTGATTTTTGTGACGTCTTTCAGTGCCTGTACCTCTGTGGGAGAAGAGGCTTATCCTCTTACTGTCAACGGTACGGCTATTGACGGTGAGATATTCAGATATTATCTTGACTCAGTGTGGAATTCCGAGGAAGCAGGAGGCACAAAGGACGGAAGAATTACCGCCGCAACACATCTGTGTATAAGATATGTTGCCGTTAATTCAACCTTTGCGGAAAATTCTCTCAGCCTCAGTGACAGTGAAAAGGTGAAAATTTCTGATGAAACCAACGTGCTGTGGAATATGTTCGGTGAGCATTACAAGGCAATCGGTGTTTCAAAGCAGACCTATCTTAAAATCAGAACAAGTGAAGCATATATTGAAAAGCTCCGTTTTTATTTCTTTGACACAGGCGGAAGCGATGAAATTTCCGATGCCGCTTTAAGAGGTGTGCTTATGGAAAATTATGTTTCCTTTAAGTACGTAAAAACACCTTTATACACAACGGATGTTTACGGAAATGAAATGGAATTTTCTCAGGATGATGTGAATTTATTGAATTCACTTTTCAACTCTGCAGTTGCCACAGCTAATAAGGATTTCGGAATTGAAAAAGCCTATAGCAGTATATCCGAGAAATTCCCTCTTACCGAGCAAAGCTATGAAACAGTGGTAATTGACAGAAATGACCATAAGTTTTCTTCCGTTTTTTATGATACGGTAAAGGAAATGACAGAAGGTACTGCAACGGTTTTTCAGTATCAGGACAGTGTCTATCTTGTATATAGAATTCATATTCTCGGTGACGGTACTATTTTTGCAGACAAGAGAAATGAGTGCCTTATAAGTCTTAGTGAAATTCCTTTGCAGTCCAAAATCAACGTTTTGTGTAATCAGTATCAGTCTGTCAGAAATTCTTCTGCAGTCAGCGAATATTACAGTAAGGTGGCGAATAACAGATGAATGTGAAGCACGAAAATCCCGTTATCAATGCAATTCTTTCAAGAAGAACAATTCGCTCTTATACCTCAAGAGAGCTTACCGATGAGGAGCTTGATATTCTTCTTCAGTGTGCTATGTGGGCTCCCAGCGGAAGAAATACTCAGCCCTGCCACGTAAGAGTGCTTACGGATAAAAAGGCACTTGATGAGCTTAATATTGATTTTAAGAATAAGGTAGGCTGGGATACACCTGCTTATACAAGATGGGACGTAAATCCCGTTTATCAGGGTGCACCTGCACTGTTTTTTATATTTGCGGATAATAAAACCGATATGAATAGCGGTATAATGGTTGAAAATATTGCTGTAGCCGCTGAAGGAATGGGACTTGGCTCCTGTATTATTGCAAGTGTAGGCTCACTTATGGAGGCAGAGGAAGGTAAAAAGTGGAAAAAGCTTTTGGATATCCCTGAAGAACACATTTTCCTTATTGCAATAGCCGTAGGCGAAAAGGCTGAAGAGCCTGAGCCCAAGGAAAGAAAGCCTGAGAATTTCATAGTAATAAAAGAGGTGGATTATGGAAAGCTTTAAGTTTTTTGTTATAACCGACACTCATTATTTCGCTTCGAGTCTTGGCTGTTTCGGGGAAGAATATGAAAAATTTATGCAGTTTGAGCAGAAATGCTTTGCTGAAACTGAGGCTATAAACAAGGCGGCATTTTCATTCCTCGGAAATTCTCAACTTGCTGATACCGTGCTTATTGCAGGAGATCTCAGTTTCAACGGTGAAAAGCAGAGCCATCTTGAATTTATAGAATTGCTGAAATCTCTTAAAGAAAAGGGAAAGAGAGTTTTCGTTATAACGGCAGGTCACGACTATAACGAGCACCCCTTTGCCTTTAATGACAGCGGAAGACTTTCTCCCGAAGGCACGAAAAGAGAGGAATTATACGACCTATATTATGAATTCGGCTTTTCTGATGCCTTATCCGTTCATAAAAAATCACTTTCTTACGTAGCACAGCTTTGTGACGGTGTAAGACTTCTTGCACTTAATAACGACGGTGATACGGCTAATCCCAAAACATACACTCCCTCTCAGCTTCAGTGGATACTTGAACAGACAAGGAAGGCGAGAGAGGATGGACAGATGATGATTGCAATCAATCATTATCCTCTTATTCCCGCCTGTCCTGTTTTCAGCTTTATCGGTGATGCGGTTATGCCCAATGCGGATAATATTACTTCAATTCTTGCCGATGAGGGTGTGCATCTCTGCTTTACGGGACACATGCACAATCAGAGCATAAAAATGAAATTAAGTCCCAACGGCAATCGCTTCTGGGACGTGTGCACAGGCTCACTTATCGGCTGTCCTGCATCAATGCGCCTTTGCGAAATTAAGGACAGCAGTACCGTAGAAATAAAAACCCTTCCCGTACCCGATTTTCAGTGGGATATGGAAGGACTTTCAACTGAGGCGTATTTCAGAAGACAGTTTGATATGATGATAAATACATACCTTGACTGTCTGGAGAATAATCCCGTAAGGCTTATGAATAAGTTAGGTATTCCCGTTTCTGAGCCTCTTAATAAAATTTTTATTATATTAGGCTCCTCACTTAACACCGCAACCGTAGGCTCCTTCTGTAAGAAGCTTCTGATAAGATGCGACGACAGCATCAAGGACAGACCGTTAAGAGATTTTATGACGGAAATTGTCAGAAATATTTTTACGGGTAATGCACCTTACGTAACAGGAACCCCCGAATACGACGTGATTATGGCACTTCTCAACAGATTTGCCCCTATACTCAAAACGGTAAAAAGCACCGTAAAGGTCAAAGGAAAGCCTCTTGATATCAAGGATATCGTCAAAAACACCATAGGCCACTACGGTGTTGATGAGTATAACACAACGCTTATAGTACAATGATATCTTTCCTTAGTAAAAATAATGCAGAGTAAGTCTATGGCGAAACCTTCCGTCATTATTCATTTTGCGATATTCAGTATTTATTAATGCAACAAAAAAAGGGCTTAAAGCCCTTTTTTTATTGCATATACTTCACTGCTGCCAGTGCGGCGGTGGCGCCGTCGGCGGTGGCTGTTGTGATTTGTCTTATTTCCTTGCTTCTGCAATCGCCTGCTGTAAAAATACCTTCTATGTTTGTTTTACAGTTTTCAGTTGCATCAACGTAGCCGTAAGGGTTAAGGGTGATAGTATCTTTGATGAAATCGGTTGCAGGGATAAGTCCTATTGCTACGAAGCAGCCGTCACAGGAAATTTCTCTTATTTCGTCGGTTTCGGTGTTTCTTATTTCAATTGCCGTAAGTGTATTTTCACCCTTAAAGGCGCTTACCACGCTTGAATAAATTATTTCAACGTTATCCTTTGCTTTAAGGATATTCTGAAGAGCCTCTTCACCTGTAAGGGTGGGGAGATTTTGTATTATTGTGACCTTTTTACAGCCGGCTGAAAGTAAAATTGCTTCCTGCAGAGCAGAATTTCCGCCGCCTATAACGGTTACCTCCTGAGAACTGTAGAATGCACCGTCACACACGGCACAGAAGGAAATTCCGTTACCAATATACTTTTCCTCGTTTTCAACACCTAAGTGTCTGTGGGTTGCACCTGTTGCTATGATAACGGCTTTCGCCATAAATGAGCCGTTCTCCGTAACGACTTCTTTTATATCGCCGTCTTTTATTTCAATAACGGTTTCCATTTCAAATTCTGTTCCCAGAGAAATAGCGTGTTCCACCATTTTATCGGCAAGCTCGTTACCTGAAATTTCACCTAAAGCGGGATAGTTTTCGATTTTAGGTGAAAACGTTACCTGACCGCCGAAAACACCTTTTTCAATTACGAGAACGCTTTTTTCGGCTCTTCTGAGATATATTGCGGCGGTAAGTCCTGCAGGACCTGCGCCTATTACTATAACGTCATACATAGTGTTTTTTTCCTGTTCTTTGTGGATTTTTATTTGTTTAGAGGAATTTTATACAGACTCACGGATTGAGTATGTGCTTCACACCAAGGGAACCTCCGGCGAGTGTTTCCTTAACCTTCCTGCGCTGAAAAAGGATAAGGGATTTCGCACTCTGCGGAGTGCGACAAGCGGCGCCGCCTCTTGACACCGTGACCTTTCGGTAAAGGTCAACGAAAGCTTCAATCCGGCACTTCCGTGCCGAGTCATAACAGATAAAGTTCTGCAAAAACAAGCTTTATGCGTTGGCATTGGTTACAAGCTCTTTTCTTCTTTCAGCAAGATCCTTATACATCTGAGCGCGTTTTTCCTGAGTAAGAGGCCAGAGGAATTTGGGGATAATTCCGAGTGCGCCTGATATTGTGGGAACCACGCTTGAGAGAGCGAAGAGCCAGAATTTAGTACGGTCGCTTTGTGTTCCGATTTTAATACCCTGAACATACCCGATTTTCTTGAGAATTATGTTCTTTACCGAGTTCATAAGAGAGCTCTGTATTTTAAGCACAAGGCTCTTTGCAACAGAGGTCGTGGCTTCCATTCTGTAGCCGTTCTTCCATTCGCAGAAGTCCATAGCTTCGTTCCAAAGGTCGTTATTTATAACCTTATTTACACCGAATGCCCATTTTGTGAACCATTCACGCACACCTACGGCTACAACCATAGGAATCATCTTGGTGTAATTCTTATTTATCATACCGAAGAGGAAGAAGCCGAAGGAAAGAATATCACCGTAGATATCAGCACCTACCCACAGAGCCTTTGAGGAAAATCTCTTACGTAAGAAGGGGATAAAGCCGTAGGAAATACTTCCGTTTAAGGATGAGGGAATATTTGCAATAGTGATAAGTGAATATGAGCCGAAAACATCAATAAAGTAGTTGCTTTCGCTGGTGCTTACGGCAAAGCCGCCGAGGAAATCGGAAAGGCACATAAGAAGAACGGGATAGTTTGTGAAAATTGCCCTGAGTCCTTCTTTGATATTCGGTCTTTCAAGGGACTGGGGAACTCTTTCTTTTGATTGGAAGAAATAGTAAAGAGTGAGAACGGAGGAAACCACACTGCAGCCCGCACCGAAGGTCAGGAAGGCTGTTGAAAGCTTCATTCCGATTTTTTCATTGACAATAAGGTCATAGAGCACACCGAAAATATATCGGGGCATATCTTCACCGAGATAGCCTGAAAACAGCTCGGCTAAGGTTATAAGCCGCACTCGTTCATTAGGATTCGGTGTGGTGGTTGACATATATCCGCCCTTTGCAAGACCTATGGCTGTTGAAGCCGTTTCCTGAATAACGGTGAAAGCAAAGTAGAATATAAGCTTTGGTATATGAGTACCCGATGTTCCGGGGAAGATAAAGGGTATCATCCAGTAAAGAGCACCTAAGAGAGTAAGCGGTACCTGAAGTCCCAGAAGATAAGGTCTGAATTTACCAAGTCTTGTTCTTGTGTTGTCAACAAGTGAGCCTAAAAGTATGTCGTTTATGGTATCCCACGCGCTTGTGAAAATATTTACAACAGCAGAAACCGTAAAGTCAACCTTTACGACGTCCCAGATATATCTTTCCTGAAAGCCGTTGATGTTGAAGGTGTTTGAAACATCATTGAGTACGTATGCAAAGGATTCCTTAACGCCGACGTAATTAAAGTTTTCATAAACATTGACTTCAACATTCTGAAGGTCTTTTGTTTTTTCAGTTGTTTCCATTTTTCAGACCTCCTTACTTATTAACCGTTACGGTACATTGTGATGTGACAAAGCCCTGTGTGCTGAAAACGGTAACTGTTGCCGTGCCTTCACTTACGGCTGTTATTTCTCCCGAATGGCTTACCGTGACGATATTTTCGTCTGAGGATATGTAATCTACGGTTTTTATGGTTGCATTATCAGGTGCAATTTCAGCGGTAAGAGTATGTGCTTCGCCCACTTTAAGTGAAAGCTCGGTTTCGCTGAGGGTTACTCTTTCAACTGCATCTACAACGTAAACTACACAGGTATCGGAAAACGTTTTTCCGAGATAACCCAGTGTGACTGTAACTTGAATAGGCTTATCGCATACCTTTACGGCCTCAATCTGTCCGTTTTCATTAACCGTGAGATATTCGTCAAAAGCTGTAAAGCTGAGTGAATATTCATCATCGGAAAGTCCCTCTTCAACGAAGGGAGTAACTGTAAGGGTATCGTAGCCGTCTTTTGTAAGAGTCATAATATCCTCTTCAATTTCAATTCCTGCAAATGAGAAATTAAAGCGGTCAGAGAAGGTGATATCCATTGACAAATCCGTTGAGCCTATTTTCTCAAGAGTGTTCTTGAAGGAAATATGAGATGAATAGCTGTAAGAGCGTTTCACCTCAAGGGATGAGATTTTATCCGTATTACTGTCGTAGGTGAAGATATATGTTACACCTGTGGGCACAAGGCTTTCACCCAGAGTTGAGAATACCTGTTCATTTTCCTTTGAAAACAGCTTTATTGCGGTGATATCATCATTTGTTGAATAAATATTTGTGAAGGTTTTATTGTATAAAAGTGTGAGGGTAACATTACTTTCATTCACTTCACTTGTTATTTCGTCAGGCTCACTTTTCGGAAGATAATTTCTGAGAGCTGAGGCATCTTCACCGTATTTAATTCCTTCTTCGGAGAAATTCTCATTGATTTTTGATGCAAATGAGTTTTTTGCAAAGGAGAATATTTCCGTTACCTCTTCTTTACTGCCGAGGATATCCGATATTTCTGTTGAAGATGCTTTTTCGTATTTTACAATACCGCTTGTAACGGCATATTCAATGCTGTTCTCTAATTTTTCAAATGCTTCGGCAGGGGTTGAGGGTACTGAAATGTCGGTTTTGTCCAACAAGGATATATCAAGAGTATCCTGCGGTTGAACGGATTTTGCCGTGATAACAATTGCAATACTTGAAACAAGAATTACGAAAACGGGAAGAAGGACGGTGATAATGAGAACGCTTTTTATGCTGAGCTTTTTTTCGCTGAGTTTCATTTATCTTCTCCCCCTTCCTTATTCTTCTTTCTGCCTTTTTTCTTTGGTTTTTCTGTTTTTTCTTCCTTTACAATGGGCAGAGGTAATTCTTCAAGGGTAATTTCTCCCTTTTTAAGCTTCCTTCTGATTTCAAGGCGTATGCGGTCAGCTTCTCTGAGAGAAGCTTTAGGCTCATTTATTATAAGAGCAATATTTGAAGCAAGGAAAAGCCCTGCCGTAATAATGCCCACAAGAGCACCGTACATACAGGTTACGGAAATAAATTCATAATTTCCGCCGAGGTTTATTGCCACGAAGGATAAAACTGCCGAAGCTGTCTGAGATAAAATCAGGAGAACTGAAAATACCGAAGCGGCTTTTGCTGTCTTTTTTATGTTGAGGAAGGATAAAAAATAACAGGCGGCACAGCCGATAATAAAGACGGCACTTACAAGAAGCATTATGAAGGAAACTATAGTGACGGTACAAAGGGTTTGCGCCGCACCGATTTTTGAAAGTGCATCGAAGCACTGCCAGAAGGAGTCGCTTATAATGTTATAAATTCCTATAGCACCTACGGAAATTTTATATTCCCAATAGGGAAATGAAAGACTTATGTTGAAGTGGGGAAGAACAAGGCTTCCCACACAGAGAAGCAGGAAAACAAGCCTTAATATCTGAACCTTTCCGCCGATAAAAGCTGTCTTGAATTTTTCTGCGATGCTTCTTGCCTGAGCAAATTCAAGCTCGGTTTTTTTAGCATCATTTCTCAGATCCTCTTCCTGAGTGTAATAGAGTATGTGAACACCGCATTTTTTGCAGTTGGGGGAAATGTCAAACCATTTTATTTCAGTTTCGCACTTTGGACACTTCACAAAATCACCGCCATACATATATTTATTATATTTTAATAAATATGACATTTTTTTTCAATCTCAAATCATACAGAAAATATGCTTGCCGTTTTGGTTATTCTATATAATTAATTTGCTTGATATTTCGCATTCTCTAATGTAAAATAATAAATCATACGGAATAATTTTTGGTTGTTTCCGAAAATTTACATTACTTACGGAGAAAAAGCTATGGGAAGTCATTTTTTTGCACTTTTTTCAAGAATGAAATATATCGACCGCTGGTCGCTTATGAGAAACACCGAGTCAGAGTCATTAAGTCAGCACAGCCTTGACGTTGCGGCAATAGCTCACTCACTTGCAGTTATAGGCAATAAGCGGTTAGGAAAAAGCTACGATACGGGAAAGATCACTCTTATGGGAATGTATCACGATATGCCTGAGATTATTACAGGTGATATGCCCACTCCCGTAAAATATCACAACAAGGAAATAAGAGAAGCCTTCGGAAGTATAGAAAAGGCGGCTCAGAGGTCACTTCTCAATACTCTTCCCGAGGATTTAAGGGAAGAATATGAGGATTATATAATTCCCGACGAAAAAAGCTGTGAATACAGACTTGTTAAGGCGGCTGATAAGATTTCCGCCCTTCTTAAATGTATGCTCGAGGAAAGAAGCGGAAACCGGGAATTTATAAAGGCAAGAGAGGCTACGGAAAAATCTCTTCACTCAATGAGCTGTGAAGAAGCGGAGATTTTCCTTAAAGAATACACCGAGAGCTTTTCAATGGTGCTTGATACTGTGCTTGAAACGGAGGAAAACTGATGAATACGAAAGAAATTCTTACAAAAATATGCCACGCTTCCTATGAAGCAGCTGCCGACAGCGAAACTCATAAGGCAATAATTGAAATTATGACACCCTTATGTGACGAGATATATACGGATAATTTAGGAAGTATTATCTGTCACATCAATAAAGATGGTAAAAAGCACGTGGCTTTAAGTGCTCACTGTGACAAAATTGCTATGGTGGTAACTGCAATTGATAAGGCTACGGGTATGCTTAAAATTGATAAGTCGGGTGGAATTGACCTTCGCACCTTTGCCGCTACAAGAGTAAAGGTTATAGGTAAAAAGGAAATTCACGGCTGTGTCACAAGTATGCCTCCCCATCTTATGAAGGGCGACAGAAGCGTAACACCCACTAACGACGACCTGTTTATTGACTGCGGTCTTTCTTATGAAGAGATAACCGAAATAGTGAGTGTCGGTGACAGAGTTGAATATTATTCACCTGTAACACCTCTTCTCAATGAAAGACTGACAGGTGCCTATATGGATAACTCTGCAGGCTGTGCGGCTGTTATCAGAGCCTGTGAGAAGCTTAAGGAGGAAGGAAGTGAAAACAGAATTACCGCTGTTTTCACCACAAGAGAAGAAACGGGAAAGGGCGGTGCAATTACCTCTTTTTGCCGCCTTCAGCCTGATGTTGCCTTTATAACCGACGTTTCCTTTGCCTCGGCACCTTCAATTCCCAAGGAAATGTCTTCACCTTTAGGAAGCGGCGGTATGATATGCATTTCCCCTATTCTTCAGAAGGAGATGTCCTCGCTTCTTATCAAGGCGGCTGAGGATAACGGTATTCCCTATACAACGGAGGTTATGGTTTCAAGAACTATGACCGACAGTGACGTGGTCGTGATATCTGGCAAGGGAATAAAAACAGGACTTGTCAGTATTCCTCTTCTCAATATGCACACACCTGTTGAAACACTTGATATAAACGACGTTGAAGCGGTTGCGGAAATTCTCTTCAATGCGGTAAAGGGGGCATAATGATGTTTACAATTCTTAAAGAGCTGTGTGAAATAAACGGAACATCGGGAAGAGAAGATAAGGTAAGAGAATATATTATCGGTATGCTCGGTGACATTCCTTATACTGTTGATAATCTCGGCAGTGTTATAGTAGAGCTCAAGGGTGAGGAGAGAGCAAAAAATAAGGTTATGATAGCCGCCCACATGGATGAGGTGGGCTTTATGGCTACTTATATCACAGATGAAGGACTTATAAAATTCAATACGGTAGGCGGAATTGTGCCTGCCGTTATGTCGGGCAGAAAGGTAACTTTTGAAAACGGCACTGAGGGCGTTATAGGCAGTAAGCCTGTGCATCTTAGCTCTGAAAGTGAAAAAAATTCCCTTCTTTCACAGGATAAGTTATATATTGATATCGGAGCCAAGGATAAAAAACAGGCTATGGAGTACGTTTTCCCCGGTGATACTGCGGTGTTCTCACCCAATTTTGAGGAAGTCGGAAATAAGATTATGTCCAAGGCGCTTGACGACAGATGCGGCTGTGCAATTATGCTCAAAATGATTGAAGAGGGCGTAAAATATGATACCGTATTTGCCTTCACTGTTCAGGAGGAGGCAGGACTCAGGGGCGCAGGCTGTGTGACGAATGCGGTAAATCCCGATTATTCAATTGTTCTTGAAGCCACAACTGCTTCGGATATCTGCGGTGTTTCAGAGGACAGAAGAGTCTGTGTTCAGGGTGAGGGTGCAGTTTTATCCTTTATGGATAATTCCACCATTTATGATAAGAAGGTGTTCAGAAGAGCACTGGAGCTTGCAGAGGAAAAGGGCATAAAGGCTCAGGTAAAAACTGCGGTTGCAGGCGGAAACGATTCGGGCAGTATTCATAAAAGCGGCTTCGGCGTGAAGGCGGCGGCAATTAGCGCCCCCTGCAGATATATCCACTCTCAGTCAAATATGCTTCAGAAGAGCGATATTACAGAGTGCTACAGACTTTGCCGTGCACTCTCGGAAGAGCTCAGTAATGCTTAAATTCAGAAAAGCGCTTTTCTCGGAAAAGCAGATATTGATAAAGCTTACAAGTGACAGCCTTGAAGGTGTGTTTTCCTTTTCCTTTCTTTTGACCTCAGGTGAGAACTTTTATGAGAGCTTTTTTGTAGGTGTAAATGAGAAGGGTGAAATAAAGAGCATTGTTTTTGACTCAGGAAATGAATATTTTCTCGTTTACGGAGAAGAATTTCCCGAAATTTTTCCCCGTCCTGATAAAACCGTGATGATTTATGATAAAAAGACCTCGCAAAAGGGAAGTGCCAGAAGTCTTGAAGGCAGGGAAATTCTCGGAACGTATTGTCTTATGTCGGAAAATAACTGCCCTTCATTTGATGATGAAAGACGTTACGTTTTAAGGCTCAGAGCAAAGAATTCAGGCTATGCTGAGGTTTTCGGAACAGAAAAACAGGGAAGGCTTGTTTCAACGGCATCGGTTTCATCAATGAACGGAAAATATGCCCTTATTTCAGACGTTTTTACAAAAAAAGAGGAAAGACGGCAAGGCTTAGCGGGAGAATGTCTGACGTCGGCATTATCCTACTGCCTTGAAAAAGGAAAAATTCCCGTGCTTGTGTGCGAGGAAAAAATGTGCGACTACTATAAAAAAGCGGGATTTAAGGTATATGGAAAAATGTAATCTCTGTCCGAGAAAATGCAATACCGACAGAAGCAAAGCTAAAGGCTTCTGCCGTGTATCATCAGAAATCACTCTGGGAAGAGCAGGACTTCATTTCTGGGAGGAGCCCTGTATTTCAGGCTACGGCGGATCGGGTACCGTTTTCTTTTCAGGCTGTAATATGGGCTGTATTTTCTGTCAGAATATGCCCCTTTCAAGAGGACTTATAGGAAAAGAAGTGAGCGAAAAAAGGCTCAGAGAAATTTTTTACGAGCTGATCGACGAGGGCGCAGATAACATAAATCTTGTAACGCCGTCACATTACGTTCCCGAAATTGTAAGGGCGCTGTCTTGTGAAAGGCTCCCCGTGCCTGTTATCTATAATACGTCCTCTTATGAAGAGGCAGAAAGCATAAAAAGCCTTGAAGGACTTATTGATATTTACCTTCCCGACCTTAAATATATGGATAACAGCCTTGCAAGGAAGCTTTCAAATGCACCTGATTATCCCGAAAAAGCCATTTCTGCCATAAAGGAAATGTGCCGTCAGACAGGAAACGCTCTCTTTGATGATGAGGATATGCTTAAAAAGGGTGTAATAATAAGGCATCTGGTTTTGCCCGGCTACCTTGAAAATACCTATGACGTTATAGATGCCGTTACGGAAAATTTCGGTGAAGACGTGCTTTTTTCTCTTATGAGCCAATATACACCGCCGAAAAAAGAGCTTCCTTACCCTTCTCTTAACAGAAGACTTACTGAAGAGGAATATGAAAAAGCGGTTGACTATATGTATCTTTCTGGCATAGAAAACGGCTTTTTGCAGGAGCTTTCCTCTGCAAAAGAGGAATATACCCCCGATTTCGATCTGTCGGGTGTATAATAAGTTCTGTTTTTTGTTTCAGATAATAAAACGGGAGATATTTCATAAAGAAACATCTCCCGACAGACTGTTGAAAAACCAGCTTTTGCCGGACTTTTTTAATTTGTGCACTTCTTAGGAAGTGCTTTTTTTGTATAAGAACCAAGAGTTCTCTCGGTATGGAAAAATTTTTATCGCTGATTAACTATTGTGCATACCCTTTGCAAATAACCGTAGTTATTTAAAATAATTGCTTATGCCACATAAAGTGTGTGATTTCTGAGAATGAAATTGAATTGATTAAAACTCAATTAAGAGTTTTCATTCCAAATGTTTAAGCTGATTAATCAAGTCATCCTTATCTGAAATTCCGTAAAAAGCTTCACCTCCGGTTACCGTACCTTGAGTTATTTTTCCGTTCTTATTGAAATAATATTGATATTCCACGCCAGGCTCGTCTGCAAACGTAACGGTAGCCCACCATCTCGGATAATCGGAAATATAATAAAATACATTATTTTCTATGTGGATGTTAAGAATTGCCGAGTCTGAATAGTCTTTGTCTCTGAAATAGTCAATAAGTTCTTTTTCCTTTATGCTTGAACAGATAGGAAAATATACTCCGAGTATTAATGTAATTATTATGACAGAAGAAACAATTGTCACAAAAACTTTTTTCATTATTATCACTGTATCTTTCTCAAAAGAGCAGTTTTGACAATGGGCAAGCTGTAAGCAATAACTGTATAACACAAATATCCACTTGTTTATACAATATCATTAACCGTAAATACTTAGGTAGAATTGCTATATTGTCTTAATTCTCTTGCTTAGTTTCTTATGTCTTCTAATTCATCCGTATCAGGTCTGTCTTTAGAAGTATAATAATAACGAGAAACATTAGCTCCGTTTAAGAAATTGGTGCATGTGTCATACGAAACAGTTACAGCTCCGCCATCCGAAAAAGAGGAAGTTAAATATTTTTCTGTAGGTTATCTATTCGCGCTAAGAAAAATTTATCCGACAATTAATAGCACATTGGACTTTCCTCCTTTTCTTATATTAAAGTTCCATTTTTTCGTATAGAATAGTATGAGTATAGAAAAATTGTAAGTGCTATTTGTTATATCTCCCAATAATATAGTCTGATATATTTTGATTTCTTACAAAAAAATTATAAAATGCGGTTTTTTATTTTATTATTTGCAGCTTTGCAAGCTAAGCTTTTGGATATTCATTTATTGTTTGCACAAAAGCATAATTACAAGTTACGAAGCTTTTTATGAAAAGCATTTTTTTTGACTGCATAGTTTAAATTAAATTTAAGCTTCTGCTTTAATTCAATAATTATCAATTCTGCATATAAGCACAAAATTTTAATATCTAGAATATCTTAATTTTAAGGGGCGTACAAGCTTCAAGTCTGTACACCCCCTTTCTGCTTTTTTTATAAAAAAAATCTTCCCTGCACTTACGTACAGGGAAGAAAGACTTGTTAGTTTGCGTAAACGCTGACCTTTTTACGGTCCTTGCCAAGACGTTCAAACTTAACTTTTCCGTCAATGAGAGCGAAAAGTGTATCGTCTGAGCCCTTACCTACATTGTTGCCGGGGTGGATGTGTGTTCCACGCTGACGAACGATGATGGTGCCTGCATTAACGAACTGTCCGTCGCTTCTCTTTGTGCCGAGTCTTTTTGATTCGGAGTCACGACCGTTACGGGTTGAACCCATACCTTTTTTATGAGCGAAAAGCTGAATGTTTATCTTAAGCATTACTTACACCTCCGTAGTTACTGATACGTATTCCGGATACTGAAGTGTCAGTTCTTCAAGATGAAGCCTGAGTCCTCTGATAATATCCGTTGCGGCTTTGCTGCCGCTGACTTCAAACTGTAAATATCCGTCCTTTACCTTTGGTTCACTGCTGACCTTGAGAATTTCGGTTATTGTGTTGACGCTCATTATTGCGGCAGATGAAACTGCGGCGCAAACGATGTCGGAACCTTCTTCTGCAAAGCCTGAATGACCTTTGACGGTAAACTTAGCGGAATCTTCACGGATACAAAATGATGCTTTGACCATTATGCGTTGATAGCTGCGATTTCTACCTTTGTGTAGGGCTGTCTGTGACCAAGCTTTCTCTTTTCGTTCTTCTTGGGCTTGTAAGTCATTACAGTGATCTTCTTTGCCTTACCGTTCTTGAGAACCTTAGCACTTACTGTAGCACCGTTAACGTAGGGAGCACCTACCTTGATGCCGTCATCACCTGCAACTGCGATTACTTTGTCAAAAACAACTTCGCTGTCACTTTCAACGTCAAGCTTTTCGATAAAAACAACGTCGCCTGCTTCTACCTTATACTGCTTACCGCCTGTTTCGATAATTGCGTACATTGATATTTCTCCTTTATAAGTCTCGCTATGCAAGGCGGGATAAACCACTTTCGGAGCCCTGAATATGCGGCGAAGGTATAATATCACAACTGAAATAAGATGTCAAGCATTTATTCAAAAAGAACAAAAATAGTATAAGAAATTATGAAAATATACGAAGCTGACTATGGTTATATTGTGAAATTATTTACTGTATTCCTTGCAGGCCTTTTCAAGTAAAAGAAAATCGTTACAACGCTTTGCAAGAGCAGAGGAAGTTCCTTCCTTGATCTTTATTTTGTACACGTTCTGTGCATTTTTGCGGATCTTTTCCTGTATTGACTTTATAAAACGGTATTCGGAGATAAGTAGTGCTCGGTAATGCGGATCTTTTTCATTTCTGATATCCACGTACTGAAGGAACAGGGAACATATTATTAAGATTGATTACTGCATAGTCCTTGACTTTTATGAAATCTATTGCTTCTTTCATTTTGTGATGCTTTGGCTTGAATGATGAAAGCGGGGCAAAATAATCCAATCCGTTGATTTGAAGCACTATACCGATATATTTACGTTCGTTTTTCTGCCTCGCCGTTTTGTTTTGAAATAAATGAGGTGAATATAAAGAAAGGTAGTCTATGTAACCGGTATGCACTTCGTACAGTTTTAAGTTTTCCATTTTTACGACTACAAAAAAACAGCAGAGGCAAGAGAAAATTGCCTCCGCAGTAACTTTCGCATTCAGAGTAGCGAAACACTCACTCTTAACTTTCTTGAAAGAACCAAGAGAAGTTCACTTAATAACTTTCTCATTCAGGGCTGAGATACACCCACAACTATATTATATGCATTTTTGGAGTTTTGTCAATTGTTGCGTTATAAAAACTGAACTGATTATAAATTTTCCTTAAAATATGCACTCTCCGTCTTGTATTTTCGGGAAAATTCTTATATAATACACTGAAGAAAAGGTGTGTTAGAAATGGCGAAAAATAATGTTGTTAATTTTGCACCGACGGGAGAGAAGAAAAAAAGAAGAATTCCGCAGTACGTGGGACTTGTTATAGGGCTTTGTATTGCGGCGTTTGTCTGCTCCGTCTTTGTAATTCTTGCAATTAACGATTTTGATATAGGAAAGGCATTGGGTGCCAGAGAGGCTACCACCTCAGACGAAGAGGTCAGCGAGGTTATGTCATCGGAAGCGGAAAGTCTTTCCGGAGGTGTTGTTCAGAGTGTTAATTTCCTCGTTATGTGTTCAGATGAGGGAGAGCTTGTTTTTTCTCAGCTCATAAGTGTTGACTCTGCCAACAGAAAGATCCGAATAAAGCCTCTTCCTCTTGATTATACTTTAGAGTTCGGCTCTGAAAAAATGAGCATCAGTGAAGCCTTGGGAAATAAGTCCTATGCAGTTATAAAAGAGGCGTTTCTTTCAAGAAATACCGTTATATCGAAATACGTTCACGTGACAGAGGATAATTTCAAGCGTCTTATGACGAAGGTCGGTGCGGTTCCTATTGAAATTCAGGGAAATTATGAGGTTAATATTGATGCCGTGAAATATACATTTTCACCCGGCACTCAGAGTATGACCTCGGATACCCTCATAAAGTATATGCGTTTTGCCGAAACGGGCGAAGCGGCATTAAGAATTCAGGGAAGTGCCGTTGCCGATATTTTCAGACAGCATTTCACTCAGGATAATTTCATTAGGGGTGAGAGCTTTTTCTCATCACTTATCAATTTTGTGGATACAGATATCACTGCTTTTGATTACAGTGCGGCACAGGCTGTTCTTTCTGATATGTTTTCAGGAGAAATAAGCGTTGCGGTTGTAAGCTGAAGCTATGAAAGGAGAATAAATATGGCTGTTCTTGTAACAGGCGGAGCCGGTTATATCGGTTCTCAGACCTGCGTTCATCTTCTTGAAGCAGGAAAAGAAATTGTAATTATTGATAACTTCTCAAATTCTTCCCCCAAGTCAACTGCGGCTGTAGAGGAAATTACAGGTAAGAAAATTCCTCTTATTGAGTGTGATATCAGGGATGAAGAAAAGCTGGACAGTGTTTTTTCTCAGTATGATATTGAGGCTGTAATTCATTTTGCAGGTCTTAAAGCAGTAGGTGAGTCCTGTCAGAAGCCTCTTGAATACTATGATAATAACATAGGCGGTACGGTAAAGCTTCTCAGTGCGATGAAAAAGCACGGTGTAAAATGTATCGTATTCAGCTCCTCTGCTACGGTTTACGGTGAAAAGCACACTGCTCCCTTCAATGAAGAAATGGAGGCAGGCGGTACAACCAATCCTTACGGTACAACAAAGCTTTATATCGAACAGATTCTCAAGGACCTTCAGGCTTCCGATCCTGAATGGAGTGTATGTATTCTCAGATATTTCAATCCTATAGGTGCTCACGTCAGCGGAAAGATAGGTGAAGCACCCAACGGAATTCCCAATAATCTTATGCCCTATCTTTCTCAGGTTGCAGTAGGTAAGCGTGAGAAGCTTTCCATTTTCGGTGACGACTACGAAACACCTGACGGAACAGGTGTCAGAGATTATATTCACGTAGCCGACCTTGCAGACGGTCACGTTGCGGCACTTGACAGAGCGCTTTCAGTAAAGGGCTGTGAGATTTATAATTTAGGAACAGGCAACGGTGTCAGTGTTCTTCAGCTTGTAAACGCCTTTATTGATGCAACAGGAGTCAATATTCCTTATGTAATCACAGACCGCCGTCCCGGTGATATTGCAACCTCTTATGCAGACTGCTCAAAGGCAGAAAAAATTCTCGGCTGGAAGGCAAAAAGAGATATTTTTGATGCATGCAGAGATACATGGAATTGGCAGAAAAATAATCCCAACGGATTTGACAGTTAATAAAAAAGCCGAAAACAGTATGCAATTATACTGTTTTCGACTTTCTTTTACGAGGTGATATCTTTTGATAAAGCTTATATCAAAATTTGTAATAAAAAATGAAGGCAGTGCTGAAAATAACAGACAGGCATACGGAATTATTTGCTCGTCAATGGGAATTGTGCTCAATATTTTTCTGTTTGCAGTAAAATTTATAGCAGGCTCTCTTTCAGGGGCAATATCCGTAACGGCTGATGCCTTCAATAACCTCTCGGACTCAGGCTCATCTGTGATTACGATGCTCGGCTTCCGTCTTGCCGCAAAAAAGCCTGATCCGGGGCACCCCTTCGGTCACGGCAGAATAGAATATCTTTCGGGAATTGCCGTTTCAATCCTTATTGTTCTTATGGGCTTTGAGCTGCTTACAAGCAGTGTAAGTAAAATTGTAAATCCTGAAGCTCCCGAAATCAATATTACCGTATTTATTGTTCTCGTTATAAGTATATTGGTGAAGCTGTATATGTTCGTTTATAACAGAAGATACGGAAAGCTCTGCAATTCTGCGGCTATGACGGCAACTGCAACGGACTGTCTTTCGGATATGATATCAACAGGTGTAGTATTCCTTTCTATGCTTATCACATATTTTACCAATATAAATATAGATGCCTATTGCGGACTTGCTGTTGCACTGTTTATTCTTTTTGCAGGCTTTAAGTCAGCTTATGAAACTATAGGCCCTCTTCTCGGTCAGCCGCCTGAAAAGGAATTTGTAGATAGCATAGAGAAGATAGTTCTTGCATCCAAAGACGTTCTCGGAGTTCACGACCTTATTGTTCACGATTACGGTCCGGGAAGATGTATGATATCTCTTCACGCAGAGGTTTCTGCAAGCGGTGACATTCTTGAAATTCACGACAGTATTGATAATCTTGAAAGAGAGCTCTGTGAAAAATTAGGCTGTACGGCAGTTATTCACATGGATCCCATTCAGACGGACAATGAAAACGTAATAATGCTGAGAGAGCTTGCAGTTAAGGTATGTAATGAAATATATGAAGGTATGAACTTACACGATTTTCGTATCGTGGAAGGAAATACCCATACGAACCTTATTTTCGATGTAGTCGTTCCTCACGGAATTAAGCTTTCCGATAAGCATATAAAAGAGGAAATTGAAAGAAAAATCAAGGAGTACGATAAGAAGCTGTTTACTGTTGTAACGGTGGATAAGGATTTTGTAAACAGAATTCAGTCGTAACGTATATAATAGTTAAAGCGGAACAGATGGTACGGAGTGTTTGTAAGAACACTCCGCAGTTTTATTCGCCTTCGGCGAGTGATATTGCTCCGCAGTTTTATCGTGCTTCACACAGTGTTATTGTCCTTCGGGCATTTTTCGGCGAATAAAATAACACTGAAGCCGTAAGACTTCAATATCACTTATTACATAAAAAATCGGGAGCACATCGTTACAAAGTGGCTCCCGATAATTTTATCTGTCCTTAGCAACCCGTCCTGAACCTGTTCCGCTTTTTTTGTTTATTTAAGAAGCTCGTTTACCTTTTCTCTGAAGTTGAGAAGAAGGTTCTCATCAAGAGGATATGAGGTGAAATTGATATCGCCCAGCTCTTTTTCTATAAGTCCGAGGGCAAATTCTCTTGAATGTTTATTTTCAAGGGCAATAAGAGCTGAAATATCCTGAAAGCCGTCGTAGAAAACCTTCTGTCTGAGAGATGAAAGAGGCTTTCCGTCTTTGCCGGGATATACTACGAAGGCATCGCCTGAGGGGAATGCACCGCCTGCATCGGTTTCCCTGAAAGGATCAATTGCACGCTTTGAATGCTGTGAGTAATAGAAGTTGAAGCCCCACTGAAGAAAGCCGGTGCAGTTGTACTTATAGAGAAGAACGCCGAGAATTCTTGCTTTTATTGAGGGAAGGGCGAAAAATCTGTTGGGAAGATTGTTTCTGTACTGACCGCAGCAGTAATAGGTCCAGAGCTTAGGAACGTTTCCCATAAATTCTTCAATACTGCCTTCTTCTGGCACGGGAGTGCTGATAAGGCCTTCCTTATAAAAATCATAGTCGGATAAAGCATCTATGTGTTCATAACAGGAGAAATATTTTCTGACTGCATCGGAAGCCTTTTTGTAGCTGTTTATATCCTCAAGTGAGGGCTCGTCTGAGCAGTGAATGAAGCAGATGTCGGTAATTCCCTTTTTGTCAGTAAATTCCTTGAGAGCAGGACCTAACTGAGAAAGGAAGTTCATATAGCCTCTGCTTGTGGCTGAGGTTTCCCAGCCGAAAATTCTCTTTTCACCCTTTGAGGTATTTGCTATGATTTTAGGAGCGTGCTTTGCACCCCACTGTGTGAATAAGTGTGAAAGCTCGAAATATTTTACACCGCAGCGAAGGCACATATCCACCCATCTGTCAAGAAGTGTGAAGTCAAATTCATAGCGGTAATTCTGACGGCGGGTTACCTTTACTAACTGAACCGTAGGTCTTTCACCGCCCTCTGCCGTATCAAGCGGGGGAGTGAAAAGGGGAGTGAGAAGGCAGTTTACGCCGTGCATAACTGCATTTTTTACAAAGCTTTCCGTGATTTTCCAATAATCCTCGCTCATTATTTCTACATTATAGTAAGTAGCAAGACAGTCGGAATGGAACCAGTTGATATGAATAAGCTTTTGTTCGGGAAGCTTTGCTTCAAGCACTTCTATGTGAGAGCTGAGCACCTTTTCCTCTTTTTCGGTTGAAAGGGTGAAGCTTACAGTATATTTTCCGGGCTTAAGCGCTGACGTATCAACTTCTGCCCAAAGTGCCTTTGTCTGATCCTTGATTAAGGTAAGGGTGCCGTCAAAATCATCAAGAAGGTCAGGATAGTAGCCTGAATTACCGTCATTTACGAGAAGAATATCTCCGCACTCTTCCTTGTCTATGGCGTAGCCTGCATAAATTTCCTTGACTTCGGATATTTTTACGGCATCACAGTCTGTGCTGACTTTTACAGCTTCATCGGTGCTGCTTCTTAACGCTATCTGAAAATTACCTCTCTCACCTGAAAGCAGTGAAAGCTTTATGTCTTTATTCTGAAGAGGGGAATACGCGAATATTTTTACAAGTGATGAGGAAAGAACGGCATCAAAACTCATTTTCTCATTCTCCTTTTTTTGTGATGTTAACAAAATAATAACATCGGAAGGCAGATTATTCAATAATTAAACAAAAAATTTGAACAAAAAATATAAAAATGTTACATTTTACTCGGCAGATAACTATTTGTGTTGACTTTTCCTGAACTTTGTTATATAATCATTATGCATAAATGGATTGTTGTCCTATTTTATATCTTAACAGGAGGCTGAGTTTTTATGAAAAAGACCTTAGCAGTAGTTTTAAGTGTAGTAATGCTTCTTTGCTGTGTTCCCTTTATGTCCTTTGCAGCAGATGTGCATTCCTTTACTCAGAACGGCAAATTTGAAAACGCAAATGAATTTGTATTGGAAAAATATAACGGATGCAAGACCTTCAGCATCCCCGAGGGTGTAACAATGACTGTTCCCTCCGAGATTACACTTTTCATTCCCAACGGCACGGTTCTCCGTGTTGAAGAAGGCGGTAAGCTTAATGTTATCGGTGAAATCGTTGTTCTCAGCGGCGGTACACTTTTCGTTGAAGGCTTTATCCAGAATCCCTCTAACGTTACGGTAAACGGTAACGGCACTGCTCTTGCAGAGCTTCGTTTCCCTGCTCTTGATAAGACCTCAGGCCTTATTGATTCAACAGGTAAAGCAAGAATTCAGGTTTCCTACGGTTCTTCAACAAACGGTAACATTTATGAAGATCAGCAGGGTACGGTTGTATTCCAGAAGGTCAGCGAATCAGGCGCTACCGTTATGGCTCCCCTTAATCAGTACATCTACATCAAGGCTGAAATTGTCGAGCCCGATGCAAAGTACGATAAGTTTGACGATTCACTTATGAATGTTTATATCAACGGTATCGGTATTCCCTTTACTCAGGGTTCACACCATACTATGCTTACAACAGCAGGTGATATTTCTTATTCAAAGTGGGTAAAGGATGATGACTTCCTTAATACCTTCAATATCTATCTTCCCACAGGTGAAGGTTATACCGTATATGGCCGTGAAGGTGAGCAGAGTGCTGAAGGTGAAACAGTTAAGCTCAAGTACGGACAGGCTTTCTCCTTCAAGGTAGAGCTTGAGCCCGAATACGATATGTCTGCTTATGAAGTATATGTTTATAACGGATACGGCTGGACAAATCTTGATACAACTGAGCTTCTCAAGGATATTGCTCCTGCAAAGCCTGATGAATACGGTTATTACCACATCGAAGAGGTTAAGGGTGAACACACCATTTATGTTGTCGGTGTTATGAAGAATGAAACTATGCTTATGGTTGGTAATCTTCTTGATATGCTCAAAAACTTCTTTGAAATGTTCTCAGAGTTCTTCAAGAGCTTCTTTGCGCTTTTCGGAATGTCAACAGACACAGTTGCTTAATTTTTAGTTTTAATGAAGTCGGCTGAAATATGCCGGCTTTTTTCTTTAGAGGTAAGGATTATGGATGAATTTTTGAAGGACCAGATAATAAACTGTATTAAATATTTGCCCACAAATATAGTAAAATCATATTTTATAAAGCAAAGCTCTGAAGAAACAGAGGCTTTCAGAAGGAAGCACGGTTTTATAAGAGGTGTTACCTCCGCAGAGGAGGATTATGAGCTTCTTAAAGGTGCGAATATAAACTGGGTAAGAGAGAGCCTTCCCGCCCCCTTTAATGCTGACGGCAGCGTTAATGAGAGATATGTTGAATTCAAGGAAAAGTGCCGCCGCTATAATGAAGAGGGTATAAAGGTTATGGGTGTCACTCCCGTTCCTATGGAATATGTGAACTGCGGAATTGATATCCGTGAAAAAGACGGTGAAAAGAAGCTGAGAGAGGTTTCAAAATTCATAATTGAGGACGTAAAGGACATTGTCGGCGGTCTTCAGATTGCAAACGAATTGGGTATGCCCCGATTTATGAAGCCTTATAATATGAAGGAATGTATCCGTTTTCTCGGTATTCAGTTAGAGGAAATGTTTCCTTTGAGAGAAAATGTTATTTTAGGATATAATTCTGCAGGCCCTCAGGTTGATCTGCACTTAGGTATGAAAAAATATCTTGACTTCTGTGACTATGTGGGAATGGATATGTACCTCGGCTGTTTTTTCTCTCTTCCGGGATTTGCCTGGCTTTTTGACGTGATGGTGAGATATCTCTGGGCGTTTACACGTAAGCCTATACTTATGCAGGAATTCGGTTATATCGGCGGCGGTAAGCCTAAGACGAAGAAGGAGAAGCTTGAAATTCTCCGTTCCTACGGCTTTAACAGCGAAAAGGAAGCAAAGGCAGATATTATGAAATTTACCGATGCCCTTCCCGAGCACTTCCGCAATCACGTGCGGTTTGTCTGCGGTGAAGATAAAAAGGTTACAACGGATTTTATGTTTTCGGGAGATATGACCAATCATCTTTATAAGGAATTGCCGAAAATAACCGTAATACCCGGAATGCCGCATACGCCTGAAGGACAGGCAAAATTCTTTAAGAATGTAGTCAGACGTCTTTATAAGCTTGATTTTATGTGCGGTGAAATTATTTATTGCTACAAGGATTTTCACTATTGCGGATATTGCGGTCAGACGGACTGTCCTACGGAAACCCTCTGGGGAATTGTGGATATAAATAAAAATCCCAAGCCCTCATATTATACGGTGAGAGATGCCTTCGGAGAAATTGCCGACAATGAAAAGAAGTGTCCCTAAGGCTGTATAAGCAGCGGATTGAATTTTTGATGAAAATCAGCACTTTTTAATTCTGTTATGCAAAATTTACATAAATTAATACATTAAATGTAAGTTTCGTTGATTGACTTCCTTGAATTAAAAATGTATAATAATATCAGGAAAGAATGCACTTTTGTAAGAGCTCTTTCGTTTTATTCGTAAATTATAGGAGGAATTCCCATGAAAAAGACCATCAGTGTAATTTTGGCTGTTCTTACCGTCTTTATGTGTATGGCACCCGCTTTTGCCGCTGAAACAGAAGGCGGAGAAGAAAGTGCTGTAACATATAACGTTTCATTTACAGCACCTTCGGCACTCTTTGAGGGTGAGTATATGTACGTTCAGACCGTAAACGGTGAAGTACAGTATGTTGAAGATCCCGACGGTATCTATATTTTCTTTGATAACCGTTATATGCTTCCCAGTAATGTTTTACCCAGCTATCAGGACCAGATACCCCCTGAAAGATACAGTCCCATTGAATATAAGGGCACAGTAGAAGTAAAAGAGGGCGAAACCCTTTCCTTTAAGATCGTGACCTCTGAAAAGTACAATGTTTATACTGCGGCTGTATTTATAAACGGTCAGTCTGCAGCTCTCAATGCTCAGGATGAATACACAGTTTATGTTGACCGTGATATAGTTGTTAACGTTGCTGAGTATGACGAACACGGCAATCCCGCACTTCTTCTTAATCATTATAATGTTAAGCTTACTTCCGGTGACGGATATAAGGTAAAGACACTCAAGGGCGAAAACTATCAGGTTGTTTATTACGGCGGCGAATTCTGCTTCAGAGTTCAGACCTTAAAGGGTTATTCATCTGCAGGTGTTAAGGTAAGTGTTCAGAGAGGCACTGCAGTTCTCGGCGGCTTCCTTGATGAAGAAGACAGTGATATGCTCGTAGGTATTATGGGCGGTACAGAAACCTTACAGTCCTACGGTGTTGACGAAGACGGCTGCCGTCTTTACAAGATTGAAAATATTACAACAGACTGCCGTGTTATCGTTTCAGGCGTTCAGGAAGAGTCTTCTGTCGGAACAATGGCTTTCCTTAAAAGAATTCTCAGACTCATCCTTGACTTCCTCGGAATAAAGATTGATTTCCTTGATTCTCTTACTGCTGTTCATACTGTTACTATAAGCAATTCAAATGCAGCAGCTACTTATCAGGTTGTTTCTTCTGCAACAGATGAAGTAAGCCCCAGTATGATCAACGTTACATCTGGCGACGGTATTACTCTTGTTGTTACAAAGAAGAATATTGACGATCCTGTAAAGGTTTCTTGGACAAACGGTAACGAGCTTGGCACATATCAGACTCAGTGGATCATTGATTACGATACATTTACAGGTGAAGTTTCATACAGTGCTGTTTATAACATTGATAACATTGCTGCTGATACTCAGATTATAATTTCCTGATAAATAATTGCGGAACCGGCATTTCTTCAATGAAGTGGCGGTTCCGTATTGTTTTTTTTGAATATTATTTGAAAAGGAGTAAATTCTATGTGGGAAAAAATAGTTGCATTTTTTATGTCGATAATTTCATTTTTTGCATCCTTGTTCGGACTTGATTTTACGTATAATTCAGATATTATGAAGAATATTGCATACGGTGAACACGAAAGACAGGTGCTTGACCTTTGTCTTCCCGAGTACACTCAGTCAGGCGAAGCAGGACTTATTCTTATGATTCACGGCGGTGCCTGGATTGCCGGTGATAAGGAAGGCTACGAGAGTGCACTCGAATACATTTCATCAGACCTCGGCTATGCCGCCGCCGCAATTAACTATCGTTATCTCGGTGGGGGTGTGACACTTAAAGAAATAACCGACGATATTGACAGTGCATTGAAGGTAATAAAGGAAACGGCTGCAGAAAAGGGCGTTAATATAACGGGAGTTTTATTGACAGGCAGCTCTGCCGGTGCTCATCTTTCAATGCTTTACGGCTTTATGAGAGCCGAAACCTCTCCAATTGAAGTGAAGGCTGTTGTAAGCAACTGCGGTCCTACTGACCTTACTGATGAAAATTTCTATATCAATAATGACCTCGGTAACGAGGAAGCAATTGCTGACCTTATGTCACTTTGTATCGGTAAGGATTTCAGCTACGCTCAGCGTAATGAATACAGAGAAGAGCTTGAAGCAGTTTCTCCCTTGTTCTACGTAAATGAAAACACTGTTCCCACCGTTATCAATCACGGTATGAAGGATACCATAGTGCCTTATTCAAATGCACTGAGCATTGTTGAACGCTTCGAGCAATACGGTGTGACCTATGATTTCAACAGCTATCCCAATTCAGGTCACGGACTTGATAATGATGATGAGAATGAGGCTATTGCCGATAGGCTTATCCACGAATATGCGGAAAAATACCTGTAAGGTCAGAATTTGCGTTACAAATTCTGACAATGAAATTTTTTGCTTCGCAAAAAGTGAAATTGCCCTTCGGGCAGTGAAATACGGCTTTACCGTATGAAATATTTGCTACGCAAATATGAAGGAAGGCTCCGCCTTTTTCCGCTTACCTTCGGTATCGCTCTATATTTCTGAAACATATTATATAAAAAAAGCTTTCCTTTTCTGTCGTGAAGAGGAAAGCTTTTTGTATTAAAAGCAAAACAGAGGAATTCATCTGAATTCCTCTGTTATTAATAAATCAGGGGGGAAGCGGTTACGTTCCCTTTATGTAAAGCCCCTTGGGGCATTGTTGTAAAAGCCGTTTAAGGCATAAACTCACTCTTATGCGTTCTGGTAGTTAAGAAGAGCGTCGAGTTCAATAACCTTGAGGAGCTTCTTGAAAGAAAACTTCATTGTAGCAATTTCTCTGATAAGTTTTTCCTCTGCTTTTACTAATTCTCTGTTGTACTCTTTCATTTTCAGTACTCCTTTCGTTTCTTTTGTTTACAAGCTTATTATACTCAGATTTTTCAAAAAGTCAAGCAATATTGCACAAATAGAAGACTGCATACTTGTGCAATATGCACAAGTGAAAAATCAAGAAAAAGCAAGTACCCTTAACACAATCAACAATAAACAAGATAGAAATTTGTATATAATGCACAAAGAATTTGCAAAAAGCATAAAAATAGCGCAAAAAAAAGGGGGATGCCGTAAGCATCTCCCTTAAAATCTTTGTGAATGTTTTTTTGTTAATTTTCGTAAAGAGAGTATTTTTTGCAAAGCTCATTTACCGTGTTTCTGATATTTTCAATGTTGTTTTCAAAATCAGTAGCAGTAAGATAGATGCACTGTGCAATTGTTTCCATATCAGAAGCCTTCAGACCTCTTGTTGTAACAGCGGCTGTACCTATTCTTACACCGCTTGTGATAAAGGGACTCTGGGGATCGTTGGGAACAGCGTTCTTGTTGACGGTGATATAAACCTCGTCAAGTCTGTTTTCAAGTTCCTTGCCTGTGATGTTCATATTCTGAAGGTCAAGAAGGATAAGGTGATTGTCAGTTCCGCCTGAAACAAGGTTAAAACCCTTTGCTTTAAGAGCATCAGCAAGTGCGGCAGTGTTTTCGATAACACCCTTCTGATATTCCTTGAAGGAGTCTTTTAAGGCTTCACCGAAGCAGATGGCCTTACCTGCAATTACGTGCTCAAGAGGACCGCCCTGTGAGCCGGGGAAGATAGCCTTGTCTATTGCCTTTGCAAGCTCCTCCTTACAGAGAATAAGACCGCCTCTGGGGCCTCTTAATGTTTTATGTGTAGTTGATGTAACAACGTCAGCATAGGGAACGGGTGAGGGATGAAGACCTGCGGCAACAAGACCTGCAATATGAGCCATATCCACCATAAAGTATGCGCCCACTTCCTTTGCGATAACTGAAAGCTTTTCAAAGTCGATAATTCTGGGATAAGCACTTGCGCCTGCAACGATTAGCTTGGGCTTAACCTCAAGAGCAAGCTCTCTTACCTTGTCGTAATCAATTCTTCCGTTTTCGCTGTCAACACCGTAGGGAACGAAGTTATAGAGCTTACCTGACATATTGACGGGTGAGCCGTGAGTAAGATGACCGCCTTCTGCAAGTGACATACCAAGCACTGTATCGCCGGGATTAAGAAGTGCAAAGTAAGCGGCAAAGTTTGCCTGAGAGCCTGAATGGGGCTGAACGTTAGCGTGCTCGGCACCGAAAAGCTTCTTAGCTCTTTCAATTGCAATTCTTTCACATTCGTCAACAGCTACACAGCCGCCGTAATATCTTTTTCCGGGATAACCTTCAGCATATTTATTTGTAAGAATACTGCCCATAGCAGCCATAACTGCAGGGGAAACAATATTTTCTGATGCAATAAGCTCAAGGTTTCTGCGTTCACGCTGAAGCTCATGCTCCACAGCAAGACCTACTTCTGCATCGTATGATTTAATAAATTCGGTTACATTCTGAACATTAAACATTTTCATTCCTCCACAAATTTTGATTATATCGCTTTGGGTAAATCCCATTTGAATACTGAAGCTAAGAGTCTGAGAGCAAAGATGAGAATAATTCCTGCAAGAGAACAGATGATCTCACTAAGCTGACAGTAAACAAGCAGAAAATGATATAAGCAACCACCGGCAATTGAAGCTACTGCATAAATTCTTTTTCTGAGAACAAAGGGGATTTCGCTGATGATTACATCTCTCAGAATACCGCCGCCGCAGCCTGTGAGCATACCGAGGAAAATCACAAAGAAGAAATTGTCACCGAATCCGCTGCTTATTCCTACATTAATTCCCACAACGGTAAAAACACCAAGACCGAGAGCATCGAAAATATTGTTGACCTTATCAATTGTGACAATATTTTCCTGAAAACGAGTTTTTAAGATACTTGCAACGGTAAATGTGAGAATACAGGCTCCCATGGCAAAAATAAGATAGATGTAATTTTTGAACATAGCAGGGGGAAGGTTTCCCAGTAAAATATCTCTTATTGTTCCGCCGCCAAGGGCAGTTACAACACCTGAAAGAATAACACCGAAAATGTCGAAGCGCTTTGTAATTCCGATTACTGCTCCCGAAACTGCAAAAGCGCAGGTGCCGATGAGTTCGAGTGCCAAAATCATTGTATTCATATAAGGTAGCCTCTGAGAAAATTAATGAGAAAAGTATAACAAAATAAATAAAGGTTTACAAGACTTAATTTTCTTTAAATAATATTTTTATAATCCTTATAAAGCCGTAAGAAAAATGAAGGGTAAAAATGTGCAAGTTGACACTGATTTCAAAGAATACTGTCAGAAAAACGGTAAGATTTGTGTTTTTTCTCCATAATAATTATTAACTGTTGCAAAGCACCTTACGGATATGATAACATATATATGATTATTTTCAAGGGAGCGTATATTTTATGTTGATAAAAGCGATTGCCTATCTGATGGCATTTTTGCAGGTAAGCATATTAGGACTTTTTAATGCAGATACAAAGCAGTATGTTGATATTGTGGATATCACCGAATACCAGACCTTCGAGTCCTTCGGTACAAGCACTTGCTGGTGGGCACAGACTATTGATGATCCCGAACTTGCAGACAGTATTGCAAAAGCACTTTTCTCCGATGAGGAAGGCCTCGGACTTGACGTTGTGAGATATAACGTGGGCGGCGGTGAAGCAGATAACCCTGAGTCAAGAATATGGGATACTGCAAGAAGAGCAGAAAGCTTTTACGTTTATAATGAGCAGACAGGTGAATATGAATATGATTTTACCAAGGATGCCAATGCAAGAAGCTTTCTTGATAAGGCTATTGAATACGGGGCAGAGGAAGTAATTCTTTTCTGTAACAGTCCTCATTATTCAATGACAGCTTCAGGTCACGCAAGCGGCGGCCTTGAACCCGGACAGTCAAATCTTCCTAAGGAAAACTATCAGGCATTCGTTGATTATCTTCTTACAATTGCCGATTGGTTTGTAAAAGAAGGCTATCCCGTAACTGCAATTTCCCCCATCAATGAGCCTCAGTGGGACTGGGGCGGTGAATGGGTAGGTCAGGAGGGCTGTCATTACGAGCCTAAGGAAGCCGCAGAGGTTTTATCCCTTTTCGCAAAGGAAATGCAGAAGAGAAACACTCCATATAAGCTTTCAGGTGTAGAAACAGGTCAGCTTTCCTGGTGGTACAATGATTACCTTTATGAATATTTTGGTGATGAAGCTATAAATTCTTATTGTGATACCTTCGCAGGCCACAGCTATTGGCTTGACGGAAATAAGGAAGAAAAAACAAATTTCGGTAACACCTTCAAGGAAAAATATCCCGACAAGAAGTTTGAAATGAGTGAATGGTGTGAGCTTCCCCTTGAAATTGACTCTTCAACGATAGACAGCGGTCTTTATATGGCAAACGTAATAATTGAAGACCTTACACTTCTCAACGCTGTGTCCTGGCAGAGCTGGACAGCTGTGAACGGTGACGGACTTATGTATATCGAAAACGGTGAGCTGAAGATGCATAACCGCTATTACGCTATGAAGCAGTTTTCATCCTTCATAGAAGAAGGTATGACAAGAGTAAAGGTATTTGATGAGATAGGCTACAATGAAGAGCTTGCAAAGGTTGCCTTTTCCAACAGCAAAAAGACAGTTCTTGTGGTTGTGAATAATTCTGAAAGCGAAGAAGAGCTTCGCTTCCTCGAAAAATATCCCCATACTGAAATTTTTGTAACCGACGAAGAGCATAACTGTGAACAGGTAGAAGACGGCTATTTAGGCGCATATTACACCCTTTCTCCCAAGAGCATCACAACGTTTGTATTCAACAAAACTCTGTGTAAATAAAAAAGAGCAGATAAGTAAAAATAAGGCGTAAGACGGCATAACAGTGCTTTCTTGCGCTTTTTTTGATGAATGATCGAAGCCAAGGTGCTCGGTCGGAATTTGAAAAAATGTACCCAGAGGATAAAAATTCGTGTGTTCCTTTGTAGGGACGGCGCCTCGACGTCCCGGGCTCAGTCGGGATTTAAAAAATGTACACCGAGGATAAAAATTCGTGTCCTCTACAAAAATGTAATTTTTTCTTTTCTGCCACGAAGAGTACTTTCTCAGGGTGGAAACTTATTTATTCAACATATAATAACATCAAACAAAAAATCGGGTGCCCGTATGAGCACCCGATAACGTTATGCTATTTTACTGATTAATAAGCAACAGTGTATTTCTGATGGAAGAGAAGACCGAGCTCGCAAACGCCAACCTTGATGATCTTCATAGCTGCAACGCTGTCAAAGTGAAGGATACAGGGAGTCTTGAATTCAAGATCTGTGATCTTTCCGTCCTTTGTGATTTTTGCAGTTACTGTAGCTGTTTCGTAGTAGGAATGAAGTCCCTGGAATTCAATGAAGCCTGAAGCTGCACCTGAAACGTCTTCTGATCTGAGAAGGGGACCGAAGGAGCCTGCTGAACCCTGACCGGGCTGTGAGTCAGCCTCACGGTTAGCGGCTGTACCTGTTGAAGAAAGAACTACTTCATAGTAATCGCCCTTGTCAGCGCAGGTTGCGTTACCGATAACGTTGGGATCAATGTTGATAGTACCAATACCAACGGGAGGAAGGCTGTTTACGTCAACTGTAAGAGGTTCTGTATTTTCAACCATGAACATACCCATAAGCTTTTCAGCAATACCTGCAAGTGTTGAGTTACCGCCGTCAATATCAAGGATGTTGTTGTAGTTTGAAGTGTAGTCGTATGTTCTTGTGATAGCAGAAGCTGTTCCGAGCTTGTTATAAGCATCACAGTAGAGTTTTACGATTTCTTCCTTTGTTGAAGGAACACCTGAAGTTGAAGGAGCAGAATCTGTTGAGGGAGCTGCTGTTGTAGCTTCGGGAGCAGGATTTGACTGCTGGGGAGCTGCTGTTGTAGATTCAGGAGCAGGATTTGACTGCTGGGGAGCTGCTGTAGTAGCTTCGGGAGTGGGAGCAGGAGTTGACTGCTGAGGAGTATTTGTCTGAGTATTATTATTACCTGCAGGAACAGTTCCCACGGGAATTATAAGCTCAATTGTTGTACATGCGGTGCAGGAGAAAAGCATTACTGCCATAAGCACCAGAGCAATTACCTTTTTTACGTTCATGGTTTAATACCTCCAAAAATTTTGTATTTTCATACATAGTATATAATAATGTTACAGATGGCTGTTTGTCAATAGACAAATTGTAAATAGTGTGTATGTTTTCTGACAAATTCTGTATAAATTCGATTATAATTCTCAATTCCAATAAAGATATATTAATACTTGATTTTTTCTCAATAATACTTTATAATCACAGACAGAAGTAAACTTTTCTGAAAGGAATGTCCGTTATGAAAAAAATTATCTCAATTGTCCTTGCTGTTATTATGACACTTTCCTGTCTTGCCGTTGTTGCTTTTGCAACTGAAGGTGGTTCTTTTACAAAGTCTTATTCGGTAACCGTTGCACCCGACTGTCAGGAAAAGCTTGCTATTACCAGCCTTTCAGGTGTGAATTATGTAATTGAAGGCGGTACCTTCAAGTTTACCGTTGAGGCAGTAAACGGTTATGTGTTTGACCAGACCACAGTTATTAAAATTGCCAATACAGATTATTATTCAGATGTTATGACAAACACTGAAAATGATTACGGCTACATACTTGAGCCAGATTCAGACGGTGTCTATACAATTGAAAACGTTACGGAGGATATGCACGTATATGTTGCAAATCTTGATAAGTCAAGCTTTGCAGGACTCAAAGACTTCCTTATGAATATGATGAACTTCTTCCTTAACCTTATGAAGTGGTTCTTCGGCGTATAATCAGAGAAACTATTTCCCGACTTTCTCCTTTTTCTGAGGGGGCAGAGTCGGGAATGTTGCTTTTTTCGAAATAAATTATCCCCTGAGCTTTGCCGATTACGGTAATTATGTACCTTATACAAAAAAAAGTTCACTTTTTCTGTCAATTTATCAAAAAATTGACTTGAAAAGTAGGTCTTTCCTTTGATATAATATGTAAGGTTAATCCTGCTTAATACGGTTTTTTCCGTTTAAGAATATAAAGTAATTAAGCGGTTCAGAAATTCTTTGTGCCGCATAAAAAATTTGGAGGAATAAAAATGAGCAAAAAATTCGTTTATTTGTTCAGAGAAGGCGACGCTTCAATGCGCGAACTTCTCGGCGGTAAGGGTGCTAACCTTGCTGAAATGACTAAGATCGGTCTTCCCGTTCCCCAGGGCTTCACAGTTTCAACTGAAGCTTGTACTCAGTACTATGAAGACGGCCGTAAGATCAATGATGACATTCAGGCTGAAATCATGGAAAACATCGTTAAGATGGAAGAAATCACAGGCAAGAAGTTCGGCGACCTCGAAAATCCCCTTCTTGTTTCTGTTCGTTCAGGTGCTCGTGCTTCCATGCCCGGTATGATGGATACAATCCTCAACCTCGGCCTTAACGAAGAAGTTGTTAACGTTATGGCAGAAAAGTCAAACAATCCCCGTTGGGCTTGGGACTGCTACAGAAGATTTATCCAGATGTACTCCGACGTTGTTATGGAAGTTGGTAAGAAGTACTTCGAGGAGCTCATCGATAAGATGAAGGAAGAAAAGGGCGTAACTCAGGACGTTGACCTTACAGCTGACGACCTCAAGGAGCTCGCAACACAGTTCAAGGCTGAATACAAGGCTAAGATCGGTGAAGATTTCCCCACAGATCCCAAGGTTCAGCTTATGGGCGCTGTAGAAGCTGTTTTCCGTTCATGGGACAACCCCCGTGCTAACGTTTACAGACGTGACAACGATATTCCTTATTCATGGGGTACTGCTGTTAACGTACAGATGATGGCATTCGGTAACATGGGTGACAACTGCGGTACAGGTGTTGCTTTCACACGTGATCCCGCTACAGGCGACAAGGGCCTTATGGGTGAATTCCTTACAAATGCACAGGGTGAAGACGTTGTTGCAGGTGTTCGTACTCCCATGCCCATCGCAGAAATGGCTGAAAAGTTCCCCGCAGCTTTCGAGGAATTCAATAAGGTTTGTGCAATTCTCGAAGACCACTACAGAGATATGCAGGATATGGAATTCACTGTTGAAGACGGTAAGCTCTATATGCTTCAGACAAGAAACGGTAAGAGAACTGCAAAGGCTGCTCTCAAGATCGCTTGTGACCTCGTTGACGAAGGCATGATCGATGAAAAGAAGGCAGTTGCTATGATCGATCCCAGAAACCTTGACACACTCCTTCATCCCCAGTTCGATGCTAAGGTTCTCAAGAGCTCAACTCCCGCAGGTAAGGGACTTGGTGCTTCTCCCGGTGCTGCTTGCGGTAAGGTTGTATTCACAGCTGAAGATGCTGTTGAATGGAACGAAAGAGGCGAAAAGGTTGTTCTTGTTCGTCTTGAAACTTCACCCGAAGATATCACAGGTATGAAGGCTGCTCAGGGTATCCTTACAGTTCGTGGCGGTATGACATCTCACGCAGCTGTTGTTGCTCGTGGTATGGGTACTTGCTGTGTATCCGGTTGCGGCGAAATCAAGATGGATGAAGAAAACAAGAAGTTTGAACTTGCAGGTAAGGTTTACAATGAAGGCGACTTCATTTCAATCGACGGTTCAACAGGTAATATCTACGACGGTATCATTCCCACAGTTGATGCTGAAATCGCAGGCGAATTCGGCAGAATTATGGCTTGGGCTGACAAATACAGAACTCTCAAGGTTCGTACAAATGCTGATACACCCACAGATGCTAAGAAGGCTCGTGAACTCGGTGCAGAAGGTATCGGTCTTTGCCGTACAGAGCACATGTTCTTCGAAGCAGACAGAATTGCTGCTTTCCGTGAAATGATCTGTGCTGACACAGTAGAAGAAAGAGAAGCTGCTCTTGAAAAGATCCTTCCCTATCAGCAGGGCGACTTCGAGGCTCTCTACGAAGCTCTTGAAGGCAACCCCGTTACAATCCGTTTCCTCGATCCCCCTCTCCACGAGTTCGTTCCCACAGAAGAAGCTGACATCAAGCTCCTTGCTGATTCACAGGGCAAGTCTGTAGAAGACATCAAGGCTATTATTGCTTCTCTCCACGAATTCAACCCCATGATGGGCCACAGAGGATGCCGTCTTGCAGTAACATATCCCGAAATCGCTGCAATGCAGACAAAGGCTGTTATCCGTGCAGCTATCAACGTTCAGAAGGCTCACGCTGACTGGAACGTAGTTCCCGAAATTATGATTCCCCTTGTTGGCGACATCAAGGAACTCAAGTTCGTAAAGAAGGTTGTTGTTGAAACAGCTGATGCTGAAATCGCAGCAGCAGGAATTGACCTCAAGTACGAAGTTGGTACAATGATCGAAATTCCCAGAGCTTGTCTTACAGCTGATGAAATCGCTAAGGAAGCTGATTTCTTCTGCTTCGGCACAAACGACCTTACTCAGATGACTTACGGCTTCAGCCGTGACGACGCAGGTAAGTTCCTCAATGCTTACTATGATACAAAGATTTTCGAAAACGATCCCTTCGCAAAGCTTGACCAGACAGGTGTTGGCTCACTTATGGAAATGGCTGTTACAAAGGGTAAGGCTTCAGGCAAGAACCTCCACTACGGTATCTGCGGTGAACACGGCGGTGACCCCGTATCAGTAGAATTCTGCCACAAGATCGGCCTTAACTACGTATCCTGCTCACCCTTTAGAGTACCGATCGCAAGACTCGCAGCAGCTCAGGCAGCTATCAAGGATTAACGGAGAACTTCTTCAAATTTGCTGAATTTACTCTCACAATCGAGGATGCACAGGAATATGTCTATTCCATATCCCCAACAAAGCGTGTAAGAGGCTGGCGTGATATTGAAGTAAAACTCTATATTTAAAATGAACTCCCTTTGTCAGAAATGACAGAGGGAGTTTTGCATGGACGGGTTATGGTTTTAACAAGAGTGGCATATATAATATAAGCATTGATTTTTTGTGCAGAAAGTGATAAAATAAATATCTAAACATTAGTTGTTTAATTTGGAGGTTGTTTATGCCTAGTTGGAACGAAATATTTGATAGTGTGCAAACAAATAATGCACTTGAAAATCAAAAAAAAGCTTTTTTTGAACAACTTGTTGAACATACAGGTCGAAATTGTATTGTTTATTTTTCGTGTTGGCAACAAAAGCCCGGAGTTCAGGCTCCTTTCAATATTGACGATGATGATAGAAATGGTTTTATGAATTCCTTATATGGTTTGGATAAAAGTAAAGGTTTAGATTTAATTTTACATACCCCTGGAGGAGATTCAGCTGCAACACAATCAATCGTAGATTATTTATATAGCTATTTCAATGGAGATATAAGAGTTATTGTTCCACACACTGCGATGTCTGCAGGAACTATGATTGCCTGTTCTGCCAAAGAAATCGTTATGGGTAAGCATTCTAACTTAGGTCCTATTGATCCTCAAATAAGTGGTATGCCAGCACATGAATTTGTAAATTTGCTCAAACAAGCAAAGGCAGATATTTCTAACGGAAAAAATATTACATATTGGCAAATAACATTAAATAAATATCCACCAACTTTATTTGGAATATGTAATAATGCCATTATTGTATCTAAAAAGAATGTAAAAAAATGGTTAATGAGAACAATGTTAAATGGGATCGATGAAGCTGAAGTTGATAAAACGGTCGAATATCTAGCTGATTATAATTTCCACTTACAGCATAATACACGCCTATCAATTGATGATCTTAAACAGAACACCTCATTGGTTATATCTGCTTTAGAGGAAGATCAAAAATTGCAAGAAGCTGTATTATCTTTATATCATTGTTATCAAATATCTGCTGCTTCTTCAAATTGTGCAAAAATAATAGAAAATCATAATTCAATAAAATTTATTAAAAATCATAAAATAAACTAGGGAGGTTTTAAAATGACTTCATTAAATATCAAAAATGATGAATGCACTTTAGAAGCTATAGATTTATTTAACATTATAGGCATAATCAATGATGAAAAATTAAGTATTGAAGAAATAGCAGCTCAATATAATGAAGCAATTCAAAGTTTTGAGAAGAAAAACATAGATGATTCTGTTTTTTATTACGCAAGATAAAAGGGATTTAATGTATAAGATTAAATATCTTTTTATATTGCTTACAATTCCACACATTCGACAAAACACAGACCTCCTTGTAAAATGGTATTACCAAATACAAGGAGGTCGTTTTTATGTTCAACAAGAAAACTAAACTGAAGCTCACGGACTTTGAGAGTAATCTTTTATGGGGGCGGAATGAACGGATTGCGAAACAAAGTTACATCCTTTTTACAGGTTTTGTTGAAATTCTTTTGTAAATCCTTATAATAAATTAAGAGGTGATTTTATGATATACACATCAGAAACAAAAAAGGCGTTAAGGCTTTGTTTTAGTGCCCATAAGGAGCAGGTTGATAAAAGCGGTATGCCTTACGTTTTTCACCCCTTTCATCTTGCCGAACAGATGAAGGATGAAGTAACCACCGTTGTTGCACTTTTGCACGATGTAGTTGAAGACACCGATTATACGATAGCAGATTTAACGGATATGGGATTTTCAAAGGAAGTTACAGATGCTTTGCTGCTGTTGACACACGATGATGCTGTTGAATATATGGATTATGTTGCACGGATAAAAAATAACCCTGTTGCAAAAGCCGTAAAAATTGCAGATCTGAAGCATAATTCAGATATAACACGGTTAGATGCCGTAGATGAATGGGTAATGCAAAGGGTTGAAAAATATAAAAAGGCGTTGGCTTTATTAGAGGGTTGAATTTTCCGTTGATTTACGGGAACAGATGATATTATCCTCAATCCCGATAATAAATGCTTGGTACCGTACTTAATTTAATTGAACTTCTCATCAGGCAGTCGGTGGGGAGTTTTTTGTTTAACTATGCATAAATCAAGAGTCCAATCATAAAATAAGACCTTAAAAAGCTTTGTTTTCAGTGATATAATCACAACAGAAGCTTCGAAAAACTTGAAAAGGTGAATGATATGAATAATGTTTTCAGTGATAATCTGAAGAAATTCCGTCTTGCAAAAGGTCTTACACAGGAGCAGGCTGCAGAAAGGCTGAAGGTTAATTCTCAGACTGTATCCCGCTGGGAGTGCGGAACGACTCTGCCCGATGTTCTGACCTTGCCTGAGCTTGCAGAACTTTACGGGGTAACGGTTGATGATTTTTATAAAAAGAATTCCGTTGCCTACGAAAATTTCGCACAGCGTCTTGCTTCCGTTTATGAAAATTCCCGCGATCCTGAGGATTTTATGCGATGCCGCATTGAATATGAAAAGCTCATAAAAAACGGTGAGCTGTCAACCGCAGACAAGTGGCAGTACGGCTGGATTCACATGTATATGATGAACTATTGCCGTGATGTTGCGCTTGAATGGTATGACAGAGCAGTAAGTGATAATCCGAATGATGATCCTGATAATCATCATATTGCCTGTATGCAGAGAATATGGATGTTCTTTCTTCTGAAAAGAGAAGATGAAATAATTTCAGAGCTCAGAGAAAAAGCAAAAGCAAATCCCCATAATCCGCGGGAAGCTGATAATCTTCTTATTGCACTTATCTGGGCTGAAAAATATGATGAGGCATATAAGCTTTTCACTGAGACGATAAAAAAATTCCCTGATGATTGGCGGATGTATATTCACGGCGGCGATATTGCAAAGAAACTCAAAAGGTATAATGAGGCTTTGGAATATTACGATAAGGCCGGTGAAATAGGAACATACTTCTGCGATGAAATGGATTGCAAATCAGGGCTTTATGAAGAGCTCGGCGAATATGAAAAAGCATATTCGGAGTGTATGAAAATGGTTGATATCTACCGCAAGAGAGGCTATGACGTTGAAGCAGATATGATAGAAAAAAGAGCAGAAGAGATAAAAAGAAAAATTGAAAATCGGTAACACGGCACCTGTAAATTCAACAAAAAAATAAACCTTCTTGCATTGGAATTACCTGATGTAAGAAGGTTATTGTATTATTTACTTCAATCTGTAATAACAAGTGGATTTTCCTGTGCCTTCACGCTTTAATTCGCCCTCGGCAACCAGCTTTCTCAGAGAGCCTTCAACGGAGCTCAGACTCAAAGACGGGCAAAGCTCACGGATATCCTGTTTTGTAAATCTGCCGAGCTTGTTCATTGTTGCTTTTCTTACAATTTCAACGGCGGGTAACCTTTCTTCAATAATACTAAATCTATCCTCAAAATCTCTGTATGCGGCAAGGATAGTGCTGAGAATATATTTTATAAAAGGAACCGAATCCTCTGCACCATCACTCCATCCATGCTGTGAAGAGTTCAGAGCGTTATAGTATAAGTCTTTATTTTTTGCAATTTTAGCTTCGAGAGAAATGTATTTACCTACGTAAAAACCGCTTCGGTACAAAAGCAAGGTAGTAAGCAGTCGGCTCATTCTTCCGTTTCCGTCATTAAAGGGATGTATGCACAGAAAATCGTGAATGAAAATGGGTATTGCAATAAGAGGCTCAACCTCAAGGTTGCCCATAACTTTGTTATACTCTTGGCAGATTTTATCGAGCGCATCGGGTGTTTCAAAGGGAGATAAAGGTGTGAACAGTATTTCAGTATGTCCGTCAGGATAAGCGGCGCTGATATAATTTTGCACGTTCTTGGTCTGTCCCGCAAAGGGATTGTTTATATGGCTGTACATAATTTTGTGCATCTGAAGAATGTAGTTTTTTGAAATAGGAATTGCATCAAAGTTATCGTGTATCAGACTGAGCACGTCACGGTAGCCTGCAATCTCCTGTTCATCTCTGTTTCTCGGTGCCGTTTTTTCTTCTACGAGCTGTTTTATACGTGTGTTTGTCGTGACAATTCCCTCAATAGCGTTTGAAGCCTCAGTGCTCTGTATTTTTGCAATCTCAACTAACCTTTCAAGCTCATCAGGCTTTTGTTTAAGATAAAGCTCCTGTTTTCCTGCTTCTTTATATATAGCGCCGATGTAACCGAGAATTTCACTGTCCCACTTTTGCTCTTTTATAGCACTGTAGTTAAAGTGTCGCATAACCTTTATCACCTTTCTTTCCCTTAAAATATATCAACTTTTAAGGGAAAAGTCAACAGTTAAGGGGAAAACTGATCAGATCCCATACAACAGTATGTCCACACATCAGTATATTGAGCACGTTTAACAAGAAATAAACCTTCTTGCATTGAAATTATCTGATGCAAGAAGGTTATTTTACTGTTAAAAAATATTATCATTTCACTTACTCAATTTCAAAGCTGAAAAGTCTGAATTCCTCTGAGCCGTGGGTGGAAAGGGGGATGAAGCGCAGTTTTTTTACTTTCCAGTTCACAGTGTGTTTTACAAAGCGCTGACGGTTGTCGGTGACGCGGAGTTCCTCTGTTTTACCGTCTTCCGATATTCCGAGGAGCTTATATTCCTTTATAAGAGTTTTCGGCAGCTTGAATTTTTCCTGCACTAAGGGATAATTGCAGGGCATATTATGATAATTGCGGTTAAGGTCGCTGTCGAAAATAAGTCTTATACCGCTGATTTTTGTATCGGAAGGGAAGGTATATTCTATAAAGTCCTTTTCTTTGCCCTTCCAGAGATTTTCTTCCCCACGGTCAATGCAGTTGCGGATAATTTCGCAGCTACATTGTGCTTTTTTTGTAAGAAGAGAAGGCTCTCTTTTGTGCCACGGAATATAGCAGTCATCATCCATTAAGGTTTGCTGAAGCTTTTTTATATCAACGTTTTCAGGTGACACGTTGTCCTTCACTGCCTGAGCTATGGCGGTGCCCAGCGCCTGACCTAATACGGCACAGGTAGCCATAACCCTTGACGAGCTTAAAGCCGCGTGGGTAACGCTGATATTTCTTCCTGCAAAGCAGAGATTTCCGATATTCTTTGAAAGCATACATCTCAGCGGCAGTCCCCAGGGGGTAGGTGCAGGGTGAAAGATAGTGGGATAGCCTTTTTTATAATAGAAGCCTTCGGGGAAATGGTCGTCCATACTCCAACCTGCGTATGCTACAATATCCTCGAATTTACCTTCCTTTTCAACGTCATTCTGAGTTACAACGTATTTTCCTACGTAACGTCTGCTCTCACGCTTGCCGGGAAGAAAGCCTATCCATTCAAGCTCCCAGTTATCTACTCCGTGATCACCGTAATTTTTCATATGATCCCATACACCGTAACAGATTTTAAGAAGCTCTTTACGGCAACGGTCAGTATCGTGAACGGCATCCCATTCACCGCCTACCTCGATCCACCAGAAATTATTGTTTTTATCGTGGTCCTTGAAGGGAAGAAATTCATCTGAGGGGTATTTATATGCCCAGTCGGGAGGAGTGAATTTCGTGGGATGCAGAGTTTCTCTTATCTGAAAAAGACAGCTCATTCCCATCGTCTTTTTGTCGGCTTTATCGGGGGGAATGGTTTCATTAAACTCGCTTTTTGCCTCTCTTCCGAGCATAAACTCGGCACCTGAAAGGGTAGAGAGAATACTGTCACCCGAACAGTCGGCAAAATACCGTGCCTTTACGGTATGAAAGGTTTCTGCATTGGATTGCCACGCCGTTACGCTTACTATTTTATTGCCGTTCACAGTGCAGTCAAGACAGCTTGAATTAAGAAGAAGAGTGAGATTTTCTTCCTCTATTGCTTTATTGTAAAGCACACTGTCCCACAGAGAATATTTAAGAGAAGGGTTTATGTAGAAATTTTCAAGCATTATTTCCTCGATTATTCCGCTTTCTCTGTTGTCCTTCCCGTGACAGCCGCCTATCCACATTCTGATTTCACTTGAAGAATTGCCGCCCAACACTGCACGGTCGTGAATTAATACCGCCTTAATACCGTGCCGTGCCGCCGCAACAGCACAGCAAAGCCCCGCAAGTCCTCCGCCTATAATGCACAGATCTGTTTCGTAACTGATTTTTCTCATAAAAATTATCCTTTGGTGAAATATAAGCTTTTGTATATCCGCTGTAATTATACAGCAAAAAAAACTAAGAGGGAAGGAAAAATTGAAATTTTGCTTTTTTGTAAAATATATGAAGTCAGGTCTGCTTGTTTTTTGTGTGGCTTGGGGATATAATTATATATATACTGTTTTCCCGTTTTCAGAAAGGAGCCTTATTTATGTGCTTTGAAATTTATCTTAAAGAACAGCTGAAACTTCATAAGTCAGTACAGCTTCAGGATATTATAAAAATGTGCTATCAGGCTTCCTTTGGTGCAGAGCATCTGTTGAGTGACCTTGATAAAGCGTGGGAGCATCTCAAAAAGGAATATGATGAAGCTTCACCTTCAGATGAAGCTTTATATGAAAAAATTTCACAGAAGGTCTGCCGTGTAAATCTCGGCGGGTGGAAAAAAAGAGGACTTCCTGTAGAGTGGCTGTTCCGTATGTTCGTTTTGTCCTGTAAAGCTGAAGAACAGGGAAAAGAGCAGTTTATGATATATCTGAAAACTGCTGAAGGGGTTATCCTTTCCGAAAAAACGGCTTTTACTGAAAATGATTGGAAGAATTACCTGAACGCTTATCTGAAGTCCGGAATTACTGCCGTGCATCACAGCAAAATATACCGTGAAAACGAGCATCCCTCTTACCGTATTGTTAATTGCAGTCTTTTAAGAGCCCTTCCTGTGCTTATAAAAGCGGCAGAGCATATAAACGAAGACCGCCCCTGTGTTATTGCAATAGACGGCAGAGCTGCTTCGGGAAAAACAACTCTTGCTTCAGCTCTTTCTGAGATACTTGATGCAGACGTTATCCGAATGGATGATTTTTTCGTGCCCCCTGAGCTTCGCTCGGAAGAACGCTTCAGAAAAGCAGGTGAAAATATACACCACGAAAGATTTATAAGTGAGGTTCTGCCCTTTATAACAGAAAAAAAGCCCTTTTCCTACAGAATTTTCGATTGCAGCTTAATGGATTATAACGGAGAAAGGAAAATAGGGGATAAAAGCTTCCGTATCGTTGAGGGCTCATACAGCTGTCACCCCAAATTCAGCTCTTATGCGGATATCACTGTCTTTTCAAATGTTTCCGAAGGTGAACAGATTGAACGTATAAGAAAAAGAAACGGTGAAGAAATGCTTAAAATGTTTCAGTCACGGTGGATTCCTATGGAGGAGGAATATTTTTCTTGCTATGATATAAAAAATAAAGCGGATATTCGGTCAGACAGCTTTTGATGTATAAGACTGAAAATTTCAGTTAAAATAAGCCGGTCATCAAAATTTATTGACAGAAAAACTACTTATGTTATACTATTATAAATATAGCTCAGAGAAAGGAGATGCAGTAAATGAGTCGCAGTTATGAAATATTAAGCGGAAATACGCTTGTTGCAGTATGGGATAAAAATACTCTTGTAATAAAGAATGAAGATTTATTGCCTCTTTATCTCAAGCGTGTTCACAATGCGGATATGTGGCTTGAAACACGTGCTATTGACAGCCATCGGGCAAATTCACGGCTTCTCAAAAAGGCTCTCCGTCTTTCTGAAAAGGATGATATTTCCGCGGTTATTCACGTGAATGGAGCTACGATTACGGATAATTACTGGATACGTCCTATAGGTTCTGAGATTACCTATGATGATGTCAGATTTACTGACGACTATTTTTCAAATCTTGCCTTAAAGGGTACTTATAACAGCTTTAACCGTGCGGCTAACAGCAAGCTCTCAAAAACCCCTGAGCTTACTAATGTGGGCAGCTTTGAAAAGTGCTGGAAACTTCGTGACGGCAAGTGGTACCTGTATAAAAGTGCAAATCCCTCTGAGGCTTTTTCGGAGCTTTTTGTCTGTGAGCTCGGTATTGCTCTCGGTATGAATATGGCTTCTTATGAGCGAGGGGAGAAGTGTGTGAAATCACTTGATTTTACTGCGGGGGCTGAGGTTAATTTTGAGCCTGCTTCTTCATTTATGGGAGATAACGAAAATTATTCTGACGTTGTAAAAGCACTTGAAAGGCTTTGGCCTGATGCAATACCTGATTATATCCGTCTTATTTTTATGGACACTGTCTGTGCAAATCCTGACCGACATACCAATAATTTCGGTCTGCTTCGTGATATTAATACGGGCAAGCTTCTCGGTCTTGCTCCGAACTATGATAACAATATGGCTCTGATTGCAAGAGGTTATCCTGCAAAGCCTAAAGCATCAGATATGCTTATAACTCTTTTTAATGAACTTATGAAGGAATATCCCGAATATAAGAAGTATATCCCTGAGCTTTCCGAGGATACGGTAAGGGAAGTTATATCAGAAATCGGTATGAGGGTAAAGGCTAAAGAAGTAGTTGACCTCGTAATGAGAAGATTTGAGCTGATTGAGAGATAAAATGAAAATGAGAAATCATTTCATAAATAAGATCCGAAAATAACAAAAAGACTGCCTTGAAACAGTAAAATCAAGGCAGTTTTTTTTGTTATTCTGATGAAGCTGTATCAAAGCTCCTTTACGCATCTGAATGCGCTCATTGTGGCATCGGCAATTCTTCCGACCTTTTCTCCGTCACCTATTATATAAGCGTTTATGCCGTCGGCAATAAGCTCGTTATAAAGAGCGTTGTCGCTTTTTGCACCTAAAGAAAGAACGGTGAAATCTGCCTGAATTTCAGATTTTTCTGAATTTTTCTTCTCTACCACAATTGAATTTTCCTTTATCTCCGTAAGCTTAGAAGACGTGATGAACTGTGTGTTTTTCTCATTCAGTCTGGGAAGAACGTCATTGACGTGCTGATGCCATACTCCGGGAGCAATTTCATCAGCCATTTCAACTACCGTCACCTTATTTCCCGTAAGTGTGAGAAGCTCGGCAGTTTCAAGACCTGTCATACCGCTGCCGATAACAGCCACGTTTTTATTTTCGAGTGTAACACTTTTGTCAAGAATTTCAGTTGTGGTGAAAACGTTATTTCTGTCGTAGCCTTTAATAAATTTCGGCTTGACGGCATTTGCGCCTGTTGCACAGATTACGGCATAGGGCTTTAACTCATTAACTAAGTCCTTGGTGACCTCGGTGTTCATTCTTATGTCAACACCTGACTTTTTACAGCTTGTGAGAAGGTCTTCAATGCACCAGAAAAGCTTATCCTTATGAGGCGGCTTTACTGCAAGGTCAACCTGACCGCCCAATTTTTCGCTTTTTTCTGCAAGTGTAACAGAGAAGCCTCTTTTAGCAAGTAATTCGGCGGCGGTAAGTCCTGCGGGACCTGCACCTACCACAAGCACCTTTCTTCCGTTGCCGTCTTTTTTCAGCTCATAATCTTCACTTCCCACAAAGGGATTTACCGCACAGTAACCGTGATCACCTACATAAGCGTTATTCTGCATGCTTTCAATACAGTAAAGACAGCAGATACAGCGCTTTATATCCTCGGGGTGTCCGCGTTCAGCCTTTTTTGCCCAGAAGGGATCGGCTATATGAGGACGTCCGAGAGAAATCATATCCTGAACACCGGAACTGAGCTGTTCTTCTGCCTGTTCGGGACTTCTTATGAGATTAGCGGCAATTACGGGGATTTTTACGGCATTCTTTACAGCCTGTGCCATATATTTTCTCCAGCCGCATTGGAAGGAAACAGGCTCAAGCCAGTAGTTGAAGGCATCATAAGAGGCGGAGGAAACGTCTATTGCATCAACTCCTGCTTCTTCAAGCCTCTTTGCCATCAGAACGCCTTCCTGAAGGTCATATCCCTTGCCCTCTTTTCCTATCATAGCATAACATTCGTCAACGGTAAGACGGACGATAATGGGGAAATCCTTACCGCATTTTTCTCTTATTCCCGAAATAATTTCAAGAATAAATCTCATTCTGTTTTCAAGGCTTCCGCCGTATTCGTCAGTACGCTTATTTGTGTTAGGGGAAAGAAACTGCTGTAAAAGATAGCCGTGAGAGGCGTGAAGCTGAACACCGTCACAGCCTGATTTTTTTACTCTGACAGCGGCATTTATGAAGTCTTCTATAAGACCTTTTATTTCTTTTTTAGTAAGCGCTCTGTTGTTTCCGTCTGAGAAATAGCTGTTTTCGCACTTTGAAGGGGCAACCACTCTCGGAACGATATGGTGCTTCATAAGAACCTTACCTGCAGGAACCACCTTATAAAGCACGTCCTTGAAGAAGGGGAAGGCCTTGTCACAGGCAATACTAAGAGGTAAGGTGCCTATAAGAAGTCCCATATTCTGTCTGCCGGGGTGATGAAGCTGAACGAATATTTTTGAGCCGTGGGAATGAATTCTGTCGGCAAGCTCCTTCATACCTTCAATCTGATAGTCGTGGCTCATTCCGAGCTGAGCGAAGGCACCGCCGCCCGTTACGTCGTTTACTCTCGTAATTTCGGTGATGATAAGTCCTGTGCCGCCCTTGGCTCTTTCCTCATAATAATTCATAAGCTGTTCTGTGGTTCTTCCGTCAAACTGACCGAAATCCATAAGCATAGGAGCCATACATATTCTGTTTTTTATTTCAACATTTCCGATCTTTATAGGTGAAAACAGAGTTTTATATTCCATAACAGAACATTCCTTTCAGACTATTGTCATATAACCTGATTTTACCACTTTTAATATGTAAATTCAACCGCTTTTCATTGACACGGGGGTGAATTTAATCTATTATAAAATAAAGGATGTGAATATTATGATTACAGGTAAAAGTATAGTTCTTACAGGTGCTGACAGCGGCATAGGCTTTGAGGTGCTGAAGCTTCTTGCTTCGGAAAAATCAAATAAGATTTTTGCCGTTGACCTTAATATGAAGAAAATGGATAAGGTATCGGATAACGTTATTCCGTTTCAGTGTGACGTTTCATCAAAGGAAAACGTTGACCTGATTTTTGAAAGGGCAATAAATGAGCTCGGAAGCATTGATATCTTCTATGCTAACGCAGGCTATCCCTATTATGAGCTTTTCGATTACGTTGACTGGGAAAGAACCGAAAGAATGTTTCAGGCAAACGTTTTCTCTCCCATATATTCATATCAGAAATACATTGAGTATCTTGACGGCAGAGAAGGACATTTTGCAATTACGGTTTCCGCTATCGGCAAAATGGCTATGCCCGGCTTTACTACCTATTCCGCATCAAAATTTGCTATGGAGGGCTTCCAGCAGGGCATAAGATTTGAATTGCCTAAAAACGTTAAGCTTACCTGTCTTTATCCTATTGCAACGGACACGAATTTCTTCGCTACGGCAAACAAGGTTGAATTTGAAAGACCTTTCCCTGTGCAGAGTCCCGCGACGGTTGCAAGGAAAATGGTGAAGGGTATTGAAAAGGGCAAAAAGAGTGTAAATCCCAGCTTCCTCTTCACCCTCTCAGGAGTGCTTTTCGCAATTCTTCCCCCTGTGAAGAAGGTATATCTTGCACTCGAAAAGGGCAAGCTCAGAAGATTTGCAAAGAAAATCGGCAAAAGTGTAGATTAAATTAAAATCGGGAAGGAATATGCACCTTCCCGATTTTTGTAATTTTATAATTCCTTCAATTCATATTCCCCTGAAGAATTGAGTATAAGGGTGAATTCTCTGTCGGGGGCTCTCAGAAGCTCTTTTTGCTTTTCTGAGAGCATTTTGTTTTTTCTCACTTCTTCCCAGCGTCTTAAAACCTCGAAATTTTCGTCGCTTTCAGGATTATTCCTGAATTTTTCAAGATTACTCTGTATTGTAACGGGGCAGTCGAAGCCTGCGGCGTGTGAGGTGCCGTATTCAAATACGTCGGGGCGTGAGTCGTCAAAATATCCCCACCAGCCGAAATTTACCCTTGTGAAATCCATTTTCATATTTTCGGCTTCTTTTAGGGGGAATTTATTTATCATAGCCTTGAATTTATCCGTGGGGAAAATATCGAAGGCATTTCCTCCGCTTAATATATGCCACGAAAAATGTCCCTTTGCCGCTGCCTCGCAGAATAAAGGCTTTTCCTTCAGCTTTTTATAGACTCTGTACTGAGCTAACGGTATCTGATAATCAAAGGGAGCGTTTACACCCTCTGAGCCGTCGAAGTAAATAAACTGAAAACCCTGATTATAAATTTCCGCAATTTTTTCTGCAATTTCGTCCTGTAAAGAGGAATTCTGGTCGCAGTAAGAGCTTGTACCGCCGTATTCACTTACATATACCACACCGCCGCCACAGCCTTTTTCGTGGCTTTGTGCCCTTGTACCGTTATAGCCTCTTATTAAGCCCTTGAAGCAGTAGGGGTAGGTGTCGGTACAGCTTTCATAGTGAATAAGCTCGGTGCCGAAACGAAGAAGACGGCATTCGTAGGGTAAATCCGTTTCAATTGGCATTGTATCAACAAAAATTTCCCTGTCCTTTTCACTTATCTTTCTTTCAAGGGTGAGAGCCTGTCTTAGCATAATTCTGCGGTCGGCTTCGGGGGTGAAATATCTGCTTTTAAGTCCTATATGAGAGTGCAGGAAATGAAAGCCGGGAATAATTCCGTGGGATTTTATTTTTTCGAGTAAGGCTTTTATATCCGAAAGTCCGTTTTTATACTCATCTCTTAAATCGTAATTTCCGCAGAGTGAATATCCGTCCTCTTCCTTAGTAAAGCAGGTATAGTACATAAGCATCATTCTGAAGCCGCCCTTTTTTGCCCAGTATATATGCTCGTCTATATTATCGGGTGTGGCATCGCTTACAAAATAGGCAGAGGCGTTTATCATATCGCTCCTTCTGCTTTTTACTCCATCCGGCAGAGAAAAATCCTCTTCAAAGGCTTCAACCTTATTAAGAAAGCTGTCTTTTTCACTAACTATAAGAACGGAAGAACAGCCCTTGAATTTTCTTCCCTTTACGGCATCGCTGAAAAGAATTACGCCGGAATCGGTTTTTTCACTGCCTATTCTTGTGTGAGGCTCAGTGCCCATAACCGCCACAGCCGTGCCGTCGTCGTGACAGACGTTCATCCATTCTCCGAAATACTTTTTTTCCTTTAAGTGAAGCTGTAAAAATCTGAAGGCAGTTGCAGGAGGCTTGGGAAGCAACAGACCGCAGTAATCCTCGTAATCAATAATAAAATCTCTGAGAGTGAAAAGGAAATAATTTTCCTTATCCGTCACTTCAATAAGAGCTTTATACGGAATAGGAGAAAATGAAGCAAGAAGCATATTGTCACGAAGTATTATTTTTTCTGTTGGGTGGGTAACTTCCCTTGAAGTGTGCATAAGCTTCAGCTCGTTATTGTAATAACGGTCCTGTGTTACGGTGAACAAGGGTGTTTTTTTATCTGAAAGAAGCTCTTCGTCAGAAGAAGCCGATTTAAGACTCTTAGCCTTTCCGTCCTTGCCGATAATAAGGCTCATATATCGGTTTTCAAGATAAATATTCTTTTCGTCTTCACGGATAAGCATTCACTTCATTCCTTCTCTGCATAACTAATTATTCTCAGTAATTAAAATATATAACAAACGGGCAAGGAATTCAATATCAAAGGAAAAGCAATTGACTTCTTCATTAAATAAAAGTAAGTATTTACAATTTTTATGGGATATGATACAATTTTTCCAGTATGTAAAAAAGGAGAATTCTTATGGATCTCATAAAAGAAAAACAGTGGATTACCGACGAGCTTAAAAGCGTTACTGAGTTCTGGCTCAAAAACGGTATGGACGAGGTAAACGGCGGTGTTTATACCTGTCTTGATAAGGACGGTAAGGTTTTTTCCACAGATAAAAGCGTATGGATGCAGGGCAGATGCGGTTGGATATTTTCATATCTCTGCCATGTTTACGGTGTTAAGGAGGAATGGCTTAAAGCAAGTAAGAGCTGTATTGATTTCCTTGAAAAATACTGTATTAATCAAAAAGCCGGCGGAAGACTCTATTTTACCGTTACTGCTGACGGCAAGCCATTAAGACAAAGACGTTATTGCTATTCAGAGGCATTTTACTGCATAGCTAACGCTGAATACTACGGTATCACAGGTGAAAGAGAGCATCTTTTAAGAGCAAGAAGAGCTTATGATATGTATTGGAATCTCAATCACGGTATGGCTGATCCTACGGGTATGGGCCCCAAGACAGAGCCTGAAACAAGAAGCGGCAGAGGACTGGGAATCCCTATGATACTCCTTAACGTTACCTCAGTGCTTCTCCGTGTGGATCCCGAACAGGCAGAGCTTTATAACAAGAGAGCAGACGAATGTGTCAACGATATTTTTAAGTACCACGTCAAAAAGGAGCTTGGCTGTACGCTTGAGTCGGTTTCTCCCGACGGAACACCAAGACTTGACGTAACCGAGGGCAGAGTCGTCAATCCCGGACACGATATTGAATGCAGTTGGTTCCTTATGGAAAGAGCTAATGCGACAGGGGATAAGGAGCTTCATAAAAAGGCTGTTGAAATTTTTGATATGGCATTCAGTAAAGGCTGGGATGATGAATTCGGCGGAATTCTTTATTTTATTGACTGCCTCGGTAATCCCCCCGAAGCATATGAACACGATATGAAGCTGTGGTGGCCTCATAATGAAGCACTTATTGCGGCACTTATGATCTACAGAGATACAAGGGATGAAAAGTATCTCGGCATATTCGAAAAGCTTCTTGATTACACAAAGAAGCACTTTGCCTCGGCACCTTGCGGCGAGTGGTACGGATATCTCCGCCGTGACGGAAATCCCACATTACCTGCATGTATCGGTTCAACCTTCAAGGGTCCCTTCCATGTTCCGAGATGTCTTATTATGCTTGATAAAATGTTAGAAGAAATTATGTAAGGAGTAAAGAAAAATGGATAAAAAATATACAGGTGTAATTCCCGCTTTTTATGCTTGCTATGATGACGAGGGTAATGTTTCTGTCGAAAGAACAAAGGCTCTCGTAGAGTTTCTTATTGAAAAGGGCGTTTCAGGTCTTTATGTAGGCGGCTCATCAGGTGAATGTATTTATCTCGGTGTAGAGGAAAGAAAAAAGACTCTTGAAGCTGTTATGGAAGCTTCAAAGGGCAGAATAAGAATTATCGCTCACGTTGCATGTAATAACACAAAGGATAGCTGTGAGCTTGCTTCTCATGCAGAAAGCCTCGGTGTTGATGCTATTGCCGCAATTCCCCCCATTTATTTCCGTCTTCCCGAAAAGGCAATTGCAAAATACTGGAATGATATTTCAGCTGCTGCACCGAATACCGATTTTGTAATTTATAATATTCCTCAGCTTGCAGGTGTTGCACTTACATTACCCTTGCTTGATGAAATGCTTAAAAATCCTAAAGTTGTCGGCATCAAGAATTCATCAATGCCCGTTCAGGATATTCAGATGTTCAGAAGACAGGCTGCAAAGAACGGCAGAGATATCACTGTATTCAACGGTCCCGACGAGCAGTTTATAAGCGGCAGAATTATCGGTGCTGATGCAGGTATAGGCGGCACATATGCCGTAATGCCCGAAGCATTTGTTCACATGAATGAAGCACTTGCAGCAGGAGATCTTGAAAGAGCTCTTCGCATTCAGGATGCGGCAGACGAGGTTATTTACACAATGTGCTCCGCAAAGGGCAATATGTATGCAGTTGCAAAGGCAGCTCTTAAGGAAAGAACAGGCATCTGCTTCGGCGGTGTAAGAGCGCCCTTGCTTAACCTTCAGGACGGTGACGAGGAAATCGTTCTCAGGACTGTTGAGCTTGTCAATAAGGCAATCAGTCTGTAAAAATAAAATACAGTGTGGTGTCGGATGCGTGAATGTATCCGACATTTTTTTTGCGAAATTAAACTCTTGGTTCTGCAACAAAAAGTGCATTATTTGTTGCGGTATTGTATTGACAATTTTTTAATAAAATGTTAAATTATTGGTGTATATTTAAATGCTTATTTACGGAGGTTTTTTGGAATGAAGAAGCTTTTATCAGTATTGCTTGTTCTTTCTCTTATGCTTACGGTAGCCGCTCCCATGGCTTTTGCCTCAGAAGATGAGAGAACACCTATAGTTTTTATCCGTGGAAACGGTGAAACTCTTTATGATGCTGAGGGAAATGTTCTTTCAGCAGGCTTTGACAGCATTAATTTTGACAGTGATGATGAAGAAGAGGACGACGGCTCAAATAAAATCGTTGAAGCCTGTGTCAATATCCTTAAGCCCTTTGTTTTAGAGGGTATGCTCTTTGATAACTGGGATAATTACGGCAGAGCAATTTATGAAGAGCTTGCTCCCATTTTTGAGGATGCGGGTCTTGATGAAAACGGTAATGCCAAGAACGGAACAGGCGTTGATCCCGTTGCTATTTCCAATTCAATAATTGCTTCAAATGAGCGTTATCTTTTCGACGGTAATTCAGAATACCGCTTTATTTATGACTGGCGTCTTTCTCCCTATGACCATGTTGACAGACTTCATGAGTTTATAACAAATATTCTTACGGCAACTGAACAGACACAGGTAAGCATCTATGCAAGATGCATAGGCGGCGGTCTTCTCAATGCATATCTTGAAAAATACGGTCACCTCGGTCACGTAAAGAATGTTATGTACTGTGAAATTCTTTCAAACGAGGCAACTATCATTTCAAAGGCAATGAGCGGTAAGATTGAGTTTGACGGAAAGCTTACGGAAAATTATCTCGGACAGCTCAATTACTGCGGAATTATTGATGAAGGTATGGGCTTTGTTATTCCTGAGCTTGTGCATGAGATCGTATTTGCAACTCTTGACCTTTTTACTCAGACTTACGGTACTGACCTTGCACTCGGTGCAGTGGAAAAGCTTTATGAAAGACTTTACAAGGCTCTTATTCCCGCTATTTTACATGCTTCAGGTATGGCAACACAGGCAAACTTCTGGACATGTATTTCAGAAGAGGATTTTGATGATGCTCTTAATCTTGTCTTCGGTGAAGAAAATTCAGAGCTTCGCATAAAGTACAAGGGACTTATTGATAAAATTCTTTACTACAGAGAGCGTATTTCATCAGACCTTACAGGCTTTTATGACTCACTCAGAGAAAAGGGTATCCATATCGGCTTTACTGCAAAATACGGCTTTATGAATGCTCCCTTTACTGAGGATGCAGATATTCTTTCCGACTCACTTGCAAGTCTTGAGCATGCAACTCTCGGTGCTACATGCGCTTCACTCAATAATGTTCTTTCAGACGAATATATTGAAGCACGTATTGCAGAAGGCAAGGGAAAGTATATTTCCGCTGACAGACAGGTTGACCTTTCAACTGCATATTCTCCCGACACAACATGGGTGCTTAAGAATGCTCATCACGATACCTTTGCTCCCGTAGTTGATATCGTCAAGGAATTCCTCAACGGAACAAACGAAACTGTTGATACGGTTAAATCAGGCACACAGTTCATGATTTATGATTATGAAACAGGTGTTGCAGCAGAATTGACAGAAGAAAATAATGCGGATCTCGGATTTATGTCACTTGCAACCGAGAAGCCTGATTTCAGATCTGTTTTTGCCGCTGTTATCCGTTTCTGGAAAGCAGTTGCAGTATTACTCAAAAATCTTTTCGCACAGTGGTTTGCGGCATAAATAAAAACTGAATAAATAAATTTATCCCCTTAAATCAGCCGGAAATTCCGGTAAGATTTAAGGGGATTTTTTCTTATTGCCGTAAAATTTCTGTTCGCTGTGAGATGAGCTTTTCTAAGCTTTCCTTCATATCATCGGGTAAATATGAAGTATTACACATCTCAATATATCTGTCCTTCAGCTTTATGATTTTATCTATCATTTTTTCTGCGGATTTTTTTGATAAGCCTATAGTTTCGGCAAGTATAAGAAAATCTTTTCTGTGAATATTCTGCTTTTTACCGTTTACCGTAAGGGCAAGCTGTTCTTTGTCGGCTGGGATAATAACGTTGGTTGAAAGCATATCGTACGCCATAGAAAGTGTGTATTCACCGCTTCCTTCCTCGGTTTCTGTAAGAGAAAAATTTTTCAGGTGCATATCTGAGTTGCCTACTGCAAAGGAAAATATGATCCTCAGATAAAGCTCTGCCAGATCAAGACCTGAAGAAACGGAATATCTTGAAACGATTTTTCCGCATCTTTCGTATGAGCCTCTGTATTTATCCTCCGTAAGTCTGCCGTCAAGCTGACAAAAGTCTTCCATTGCAAGACGCTTACCGTTTTCTCTGTCTATTCTTTTTGTAATATATGCATAAGCGTTATTCTGAGAAGAAAGTCTGATAAGTCCGAAGGGAACGGTTTTAATACCGCTTGATTTAGCTAATTGCATAACAAGGTATTCCATTTCGGGTAATGCCGCATATTCTTTTGTCTGAGGCTTGAGAATGTAGCCTGTAGGATAATTTACCAGTATAAGTCTTGGTTCCTTGCCCTTCGTAAGATGTAATGACAGCTTTTTCTGCACACCGGGCACGGTATAACCCTTCGACGTGCTGTCGATTGCAAGTCGGTTAAGTATTTCTTCGGATACGTCAATATCGGGTACGGTATTTGTATCAAAAAAGCTTTTTATACAGCTTTTGTGCCACCCGCAAGCTGACTCAGGGCTTCTGAGTGCTTTCCCGCAGCATAAGCAATTCATTCCCTTACCCCCTTTATACATACGTTTCCTATGGGATCCTTACAGGAAACAAGAAGAAGACCGAATCTGTCTTTGGGATTAATTTTCCAGTTATGGCTGACGACGTCCAAAAGCCAGCCTTCTGGAATAAGTCCGTCAAAAAATGCAAACAGTGTTTTTGACGTATATTCTTTACTGTCAAGGGGTAGCGTAAGACTTATGGCAGACGGATTTTCAAGCATCAGATATTCACTGTCATAAATGAATGAATATCCGTAATCGGTTTCTTTTAATGTTCCTGCAAAGGTGTCCCGCACATATACATACGCTGTTCTGTATGCTTCCATCAGTCATCCTTCCTTCCGGGAACTGCCTTCATACCAAACATTGAAAGAGCTTGATTTACTTTGTCCATCCGCACCGTTTCTTTGCCCTGTTCAAGCTCACGGATAAATCTGAGCCCCAGACCTGAACGTATTGCAAATTCTTCCTGAGTAAGTCCTGCTTCTTTTCTTTTGTGTTTTATAAATTCAGCAATTGTATTCATAGGTATATATTACACCCGATTGGGTATAATGTCAATGTTATTATGTGTATATTATACCCTTTAAGGTATAAATTATTCAAAAATTATTGAATTATACCCGAAAGGGTGTAGTAAGTATAGCTTTTTGCTCATAAATAAAAGCCCGACACAGCTTTTAAGGTCTGTGTCGGGTTATGAGTGTGTTTTTTTGAAATACGTTATGATAAAATTTCAAAATCGAAAATTGCCGTATTGATTGAGGTGTGAAGCACACCGCCTGCAAGGTCCTTGAAATTATTTACCTTGATTTCCTTAGGTGCCACGACGGGATATTCTGCCTTATAGGAATTTGTAAGGTGATTTGAATTTACTACGTTAAAGAGATAATTCACGCCTGCAGTGTGCATAAAGAAGCCGTCAATTTCAACGTTCTGAGGAAGGTAACAGGTGTAGCCGAAATTGTGGTCCTCAGTATTTTCCGCGTTTATGATATTGGGTGTTACGTCTGTGGGATAGTATTTGCAGTTTCTTATAATAAGGTCACCGTTCCAGGTTGAGCCGTAGTCACTGCGAAGGTCAACGAAGCTTGCGGAAATAACCGTTGTATTTTCAATAAGAGCAGTGCCGCTTCCGATAAGTTTTATTCCGTGATGGCCGAGAACGGAATTTCTTATAGTTGCATTAAGAACGCCCTGATGAGCATCGAAGCGTGAGAATACACAGCCGTCATAAGTGAGGTTCTTGCAGTAGTTTGAGCCTGCAATTCCCCAGTAATCGCCGTTGGTGATAGCGTTTGTCTGATTGCAGTTGATAAATGAAGCGTTTACTGCCATTGTGCCGCCGATATCGTAGGTGCCCATTGAAACGGAGGTTCCTGCTGAGCCTATGGTGTTATATTTCTTGTGACCTGTGAAGGTGCAGTTCTTAATCGTTACGTCTGCACAGTAGGAAATACTGCAGAAGGCTGAATAGGGAGCACCTGTGTCGCCTTCGTTTATAACGTCGTGATATAAGCCGTCAATAACCGTATTTGAACGCTTGATTACAATACCTCTTGAATAATAGGTATATTCAGAAGGAGCATTATTTGCGATCGTGGTGAATTTACCGCCCCTGATCGTTAAAACTTCTTCATCAATGGGATAAGCCGAAGCTGAGGTAATTGTGTCAAAATCCCAGATAAGAGGTGTGTCGGGTGAGATATTTCCGTTTTCGTCAACAATGATAACGTCTGTCTGATTGCTTCCCGAATTCTGATTTGCACCCTTGCGGATATAACGCTTAACGTTGGAGTCAGTAAGAACCACAAGGCTCTTTTCTGAAAGTGAGGTGCCGATATTCGTGGCATCCATAGTAAGCGCAGAGAGCTTATCCGTTATGCTTTTTGCACTTTTTGAAGGACTTACGGTGAATATCCAGGAGTTTCTGTTTTCAACGTCAGTGTCGTCAATAATGAAACGTGCCGTTGACCAGTCTGTATCTGTTTTGATGTTAGCGGTCATATTCTTTCCGCCTATATAGTAGGTTGCGGTTTCATTTGCAAAAACGCTGAGGTTGTTTTCGTTTGCATATTCGTGTGTCTTTACGATAGCCTCAAGGTCATCTGTTACCCCGTCACCCTTGGCACCGAACTGCTCGTAGGTTACAAAATCGGTAAATTTCTTTGAGTATTCATAACCGTCAGTGAAGTTGAAGCTGCCGTCAGCCTCTGCAAGAACCTCATCTGAGAATGCGGCAATACCTCTGGCAATACCTGTTTCGGAGCTGCCCGTGATATAAACGCTTCCGTTTTCAACCTTTATTGTGAAAAGGCTTTCATTATAAAGCTCTTCATTGATTATAAATGCCTTTTCTGCGGACTCTGCGGAAATATCCTTGCCGCTGAGCTTATGAATTTCCTTATTAAGAGCTTCTGCGGCATTGAGATATAAGTCAATCTCTGCCTTGTCGGGAAGGGTAATACTGTATTCATCAATTGAAACACCGTTTACCGTAATATCACTGAGAGGTCTTACGATATAGGGGCTTTCATAACAGCCCTGAGAAATTTCGTATTTGAGAGTTACTTCTGAGAAAAGAAGAGAAAGGGGAGCAGGTAATGCAGAAATAATGCACATAAGAATTGCCATAATTTTTGTAAACATTTTTTTCTTCACCTTCCAAAATTTCTGTTTTTTAGCGGTCTTAACAAAAAAGAGCCGATATATTTTCATTATATAATTTAAGTTTAATTTTTGCAAGTGTTAAAACATATTGTGTAACAGTTGCGAAACTCAGAATTGTGTGTTATAATCAAAAAATAAAACCGTATAGGAGCAGTATTAGCGATGAAAAAAACAGCTTCATTTATTTTAGCTTTCGTTTTTCTTTTTATCCTTTCTTCTTGTAATGATAAAAAGGATGTTACTTCCACAACGGAAACCGACGAAACACAGTATTATCAAGCCACAGAGAGTGTAATTACCGAAGCACAGACTGAAACGATCTCAGCCGAAGCCTCTTTAACTGAAGCTACCGTAGCTTACGAAGCAACCACGGCTTACGAGGTGCAGATGACAGAAGCCGTAACACAGGCGGTATATACCACTGAAGCACTTATTACCGAAGCGGCTGTAACGGATGCCGTTTCTTCAGACGCTTCTTCGTGGGATAAGGAAAAAATAGTTGAAGTGTATAAAACGGCAGCAGAAAAAACAGGCACATCGGTAAAATCCGAGCAGACCGTAGGACTTCAGGATATATCCGTAAATAACGGACAGTTAGGCGGTGTTTTCAGCTTCGTAACCCCCATACTTTCATCATTTCTGTCATCAAGCACTACGGTTACGGACGGAATAACTGGGGAATATCAGCTTCTCACCTCCTCTGACGTAGCTTCTGCGAGGGCTTATGAAGGCTCAAAGGGAACGGTTATTGAAATGACGCTTAACACTCAGACAAACAGCGGTGACACCGACACAAGCGAAGGCAGTGTGGCACACGGCATATACGTTGTAGGCGACCTTCTTTCCGTTATGTCACAGCTCAAGGATAAGGGACTTCCTCTTGATATTTCCCTTGAAAACACGGTTATTACCTATTCAGAGCCTGAAATCAGGGTGCTTATAGACAGTGAGGGGAAAATCGTGAACGGAACCTGGAGCTGTGTTGTGGAAATAAGCCTCAGTAACTATAAATTTGCAGGCTCAACAGTTGACAGCACCGTAGTAGTGCTCAATAACAAAATCACGGCAGGCGGCGGCTTCAGCGCCTGATTTTTCTTACAGCAAAAAGGAGAGTTATTATGCAGGCAGTTACAAAATTCTTTTTTACAATTTTTACTACTCTTTGTGTTTTTTTATCAAATCTCTTATTCCCTGTCGCAATAAATCCCGAAAGTGAGGGCTTTGATTTCACGTATCTCAGTTACCCTGATGAAGCCGTTATCACTCTTGAGGAAGCAGGACTTACTGAGCAGGAGCTTGTAGGCCGTGCTTCAGCCCAGCTTCCCGAATACGTTCAGTCAGGCGGATATGATGATATCAACGGAATTACAGTTTCCCCCTACTATACCGCAAAAGTAAGCGGAAGGGAAATACCTGTTTATGCTTCAGTTGTTTTTATCCGTGTTGATGATACGGGAACTCTTCATTCATTTTCCGAAATTTACGTTGAGCCTGATACAGAGTTTTCCTTCAATATTGAAATTACGGGTGCTGACGTTCAGCTTAAAAATGCCATAGTGCTTCCGGAGTCTTACGGAGTAAAAGCAAAATGTGCCGATAATACCGTAACTGCATCAATCAGTAAAACAGGTGTATATACCTTCCTTTTTAACGGTGCAAACCAGTATTACGGCTATACTCTTATAGTCCGTGAAAAAATTGATGAGGATAAGGAAATTGCAGAGTATAAAGAAATTTACGGCGAGGATAACGTCTGGGTTATGGATAAGGGCGTGTATGAATACGATTACGTAAACCTTGTTGCTCACAATAATCTTGTAATTTATCTCAGAGAGGGTGCTTATATCAAGGCAAATCACCTTTACGACATAAATTCGGCAGAGGATGAAAATAAATATTATGAGCCTTCCGCGCCATACGATAACGCTATAGGTCTTACAAGATATCCCTTCGTTAATTTCTATAACTGCAATAATATCATTCTTACGGGCAGAGGTGTCATAGATATGACCGAGCTTGACAGGCGTGAGCGCAGAGGTGTGGTTTTCACCGCCTGTAATAACGTTACCGTAAGCGGTGTGAAGATCATAAATTCTCCCGAATGGTCATTTATTTCCTACGGCTGTACCGACGTGAAAATCAGTGAGGTCGATATTATCGGCAACCGCGGTAACTGCGACGGCTTTGCTATATGTAACAGCCATAACGTGACGGTAGATAACTGCTTTGCAAGAGTTGCTGACGATACCTTCGAGGTAAAGGCTCTCGGCGGTGATATGGACAGCAGAAATATCACCTTCACAAACTGTATTGCCTGGGGCGGTTATGCAAGATGCTTCGGCATTACGGGTGAAGTAAATAAAATGATTTCAGACGTCACCTTCCGGGATTGTGCCGTAATTTACCGTGACGGAATATGGAATAATGACAGAATAGGCTCACTTGTTGTTGTAGCAGAGGAGAGTAAGGGCGGTATTGACGGAGTGCTCTTTGAAAATATTGAAATATTCCGTGACGAAGGAAGACCTGTGCTTGTAAATATTTATGACGAAGAGGCAGAGAATTTTGAAATTAAAAACGTCACCTTCCGTAATATCTCATATACCTCATATATGTCACCGAAAATATCAGGAAACGGCAACGAAAGCAATACCGTTCAGGTAACGCTCGATAACATCACCGCAAACTCCGTAAAGCAGCTTATTCCTCAGCTTGTATTCAACATCGGAAGATACTGCGAAATAAACTGAATATAATCTGAAAAAACGGAACAAACCACACCCGTAAAGGTCGGTCTGTTCCGTTTTAGCTTTATTTTTTTGAAAAGTCATAAAAAATATGCGTAAATCTTATTGAAAAGTCAGAAATAAAAGGTTTTTTCAACTAAGCGTAGGTTGAGTTGTTCTGTGTGAGGGGGTATAATTTACTCAGACAGAAAATCAAAGGAGCTTATTATGGATACGTATATTACGGGTGCTGTTATAAAACAGCTCAGAGAAAAAAAGGGACTTACTCAGACACAGCTTGCAGAGCTTTTAGGTGTCAGCAGTAAGGCTGTTTCAAAATGGGAAACCTGCAAGGGACTTCCCGATATTTCATTGATCGAGCCCCTTTCAACTGCTCTCGGCGTTTGTGTGTCTGAGCTTATGACGGGAAATACCGTAAAAAACAGCAATGTTTCTTCAAACGTTCTCAGGACAAAATTCTACGTCTGTCCAATATGCGGAAATACGCTAAGAGTTATGGGAGAGGCGGTTATAAGCTGTTGCGGAATAAATCTTCCCCCCTTGGATGCGGAAGAAATTGACAGTGACCATAAAATCGTAATTGAAAGGGTTGAGGATGAAAGCTTTATCAGTATAAACCACGATATGAGCAAGGAGCATTTCATATCCTTTATATCCTACCTTGCTTCAGACCGTGAGCATTTTATAAAGCTTTATCCCGAAGGAAACGCCGAAGCAAGACTCAGCTTCAGAGGAAGAGGCTATCTTTACATTTTCTGTAACCGACACGGGCTTATGAAAATGAAGGTCTGACGGACATAAAAATAATATTTTCTGTTGCAACAGACGGGATTTGTTGCAGCAGTCTTTTTTATTATATATAATATAGTGCTCAGTTGACTTGTCTGAAAAGCGGTGGTATAATATAAAATCAGGTAGTTTTATAGTTTTTGAAGGGGTGTATTTTAATGAACAAAAAAAATGTATATTTTGTTCAGGTTGACGTTTCGGCAACATCGGGGGCGCAGAATGCATATCTGCCATATACGGCGGGCATATTGGTTTCTTCTGCCTTTCACAGTGAAACGGTCAGGGAAAACTGCTCCTTCAAGGAATTTATTTTCCTTCGTGAAGATATAGATAAGGTTATAGACAGACTTGAAGAGCCTTCGTTTATAGGCTTTTCCTGTTATTGCTGGAGCACTCAGTATAATATTACCCTTGCAAAAGCCGTGAAGGAAAAATTCCCCTCCTGCCTTATTGTTTTCGGCGGACACAATGTGCCCGACGATTTCAGCCTTCTTGAAGAAAATCCTTTTATTGACGTACTGTGTCACGGTGAAGGTGAGGATACGATAAGAGCACTGCTTGAAGCATACGTAAGGGGAGAAGACTTCGGTAAGGTAAATAATATTTCCTTCAGAAACGAAAATGACTTATATCAGAGAACCGATACGGTTTTGCAGACAACACTTGACTATCCTTCGCCTTATCTTGAGGGCTGGTTTGACGATATTGTGGCTTCACATCCCGAAATTACCTTCAATGCTATACTTGAAACGAGCCGCGGCTGTCCCAATCAGTGTGCCTATTGCGATTGGGGACTTCTTAAAGCAAAAACAAGACTTTTCCCTCTTGACAGAATAAAAGCGGAAATACGCTGGATGTGTGACCATAAAATTGCATTCGTCTGGGGAGCAGATGCCAATTTCGGAATGTTCGACAGAGATCTCATAATCGCAGATGAGCTTGTTAAGGCAAAAAAGGAAACAGGCTATCCCGAAAGAATGAGAATGAACTATGCGAAGAACAATTTCAAGAACGTTTTTGCCATAGTAAAGAAATTCAAAGAATGTGAATTTGACCGAGTAGGAGCAACCCTTTCCTTCCAGAGTATGTCACCTACGGTTCTTAAAAATATCGGAAGAACCAATTCATCTCTTGATTTTTATAAAAATCTTCTTGAAGAGTACAATAAGGCTAATATGAAGACCTATTCGGAGCTTATTTTAGGTCTTCCCGGTGAAACCTACCGGTCCTTTATAAAGGGAATAGGAAAGCTTTTTGAAATAGGTCAGCACTTTGTATTTGAAGCATATAACTGTATTCTTCTGCCCAATTCCGTTATGGGCCAGAAGGAGTATATAGAAAAGCACGGCATAAAAACGGTGAACGTTGAAATTGTACGTCCTCATTTCAACGACTCCTCCTTCAGAGTTCCCGAATACAATAAAATTATCGTTGAAACCGAAACTATGAAGAGAGAGGACTGGGTAAAGGCTGCTACCTTCACTTATATGGTAAAGGCACTTCACGGAAACGGCTTTATAAGAGCCTTTGCTTTATATCTTTTCCACGAAAAAGGTGTGGCTTACGAGGATTTTTACGATAAGCTTATTGCTTATATTGATGAAAATAAGCAGCTTATGATCTATGAGCTTTATTCCGCAATCAAGGAGAAGAACAACAGTCTTTCCTTGGGAATTGAGAATAAAAAGCTTCTTTTCGGTGAAACAGGTGAAGTAGTCTGGGAGGACCACGAGTATTTTGCTCTGAACGTTCTTAATGAATTTGACAGATTTTATGAGGAAATAGTGCCTTTCCTCAGAAGCTACGGTATTGAAGACGCCATTTTTAACGATCTGCTTCAGTATCAGAAGGCGATTATGAGAAGACCTTTTGAAGAAGAGGTTCAGATAGAGCTTCACTACGATATACACAAGTTTATAACGGATATTTACGTAAATGCAGTAAAGCCGCTTGAGAAAAAAGAGCATACACTTGTTCTTAAAGACAGCAAATGGCATAATAACTGGCAGGATTTTGCAAAATACGTTATCTGGTATGAAAGAATAGGCTGGTCAACCTATAAAGACGACGTAAAAGAAAAATGAGGAGAGAAAAATGAAAAAGAGAATTTACTTTGTTCAGATAGCCTTATCTTATTCCTCTCCCTGCTTTTTGCCCTATTCTGCAGGCTGTCTTGCTTCATATCTCAGAAAAGATAAGGAAATTACCGATAATTATGAAATTCCCTCAGTTATCGGTATGAGAGAAGCAATTCCAGACATTCTTAAAAGATTTGAAAAACCCGATTTCGTCGCCTTTACGAATTTTGTTTGGAATCTTGAATATAACAAGACTCTTGCAAAGGAACTTAAAAGGCTTTATCCCGACGTTAAAATTCTTTTCGGCGGACACAGCGTTCCTAAGGACGAGTCCTTCCTGAGAGAATATGATTTTATAGATTTTCTCTGCCACAATGAAGGTGAGGAATCAACTGCCTTACTTCTTAAAGCTATAAATAGCGGAACCTCTCTTCACGATGTTCCCAATTTATCCTTCAGAGAAAACGGCGGATACGTTACCACAAGGGAATATCATCCTGCAGATATAAGCAATTACCCTTCACCCTATACACAGGGGGAATTTGACGTTTTCTTAAAGGAATTTCCCGACGTTGAATTTCACGCAACCCTTGAAACCAACAGAGGCTGTCCATATACCTGCTCTTACTGTGAGTGGTGCTTCACTCATAAGCTGAGAAGCTTTTCTATGGAAAAAATCAAGTCGGAAATTGAATGGATAGCAAAAAATAAGATAAGATACTGCTACTGTGCCGATGCGAATTTCGGTATTCTTGAAAGAGATATTGATATTGCCCGCTATGTTGTGGAGCAGAAGAATAAATACGGCTATCCTGAGGTATTCAAGCCCTGTTATGCAAAGGAAAGCGACGATACCGTATTTGAGGCGGGATATCTTCTCAATATCAATCATATTGATAAGGGAGTTACACTTGCTTATCAGACTCTTGACAGCAAAACACTTGAAAATATCGGAAGAAAAAATCTCACTCTTGAGCATTTCTCCAAGCTTTACGGCAGATACAGTGAAGCGGGAATTCCCACCTACACTGAGCTTATTTTAGGTCTTCCCGGTGAAACCTACGAAAGCTTCTGTAAGGGTATATGTGATCTGCTTGAATCAGGTCAGAGCAATTCAATGACCGTTTACGAATGTCAGGTTTATGACAATTCGAGAATGGGGGAAGAAGCCTACCGCAAGGAGCACGGAATAGGTATATCAAGAATACCCTCCTTCGGAATTCACTATAATCCCGATTTCAGCGGCGTTCAGGAATATATGGATATCATCACTGAAACTGCCACTATGTCAAAGGACGAATGGGTGAGAGCCTATATGTTCTCAGTTGTTCTCCAGACCTTTCATCATCTGGGACTGACAAGATTTTTTGCCTTATATCTGAATAAGGAAAAGGGTATAAGCTTCTACAGCTTCTACAGTAGGCTCTTCGATTATATATTCAATGAAAACAAGGGATATCTGAACAGCTTTTTCAGTGACCTTTACAGCCGTAAGAATGATACCGAAAAGGCTGACTGGACGTATCAGAAGGATATTTTCGGAACAACAGGCTGGTATTTTGAAGAGGGCGCATTTCTTGAAATGGCTTGTCATTTTGATGAATTCACAGCTGAAATAAAGCCCTTCCTTGAAGGCTTTGGTATTGAAGAGGATATTTTCAACGATTTATTCAGCTTCCAGTACGGTATTATCAGGCTTCTTGATATAAAGGAAGCAAAATTAAAATTCAGCTATAATTTTTATCCCTATTTCAAGGCTATTGACGAGGGTGAATATATACCCTTGGAGAAAAAAGGCAATACGCTCAGTATTGTTTCGCATAAGACGGCTTCATCGTGGGCAGATTATGCAAGAGAATTCGTGTGGTTCGGAAAGCGTTACAGCGCCACGCTTCTCATAAGCCCCAGAGATAAAATAAGCTATTCCGAAATTCAGACGGACGGTGAATAAATATGTCTGAATTCAGAAATCTCACAATTATGATGGGAGCTGTAACGGAAACTGATTCGTTGAGAGAAACGGTAGATACTATTCTCAGAGTTTGTAATACAGAGGATATATGTGAAATAATCATCTGCTATGCCCGTCACGTGCTTCCCGAAACCTTGGAAGTAATAAAGGATATAGAAAAAAACTGTAAGCAAGTTCCTGTTGTTGCAGTAGAGCAGATACGTCCCTTTATGGGCTGTGTTCAGGATGCTATTGATATTGCAAGAGGAAGTCACTGTATTCTTGTAGCTTCCGATATGGCACTGGATTTAAGCGGACTTCCCGTGCTTATTGAAAAAACAAAAAAAGAGCCTGATGTAATTCATTCCTTATCCCGATGGATGAAGGGCTGTGAATTCCACGGTTACGGAAGAATAAGAAAGGTCGCAAATTTCCTTGCACAGAAGCTTCTTTCCGTAATGTATTTAAGAAATATGACAGACTTTACCATTCCTGTTCAGATAGCACCCTCTGAGCTTTATAAGTCAATAAATTTTGAAGAAGAAGGCTTTCCGTTGCTTCTGGAAATGGTGTTAAAGCCCATAAGGCTCGGATATAAATTTACGGAAATTCCCACAAACTGCTATTCAAGAAAGGAAGGAAAGTCAAGTAATTCCTTCAAACAGACATTTTCTTATCTGAAAACGGCTTTTCATATAAGATTTATGCCAAAAAGCGAAATAATATTAAAAAAAGAGGAGTAAGGTTATGAAAGTCCTTTTTACAATACCGCCTCAGTGGTATCCGATGAATCCCTATCTGTCGGGGGCACTTCTTGCAGGTCAGCTGCAGGCTAAGGGCTACAGTGCTGAAACAAGGGATCTTAATATAGAATTTTTCAATGATTTTCTGAAAAAGGAAAAGGTGCTGGACAGCTTTTCTCAGGCACAGCGCTTTTACAGTGAATTTGCAGAGGAATTTTCTGCTGAGGGCTATTGTGAAGAAAAATTTGATACATATTCAAGAGAGCTGAAGACAAAAATTCTCCGCTTTGTTGCCATAAAGGAATTTCTTGAAAGCGGAATTGATGCCGAAGCGGTTGCCTGTAAGGTTCAGGATGCTGTAGCAGCTATAAAGGATAAAGAAAGATTTTATGATCCTGAACAGCTTGTAGAAGCAAAGGACATTCTGAAGGATGCACTCAGAATTATTTCCCTTCCCTTTATGCCGAGTAAAATTATGCTTGATAATTTTATTGCAAATCCCGTTTATTCTTATGATTATGAGGACACGAAGCTTCAGGTGAATTCTCCTGAGCTTAATATGTTCTATGTTTATTTCAATGAAAAGATAAGGGCTGAGGACTTCTCTCAGTATGATATTATAGGAATAAGCATTTTTGATTTAAGTCAGATTATTCCCGGCTTTACACTTGCAAAAATTCTTAAAGAGAGAACCAATGCACATATAACTCTCGGCGGAAATTACATATATAAAATCAGAGAGTCAATAAAGACAAATCCCGAATTTTTTGAAATTTACTGTGATTCTGTTCAGCTTGGTGACGGTGAAATTGCTGCAGTAAGACTTACTGAGCTTTTAAGTGAGCACAAAAGTCTTGCAGAAGGATATTCTCTTATTTACAAAGACGAAAACGGAGAGATAAAAGAAACTGAAACGGCACCCTTGCTTGATATGACAGCTATTGCACCGCCATCCTTCGACGGTTATGATTTCAGTCTGTATTTTTCAGGAGAAACGGTACTGCCTGTTCAGCTTTCAAAGAGCTGCTACTGGGCAAAATGTACCTTCTGCGATTTCTATACAGGTCAGCAGTGCTTTGATATAAAGCCTGTTGAGAGAGCTGTTGATGAGGTAGAGCATCTTGTTAATAAATACGGATTTAAGCACTTTATTTTCGTTGACGAGGCTGTTCCGCCGAAATATTACGACAGACTTGCTACGGAAATAATAAAAAGAGGACTTGAAATTTATTTCTATTCCTTTGCCCGAATGGAAAAGGCATTTACCAAGGAAGTGCTTCAGAACTTATATAATGCAGGTGCAAGATTTTTCTGCTGGGGCTATGAAGCTGAGTCAGAAAGAGTTATGACACTTCTTAATAAGGGTATTGACTGTTCGTACAGAAAAACACTTCTTACCTATGCAAAGGAAGTGGGATTATGGAATCACTGCACCTTCCTTCTCGGCTATCCCGGTGAAACACCTGAGGAAACCGAGTCAACGAAGAACGTTATCCGTAACCACGACCTTGTGGATAGCTGTACCCCTTCAAACTTTGCTCTTAAAAAGAATGCAATTCTCATAAACGAGGTTGACAATGCAGGTCTTCAGAATATCAAGGACAACGGAGATTTCCACATTTCCTGTAATTACGTTCTTAACGGCAAGGCTACTCGTAACATCAAAAAGGAACGAATGGATTTCCAGAATCAGTTCCTGAGAGATAATATGGACCGTATATGGTCAATTGATTTTACCGATACCGACCATATTCTTCTTTACAACGCAAAGTACGGTGCACAGTGGATAAGAGATTACAGACTTAAATATAAAAAGCATAATTTCTGATGTAAAAACGCCCCTGAAGGATATTCTTCAGGGGGCGTCAGTTTTGTTTTATGGCTTATTATTTCTTTTTGTAGAGATTGTATTTTTTTCTTATACCGGGGAAACAGAAGGCGTAAAACAGAACGGAGAGAATTTCAAGTGCGCTGTAGTAAACCTGAACCACGAAATTTATAAATCCGTGATGAAGGGTGCTGTCTATTGCTTCCGTGATTGTCTTTTTTGTAAAGAAAAAGCGTGATTGGTCTTCCGTTTCTTTTTTTGCGTTACCGCCCATAAAGCTGCGGAACTGATAATGGCTTCTGATTACCTTTAAATCAAGGCTTTTAAGATTTGACACGTTATGCTGTAATTTTTCCACGGGACGCTGTCTGAAAAGCTCCTGAGGCTTTTTCGGTGCCTTGAACTTATTTTCATTGACGAGTCGCTTATAAAGTGCTGAGTTGGGTACGGGATAGAAGAAATTGACTGAATAAAATGAGGTTCTGAGTCTGTTTGCAAGGTCAGTCGTAAGCTTCAGGTCATCTTCGGTTTCGTCGGGCAGACCTACTATAAATGCGGCAATTGTTACAATGCCTGAATCGTAGCAGTCTGCAACCGATTGTTCAATTTTATCAAATTCAATATTCTTTGCCATTTTTTTCAGAAGCTGTTTTGAGCCGCTTTCAATGCCGAAGAATATCCATCTGCAGCCGCAGTCATACATCAGCTGATAGTCCTCTTTGGTAAATCTGCCGATAGTTGTCTGACAGCCCCAGGAAAATTTAAGTCCGCTTTCCCTGAAGGCATTGCAGTATTCGTGTAATTCCTCTCTCGAAGCCGCCCAAAGCTCATCTGTAAAATAAATTCCGTCCATATTGTGATTTTCAACGAGATAACGGATTTCATTCATAACCTGTGCAAGAGGTCTTTTTCTGTATTTGCAGAGATTAAAATCCTTGTTGTAGCAGAAAATGCAGTGATTGGGACAGCCCTTTGATGAGCACAGGTGCAGCATTCTCTCACAGCCGAAGGTTTTCTGAAAATAAAGAGGGGGATTTACGAGGGAAAAATCCATTTCGGGAAAATCACTGAGGTCGGCTAACTTATGCTGACCGTTATAGTGAATTTTACCGTCTTTTATGAGGGCAATTCCGTCAATTTCAGATGCACTTGTTCCGTTGGCAAGGCTGTTCAGAAGGTCTTCCCAGGCTAATTCACCTTCACCTGTAAAAACGTACTCAGCGTAGCCGCTTTCAAGAACTTCACCGTATATACACGCTGCCAGCGGACCGCCCCAGGCAACAGGAATGTTGAATTTCTTTAATTCCTCAGAAATTTTTATTGCATTGGGGAGAGATTTATGTCCTATAACCGAAATTCCTGCGATATCAGGCTTTTCTTTTTCAATTTCTTTTTTAAGATCAATTTTTTCAACGGTAAAATCTAAAATTTTTACCCTGTGCCCCTTTGTCTGAAGATAACTGGCTATAGCAATAATTCCCAAAGGAATTGCAACGGAACGGGCATTGAACCTCGTGTTCGGATTAATAAGAACTACTTTCATATTTATTTTTCCTTAGCTTTAATCGTTCGGTATCTTTATAAATTTTAGCATAGCCTGAAAGCAAAGTCAATCTCAGGGAAGACCGTTCAGTGATTGTCGGTTGACGGCAGTATTCTTTTGTTGTAAAATAAAAATATATTAAAAAATGACTCTTTACGGAAAATAGAGGGATTTAGCATAACACCTTTAATTACACTGTGCTTCGCACTTGGGAACCCCCGGTGAGGGTTCCCAGCGCAAAAACAGTTCACTGAACTGTTTTTGCTTCCCTCCTGCGCTATTGAATCATAAGGTGTTTCGCTGTCTGCGGACAGCGATTTAAGGGACTTTGTCCCTTAAAAAACCCTATGACCTTTCGAGAAAGGTCAACGAAAGCTTCACTCCGGCACTCCCGTGCCGCCTTCTATTTTCAGACTTTCCGTGAAGAACCAAAGAAGACGGTGATTTTATGAATAAAAAGATAGTTGTTGCCAATATCGGTATGCAGTTCGGAAGGGCGCATATTGAAGGGGCTTTAAGTGCGGGTGCTGAGATAGGCGCTATTTGTGATACTGATAAAGAGGCTCTCGCTTTTGCGGGAGAAAAGTATAACATTCCCGAAGAAAAACGCTTCACGGATTACAGAGAACTTCTGAATGATCCTTCTATTGACGCTGTTACTGTTGCCGTGCCCGATGCGCTTCATAAACAGCTCAGCATAGAGTTTTTAAGAGCAGGAAAGCACGTGCTTTGCGAAAAGCCTCTTGCGCTTACAAGAGAGGACACTAATGAAATTATTAAGGCGGCAAGAGAGAGTAAATGTAAATTTATGGTAGGGCAGATATGCCGTTTCACACCTGCCTTTATTAAGGCTAAGGAGCTTGTTTCTTCGGGCGTTATCGGGGATATTTATTTTATTGAGTCCGAATACGCACACGACTATATGTATCTTGTGGATAACTGGAGAAGCGATCCTTTAAGACACGGAGTTGTCGGAGGAGGCTGTCACGCCGTTGACCTTATGCGCTGGATAGCAGGTGATCCCACAGAGGTTATGGCATACGGCACCCATAAGCTTCTTCCCACCGTTCCCTATGACGATGCCACTATTGCTATAATGAAATTCCCCGATGAAGTAATCGGTAAGGTGTTCGTTTCCACCGGCTGTAAGAGAAGCTACACTATGAGAACACTTATTTACGGCACAAAGGGAACAATAATCTGCGACAACACCTCACCCACAATGGAGCTTTTCACAATAGGTGAAGACCAGATGGCGCACGAAGCCGAGATAATTGAAATTGAAGTCAATAACCATAATGCAGGTGAGGAATTCAGAGTATTCTCTGAAGCAATTATAAACGATACTCCCATACTTACAGATGCCGTTGAGGGTGCAAAGACCGTTGAGGTGTGCCGTTCCATTGTGAAGGCTTCTGAAACGGGAATGCCGGTGAAGCCCGATTATAATTTCCCTGATACTTAAAATTGACATCTTTTTCGCTGTGATGTATAATATTTCAATAAGGAGGAATTTTTATGACTATTTATTCAGTGATCTTAGCATTTCTTTCTGTTTTTGTAACAATCTTTTTACCCTTTACCTGTGCACCGGCACCTGAAAACAAGCAGGATGACTTCGTGCCCGTAATGAGATTTGTTACAACAAGTGACACACATATCTACACTCTCGGTGACGAGGGCTGCAGAAGAATTACAAAAATGATGAAGTCCGCTTATGCCTACAGTGATAAGGACAGTGATTACAACAGCGTTGATGCGGTTGTTTTCTCAGGTGATATCACAGATGACGGTACGTTTACCGCATTTTCCGCCTTCACTGCAACCACAAATGCGGTTTTAAGAGATGAAACCACAAGACTCGGTGTTGTTGCAAAGGCTCACGACGGCGGTACGTACGGAACGAAATCCCTTGAAATTTTCTCCTCACTTACAGGTCAGGACACTGATTTTCACGTGGTTATCGGCGGATACCATTTTATCGGTATTTCCCGTTCTCCCTCTGACGAGGAGCATTACACCAAGGAAGTTATAAACTGGCTTGACGAGCAGCTTAAAATTGCTACAGAGGATAAGCCCGATCAGCCCGTATTCGTTTTCAGCCATGAGCACGTTCTCAATACCGTTTTCGGAAGCCGTTCAAATGACGGCTGGGGTGTTGATTACTTTGTTGACGTATTCAATAAATATCCTCAGGTAATGCATTTCTCAGGCCATTCACATTATCCTGCAAATGATCCGAGAGCTATCTGGCAGGGTACGTTTACGGCAGTAAACGACGGCGGCCTTGCTTATTATGAATTTACAGTTGACGGTGAAACAAGCGTTCATCCCGACGGCAGTGACACAATGACTCAGGCTCTTATCGTTGAAACGGATAAGGACAACAGAGTTCTTATAAGAGTTTTAGACGTTGATGCAGGTGAAATTGTAAAGGAATTCCTTGTTGATAACGTAACTGACGAAGTAAAGACAAAGTTTAATCCCGATGAAAGAAAGCTTCTTTCCGTTGCACCCGAATTCAGTGATGATGCTGAAATCAGTGTAAAAATTAAGAATAAGAAGCTCAGCGTTTATTTCCCTCAGGCAGAAGTAACAGGGGATAACGCAGTTTATCTTTACAGAATAGTTATAACCGATGAAAACGGTAACGAGGTTTATAAGGATAAGACTCTTTCAGAGTATTATTTTGCATCAGTTCCCGAAACTCAGGAATTTGAAGGCATAAAGCTTTCATCAGGTAAATACTATATCAGTGTTCACGCTGAGGACGTATGGGGAAATGAAAGCGAAGCTATTTTTGCTGAAGCTGTGATCTGACGGAGGAATAGTAATGAAGGCATTCAGAAAAATTATTTCGGTTATATGTGTTTTATGTCTTATGACGGCGGTATTTATTCCCACCGCATCTGCAGGAAGCCGTAAGCAGACTCTGCCCGTGAGTGCAGGAATTGAAGCACTCAGAAATGAATTTTCAATTGATACTGCACCCTCCGCCGGCGGATATACACTTGACTATGCATATTATTCACCTGTGGGTAATAACGATAACGGAAAATATCCCCTTGTTATTTTCCTTCACGGTATCGGTCACGGCGACTATGTTGGTTCTCAGCTTGATGACAGCGATATGCCTTACTGGGCATCAACCGAGCTTCAGAGCCGTTTTACCGAGGGCGGTGCCTTCGTGCTTCTGCCAAGAGCCCCCGAACAGAAGCTTGTTTATTGGAGCTCTACTCTTATTGAGCCTCTTCGTGCAGTTATCGACGATATGATAGCAAAGCACGGTGCTAATATTGATACAACGAAAATATTCATAGGCGGACTTTCCGCAGGCGGAGAAATGACCTGGGATATGATAATTTCCTTCCCTGAATATTTTGCCGGTGCATTTCCTATGGCACCTACGGGTACTGTCAGTGCCGATGACGTCAAAAAATGCTCTGACGTGGCAATATGGCTTATGAGCAGCTCACTTGATCCCGTTATAAGCTACGTAGGAACAATAAAGCCCTTATGGAACAATATTTGTAAGTATAACAATGCACCTGAAAACTGCAGATTTTCAACCTTTGCTTCAGTAAAAGAGCCGTCAGGAGCAAGTGCAAGTGACAATCATCATATGGCAAAGGTTATCACCTTTGACCTTCATATGCTTGACGGCAGTGCTTATCCCAACGTCACTCATACAGACGGCAACGGAAATTCCATTGAGCTTAACAGTCCTGACGGAATGATTTCGTGGATGAATACCCTGCAGTCTGATTATCAGGGTGAACAGGGAAGCGGAAGCGGAAACACCAATGTTTCAGGTATTACCGATTTCTTCAATGCAATAAGAAACTTTTTCCTTAAAATTGTAAATATTTTCCAGAGATTATTCGGACTTTAAGACTCAGGTCGGAGGGTTACGTTTTTATGTAACTTCTCCCGACTTTTTCTGTTACAGTAAAATAAATTGTTGAATTTTCCGTATTTTCTTTCTGAGGTTGATTTTCTACGGTAGATGCACTATAATACCCAATGCAAATAAGCTAATATATTTAATGGTGGGGAAATTATGAAAAATAAAATTGAAAAACTGTTACCGTCACTTAGTCTTATCACACTTCTTGCGGCAATTCCTTACGGACTTATTCTTCCGTTTTGCTGGGGAAATAATCCCCTTCTGGAGAACGGAACCCTTTCGCTTTTATGTGAAGACAGACAGCTTTATTTCTGGATCTGGGGTATTCTCACCTCAGGAAGCATAGTGCTCAATATATGGTATCTTTATAAGAGATATGAATATAAGAACAGGTTTTTTGACGGACTTCTTATCAGTGCTTTCGTAAGTATGATAGCAGTGTCACTTACACTCGGTCACAGCATTGAGGACTGGAATCCCAAAAGAATTCTTCATTGGGTTGCAACAGGCGTTTTCGTAGTGCTTACCGTAGCACCCTTACTTCTTTTCTTCCTTTCAGGCATAAAAAAGAGAAATAATTCACTTCTCTTTGCAATTATCACCACACTTATCCTTATGACCTTCCTCGGAATTTTCATATTCGTAGGAAAAAGCGGGCTTATGGAAATCCTTCCCATAGCACTTATAGAGATTTTCCTTCTTGTACTTAATTTCACTCCCGTTTTCAAAATCAAATAATTTACATAAATACTCTTCATAATCAATGGAGAGTATTTTTTCTTTACATATCTTAATTATTATGCTAATATGAAAATAATATCAGTTGAAGCTAAAAGGAGATTTTTGTATGACTACTCTGATGTTTATCAGGTATCTTACTGCAATTGTGATGATGCCTATGTATCTTTTTAATTTTCTTTTTAACGGTTATGCAATTCCCCCTGTCAGTGCTGAGGGTGCGTATCTTTTCTGTTATTTTGTGGGCAACTCTCCCGAAGAGCAGACAATTCATCTTGCCGTAAGCACGGACGGATATAAATTTACTGCACTCAACAATAACGAAGCGGTTATAGAGCAGACCAAGGGCACAGGCTGTGTGAGAGATCCTTATATATTAAAAGGTCCTGACGAAAACGGAAACGAGTGTTATTTTATAATTGCAACCGATATGGATGCAAATCAGGGATGGCTTTCCAATCACGCTCTCATTACCTGGAGAAGCTATGACCTTATTAACTGGACTGATGAAACTGTAATTGATATAAGAGATTTTGAAGGCTTTGAAACAACCAACAGAGCGTGGGCACCTCAGGCAATATGGGATAGCGAAAAGCAGATGTATATGGTTTACTGGGCAAATTCCACTGAGGAAAATGACTGTGCAGGTCACTACTATGCATACACGAAGGACTTCAAGACCTTTGAAGCTGCACCCCAGGTGCTTTTCGGCAGATGGAATGAAGTGGATGCCCAAACGGGTGAAGTAAGAAACGTTCAGTGCATAGACGGTGATATAGTCTATAACAAGAACGACGGCTACTATTACCTTTATTTCAAGGAAGACCTTACTCAGAAAATAGCCTACGTCCGTTCAGAAAATCTCACAGGACCCTACAACACCGATTACACAATATGCTCACTTAACTGGCACGGCGTAGAGGGAAGCTCAATGTATAACATAACAGGCACAGACAAGTGGATAATGATAATGGACGAATACGGTGAGCAGAGCTTCTTCCCTCAGATAACAGAGGATTTTCAGAATTTCAAGAGAATAAGAAGAGGCGATATGGAAATCGACCACTTAAACCCCAGACACGGCTCCGTTGTGCCGATAACGGAAGAAGAGTATTATAGATTGATGAATAATGAATGATGAATAATGAATAATTGAGGGCGGGACACCCGATGCGAAGTCGGAAGTCGGAGGTCGGAAGTAGCGGAAATTGTGCCTTATAGCAGAATGGATAAAATTACATTCTGTAGGAGCCGGCGCCTCGACGTCCCGAGGTGAGTTCTCTACAGATTACAATTTTCGTTAAAGAAATAATATGTTTTCCGTTATAAATTTAATTGTGCCACAAGATTTATTTTCTCTCAAACTCCGACTGCCCTCGGGTTGTCGAGGCGTGTGTAGTGTGATAACATAGTTTACAAAATGTCCGAGGACATAGTTTACACTTTTTTGATAAAATAAAGGCAAAAAACATCGAGAGGGAGATGTGTATGCCTTGGAAAGAAAAGAGTGTAGAA
>JAZNSP010000032.1:0-163524 GCA_045591285.1 Acutalibacteraceae bacterium
AGTGGAATAGAGAAATAGCTTTAAGTTTTGTTATTCACACATATGAAAACCGAGTAGATAGCTGTAACTCTACTCGGTTTCCTCTGTTTATAGGTATTGTGTATATAAATCAAACAAAAAATCCGAACCCTTTTCCTATTGGGAAAATTTGGTTCGGATTTTTCTGGTTTGTAGTTCCACGCATAATTTAATACAAAGTTTGAATTTTTGCAACCCCCTATGTTAGGGGTTTCAATTTTTATTTATGGGGTTGCAAAAAAAAATTAGGGGGTTTCAACCTACTAAAACCGGAATTAATATCAGTAAAATTTTTCTATATAGTAGTGAACAACACCGCCGAGGATTTCTCCCCGGCGGTTAGTTTTAGTATATATTAAATTTTATCCGAAAACAGGTGCATCGTAGTGAATCACACCGCAATCGCAATACTGCTGAATATTAAAGAGTCTGTAGAAGAAGCTGATAATCTTCCAAAGAACCTTCATAAGAGCATTATTGCTGTGACAGATATGGTCACAGGTATCATCCGTGGGTTCATCGGGTGTATCAGGTGTGTCGGGCTGCTCGGGTTCAACGGGCTTCGGGAATTTATGTCCGCAACCGTGGTCACAGAGATAGTCGCCGTCTTCGTCAGTGTGAGTGAGAGCATCAACTGTTACCGTGTCTCTGTCAAGCTCTTCGCCGCAAAGTTCACAGTAAACAGCAAGGTCATAGCTACCTGCCTTTTCGCACTCAGCAGCAACTTCATTTTCAACTACTGCCGCGAGAGGTTCGTGAGTGAGTGCAGGGATTTCCTTTTCGTCTGTTGCACCGCAGCCGTGGTTACAATATGCAACTTCTTTACCTGCCTTGCCGCACTCTGCTTCTTCGGTTACTTCGTACTTTGTGAAGGAGTGAATGCCATTTGCACAGTCAGCCATTGTTTCTGCAACAGCCTTTACTCTTTCAAGAAGCTCAGCCGCATCAGCCATACTTGTGTTTTCATTTACCTTAAGAGCTTCAAGCTGAGATTTGATGTCAGAGAGCTCGTTTGCCATTTCTTCGCTGATTGTTGCATTTTCAAGTGCTTCATCAACGGAAGCGATTGCTTCGTCAATTTCTGTGTAATCAGCCTTTACAGCTGTGCCGTCTTCGATTTCTGCCTTTATCTCGTCAATCTTATCGGAGAGAAGTTTTACAACGGTATCAACCTCTGCCTGTTCGGTTTCAATACGGTTTCCGCCGGTAACATCTCTGTTTTGCTGATAAATACTGCTGAGTTCATTCTTAACGCTGTCAAGAACAGATTTATTGTTAACGATGTCAATATAGTCGGTCATAACAGCTTCGAATGCTGTGTAGTCTGCTCTCTTAGCAGTCTCTGTCTTTTCCTCACCGCAAATAGTGCAGGTGTAGGTGTAATAGCCGTCATCCCATTCAGTTGTTGTTATTCTCTCAGGTCTTGTGAGTACGCCTTCGTTCCATTCGTGAGGACATTCCTTGATAGTTACATCAACAGTACCCTCAATGCCATAGTGGTTTTCATCGGCAAGAACTCTGTAATAAACTGTGTAGTTGCCTGCATCCTTTGCCTGAGGAATACTTGTTGACCAGCTTACACCGTCAAGGCTGTATTCGAAATCAGCACCCTCGACAGTACCTGCAGAGACAAGATACTGTTCTTCACCGTTATATGTAAGTGTATTGGGGGTGGGAGCAGTTAAGTCGTAATAAGCCTTTGTAATTGTGAACCACTTGCGGAATATACCGTCGTAGTTGCCCTCAAAGATGATGACTGCCGTTGCATAGTTTCCAACGTAAACATTGTCCTCGTAGCGTACGGTGTAGTCCGTACCTTCTGTCAATGTCACACCGTCAACAGTGATAGAGGTAACTTTGGGTTTCTTTTCGGTTCCGTCGTAAACGTAGCTGTACTGTTCCAGATTGATTTTCATTTCATCAATAATGTCGCCAATATCTATCTGTTCAACAGTCAGAGTACCGTCCACGAATGTGATCTCGTAGTTATCAGCGGTCAAGCCTTCGGGGGTGATCGAATAGTTACCTACATTGCCGTTCTGCGTATAGGTGTAGGTGTAAGCCAGCTCACCGCCAAGAACGGTTTCGTCCTCGCCATTCACAAAGCCGCTGTAAGTAACACCGGTATTTATGGGAGCTTCGCCGTAGGTGATGGTTGCATCGTTTGCCGTTACGGTAACGGTTGCCTTCGCGATGTTAACGGACACGGAAGCCTTTGCGCTGTCATTACGGTTTGCATCGCCCTGAACGTAATACCAAACCGTGTAATCGCCTGCATTTGTGCCTTGGGGGATGCTTGTGGTATACTCGCCGTTCTCGGTCAAGCTGTAAACCATCGTTCCGCCGGCTGCCTCACCTGCGCTGATGAGATACTGCGCTTCGCCGATGTAGGTCAGCGTATTGGGTGTGGGGGACGCTGCGATGACCGGGTTCGCCTTTTCAATGATGAACTCTACGCTTGCCACAACGGCATTCTCGTTCTCGCCCATGCCAATGGAAGCGGTATAAGAGCCTACGTTCACAGGTTCGCCGGTAAAGGCTTCGCCGTCCTTGGTAAGGGTAACGGGAATAATCGTATTTTCCAAAGAGCCGGTCTTGGAAACGACAACCTCAACCGCATTGCCGTCATAGGTCTTGCCCTCTGCGCCGATGGTAGCGGTGCCACTGTAACCGCAGTTTGCGGAGCAGGCAGCGGTGATGGTGTTGCCGTTTGCGGTATAGGTCAGGGTGTGATTCTCGTTATTTACTATCACATCACCACACCCGGTGCAGACCATATCGTGGGTGCCGTCGCCGTTGTCGGTGTAGGTGTAAGTGTCGCTTGCGTGGTTGTCGGGATTAAGTTCGCCGTAGCTTGCGCCGCAACGTTCGCACTTTGCCTGTTCGGTGCAGGTGGCGGTGCCGCCACTATGTGCTTCATTATACACTTCCACGTAACCACACCCGGTGCAGACCATATCGTGGGTGCCGTCGCCGTTGTCGGCGTAGCTGTAGGTTTCACTACCCCAATGCGACCCGTGGTCCTTGAGTGTGGGATAATGGACGCCCTGCTCCCAGTACTCACCCAGCATGGCGGCAACCATATCGAACTTGAGCTCTTCCCCGGTTACCTTTGTGATCTCTACGATATCACTATCGGGTTTCAGAGGCGAATCGCTGTGTACAGCCTCAAGACCGTCATCACCGAGGTAATAGCAATTCTTGATTGCGTTAACGCTGCGAAGGGTGCCGAATGCGCCAAGAAATGCCTCGTCGGTCAGGTTTTTACCGCGCTTAAACCTACCTGCAAACAGGCAGTTTTCAAGCACAGTCTTTGCATTCGTATTGGAGAAGCTCAGGAATCCGCCCATATAAATGGTTGCGGTATCATTATAGTCACCTGCGTAATTTGTCTTTATTGTACCGTAGGCTGCGCAGTTACGGATAGTAACTCTACTTGAATTCTCCTGAATGCGTCCTATGAAGCCGCCTGCACCGTTATCCACACGGTACTCTCCTGCATCAAAGGTGCCGTACCAGGAGCATTTTTCAATAAGGCTCTCGTGGTTTGCATAACCCACAAAGCCGCCTATCTTACCAACGCCGTGTGCCTTAACGGTAAGATTTACAAAAGACCTAATATTCTGAATAATCGCACCGTTTCTTTCAAGGTCATTTTCACCGTTGACACCGCAGATAGAGCCGATAACACCGCCGACATAATCGACCTCGGTGTTCACGACTACCTCACCGTAGATAGTGAAGTTCTTGACTGTACCGGTTCTGACTTCACCGAAGAAGCCAAGACCCGCTCTGTCGCCTTCAACATAAAGACCCCTGATGAAGTAATTCTGTCCGTCAAAGATACCGCGGAAATTGTTGCTGTTTTCACCTGTGGAACCGATGGGTGTCCAAGGTCTGTTTTCGAGGTCAACATCTGCTGTGAGAACTGCATTTGCTGTTCTGTCAACAGTGTTTATGTAGTTTGCGTACCAGAAGAGCTGACCTGCATTGGAGATCGCATAGTAGCCAACATAGTCGGCTTTCAGGTAGAAAGATTCGTAATTCTCATTGGTGACAAGCGTAGCAGGCTGATAGGCATCGCACTCAGTACAGAAGCCGTTGTTGTAGCTACAAATGTGTTCGCCGCAGATTTCACAAACTGAACCTGTCTGATTTTCGTGGGGACACTCATAATCGCAAACATCGCATTTTCCGTCGGTGTAGGATGTATGCTTGCAAATTATATAAAATATCTCGCTATCTGCAAGTGTTCCTCCGTCTGCACATTCATAGACGGTTTCACCATCAACTGTAAGCGTAAAGCTACATTCTTCAGGATATTCTCCGTAAACCCAACTGAAAGCATAAATACCGTCTTGTCGGAGAAGTGCTGTGAAGGTTTCGCTTGCACCGTCTTCAAAGGTTGCTGTTGCAACCTCTGTATATGCTCCGTCAATAAGCTGTTTAACAACAATCCCATTTCCGTTCCAACCGTCGCTGTAGCTGTCGGTCATAGTGATGGTAACAACGATTCCATCTTCTCCGCAATCATCACACTTACCGTCTGTTATGTTTTCGTGAGCACATTCAAGGCCGCAGACTGTGCAGATGCCGTCTATGTAGCTTTCGTGATGACATTCAAAACCGCAGTTATCACAAAGGTAGTCATTCTTATCAGTCCAGTTGTGGGTGCAGTTCATTCCACATCCATTAGTGCAACTGCCAATCATATAATCTCCCGATTCAATATACTCAAAATTATGAGGGCCCTGTTCACCGTATATTGTTTTTACATTTGTATATTCTTTACCGTTGGCTGTGGCAGTAGCAGTATATGCAGTGGTATCTGTTTCAAGACAGTTTTCAGCAGTTTTTTCAGAATTTTCGATTGCGGCGTCCACAGTCATTATTGCGCCACCATCTGTGGAAGTAAATACGGCAGTAGCGGAAGAAACACCATTCCAACTCCAGACAGGCTCACTAACTGCCATACAGGTAACGGTAACGACAGGTTTCTTCTCATTACTTGCAGTCGTATCACTGGTGTAGAAACTGACGGACTTGCCCGAGGAGGTGGGAAGATTGCTCAATTTCGCAAAACTTCCTTGATAAGATGTTAACAGATTGATATAAGCAGCATCCCCGGTATCTGACTCTGTGTAATGCAATCTCAATTGATCATAACGGTCATAATCTATTGCAACTTCTGAGATGTTTTTCAGGTTAGAGTAAGCTGCTTTGTAAAGATAATTGTTATATTGGTAATACGGTGTCGCACTATTGCTGTAATCAACTTTAGTGTAACTGCTGAGTTCTAATGTAATTGCCTCCGAAGCCGCACTTGCCGGCAGTACCGCCATCGGGAGCATTGTCACAACCATTAAGATTGAGAGGATGACTGATAAGAATTTTTTCATATAATTTACTCCTTTCAGAGATTTATTTATTAGTTTTTATACTGAGTTCATCAAAAACACTTTGCACCGCCTCTTTTGCAACGGTTGCAAAATCAATTTTTTCGATAAAGCTGATTGCCTCGGTGATTTTTTCATCTTCTGCCTTATAAATACGCAGAAGCATTGTTACGAGTCTTGTTGCTTTGGCTTCAATAGTAAAATATATACCGCAGGGTATGGTCATATATGCTCTCATAATGCCCATTGAAGCTATTTCGGTTTCGTAGAAGTCATTCCACGTAAATTTTTTAAAGGTTTCACTGAAGGAATCATACATCATATCAGTTCTTCGTTTAAGAACCTCTTCACTTGTTTTCGGCATTGAATAGCCTGAAAGATAAAGGTTACGCATATCCTCATTCATTTCAGCCATATAAAGCTGCAAGACCTCATTGGCAATCAGGATAAGCACTTTGTCGTCGGTGAGTTCTTTTGCGGCTCGGTCAGATTTAGATGTTACGCCGTCAAGAAATTTTCTCACCAACAGGCACAGAATTTCCTCTTTGCTGTTCATTTCATAAAGTATCTTTGATTTAGGTACACCGGACAGCTTTGCAATGTCAGTTATTTTTGTACGCTCATAGCCCTTCTGAATGAACAAAGCCGTTGCGGCTGTAAGGATTTTTCTGTGTAATTCTTTTGTTTCCGTTTCACTTCTGAAGTTCGACAAGTCATTGCTCCTTTCAAAGGGGTTCAATTCAAATTAAACCCGGGTACAATTTAACTTTATTATATCTGTCAGAAGGGCCTTTGTCAATAAAATTACCTCAAAAACGAACAGTATTTTTAATAAGCATCAACCGCCGAATGCAATTACCGTTTTTCTTCTCGATGTATGGACAACTTCATTTACAATCATTTATAACAAACTCATATAACGCTTCCGGTTCTTTCAAACACCATTTCTTGCTACCATCAGAAAGCGAAACTTCAAAGCCATCAGTTGCTTCATAAAGCCACCAAGAAATATAATCGTACTTATCGTTCATTGCTTCTGAAATTACAAGTAGCAGAGCTTCCAAATACTTGTTTTTCGCACCAAACACAAAGTGGCCGTCACCTACATTTTGTAAAGCTTTACTGAAAGCTTCATCTGTTGATTCTTGCTCCCGGATTAGTTTCATTGCTTTGCAAAATGTATCTTTTGATATCAACTGATTCTCATCCACGAGTCTCGCACCCGAGTTCGTTCTTTCTTCGTTCCTCGTATCTCTCCATAGCAACGTTAGCTTCTTCTAAAGTATCAAAAAACTGTTGGGTACACGAAAGATGGGGTTGGGTACACGATTACTTTTTCAATCCCTACAGCAAGGCAAAGCAAACAATAAAAAGCACCTCTGCATAATCTCTTTGCAAAGGTGCTGATTATGTTAAGTGCCGTGAAAACCCTTGATATATAGTATTTGGGCATAAAACAACTCCACTCTCATTGTATCAAAATAAGAGTGGAGTTATGGTGCGAGTGTTCATAAGGGATTTACTCAAAACACAAGTAAAACCGGCTTCAAACATAGTATTCTACACTCCTGCTGTTGCTTGATAGAGAAACATATGGAGGTACATAATGTCAAATATCATTGAAGATTTCTATTATGGCAACATCGAGCCGCAAGAAGTTAATTCGGAACTAACACCTAAACTCAAGAAGAAACTGAGTAACCTTGCAGAGAAAGAAGAACAACTTACTGCAAGGCTGACCGGTGAAGATAAGGAGCTGTTTCAAAACTACGTGAGTGCTTACATTGAATTTTCAACAACAAGTAATGCTGACAGCTTTATATCAGGCTTCAGGTTTGGCGCTAAATTTACATACGACACATTTGTTAAGAATATGAAAGGATGAATGCTATTATGAAAAACAATACAAATATTATATACAGACAAGTTGGAGATTACAATATGCCTAACCTTATATTACCACCCGAAGAAGCAAATATCAAACTCGGAAAATGGGGTATGCTACATAAGGATTACCTGCTTAAACACAAGAAAGTATTATTCACAATATTACTTGCTCAAGGTAAACTATATCAGCACTGTGCCGAGATAGAAAATCAAGCTCATCAGATGTTTGACACGATCGTAGTTCAGATGAAAGAACTTGAGGGCGTAACAGAGCAACTGAAAGAAGATAATCAGTTGGAATGGATACGCCGTATGCAAAACATTGAATTAAGAGTACGTGAAATCATAAATAAAAATCTGATATATAAATAATGAATACAGGTGTAGCAATATGAAAATTGCTACACCTGTATTTCAATATTATTAGCTTTATCTTAATGGATTCTAAATTCATCCAAAAGAATTGCGGCTAATTCGTAGTTGTTTTCAATAAGGATTTGTAATATGTTCTCATATGCATCAATTAGTTCTTTATCTTGTTTAATTTTATTACTAAACAAAACATAAGCTTTCATAATTATAGTTCTGATTGCAAAATTTTGTTTTGATATTAAATTTTTGAAATCATATCCTTGAGCTTTAGAATATGTGAAACAATTGTTAATGGATATTAATACTTCTGGTAATAGTTTGTCAATATGGAAACTATAAATCGTTTGGATTAATTCATCCGGGTAATATTTTCCATAATCACTAAATAGCCTATTTAAAAATTGTTTATCTTTATAAGAATAAGACGTTTTACATTCATGCCATTTTGTACAAACTTTAACAGTTGAAAGCATTAATGATTTGTACAACTGCAGTCGGACTTTTTCATTTTCGATATTAACTATTCTGCTTTCCAAGCATAATATTTTATTTTGGCAAATTTCTCGTCTGTTTTTATCAACATATGAATCAAAATGTTCATATGTGAAAACTTGAAATATCTCAAGATAAAATTCAATAAGATTTTGAGAAAATTTGTTAAAATCAATATCGTTAAACAAGATATCATAAGCAGTAATTGCTTCCGTCGAGCATATTTTAATCTCCTTTTGAAATAACTCTATCAAGTTATATTGATGGTCAAAACCAATTATTTTATGTATGTCATAATTTGGTTTATTGTGATTTATTCTAAAAAGGAGGTGCAATATTTCACGAATTACAGAACTAAATTTTTCTGTATTAAAAGTCAAACCACAATTACAAATGCAACAAAGAGTTTGTACATCATAATCATCAATTTTACTTAAATCTAAGCTTAACGTGCTTTCTTTGTATAAATATTTGTCGATAATAGCTTGTTTCTTACTGCAATAGGGATTGTCGTTTGAATTTTTGATATGCGTATCCACCCATAATAATCTTGGTTGCATATTCGGCAAAAAATTAAACTTTTTGTCTATTTTTTTAGTTTTTATATAATGAGCATTGTATTTTTGATGATGCATTTCATCCTCAGCCAACATAAGTATGGTGTTAAAAATGCATTCTGCTAAATTCAAATGAGTGGATAAATAAGTAGAAACAACTTTCTGTGCATCTGTTACAATACCGCTGCCTTCATCATAAAGAATAAAATCCAAAATAAGATTTTTAATCTCATTTATAATCGCAACATCTATGTTTTTGTCTATTTGGTCAAACAAAATTGGGAGATATCTGTTATCACCTAAATAAGTTTCGTTAGAAAACAGCTTCCTTACACTGTTTATCCAAATCTTACAATAGGTGTTTCTTTTATCTAACAACAAATCATCACTTTTAAGCGAATATGAAATAAGTGTAATTAAAAAAGGTTCATATTGAAAACCCAATGAACTTTGTTCAATAACATAAAGTACTTCTTCGATCGTTTTTGTTGCAGAGTCAAGGTCTAATAGCTTATCGGATGATGCCAATTTATCTACAATCCTTTTTAACCTTTCTTCTGGTTCGTTGATTTTTTGTTGTCTTTCAGTTATTTTCTTTGCCTCTCCTGTAATATTAGGATATAATGCTAAATAACCATCAGCGAGTTCTACTGCAGTGGCGTTTCTCATATCCATTTTTTGAATAAGCAAATAATTGTGAGCATCATTTCCTTCGTTTTTTGTAATTGAATATAGGTAGTCAAGAATATTAATACTCTTTTCTTTTGCTTTGACATCGATAGAAAATTGTGCTCTTGCAACATATTGTTCGATATTATAATTACACTTCTCATCCAACTGGTATCTTTTTGGGATATTAGGCATGCCAACAGCTAAATAAATTTGTTTTTCGAGTAAATCCTTTATTGGATTATGATGATATAAAATATATCTAGAGTTATCATAATGCAACAACTCAATACTCGAAGCTAAATCTAAGGCATAACCCGGCAACTCCTGTTCAAAATGAAGACCAATAGCTTCAATTATTGTTAACAGAATTATATTGTTTGAATTAGAATAAATTTCACTTTTAATATAATTTGCAAACTTTTCAAAAAACATATTGTTTGTTTTATAATTGTCTAAAGTATTAATTATAACAGATTTTAAACAATACACAATATCGCCAATTAGCATTGGAACGGAGTTTTCTGTATTTCCGGATAACCACATATTGGGTGCAGCCCAATATTCCGTAGTTTTATTTTCATCTATAAATTTTATTTTTATTTTTTGAAGCGTTTCTGGACTGTCATTATGATATGATAAAATGGCTTTGTTAATAAAGTTTATTGCCCACGAAAAGCCCACATTAAAGTTATGAAAGAACAAATTAATTATTAGATTGTTACTAAATATTGTTCTGTGTGAGTGTTCATAATCTTCTACATTTTCACTTAAGCCGTACTTTGGTTTATCGATATTGTAATCAAAGAAATAATCATCGTTTTCTTTTGGTTGTTTTTCTTGCAGATATAATAAATCTGCTAAAGAACACACTTTATCACCTAAAGCCTTTATCAATTCAGGGAAAGCATTATCTAATGTCCAAGCAATAGTTTCTTCTGCAAATCTTTTTTTGCTTCTATTGCCACTAATATAATCCTGTTCTAATTCTTCGAAAAAAGACTCAATCCAAGGCGCACTGCAATATGCTATTCGATATATAACCTCAAGATAAGGTGATATGTTTTCCAAAACATTGTATAAATGGTCTTCATTTGTATTGTTAAGTAAATCGGTTATATAATATTGCAAAATTTGACAAATTTCAGATGCAATAGTGTTATCAGTATTATTTTTTTTTACATAATCTGAACAGAGTTTTGTTATGCTTTTTCTGTCAATGCAATAATCTTTATAATATGCATTATTAGATATCAGTTTAATAAGACTCGGTCTTCCATTGCCTACCGGATTTAGCAATACCGCATCATCATTTGCAAGTTTTGCTTCAAAAGCGTAAACATTAGTAATGTTTATAATTTCAGGTAATAAACCGTTCTCGAAAATATTGCTGCCATTTTCTTCGAAAAACTCATCACAATATTTTGATTTCACAATGCCTATTATTGTTTGCATTTTCCAAGCATCAGGTATATCATTTGAAAAAATCAATATGAAAACAAAACGTTCTCTATTCGTTTTGATAAAAAGTTTATTAGATATCCAAATTTGATATCTTCTATAGACACAACGACCAAGACCTTCTATATCTTTATAGAAAGTCTGATAATCACCTTTACAATAATCAAAAGTTAAATCAAAATGATGCTCAAAACAAATGTCTTCAAAAACATCATATTTAAGTCTCACATATTGCCCCTGTTGAGAAATTACATCTTCTGATATCAATGCATGAAGTACATTACTATCAATTTCATCTTCATGGACACCTAACCAAAAATTCTGAGCACGTTCAAAAACAATTTTTTCTACGGTCTTTACTATACTATCTACACTTATTTGATAATATTTTGATTTTTCTTTTAAACAAATGACATTTTTCCATATATAATCTCTTAATGCATTCTCATCACCAATGTCATCTATGTCAATTTTTTTGCTAACAATGAGATTTATATAAAATGGAGATTTTAGCAAATCAACATATGAATTCATTGAATACATTTTATTTATAACGGGATATTTCTTTGCAATTTGCAAAAGTTCCTCAGCAGTTATGTCGTTTACTTCATATACTTTTATCGAAAAATTGGATTCGATTTTTATAAAAGCATTTTTATCAGTAGTACGACACGAGGTTATTATATATACATTTTCATGTTTTTGAGCGACTTCATATAGGTACTGCAACAAGTCTATTTTTGTAGATAAACAATCAGCAATAAATTCCAATGCATCAATAAAGAAAACTATTTTTTTGCCATTCAAACACTCCAAAACATCTTTAACAGGAAATCCCCAAATATTATCGATGTTACTTTCTTCTGCGAACCTTTCAGCACGAGCATATAAAATCAGGTCTTCGCTTTCAACACATTTTTTACATATAACTGATTTTCCGCTACCAGCTCTACCTTGAACAGAAACGAACCTATGGTTATCATTTTTTATTTTTTCAACTAGCGGATTTCTGTCAATCTCATATTCTTCGTTAATTAAATCTGTGATATTTTTTAATCCTATGTTTTTACTACTATTCAAAGCCTCACTAAATTTATTAATATTATTTTGAAATTTTTCATACTCACTTTTAAGCGTTTCATATAAGTTTTGCTGAAATTCAAGCTCATTTTCGGCCTTTGTTAATATATCCTTAGTGGTAATGAGATTATCCTTTACCGTAAATGGTATGTTCCCAATTTGTTCTTCACCGGTATAATCAGTTAAATTATCTACACTTTCATTGTTAAGAACAAAGAAAATAACCTTGTTTATTTTTTTGAAATTTTCATTTTTTGAATCTCTTATTTTTTCTAATGTTTTCTTAACTTTTGTAGGTATATCAATAACTGTACTGACTTGAACATAAAGTTTTTCATCATGTGATATTAAATCTACATAAGGATAATTAGCCGTTGCTACATTCAAGTTTCTAAACTTTTGACCAAACCACAAATTACATATTTCTATTGCAAACAATTCAAACATTTTAGCTGCATCAAATAAGCCTTGTTTATTGGCTAATTTAATTTTTTGTTCATAAGCTGATATGTATTCTGTTATAAAGCTCATACGGTCATTAGAAAACAACATATTCTAAAACTCCTTTATTTTGGATAGTTGACACAATGCTATTAACCAAATTATAAACTTAATTGATTTGAAAAACAACCCTTCCATAATATCTATATTACTATGTATAAATCTTGTAAAAACAACTAAATAAAAGAAGCTTGAAAAAATCACATTATACATTGATATTTTACAACTAATTTGATATAATTACAGAAGAGGTGATTTTATGCATCGTTTAATTATGAACAATGTTGGTCCAATTAAACACTGTGATATAGAATTAGACAGTTATACAATTTTTACAGGAGGCCAAGCGACTGGTAAGAGTACAATAGCTAAGTCGATTTTCTTTTTTCGCACTATAAAGAATGACATTCTTGAAGCAATGATAAAAAACAGTAGTCTTATTGAAAACAATATGTCATTATATAAGACTGCTGCAAGAATAATAAGAAATAAGTTTTTACAAATATTTGGTACTTCAAGAGCATTAAGTAACCAACTTGAAATGGTTTATTATTATAATGAAAATACATTTATTCGGATCACACTAAAACTAAACACAGGAGACGATTACGTTTCTCCCAATTACGTGTATTTTGATTTTAGTCAGGATATTGAAGCTTTCTTACGTGAGTATAACTACAAAGATATTTCTTTATCTGAAGAAAAAAACAAAATAATTGATAGGTTGAATGATATTTTTTGTGATGATTGTGAAACTATTTTTATACCTGCCGGAAGAAGTTTAATAACATTACTTACAACACAATTAAACTACATTTTTACAATAATGGATGAGGAACAAAAAAGATTAATCGATTATTGTACTCAAAAGTATATTGAACGGATATTAAAGATTCGTCCTAGTTTTGAAGGCGGAATCAGAGGATACTTTGATAATAAAAGAACTACTAGTATTTTTCCTTTTGATATTGATTTTGTAAAAAAATGCATGTTGTTGATTGACGAAATTTTGAAAGGCAAGTATTTATATGTTTCAGGAGAAGAAAGATTACTTTTGGATAACGGTAAATACATTAAGATTAATTATACATCTTCAGGTCAACAAGAATCAGTTTGGATATTTAATATCTTAATGTATCAGTTAATAAACAAAACAAAAACTTTTGTAATTCTTGAAGAACCAGAAGCACATCTTTATCCTGACGCTCAAAAAAAGATTGTCGAATTGTTGTCAATGTTTAAATCAAATAACAATGAATTGTTATTAACAACCCACAGTCCATATATATTGGGAACGCTTAATAATCTCATTTATGCAAATCAAATAGAAACAGAAACAAAAAATAAGGATTTAGATAATATTATTGACAAAGATAAAAGAATTAAAGATTGTACAGCTTATAATGTTAGCAATGGTTACATTCGTGCATGTATGGCAAATGATAAGCTTATTGAAAATGAAGTTATAGATGGTGCATCAGCAGACATTAATTTAGAGTATGATCGTCTTTTTGATTTGTTAAATGGAGAGATGTAAATGTTGTTTGAATCAGAAAAATCATTGTGTGGACTTAATGATAAAATTATTGTTTGTAGAGAGAATCAGTCTGAATATCGTGCAGAAAACTTGGCGTTAGATGATGTTTATAAATTTAAAATAGATGGAGATATACTATCGGTTTCTGATTCTAGTGTGAGATGTGATTACCTTGTCGAAAATGAGACAAAAAAACATGCGTATTTCATAGAGTTAAAAGGTAGTGATATTACCCATGCGATAGAGCAAATCGAAGCCACTATAAACAAATATAAAGGAAAACTAACTTTATATGAAATAAAGCCAAGAATAATATACAAAAATAATACACACGATATTAAAAATTCAAAAGTAAGACAATTTAAATCAAAATATAAAAGCGTTGTTTTTAAAACAAATATGTATTCAGAGAAGATTTGATTTTAGCATTATACATAAAATGGGCTGATATTTTTAATCACTGACTTTCTTGGAACAGAACAGTATAATTATAAAAAATACCGAAAGGCAGGTGGACAAAATGACAATGACTATTATTTTACGAAATCGAAGTGCCGTTTTGTCCGTTTGTGATTGATGTAATACAATCTTTCTGAATTAACAAGGCATCTTCGGTTTTCGGAGGTGCCTTAAATATTTTCAGAAAGAGGTTATTTTATGTATTATGTAAAGCCATTAATAGCAGACGATGTTCATTATGTAGCATCAATAATGTCGGAAACAAACAATATTACAGCTCTCCATTCAACAAATCATTCATTGGCAGAGTGGAAATGTATTTATGAAGTAAATTCTTATGATGCGGATGAAGAAAACTTTTTGATTTGTGCTGATAACGATGTCTGTGCTTGGTTAAAGCTAAACGGCTTGCTAAACGCCGATACAGCTTGGATATCAATGCTTGTTGTTTCAGATAAGTATAAGCATCAAGGTGTCGGAAAATTTGCTGTTGAATATGCTTTTGAATATCTGCATTCTAAAGGATTTAATCAAATCGGAGTTCAGACAACAAAAGATAATGTTGCAGCAATAAATCTGTATAAGAAATATGGTTTCAATATTATGGAACTTAAAAAGTTTAAAACAGAATACGGCACAAAGACAAAAGCTTATGTTATGATGAAAACTCTGGAACCAAAGAAATATTCACTTTTGATTCCCGATGCAACTTATGAAGAAGCATATATTCAAATGATGGACAAATGGGAATCGATAGAGGAAAACATCCAACCCGAATTGTTAAGACGATACAGTAAAAGTTTAGGTGCAAATGTATCCTATTCAAAGTGGCTTGAATGGTGTAAGGATGACAGAACAACAGGTTCTATGTTGTCAACAGGTGTACCTTGTACTCTATACTTTTTTGTTGATGACACAGGTGAAATATTAGGTGCAATTGAAATAAATCAGAAGAATACACACAGAGGTCATCTGCATGCAGGAATAGTACCTTGGCACAGAGGTAAGGGGCTTGGTACAAAAATGCTTGAATCAGCCTTGGAAATTTGTAGAAACATGGGCATGACAAGTGTTGATATTGTCCCGTATAAGTCCAACCAATCAGCTATTAAAACTATTCTCAATAACGGTGGAATTTTAATGGATGATTTCTATGAAAACGAAAAATGGTCACAAAGGTACAGAATATCATTATAAAGAGGTGTGAAAATGGCAAAACGAGTTATAGTTGTTCCATATAACGAACAGTGGAAAACGGATTTTGAGACAATTAAACAGTATGTTTTACCTGCAATAAATGATGTAGTAATCGGCATTGAGCATATCGGCAGCACATCCGTTGAGGGTCTTTCTGCAAAGCCAATTATTGACATTGATATTGTTATCAAAGACTATTCAGTATTCGATACTGTGCTTGAAAAGCTGGCATCTCTCGGCTACATACACGAAGGAAATCTCGGCATAAAAGACAGAGAGGCTTTTGATTACAAAGGCAATGTAGCTTTGCCGAAACACCATTTATATGTTTGTCCTGAGTTTTCCGCAGAACTTCACAGGCATATTACATTCAGGGATTATTTGAGAAATAATCCCGATGCTGTGTTGAAATACAGCAAGATGAAGGAAGAGGGAGCAAAATTATTCCCTGACAGCATAGATGAATATATTGCTTATAAATCAACTTTCATTGAGGAGATTTATAAAAAATGCGGTCTATCAACATTTGTTAAACAAAAAGAGGATAATCAAGAGAAAAAACACTTTTCTCTTGAAGAATATCAAATTATCAATGGAACATATGACCAACAAATGGCAGCTATACAAACTGTTATTACGATTTGCACAACAATATCTTCGGCTATCCTTGTTGTTGTGTGTTCAAATAATATTTGGTCAGATAATAAATTTGACGTTGTGGGTAATGGTTTTTGTCCTATGTTGATTTTATTATTTACAACAATTATTATGAATTTATGTTGTTTTATCAGCATTATATCTCAAATGTGTGCTTGCAAAAATTTACGAGACACATTATATGAGATTGAGCAGGAACTTAATCTATATGAAATGCATAAAACAAATAAATTTAAGATTTCTTTTATTTTAACCATTATTGGTTCTGCTACGACATTAATTACCTTTGTTGTTTTACTAATTCTTTTTATATTATTATAATTAATCGATGTATAAAAAACATATGCAAAATTATTTTGATAGTTGAAACATAAAGGTGAATGGTGATAGTAATGAATATAACAATACGTAAAGCAAAACTCGGTGACGAGAAAATACTTGCATACATTCAGACTGAATCGTGGAAATCTGCATTTGCAGATATCATTTCTGATGAAAATATGGAAAGATGTACAGATATAGCAAAAGCGGAAGCAATGTATGAGAATGTACTGAAATCCGGTTATGCTGAAATGTCGATTCTTGAACTTGACCGTAAACCTCATTGTATTGCAGCTTGGAGCAAAGCAAGAAATCTTCAGTTCTCAGATTGTGCTGAACTTATCTGTATTCACGGTTTGAGTGAAAACAGGGGCAAAGGATATGGCGCAATGATGATGAATCATATCATCGATGAAATTAAAAATTCAGGATATAACAGTGTGTTGCTTTGGGTATTTGAAAAGAACACTCGTGCTCGCACCTTCTACGAAAAGCACGGATTTAAGCTTACAGATAACACACAGATTTCTTATGATGCGGTTGAAGTTATGTATTTCAAAGAATTAAGGTGATTTTAATGACAAAGATTTATTTCGTCAGACACGCTGAACCGAATTATAATAACCGTGATGATATGTCAAGGGAACTGTCTGCCAAAGGAATGGTTGACAGAGAACTTGTTACGCAGTTTTTGTCAGAAAAAAATATTGATGTTGTTTTGTCAAGTCCTTATAAAAGAGCTGTTGATACTGTTGCACACCTTGCCGACAGCAAAGGGTTAATCATAGAAATAATTGATGATTTCAGAGAACGCAAAGTGGATAGTGTGTGGATTGAGGATTTTACAGCTTTCAGTAAAGCTCAATGGGCAGACTTTGATTATAAACTCTCTGACGGCGAAAGTTTAAATGAAGTTCAAAGCAGAAATATTTCCGCATTGAATGGTGTACTTGGAAAACACAAAGACAAAAACATTGCAGTAGGCAGTCACGGCACAGCTTTGAGTACAATAATCAACTATTATGATAAATCATTCGGATATGAAGATTTTGAAAAAATACGCACTGTTATGCCCTGGATCGTTGAATTCACTTTTCAAAACGACGACTGTATTGCGATAAAATATTCAGATATATTTACAGCTTAGATGAGGTTGCAAAATGAAACTAACAAACTACGGTATGCCCACACTGATTGAGACAAGCACTCTTGAAGAATGTGCAAATCTGTGTGCAGAATTAGGTCTTGATTTTATTGAACTTAATATGAACCTGCCACAATATCAGCTGGATAAATTTGATGTGGAATATTTCAAAAGCATTGTTGATAAATACGGTGTTTACTATACAATTCACCTTGATGAAAATCTGAATATAAGCGATTTCAATCCTTATGTTGCTGAAGCTTACCAAAAGACTGTTGTAGATACCATAGAAATTTCAAAGCAACTTGATATTAAGGTATTAAATATGCATATGGCTAAAGGTGTATATTTCACTTTGCCTGACAGAAAAGTGCTTCTTTTCTCTGAATGCAAAGAGCAGTATCTTAAAAGTATTTTTGATTTCAGGAATATGTGTGAATCTGCTATCGGGGAAAATGATATAAAAATATGCATTGAAAACTGTGACGGATATGAGGAATTTCAGAAAGAAGCCATTGAACTGCTTTTAGAAAGTAAAGTTTTTGCCTTGACTTTTGATGTCGGACATAATCACGGTATAGGCGGTACAGATGAAGAATTCATTATGAATTACAAAGACCGTTTGCACCATATTCATCTGCACGATGCAAAAGGCAGAAAAAATCACCTTGCACTCGGTACAGGTGAAATGGATATTGAAAAATATATAAGTCTTGCAAAAGAGCATAACTGTCGTGTGGTTTTCGAAACAAAAACTATTGAAGGATTGAAACAGTCTGTTAAATGGTTGAAAGGATAGGTGTTAACTGTGGAAATCAGAGTAATGACTGCTGATGATTACGATTCTGTAGCAAGGCTATGGACGAATTCAAGTGGTGTAGGTGTTAATCCCGACGATTCAAAAGAGAATATTTCAAAGTATCTTGAGAGAAATCCTGATACAAGTTTTGTTGCTATTAAAAACAACGAAATTGTCGGTGCTATTTTAGCAGGTCACGACGGATATAGAGGTTTCATTCACCACACCGCCGTTTCAACTACGCACAGAGGAATGGGAATAGGAACAAAGTTAGTAAATGCTGCTGTTGATGCAATCAGAAACGAAGGAATAAACAAGGTTGTATTGGTTGCATTTAAAACAAACACACTCGGTAATAACTTTTGGGAGAAACAGGGCTTTAAGGTAAGAGAAGATTTATATTACAGAGATTTGAGGATTAATAATTAAGTTCATTTAATATAGGTGAAATGATATGGATTATATAACAAAAGAACCCATAAACAAAGGTTGGTCGGGTGACAAGAAATACTGTGTCACAACTGCTGAGGGTACAAAATATCTTCTTCGTGTAACACCTTCTGAAAAGAGTACAAACCGTGAGAATATGTATCTTATGCAAAAAGAAGTTGAAAAGCTCGGCGTTCCTATGTGTAAACCTGTTGATTTCGGCAAGTGTGACGAAGGTGTTTATACTTTGCAGACTTGGATTGACGGTAAAGATGCAAATGAGGTTGTTCCATATCTTGCAGACTCTGAACAGTATGCTCTCGGACTTGAAGCGGGCAGAATATTAAAGAAAATTCATTCAATCCCTGCTCCTGCAGACCAACCTGATTGGGAAATCCGTTTTAACAAGAAAATGGACAGAAAAATACAGATGTATAGTGACTGTCCTATAAAATTTGCTGGTGCTGAACACATCATTGATTACATAGAAGCAAATAGGCATTTACTTAAAAACAGACCACAAACTTATCAGCACGGGGATTATCACATCGGCAATATGATGATTGAAAAGGGCAAAATCGTTATTATTGATTTTGATAGATATGATTTCGGTGACCCGTGGGAAGAATTCAATCGCATTGTGTGGTGTGCTCAATCAGCTCCGCTTTTTGCTTCAGGTATTGTTAACGGATATTTTGATGATGAAGTACCAATGGATTTCTGGAAACTCCTTGCACTTTATATCAGCAGCAATATGCTTTCATCAATTCCGTGGGCAATTCCGTTCGGTGACGGTGAAATTAAGACAATGCTTAATCAGGCAAAAGACGTTCTCGAATGGTATGACAATATGCAGAACCCTGTTCCAACTTGGTATTTCAAGGGTTACTATTTGCAATACATAGACGGTCTTCCATATAAAATGAAAGCACCTTTCGATTTCAGCTTTATCAGCCAATATGGAAAGGTGTTCAAAGTATTTGATGACCAAGATTCAGGTAACATTTGTTTTGGTACAGAAAAAGACGGTGAAAGATATTTTGTAAAATTTGCAGGTGCGCCGACTGAAGCATATAATGGTACGCCTGAAGATGCGATTGAGCGTTTAAAATCAACCTTACCCGTATATGAGAATTTGAAACATAAAAATCTCATAGAGTTTGTCGAAGCAAAAGAAATCGACGGTGGATTCGCAATGGTATTCAAGTGGGTTAACGGTGATTGTATGGGCAGGATGTACCCTGCAGAACATCGTAGATTTATGAATTTACCAATTGCAGATAGGCTGAATGTTTTCAGCGATATTCTTGATTTCTTGGACTATACCAATCAGAGCGGATATGTTGCAGTTGATTTTTACGATGGAAGTATTATGTATGATGCTGATAGTCGTAAAACAACAATCTGTGATATTGACTTTTTCAGAAAACAACCGTGTATTAACGATATGGGCAGAATGTGGGGAAGTTCAAAGTTCCAGTCTCCTGAAGAATACAAACTCGGTGCAGATATTGACGAGATAACAAATGTTTATTGTGCCGGTGCTTTTGCCTTTGCTCTTTTCGGCAATTACAATCGTACCCGTGATGATTGGCAACTGTCGGATGAAGTGTTTGCGGTTGCAACAAAAGCAGTACGCGATGATAGAAATGAGCGTTATCAAAGCATAAAAGAGTTTAGAGATGCGTGGGGTAAAAGTTTATGAATACGGTTAGAAAATTGAAAACCAGTGAACTTTCGATGCTAACAAAACTTTTCAAATATAAAGATGTGAATGACATGATTGCCGAAAACACAAGAGATATTGAAAACGGTATTATTGATATTTTCGCTTTGTTTGACGATGATAAAATTATCGGTGAATTAAGAGTTAAATACATTAGTGATGACAACCGCTTTGCTGAAAAAGGTAAACGAGTATATCTTTATGCCTTTCGTGTTCATCGGAAATGTCAAGGCAAGGGATTAGGTAATTTCTTGCTCGAAAATGTGTTGACTATTCTTTCAGAAAATGGTTATAACGAATTTACCGTTGGGGTTGAAGATGATAACACAAAAGCTCGTTATATGTATGAAAAACAAGGTTTTACAGAACCTATTGCAAGAATAAAAGAAAGCTATCAAGGCGACAGTTATGAATATGATTTATTTCTAAAAAGATAATTTAATAATTAGAGCAAACCGCATCGTAACATACAGTTACGGTGCGGTTGATTTTATCATGAAATTAACTATGCTGAAAATTATACATTTTTGTCGAAAAAAGTAACGTTTTTGCAAAGTGCATTGACCATGAGTTAGTATCATGATACCGTTAATCTATATATATGTAATTTATGTACATTAAAACTGTACATTTTCCTAACGATAGTAACTAATAATAAAAATATATGTAACAGTTGTGTCGTTTTACTTATGGAAAGTTCTACAAATATTATAATTCAAATTGATATAAAAGGAGATATAAAATATGCAAAAACACTTTTTACATATTTCAGACATACATTGTGGTTATGATAATTTTATGGTTAGTAACCTAAGAGATACACTGGCAAAAGAAATACATCACTTTGTTAACAACAATGGACAAAAAATTGACTATTTATTTATAACCGGGGATTTGAAATTTGGTAAAAACAACCCCATAAATTATCCTGAATCTACTGTTGATTTTATCAATGAACTCCAAAAAACTTTTAATATTTCTAAACATAATACTTTTATTGTTCCTGGAAATCATGATATTACTAGAGGAATAGTTAGAACGGCTGCCATAGAAAAAATAAAAGATACATATTCTTCTAATGTAGGAATTATTGATCAAGAATGTATAGATATACTATCACAAACAATGTGTGAATTTAAAAACATCTACAGTAATCTATGCGGTAGAGAATATAAGGATAATGTTTTTTTTGAGGATTTAGGATGCTTAAATGTTATACATTTAAATACAGCCTTAATATGTGGTAATGATAATGAAGATGGATCTTTAATTATTGGGATGTCAATGTTAAAGACTGCATTGAGTAAAATGGATACAAACAAGCCCGCCATAGTTCTTGGACATCATAGTTTTGATTGTTTATCTCAATCAGAACAAATTGAATTAGAACGTTTTTTGAAAAGAAAAAATGCGATTTTATATTTGTGTGGTCATAAGCATGTCACTTTATGTTCGAATATTTCCACAGCTGTAAAAAACAAAGATCTATGGCAGTTCTTATGTGGTACAAATATGGACCAAGACCCCACACTAAGATCAACTGATATGGATGTGTTTGTTGGAATGTTAGATGTCAACAAACAATTGGGTTATATTGATGCTTATAAATGGAGCGCAAAAAGCAATCATTGGATACCTGATAGTGATTTTTCATATTCAGAAAATCAAACAACTAACGGAAGAATATATTATCCATCTAGACAAGATAATTTAAATCTTGATGCAACCAATAGATATTTGCATTATTTGCAGTTATCATGCTCCGATATAAAATTAGATGGATTGCCTGTAGATGGTTATATTGGAAGTAAAAAAATCCCAATAAATTCTCTTTATGTTCCTATAAAATTTAAACGAAAACTGACTATTGAAGAGGAGTTAGAAGCTAAATTTGATGAATTGTTTGGTCAGATAGATGATGAAATTAATTCAGAGGTTAAAAGTATAAAATATGAATATCCAATTCAAAAAGAATGTTTTAACTCTGTAATTTTAGCTGGACCTGGTTGTGGAAAGAGTACATTTGTGAAGAAAATTATAAATTATTATAGTGGTGCAGAACGCAACTATAATCCAGATAATTTTCCTAAATTGGATTTGTTGCCAGTGTGGATAAAATGCCGTTCCCTAAACACACGAGAAGATTTTTCAATAATAGGAATCATTAAAGATTTACCTTTTAGTGCTGAGTTTCCTATTGATAATGAAGATTTAATAAGAGCATTTTGGGATGTTATTAATGAAAAATTATTGAATGGAAAAATCATACTTTTAATAGATGGTTTAGATGAAATTTCTGATACTAACAAGAGAAATCTATTTATTAATCAAATAGATATCTTCAGTAAGCAATATACTAATAACAGAGTTATAATTACATCTAGGATTGCTGGATATGATGATTATAATAACAGTGGTCTTAATGATTTTTATAAATTTCAAATACAAGAATTTGATAATGACGATATTAAATTGTTATGTTTAAAATGGCATGCTTCCGTTATAAATTCATTAGAAGAAACTAAAAATTATGCAGAAGACTTAGCTGATACAATAATTAAACATGACAGAATTAGATCCCTTGCAGAAAATCCACTGTTATTGACCACTCTTTTGTTAGTTCAAAAGAGAGTAGGGAGACTGCCAACAAAACGTATAGCTTTATATGAAGAGTCAGTTAAAGTTTTGCTTGAAACTTGGAATCAAGAGGGACATGAGCCGATGGATATGACAATAACCCTTTGCCAGTTGGCATATATAGCTTTTTCTATGACACTTAAAGGCATACAACAGATAAACAAGGAGGAACTTATATCTCTTTTATATCAGGCAAAAGATGATTTGTCGAGAATATTAAAATATAATCCTGAAACTCCAGAACAGTTTATAAAAAGAACTGAACAAAGGAGTAGCATTATCACAAAAGTTGGATATGAAGAAGATAGAAATGGTGTATTAACAGAAATCTACGAGTTTCAGCATCTTACGTTTCAAGAATATCTAGCATCTTTTGCAATAGTAAACAAATATTATCCTAACGCAAAAAGAAGTGATACAATTGTTAATATTCTTACTGAAAAAAATAGTATGAACGCATTAAAATCTAACAGCAAAAAAGATGAAATTATTTTGTTAACTGCAGCACTTTCTGGCTGGGATGCAGAAGATATTGTTATTGCACTTATTGATGAAATAAAAAAGTCCAAAAACAATAAAGAACGCATTAACGATTTGTCGAGGTTGGCAATTCTTTTATTATTAGATGAGCCTCAGCTTGAGATTGATATTATTAGTGATCTTTTGACTACCTCACTATTTAATCCTACATCGCAACTATTGGATTATTATATTTCATTATTTTCCACAAAATATCGCCAAATAGTGAAAAACATATTTCAAAATAATTTCAATACGTATTTAAACACTGATACTTTTCTTGCAATTTCATTATTGCCATATTTGTCTCTAAAGACTCATAATTACAACAAATTGGCTGCAAAAATAAAAGAGGTTTTCTATTCAAATAAGGCACAATATAACAAATATACTACGCTTATGTTGAAAAACTTATCCAATTTAAGTGTTTCTGATGATATTTTATCAAGCTTATTTTTGGTGTCTGTCAAAAGCGTAACGAGAGAAAAGGCAAAATTGTTTATGGATCTTTTGAATAGCTCTTTTTGCTCGATTTTTGAAAAAATAGCAGAAGAAGAGTTTGCAAAATGGATAATTGGAACAAATGAAATAACATATGCAATATATATACTGATATACATTAAAGAATGGTCAGAAAGTGAAGTTCTATCGTTTTTTAAAAAACACAAATTTGGATCTGTTCGTGATAAAATATTAAGTTTATACTGTCTTGATGTATATTGCTGGTTAAACAATATACAAACTAATGATATAAAATACAAAGAATATCTGAAATTTGTGTGGGAATGCATTGATAGTGATAATCTGCCGGTATGTCATGCTGCTGTTAACGCTTTATCTTTTTTTGTAAGTAGTGATTTATCTTTAGGTGAAGCAAAAAAAGTAATAAATGTTCTAAATAAAATTTTACAAACGAGGAAACTAGGTTCAAATTCGTTGTATTTGTATTCATATATGCCATTGTCTAAAGCATTAAAAAGAAGCGTTTCTTTTATTCCTCAATACAAGAACTTTTTAATAAGTGCATTATCAGACAATTCGTCCTCAACAATAGTTAAAAATGCTATATTATCTGCTATGTTACTTCAAGAATTTAGTCTTTCGGAAATTCGTAATTATATTGAACAATTTGAATTTGATGAATCTTCAAAACGACAACTAGAGCAAGGTATAACATCAGTGTTTTTTGATTAATAAATAATTGTACATGTTGTATTTTGATATAATATTGTCCAATAAATATTTCAAATTCTATATTTAACAGTTTAAAATATTGAGATGCTTGTCGTTTATTCTTTTTTCTAAAGGTGGGGTCGTTTTTCGACACCATCTTTTCTTTTTCGTGAAAGTTCTTGACAAATGAACGAATGTTCTGTATAATAGTAAACTGGTAAATAATGTATTTACCCTACAACTGAATACAATCTGAAACACATATTTTTTACTTATTGGCTTTATGCCAACACATATTATTTGACCGAAGAAAGTATAGTCCGATACTCGGTCAGTAACTTACGGACAATCAGTGCTTAAATTTTAAGCCGTTACATAGTTTCAGTGCAAACTGTGCGAGAGGATGAAATGTCCTCCCGCTATTTGTGCTATCTATGTGACGGCTTTTTTGTTTTCTAAAAAATATTTCTTCTAAATCAGGAACAAATTTATGTGGCTTATTCCCATTACTTGTAGAGGCAATTTCTTTATATAATAACTGCCCCCACAAACGGAACACGGTATAAAGGATACTACAGCCACCCTACATAGCGAAGCTCGTCTGCGGTATATACCGCAACTAAAGTTTGTCGCTCCCTTGATAAGCGATAAATTTTAGTTTATGAGCCTCGCAGAGCCCACTGACATCTTTGCACGATGTAGGTGTGAAAGTGTCATAGTGGGTTACGCACTTTCGAAGAAAGTCAGCGGAGCAAATAAGGCAGTAATGCAGAAAGGAGGTAAAACCTATGTCAAAGAAAAATTATAGTGTAGCAAGAGTTGTTACTCATACACAAAGCACAATCGGTAAATGTGAAAGGCACAACGAGAGAAAGAATGAGTCATACGCAAATATGAATGTTGATGTTGAGCGTTGCAATATGAATGTGCATTTCAAGAGCTGCGGTGAGCTGACCTACAACGAACAACTGAATAAGCTCATAGCCGAAAAGAAGGTATGTATGCGTGGTCTGAAAGTAGATGCAAATGTCTTTGATGAAGTCATATTTGATGTCAACACAGACTACTTTGAAACACACGGCGGTTATGAATATGCCAAAGAGTTCTATGCTGAAGCCTATCGTTTCGCAGTTTCCTTGTACGGTGAACAGAATATCATCTCTGCAGTAATGCACGCAGATGAACTGAATGTTGCTCTCACAGAACAGTACGGAAAACCTGTGTATCACTATCATATGCACCTTGTAGCTTTGCCTGTTGTTGAAAAGCAAATACTGTGGACAAAACGGTGCAAGGACAAATCACTTGTAGGTACCGTGAAAGAAACTGTCAATCAGATAAGCCATTCAAAAAAGTGGAAGTCACCGCAGGCAGTTGATGAAAATGGTAATGTCTTATTCAACGAAAGAGGTAAGCCTGTGCTGATTCCCTCTTACAGTATCCTGCAGGATGATTTCTTCAACCATATGCAGAGAGCCGATTTCAACGATTTTATCCGTGGTGAAAAAGGCAGTACGGCTGAGCACCTGTCTTGTCTGCAATATGAGATTCAGCAGGACAAAAAACGCCTAAAAGAAATCAAAGAACGATTACAGACAGAAGAAATCAGATATGATGAAATTCAGACCGTGCATAAAACATTCAATGAAATTGACGGTATGGGTAAGAAAACGCTTACAGGTAAAGTAACAATTTCAAGTGAGGATTTCAATGACCTTAGTAATATGGCAAAGCAGTCTGTTGCGGCAAGGAGTAAGATTTATGACCTTGAACAAGAAAACCAAAAGCTTCAAAACAAGGTTTGGGATTTGCAAGGCAGAATAAACCGTTTGAGTGAAAGGCTTCATGAGCTTGAACAAATCTGTGCACCGTACTTCGAGGCTTTAAGATTGATGCCTGAAAAAGTAAAAGCTTTTATATCGGATGTGCTGAAAACTGTCCGAAAAGAGAAACCCAACAAAAATATAGAAATAAAAAAAGAGAGGTAATTAAATGAATAAAGAAGATAATTTTATTAACACCCTGTTTGATAAAACAGAAGAAACAGAGGCGGTAAAGCCTCAGACAACCAAAATAGTAAATATGTCTGTAGGAAAAATTGTTCCGAATTTTAAGAATCCGTATAAGTGCCGTGAGGAAGATATGAAGCTGTTAGAGGATAGTATCCGTGAAAACGGTATTATACAGCCTCTGATGGTGCGAAAGGATGATAAAGCTGATGTGTTTGAAATCGTTTCAGGACATAGAAGATACCTTGCGGCAACAAGGCTTGAAATATCTGAGGTACCCGTTGTTGTGTTGGACATAAGCAAAGAGGAAGCAGACATTATCCTCGTTGACAGTAACCTGCACCGAGAGCACATCTTACCAAGCGAAAAAGCCTTCGCATACAAGATGAAAATGGATGCACTTAAAAAGCAAGGTAAACGCACAGATTTAACTTCGGACCAAGTCGGACCGAAGTTGGCTGCAGATGAGATTTCTAACACTGACAGTGCTTCGCAGGTTAAGAGATATATCCGTCTTACCAACCTTATTCCAAGGCTTCTTGCAATGGTGGATAGCGGTAAAATTGCATTTGGTCCTGCTGTTGAGCTTTCGTATCTCAGCCAAGGTCATCAGAATTTTATTGCTGAGGTTATTGAGAAAGAGATATGCACACCGTCACTTGCTCAGGCTCAGAAATTGAAGAAGCTGGAACAAGAGGGAAATCTTGATGTCGGTACAATTCTTAGTATGATGAAACAGCCTAAAGCCAATCAGGTACTGACAGTTAAAATCCCTGAAGATAAAATCAGTAAATATATAAAGTCTACGGCTACCGTAAAAGAAAAGGAAGATTTTCTTGCAAAGGCGGTTGAATATTACGGTAAGCATCTTATGAAGCAGAAAGACAGAGGTGCGAGATAATGAAAAAGATAAAGGATTTTTACGGTCTTATTGGTGATAACGAATATGTAATTGACGGTGTTCTTTACAAGGTTTCTTCCAAGTTTGCACCCGTTAATATCTGTAAGATTGAAAACACCATAAGCGACAAAGCACAAAAATATGTAGGCAGTGATTTTGCACATTTGACAAATGCCGATGATAAAAATACAATGAATGCAGAATATGTATGTTTGACTGCCGGGAAGGAGGACTAATGCAGTCTAAGGCAAACATCGGAATTACTGCTATCTACTGCCGATTATCAAGAGATGACGGTACGGAAACAGAGAGTAATTCAATCGGCAACCAAAAGAAAATGCTGACACAAAAGGCAAAGGAATTAGGTTTAACAAATACCAAGTATTATGTTGATGACGGCTTTACGGGTACGAATTTCAACAGACCTGCTTTTCAGGAGCTCCTTGATGATATTGAAATGGGATATATCTCAGTTGTTATTGTGAAAGACCTTTCCCGTTTAGGAAGAGATTATGTCACAGTAGGTCATTACACAGATAACTATTTTCCTGAACACAATGTAAGGTTTATTGCTGTTAATGATATGGTTGACAGTGATGAGGGTGAAAACGAAATTGCACCATTCAAAAATGTTATGAATGAGATGTATGCGAGGGATATTTCAAGAAAAGTACGCTCCGCACACAGAATCAGAGGAAATATGGGAGAACCACTTTCACAGCCGCCATACGGATATATGAAGAGTCCTGAGAACAAGAAAAAGTGGATAATTGATACTGAAGCTGCTGAGGTTGTAAGAGACATTTACAGAATGTGCCTTGACGGTATGGGTAATGAAGCTATTGCAGGAGAATTGCAGAGGCGAGAGATTCTTATCCCCATGGCATATTGGCAAAGTAAAGGTTTGAATCGTGGAGGTAAGAAAACTCAACCTAACCCGTACAAGTGGTGTAAGACTACTGTTCAGAAAATCCTTTGTCAACAGGAATACTGTGGTGATGTTATCAACTTCAAGACCTATTCCAAAAACTTCAAGAACAAAACCCGTATTGATAATCCCGTGGAGAATTGGAAAATCTTCAAGGATGTTCACGAGCCAATCATTGACCGTGACACTTGGGAAATGGTACAGAAGCTCACAGCAAGAACAAAACGCAGAGCACCTAAGAAAGAAAATGCAAGAAAGCATATTTTCAGCGGTCTTATCCGTTGTGCAGATTGCGGGAGTAATATGAGTTATCATACCAATACCGTAAACAAGGATATTCATTATTTCAGTTGCAGTAACTATGTAAAAGATACCCGTGGTACTTGTCAGGCAAGACACTATATCCGTGCAGATGCTCTTGAACAGATAGTAATCTTTGAGCTGAAACGCCTTGCGATAATGCTTCAACAGGATAAAGAGCTTCTTGCAGAAATCCTTGAAAAGAAAACCCATAAGGATTTCTATGATGAGAAGAAATTCCTTGAGGGTGAATTGCAGAAAGCAATAGTCCGTCAACAGTCAGTTGCTTCTCTTTATGAGAAACTATATGAAGATAATGCAACGGGTAAGGTTACGGATGAATGGTTTACCCACATGTCCCATAAGTACGAGGTTGAGAGAGCAGAACTGAAGGTCAAGATATTTAACCTGAGAGAAAAGGTTGCAAATATGCAGACAGTTCAGCATAGCAAGGATATGTTTATCGGTGCAGTACGAAAGTTTCTTGATATGGATACCATTACAGCACCTCTCATTCACGAGCTCATTGACCATATTGATGTTTACGAGGCAGAGGGTAAAGGTAAAAACAAGACACAGAGAGTTGTGATTCACTACAACTTCGTAGGTTATCTTGAAATACCTGAATCAGATACACCTTGCTTCACAGCAGATACCCGTCAGGGTGTAGCAATAGGCTATATTGCAAAACCTACAGAAAAGTCAGCCTAACAAAAAAGTCGCACTCCGAAAGGAATGCGACGATACATAAAAACTAATAAATTAAATACAAAACTCTATTTTAAGCAAAAAAATTGAGTATTCACAGGTCAAATCCCTTATGAATACTCAATATGGTGCCGGTGACCGGACTTGAACCGGTACGATGTTGCCACCGAGGGATTTTAAGTCCCTTGCGTCTGCCTATTCCGCCACACCGGCTGGTGTTTGATGCGAAATATATTATAAACTTTGAAATGCAGTTTGTCAAGGTTTTCGTGATTAAAAGGCAAAAAATACTTGTGTTATTAAAAATAGCGCTGTTTTTTTGCATAAAATAAGAAAGTTACATTTGTTAAAAAAACAAATTGAATAAATTGACTTATAATGTTATAAATATAAGGATATGTAAAAGGAGGTCGTTTTATGTCCGAAAAAACTAAGTATATGAAAAAATCGGAAATAATCACGTTTGGTATCGGTCTTTTCGGTATTGCTTTGCTTACCGGCTGGATGCCTGATTATACAGCCACGTTTTTTGCTGACTTTGCATTCAAGGGAAAAGGCTTTGATCCTGACGTTATGAAAAATATGATATCAGTTGTTTTCCTTGTTGCAGGTATTGTGGGTGCTGTGTGCGAATTGGTTATCGGTTATCTTGTTGACAATACCCGAACAAAATTCGGCAAGGTAAAGCCTTGGGTTGGTTTCGGTGTTATTCCTCTTGCTCTTATTTCCATGTTCGTTTTCGTGTCACCTGATACGGATAATCAGACAGCGGCTATCGTATGGATGTTTGTTATTTATTCTGCCTATACAATGATATGCTGTGCCGTTGAAAGTCCTGCTAACTGCTTCGGAGCTCTTTGTTCTCCCGAACCCTCTGAGCGTTCAAGTGCTATTTCAATTGCATCATTCCTTAAATCCGTAGGACAGTCGGGCGGTATGGTTGTTATTCTTGTTGTAGGTCTTATAATGAAAGCCGTTATGGGTGAACAGCAATTCAAGAATGCCGAAGGTCAGGGCCTTGACCTTGTTATTTCAACCGCTATATGTGCATTGGGTATTATTCTCTTTACAATGATATTCTTTGTGAACAATAAGGAAAGAGTTCCCTTTACTCAGGAAAAGGTAAGTCTTAAAGATGCCGTTAAGGTCGTTTTTACAAATAAAAATCTTCTTATGGTATCACTCACAAAGCTGTGCGGCTTCGGCAGAGGTGTATATGGCACAGTTTCTCTCTACATAGCAATTTACCTTTTAGGCTCAAAGGACTTGAAACTGGGACTTCTTCTTCCTATGGGAATAGGTACGGCTGTGGGTACTCTTCTTGTAAACATAGTTCTCAAGAAGTTCTCCACAAAGCAGACCTTTATTCTTTTCAGCCTCTACGGTGCATCTTCACTTGCAATTCTTTTCCTCGTTTCCAGAGGAATAGGCTTCAATGACGGACTTATTATTCCTTTCCTTATATTAAACTTCTTCTGCGGACTTCAGCACGGTAACACCAACGTTACTCCCAATATTATGATTGCTGACTGCGTTGATGAAATTGAATATAAGACAGGTAAGCGTCAGGAAGGTCTTGCTTATGCAGGCTACGGACTTTTCTCAAAAATTGCATCAGCCTTCACAAAGGCTCTCGGTCCCTGGCTTCTCTATACCTGGTCAGGATATCTTGTTTCCACTGACGTAAACGTAGCCTATGCAACACAGACAGACGGCACTCTCAATAAGCTTCTCATGATCTATACTATTATTCCCGCCGCCTTCGTTGTGCTTCAGGCAGTGCCAATTTTCTTCTATGATATGGTAGGGGATAAGAAGGAAAAAATCACAAGAGAGCTTATAAACCGCCGTGAAGCAGACGGAAATACCGTAAAGGAGGACTGATAAAATGGCAGAGAAAAAAGGCTTCAATATAAAACTTTATGCAATAATCGCATTTTTCGGAGTTGCCGCAGTACTTGCGTTTGTAACCGTCAGCACCTTCGCTTCAAAATATAACGCTTTTCATCCCGAAAAATTGGCAATTTCCTTTGTCCGCACAATCACCGAAACAGGTGACGGATATAATGCCTATAAAAATACAATAGTAAGTAAATCCGATAAATACGGTGACTTTATAAGAGAAAACTATATTAACCCCGTGGTGAATTCCGATGCCGACGGAAAAGGCTATTCTGATGACTCCTATAAGGGAGAAAAAACTCTTTCCGATGACGGCAGTCTTTCAGGTGAACTCACAGCGAGAATGTACGAGGTCTATGAGGAGCTTATAAGCACTTACGGCTGGGATGATTATGACAGCATCTTCAGTAAGTATATCGAAAAGCTCACTGTGGTGAGAGAGGAGATTTACGGAGATAAATTCTTCAATGACGAGGTCTTCTTCACAGCCTTTGAAGCAAACGTATCTCAGTACGGTGCTTCTCTTACAGGTACGGAAGATGTATTTGACGAAAATACAGGTGTTCAGTTAAGCGAAAAGACTGAAGGAAAGTATCAGAAGCTTTACGGTGAGGATTACAGATTTACTGTCACAGCGGGTGAAGTAAATTCCGTTGACGTTAATGAATATCTTAAAAATGCAGACGAAGAGCTTTATGCCTCTTACGGTATAGATTTTACCGATATCAATGAAGCCGCAACTGTTACGGTAACCGTTTCAGCGGATGAAACAGCTCTTACAGTGGCTGAAATTAATCTCGTAAAAATCGGTATGTCCTGGTACGTAGATAACACCACCACCGACACCGAAAATCTCTATCTTGCAAACTAATAATATTTATCAGGTATGGCACTATGAAAGCATTGCCATACCTGATTTTTTTTGCTTATAACCCGTGTGCAAGAGGATAGGTAACACCCTGTGCAAGAGGATAGGTAACACATTTTGGTGCACTTTTTCGGCTTACTGTTGTTTTTTATAATCTTACTTGCAGATAAGTGTATTTTGTGATATAATATTTCGGATTTTGAGAGATTATTATTTTATGAGAATATAGGGGGATAAGAGAATGAAAATGCCGTTTTTTGTTGAAAAGTATATAAAGCAATTCAAGGCTATGAATCCTAAGTATGATATTGTTTATGAGCTTGCATACGATGAGCCTGTTTCCTTTGAAAATGAGGGGGTAAGGCTTTCCTTTGCAACAATTGCAGATACACATCTTCCTGACCGTGAAAGCGCAGAGAAGAACCTCGAAAATGCATTCCTTGACGTTATGAATTCAAAGGATAAAATTGATGCTCTTCTTCTTGCAGGGGATATTGCAGATTACGGACTTAATAAGGAATATGAGAGATTTTTCCGTGTGTTCAGAAAATATAAGGACAAGCTTTCTCTTCTTGTGACAATGGGAAATCACGATGCAAGATTTTTCTTCCGCACTTCTTCAAAGGCAGTTATTGAAAACACCGAAGAGCTGCTCGGTATCAATATGAATGGAAAAACCTATTATTCCTATGATATCAACGGCTATACCTTCATTGTGCTTTGCACCGAAAAGGCAGTGCTTGAAAAGGCTTATATTTCTCCTGAACAGATTGCTTTCTTTGATAAGGAACTGGAAAGAGCTACAAAAGACGGTAAGCCCTGCTTCGTTATGTGTCATCAGCCCTTTGCTTTCACTCACGGACTTCCTGAGGTGTGGAAAACAGGTGATATGGGTGAGCAGAATGATGAAGTAAGAAAGGTTATGGAAAAGTATAAGAATGTATTTTTCATAAACGGTCATCTTCACGGCGGCGTATGTAACTATGTTGAAGAGGTTCTTAATAAAGAAAACAATGTTGTTTCAATAAATGTTCCCGGCTACAGAAAAGAAAACAACTTCGGTCTGACTGATGCAGGTGTGGGTTATCTCTGCGAGGTTTACGATAAGAAAATAGTATTCCGCGCAAGAAACTTCCTTGCGGGTAAGAATGTTTCAGGGGAATACACAAGATTTGAATATGACTTTATTTGATAGGGTGAGAAAATGAATATTCTTGTTATAGACGGTCAGGGCGGTCAGCTTGGCAGCAGTATTATAAAAGCAGTATCAGAGCGTTTTCCTCAGGTGGAAATAACAGCGGTAGGCACTAATGCCGCCGCAACCGCTTCAATGGTAAAGGCAGGGGCATTAAAAGCCGCAACAGGTGAAAACCCCATAGTTGTTGCATCAAAAAAGGCAGATATCATAGTAGGCCCCATTGGTATTGTTATAGCAAATTCAATGCTCGGTGAAATCACACCGAAAATGGCAGAAAGCGTCGGCTCATCTGATGCCGTAAAAATTCTTATTCCTATGAACAGATGCGAAAACATTGTTGTGGGTGTGGGAAAGATGTCCGTTTCACAGATGATTGACGAAACCTTGTCAAAAATTGAAGCAATAATCGCCGATAAAACTTGACAAGCTTTATTTTCTTATAGTAAAATAAACATGCTTTCCATGAAGGACAGCATCGGAACAGAAGTTCTTTTATCGCATATTTTTATTATCAGATACTGATGAAGGTGTCGTTTTTCCCTGAAGGGATGAACTGCACCTTTTTGTATTTTCGGAGGACTATATGAAAAAAAGAGATGACCTTATAAAGCTTGCCCTTTCGGCAGTGTTTCTTGCCCTGGCTTATGTTCTTCCTTTTCTTACAGGTCAGATTCAGCAGATAGGCAATATGCTTCTTCCTATGCACATACCCGTAATTCTCTGCGGCTTTATCTGCGGTGCGCCGTGGGGGGCAGTCGTAGGCTTTTGTGCACCCATTCTTCGCTCACTTATTTTAGGTATGCCGCCGTTTTTCCCTACTGCCGTGTCTATGGCGTTTGAATTATGTACCTATGGCTTTATGACAGGATTTTTATTTAAGCTTCTGCCTTCAAAAAAGATTAATATTTACGTTTCTCTTATTGCTTCAATGCTCGCAGGCCGTGCGGTCTGGGGGATTGCTCAGTTTGTTCTTTTAGGCTTTGACGTGAATGAATTCGGAATTTCCGCTTTTGTTGCAGGTGCTTTCACAAATGCCGTTCCGGGAATTATTCTTCAGATAGTTGCAATTCCCATATTAGTTATGCTGCTTACGGAATTAAGAAAAAAGAAGTTCGTATGATGAAAACATACGACACGAAAAAGAGAGTTGTTCTTAACGGAGAATTAAAAAATCCTTCAGCTTCCGTTGAGAACCGGCATCGCATTTGTTCGTACAAATGCACTTGAGCAGTAGCCCAAACCCACTAACAACAGAAAAGAGAAGATTCGTATATTGACGAGTCTTCTCTTCCTTTTTTCTGTTAAGTGAAATGCCGACTAAAGTCAGCGTGATATTTTCGCTTTGTGAAAGCGATATTGAAGCCTTGCGGCTTCAGTGATGTTCTATTCGCTCATAAACTTGCGAAGAAAATATCACGAATAACACTGCGTAGCAATAAAACTCGCCATAGGCGAATAGAACTGGCGTGATACCCCGTTAAGAGTATCACGCCAAAAAGTGCCGTCTGTATTTTTTTAGTATATTCCGTTTTCGTCGAAATCGAATACTGCCTCAAGAGTTAATTTGAGAATTTTCTCAAGACATTCGGGAATGAGAATATCGGGAGTATCAAGTCTTGTATGGTAATATTTTGCGGGGGCGGGATCCATTGAAACGATAGCAGAAGCGGGAATTCCCACCTGTGAAGCGGCGGCGGCATCCGTTGAGCCTAAGGGAATAGGTGCTATGGGAATATCCATTCCCACCTTTTCACCTGCACGCTTGAGAAGGTTGCAGACACGCATATCGTTTTTAACTGTGCCTGTCATATCCTTATTATATATCGTTGTGAATTCTTCATCTCTTATTGTGTCAATGCTTATAAATACGGTTTCAACACCGTCATTCTGATATTCGGGGTGTGCCTCAAAGAAGGCCTTTGAGCCTCTTATCCCGGCCTCTTCGCCGCCTGCAAGCATAGCCACAACCTCTGTGTTTTCAAACGTAATTTCGTTTTCGTGAAGGAATTTCATAACGGCAGAAGCAATATAACAGCCTGTGAGGTTATCAATTGCACCTTCAACGTATTTTTTGTTGTTTGTGAATTTGAAAAGAGCCGCATAAGCAGGAAGGAAAGCCGCCTGACCGACAGCCATTTTCTTTGCAAGCTGAGGCTTCTTGCCTGAAAGGGTAACAGCCGCTGTAGCCGCTGTGTATAAAAGACCTGCAATAGCAGGACCTGCCACAATAAATGAGCCGTGAGAGCCGAATTTATATGTGTATGTCCATTCGGGTGCAGAGTCGGTGTGGCCTGAAAGAATAATTCTTCTCTTTGTTTCGCCCTTCGCCTTCTTTATTGCAATAACGTTACCGGACTCCTTTTCCTTGAAGAAGGGATCATACACTTTTTTATAGAAAAGAAATTCCCCTACAAGACCAGCCATGCCCGCACCGATAAGACCTAAGGAAGCGAGTGAAGCCTTTGATTTTTTGTGTGATGCAACAGCATTTATTGCACCGGCTCCCATACAGCAGGCACTTGCAATAGGCACAAAGGACATAAAGGCATCGGGATTTACCTTGAAGGTTTCTCTTCTTGCTTCATCGCAGAAGGAGAGAAGCTCCTCAAGCATATCCTCCTGAGCCTTCCTTTCACTTGCTTCACCGCAAGGGCGGGGACCGTAGAGTGCGCAGATATTTTTTATTCCGTTAATTGCAAATTCGTTACATTCGCTGACAGACGTTTTTGCATTTTTGAGAATTTCTGATAAATTCAATTTATATCGTTCCTTTTGATTTTAATTTTTGTTTTAACAATTTTATAACAAACTGAGGAATTAGTCAATTAACATAATGTTAATATTAAATTTTTTTATTTGCTCAATTGCTTTCAATTGCTTCTTGTGATAATATGTTTTTATAAAACGTAAATCGGAGGAAAATATATGTTTGATGCAGTAAAGGTAAAAGATGCCTGTGTCTTATGGATAAGAGATTTTTTTGAGAAAAACGGAAAGGGCTGTAATGCAGTACTCGGAATTTCAGGGGGTAAGGACAGCTCCGTAGCCGCCGCTTTGTGTGTTGAGGCGCTTGGAAAAGACAGGGTAATAGGTGTATTGATGCCCTGCGGAGTTCAGCACGATATTGATGCCGCTTACCGACTTGTCAGACATCTCGGAATAAAGCATTATGAAATAAACATAAAGGATGCAATTGACGGACTTCACAACAGTATTTCCCCTGAGCTTACTTTGTCTGTCCAGAGTATTACCAATCTTCCCCCAAGAATAAGAATGGCTACCGTTTATGCAGTTTCTCAGAGTGTAAACGGTAGGGTTGTGAATACCTGTAATCTTTCTGAGGACTGGGTAGGCTATTCTACAAGATACGGTGACTCTGTAGGGGATTTCTCACCTATGAGCCTTCTTACAGTTCAGGAGGTAAAGGAAATAGGAAGAGTTCTCGGTCTTCCTTCTGAACTTGTCGATAAGGTGCCCATTGACGGACTTCAGGGCAAAACAGACGAAGACAATCTCGGCTTTACCTATGCTGAGCTTGACAGATATATAAGAACAGGCGAAATTGAGGATATTGCTAAAAAGGAGAGAATTGACTATCTTCACAGAATTAATCAGTTCAAGCTTCAGCTTATGCCTGTTTTTGATCCCGGAATTAAATCTTATAAAGCATAAATTGTTGACTTGCCGTTTTTTTTATGTTAAACTCTTTTTAAGATTAGGTTTGGAAAATTATGTATAATTTTTCCAAAAAGGAGGTCTTTTTATGAAAAAGAAATTATCCGCAGGCAGAAAATTTCTTGCCGTGTTTATGGCGTGTCTTATGACTGCTGTAACAATGGCTCCCGTTCTTGTAGCGGCTGATGAAAAAGAGATTAATTATATCATTGATAACCCCTATGAAGAAATAGACTGGGATAACTGGGGCGAATATAAAACCCAGCTTCACAGCCATACCAATGCTTCAGACGGTTATCTTACAATTGATGAATATGTAAGAATGCATTATGCTGCAAACTATGATATTGTGGCTCTTACAGACCACGGCACAATTAATCAGGGTTGGAATAACGAGCCTGAGCTTGTTCCTCTTATGCGCTTTATTAAAAAAGAGAGAACGAATATGGCTGATATTATTCCTATCCCTCAGGATGATTATGAAGCATATCTTGACGGAACAAACGAAAACCGCACTTACGTAACAAAGGACGGCTATACTCTTACAAGAACCAAGGAAAACGGTATGCTTGATATTCCAAAGGGAATAGAGCTCAATATGGCAACTCCTATTGCAGACTGTCATCTTACGGGATATTTCTCCGATTACGGTCAGGGACTTGCAGGCGTGTTCGGTGATTATGAAACACCCTCAAGGGGCGTTATGGAGGACGGCGGTATTTCCTATCTTTCACACGTAGGTGAATACGTTTATACCGATAAGGACTCCGAAAATTACGTAGGTCAGAAGGTTGATGACTATTATCCCACAAAGTTTGCAAGACTCTTTATCGACTATGCAGGTTCATCTCTCGGTATGGGAATAAATTCCGCTACAGATGCACATACACGCTGTGACAGAATTCTTTACGATCAGGTGCTTCAGAAGACTATTCCCAACGGCGTTGTGCCCTGGTGTAATACCTTTGCCGACTCTCATAATGAAAACTCCGTAAACGATGCTTATACTATGGTTTGGATGCCTGAGTTTACTGTTGAAGCCTTCAGAGAAAGTCAGGAAAAAGGCCATTATTTCTCAGTTTCACACTATTCAAACGGTGTTGAGCTTAACGGAATGGAAGAAATGCCGGGCTTCGTTGAGCAGGACGTTTATGACACAAAGTCATATTGGCTTGATAATACCCCCGGTGTTACAAGACTCAGCGTTGACGAAGAAAATGATACGATAACGGTAGAATGCAAGGATGCAAATATTATTACCTGGGTTTCCGACGGTAACGTTATAAAGAGAGAGAATATTGTTGACGGTAAAGCAACTTTAGACCTTCATAATGATGAACTTCTTGATAATCCTTACCTTTACGTAAGATTTTATCTTTCAGGCGATAACGGTATATGCTATTCACAGCCTATGGTGCTTCATGTTGAGGGTGAAGAATTTGCTCCTGTAAGTGTAGCTGAAACTCACGATATATCCACGTTTTTAAGAGGCCTTGTAACTGTTGTTGACGTGATTTTCTTCAGATTTTCACCTGTTATCTGGATGTTTAAGTATTTCGGACTGGGATATAATCCTATCGAAAGACTTCTTGATTGGTAAAAATCAATAAAATATGCTTTAACAATGTTTTCTGACGAAAGGAGAAACAGTAATGGATATTACTACAGTAATGACTTATCTTAAAGAGCTTTTTGCTACAATTATGGTTTTATTTACAATGATTTCACCTTTCAAGGCAAATGAAGGTGTAAAATATGAGGCTCTGAAGCCTGATGAGCTTAAAGCAAGTATTGCCGTTGTTTCGGATATTCACGTAGAAACCAACAATCCCGAAAGCTATACTGAGTTTTATAAACTTCTTGAAGGAATAAAAGCCGGTGAACAGGTTGATGCCGTAGTTTATACTGGTGATAACGTTATGAACGGTCAGGACCTTGAAAATTTCTTCTTCTACACGGGTGTCAGAGCTATGATGCCTGCTGAAAAGAATTACGTTCTTGCGGGTAATCACGATTTAGGCAACACGGAAGGCGATTATAACGCTCTTCTTGAAAACTACCTTCAGAATAATAAGCTTTATTTTTGTGAAGACCTCGGTAAAGGTTATTTCTACAGAGTTGTAAACGGCTGTTATATCATCGCTCTTGTTTCTGAGGATCCTACAACGTGGGAGTTTGTAATGAGCGAAGAGCAGTTCATGTGGCTTGAAGGCGTACTGAAGGAAGCACAGGAAAATGATGCACCGATCTTTGTGTTCAATCATTTCCCCATTTTCTATGGCGGCGGCCCCGGTGAAAGACTTGCGGGACTTCTCAATGAATACGGTGCAGACCTTTTCGTTTACGGACATTATCACAACGAGCTTGGTGCAGATAATTTCGGCAAGTGGAATAATATCAATATCATAAACCTTCCAAGAGCCACTGAAATTACGGAATTTGAAGCAGGTGACGGTATTGTGATAGAGGTTTATGACGGTGAGTTCGTTGTAAGAGGCAGAAATTTCATCACAGGCGAGTGGCACGAGGACCTCGTTTATACTTATGAATACTGATTGAATAAAGATAATTAAATATCGGATGTCATAAAACGGCATCCGGTATTTTTTTTCTTCTATGTAAATATTAATGAAGTTTTAACATTGGTGTGATATATAATAGACACGATGTTTGATATGTCGGAAAATAAACATCATATTATATGAAAATGTATATTATCACACAAATTATCTGCTTTTGCGTCTTGCACATATCTGTATATTGTGTTATTATCATATTATTGAAAATTGTGTAAAAGAGGTAATGTAAATGAGTAAATTTTACGATCTCATTCCTTCTCAGGATACGATGTATCTGATGCAGAAATTTACTTTTCATAAGCAGATAGTTCAGATTCCTACTTCCTTTATGGTCGATATGGACGTTGACTTTAATGTGCTTACAAAGGCTCTGAATATTGAAATTGAGCGTAACGACTCAATGCGTCTTCGTTTTAAGAAGGAAGGAAAGAAAATTCAGCAGTATTTCCTTGACAGCTACAGAATAGACTCCGTAAAGGTTCTTTCCTTCAAGACGGAGAGTGAGCAGAACGAGTTTTTTACAAAGGATGCTCAGAAGCCCGTAAGATTTATGAAGGATGAGTGCTACAGGATTTATTTCTTTAATTCATATAACGGATATAAGGGAATATATCTCAACGCAAGTCACATGGCTATGGATGCTATGGGTATTCTTGTGTTCTATCTTGATCTTCTTGCAATTTATAAGGCATTGAAGAAGGGTGAGGAGATGCCTGCACCTCTTCTTAAATATGAGGATTATATTGTAAAAGAGCACGAAAAGCTCAAGAATGAAGAGAGATTTGAAAAGGATAAGAAATTCTACGACGAGTATTTCAGAGGCGCAGGAGAGCCTGTTTATGCCGCTGTTCACGGTCCTGAATTTTTAGAAAAAGAACGCAAAAAGAAGAAAAATCCCGACCTTAAAGTGCCTTCTGCCTACAGTCCTCTTTATGATAAGGCTGAGGTTATAAAGAAAAACTTCAGTCCCGAGCTTTCAGATAAAATTCTTAATTTCTGCAAGGAGCGCTCAGTTGCTCCCGAAAGCCTTATGCTTCTTGCTATGAGAACACATATTTCGTGGCTCAATGGCAGAGAGCCCTTCGGCTTCCAGCTTCTTATGTGCAGTAAGAGAATTACTTATAAGGATATGAAAACAGGCGGCTGTATGGCACAGCCTCTTCAGATAAGAACACGTATAGAAGAAAATCTGACCTTCTCAGAGGCTCTTGAAGAGTTCCTTACGGTCAGAACCTCTCTTTACCGTCATCTTACCTATCCCTACACGGTTGCCCGTGACCAGCTCAGAGAAATATATAATTATTCCGTAATTCAGGGCCCTGCATCAATGATGTTCTCATGGCTTCCCGTGCCTGTTACGGAATTTACGGATTTCAAATTCGATTTCAAAACTTATAATCTCGGCAGATACTTCAGTCCTCTTTATGCTATATGCTATCCCGATCCTCAGAAAAACAGTATCGCTCTTCACTATATGTACAGAGTAAAGCTTGTTTCTCCTGAAAATCTTGAAGCATTACATAACAATACTGCAAAGATTATTGAAATGGGTATCGCAAATCCCGATATTACAATAGGGGAGCTTCTTGACAGTCTTAATTGAAAAAATTTATAGAGGTGTAAATTATGGATCCCAAAGAAAAAAAGCTTATTGATGACCTTCGCCACGAAGTGCATATGATGGGTGAGCTTCTTACTCTTAAAATGCTTATCGAGCGTATGGAAAAATACGGTGACCGTGTCTGTATGGTCGGCAAAAAAAAGGATGAGGTTACCGAATATACGGTCAGACGCTTCCGTGAAGATGTTTTCGCTTTGGGAACTGCTCTTCATTCAATGGGCTTTAAGGGAAAGCACATCGGTATTCTCAGTGAAAACTCTTATCAGTGGGTTGTAACATTTTTTGCTACCGTTTGCGGCGGCGGTGTTGCTGTTCCCGTTGACAAGGAGCTTTCCGATGCAGATATCAGTGCTCTCTTTACAAAGGCTGACGTTGATGCAATATTCTTTTCCCGTGCATATAAGGAAACTGCAAAATATCACCTTGAGCACGACAGTAACTGTAAGGCGGCAGTATGCACAAATAAAAAGCTTGAGGACTTTGACTTTTTCGATGAACTCATTGAAAATGGCAAGGAGCTTATAAAAGCAGGAGAAACAGACTATATAAACACAGAAATAAACAAGGATGACCTTGCGGCTATCGTGTTTACTTCAGGTACAACGGGTGCAAATAAGGGTGTTATGCTGACACACGGAAACTTTGCTCAGAATGCAGACGGTGTTCTTGAAACAATTGAAACTCAGTACAGCTCAATTTCTCTTCTGCCTATGAACCACGTGTATGAGCTCAGCTGTAATATTCTTACGGCACTTTATATGAACTGCCCCGTGTTTATAAATGACTCTCTTAAAAACTTTATGGATAATGTGAGATTTTATAAGCCTGATGCTATGGCTATAGTTCCTCTTGTTATTGATACTATCTATAATACAATCTGGAGAACTGCAGAGAGCACAGGAAGAGCCGATATTCTCAGAAAGCTTCTTAAACTCAGTAATTTCCTCAGAAAGCACGGCATTGATTTAAGACACGTTTTCTTTAAGACTATTGCAGAAAAATTCGGAGGAAAATTCCCCACAATGTCCTGCGGCGGTGCACCTACAAGAGTTGAATATATAAAGTGCCTCAGTGATTTCGGATTTACTATTTATAACGGCTACGGTCTTACCGAGTCTTCTCCCACGGTTACTCTTAATCTTGAAGCGGGTGAATTCCCCGATTGTGCAGGTTACGCCTTCCCCAAGGCAAAGTTCAGGATTAACGAGCCTGACGATAAGGGTGTAGGTGAAATCTGGATCAAGGGTGAAAACGTTACAAGAGGCTATTATAAGGATGAGGAAGCCACAAAGGCATCCTTTGAAGACGGTTGGTTCAAGACCGGCGACTACGGCAGAACAGATGAGCTCGGTCGTCTTTATATAGTCGGAAGAAAGAAAAATCTTATTATCCTTGATAACGGCAAGAATGTTTTCCCTGAAGAAGTTGAAAGCTACTATATGGAGGCTGTTGATTATCTTCACGATGTTGTTGTTTTTGAGGCTGAAAAGGAAGTCGGCGGAAGAAAGCAGAAGATTATTGCAGGTGCCTTCTATGTAAGTCCTGAAGATGTTGATAATAAGAGTGAAGAAGAAATAAAAGAAATGGTTGAAAAGGATATTCTTGCAGCAAATAAAGACCTTACCGTTTATAAGCGAGTGCAGGATACCTATATTACAACCAAGGAGTTTGAAATCAACTCCACAAGAAAGGTTATTCGAAGCAAAGTAATTGACCGTTACTATGCTCAGTTGAATAAATAAATTGTTATAATACATTTTTGGAGGAAGTTAAAATGCTTGACAAAATCAGAGAAATTATTTGCGAATTCGTTGATATGGATCCCGCAAGCATCACCCTTGAAACTAATATCCGCAAGGATCTCGGTCTTAATTCCCTTGAGCTTGTAAACCTTGCTGTTGATATTGAAGAGGAATTTGATGTTGAAATTCCCGACAAGGAAGCTATGGGCCTTGAAACTGTTGCTGACGCTATAAAGATTATTGAAAAGTATATGGACTGAGTTTCCGCGGGGAACAGAAATTTATTTGCAGAACATAAAAGAAATAAGCCGCACCGATTTCGAGGCGGCTTATTTTGATATGTCTGAAGAACGACAGCAGAAATGTCTTGAATATAAAATGGAGAATGACAGAAAGCTGTGTATTGCTTCTGATATGCTTGTAAGAAGTGTGCTGAGTGAAATTACGGGGATTGATAAAAGCAGTATTGTTATTCTGAAGGATGAAAATATGAAGCCTTATATAGAAGGTAATGCTGTTTATTTCAATTTTTCTCACTGTGAGGATTTTGTTGCTCTTGCCGTAAATAAACACTGTCCGGTAGGGGTGGATATTGAAAAAATCAGACCTGTGAAAAAAACTTTTGTTGAGCGTATCTGTACCGAGAGAGAAAAGGAATTTATTTTTAACGGAAAAGATTTTACCTCTGAAGTCTTGCAGGAAAAAGACGTTCAGGAACGGTTCTTCAGAATATGGACTTATAAAGAGGCGTATCTTAAATGTACAGGTCAGGGGATATCGGATAACCTAAAATTGACTGAATACGATAAAAACGGCTGTTTTCAGCGTATTTCTGATGGTTTTTGTATTACCGTTGTAGTTAAAAACGAATAAAAAATCGGATGCTCATTTTTTGAACATCCGATTTTTTTCTTATTCTACAGATTTTAACGAAAGCACCATTTCTACTTTTTTGAGTTTTCTGTGCAGTATGAGATTTACAAGTATAATTATCATTACGGTTATCAGCACTGCTATTAAGAAGCTGTGCCACGCAATATTCTGTCCGTACATTACAGCGTCAATTGCAGTAAATGATATCAGAAGCCTGTGCAGAACAATACCGAGGAAAATACCTGCTGCAATTCCGAAAAGGGAAATTATAATATTTTCACGGTAAATATAACTGCTGACTTCATTGTCAATAAAGCCGAGAACCTTGAGTGTTGCAATTTCTCTTGTTCTTTCAATAATGTTGATATTAGAAAGGTTATAGAGAACAATAAATGCAAGTGATAATGCTGAAACAAAGAAAACAACGATAACTATGGAAAGTGCATCTGTTATTTGTGTAATGCTTTCAGTTGTATCAGATGTGAATGCTACAGCGGTAATTCCGTCTTTTTTCATAAGGTCAGTGGAAAGAAGACCTTTTGCATTTGAAAGGGTTTCGCTGTCTGAGGACATCAGAGAATCAGAGAGATTACCCACAGCATACAGATACTGCGGTGCGGTGCCTGTGGTTTCTTTATATACCTTTTCTGTCATATAGATATAGTGGAAGACATAATTTTCCGCTATTGCACTTACTTTTACGCTGTATGAGTTGCCGTCACCGTCAGTGAAAAGTATTTCGTCGCCGATATCCGTATTGGTTTCAGCCGCAAGCTTTTCCGTGATAATTGCACCTGTATCATCAAGCGCATAGCTCTCGTTTTTTGTGCGGGAGCGAAGCTCTATATATTCGTCCAGAAGCTCAGGCTTCTGCGGTACAAGCACATAAACCTCAAAGGTCTTATCCGTTCTTTCGCTGCTGCCTATCATAGACTTCATCGCAGTAAGCATAAGTGATTCAACTCTTGCGTCGGAAGAAGCAGATGTGAATTCATAAGAATAATCCTTTGTTGTCTGCGGAGAATTGAATACTATCTGAAAATCGTATTTCGAGATGGGCTCTGTTGTATATTGCTTGGAGAGAATTGAACCTATGGAATTATACATACCAAGACTTGCTATAATAAGTGCGGTGCAACCGGCAATTCCGAGAAGTGTCATCAAAAATCTTTGTTTATTTCTGAAGAGATTTCTTGCAGTTACCTTTGCTGTGAAGTTGAGATTGCTCCAGATTACCTTAGATCTTTCAAGAAGAATTCTTTTGCCCGCCTTTGGTGCCTTTGGACGCATAAGAACAGCGGGATTTGTCTGCAGCTCCCTATAAATAGCTATTGCCGTTACAAGAGAAGTGCAGGAAATGGAAATGACAAGGCTTAATGCACTGTAACCCCAAGGGAAGATATATATCAGTTTGGGGAGTGAATACATAATTGAGTATGCAGAATTAATGGCAGACGGGAAAAAGAATGCTGCAACGCCGACTCCGATAACTGTTCCCAGAATACAGGCAGTCAGTGAATAAATAACATATTTGGAAACAATTGAAAGGGGAGAGTAACCGAGAGCCTTATATGTGCCGATAAGGACTCTGTCTTCATCAATAAGTCTTGTAAGCGTTGTAAGACATATCATTGATGAGAGAAAAAAGAAGAATATGGGGAAAATATTTGAAAGCACCTCAATATTCTTTACAGACTGACCGTAGCTCTGATAGCCGGGGGTGGCATTTCTGTCATAGACACTCCAAGTAAGGCTGTCAAGCTTAGAATAAAGATTTTTGGCTTCGGAAAGCTTCAGCTGTGCTTCGAGCATCCCCGCATCAAGCTGTGCTAAGGTATCGGCACGTGTTTGCTTTGCAGCGGCAAGAGTTATGGGTGCACTGTTTACCTGTGTGATAAAATCATTGAGCTGCTGCTCAGCCTGCACCTTTTCTATCTGAAGCTGAAGATTACCGCTTTGTATATTAAGACCGAAGGAATTAAGCTTTGAACTTGCAGACTGAAGAGCTGAATACGCATCGTCGAGCTGTTGCTTTGCATTTGCAAGCTCAAGTGTTGCATTGGTAAGCTCTTTTTCTTTTTTCTTCAGTGTTTCACCGAGAGCCTCCAGATCCGCTTTTTTATTATCAAGCTCCTTTTGCTGTTTTGCAAGGTTTGCCTTCTGTGTATCAAGATAAGGCTCAAGAGAAGCTGCAATTTCTGTTGCAAGGCCTTGAGTTGTAAGTGCTTTTACGGCATTATAAAGCTCGGGATAAGTCAGCTGCATCATATTAATAACAGCCTGAATTTGCTCCTGTGAATATGCACCAGCCTGAGCATCACCGATTTTTACAATTGTTGACTCTGCCGCACTTATAAGACTTTGTGTGGTGTCTATTGTCTGTTGGGCGCTTTCAACTGCAGTAAGACCGTTCTGATACTGTATATATGAGTTATCGTATAAATCTTTTGCCTGAGAGTGTTTGTATTCCTCCTGATTATATGCCGCAAGATTTGTTTTATAAAGCTGTTCCTGAGTGGAATATGCTTCAATTGCGGCATAATACTCTGCAGTATTATTGCTGAGTACGTCTTCAGCTTCGGCGAATTTTGTGTCAAATTCTTCCTGTGCTTCTTTTATTCTCAAATCACCGTTTTCAACAAGATCTTCAAGCAGAGCTATATTTTCATCAAGCTCCTTCAGCTTTTCTGAAACCTCTAAGGAGCTGTTCTGAATAACTTTTTCGCCTTCTGCAATTTCTTTTTCAAGCTGAGGTCTGAGGTTTGCTGCTCTGATTTTAACCTGATTGCCTGAAAGTGCTTCGATATTTTGCATTATGGGGGCAAGGTAGTCAAAATACTCATCGGAATAGGGCTCGAATGTGTCAGCACCCTGAACGTTTACATAAATTTCCGAATAGTAATCGGAAGTGAATGCCTCTTCGGGAATTATGATAAATGTACTGATTTTACCGCTTCCCAGTGTTGTGTTGCCTCTTTCAAATGAAAGATAATAAGGGGAACGGATAATTCCGACAACTGTAAAAGTATCGGTGTTAAGAGAGGAGGGCATTGTACCGCTTTCGGATTCAAGGGTAATTGTACTTCCCAGTCTGAAACTTTCAGGGGTTGAAAGCTGGCTTGCATCTACAAGACATTCGTTGACAGATGAAGGATATTTTCCTTCAATAAGCTGAGGTCTGTTCATAAAATTACCGTCATTTGCACCTGAAAGGAAGGCTGCTATATGCTCAGGTGAAATGCTGAAAGCACGTGCACTTATCTGTGTTCCGTCTATATCTGACTCAATTTCTCCGTTTACTCTTACAAGCGCATCTGTTAATTTCTGTCCGACACAATACTGAACTCCCTCGATTTTTTTGACAGCATTAACATCCCCGTCAGTTAAACCGGCGAGGGATTGAATTCGGATATCAAACAGGTTATAATCCGTGAAATATTCTTCTGCTGTGCGGAACATATCGGGAGCCGTTGCTTTTATTCCGACAAAAAATGCAGTACCCAGCGCAACAATAAGCATTATAGAAACAAATCTGCTGAAATTATTTCTTATAGTACGCAGAGTATCCTTTAACAGTGCTTTAGACAAAAAATTGCCTCCTTACCATTCTATTCTGTCAACAGGCAGAGGATTATCGTTAATTGCTATACGGTGAACCTTTCCGTTTCTCATTGTAATTACCCTGTCAGCCATAGGTGTAAGTGCTGTGTTGTGGGTAATTGTGACAACTGTCATACCTGTTTCGCGGCAGGTATCCTGAAGAAGCTGAAGTATCTGTTTGCCCGTATTGTAGTCAAGTGCACCCGTAGGCTCGTCGCAAAGCAGGAGCTTGGGATTTTTTGCAAGTGCTCTTGCAATAGAAACTCTTTGCTGTTCACCGCCTGAAAGCTGTGAAGGGAAGTTGTGCATTCTGTCACCAAGACCTACTCTTTCGAGAACTCTTGCAGGATTGAGAGCTTTATTGCTTATCTGGGAAGCAAGTTCAACATTTTCAAGGGCGGTAAGATTGGGAACGAGATTGTAAAACTGAAAAACGAAGCCAACGTCGTGACGGCGGTACAAGGCAAGTCTTCTTGCGTTGAAATGGGTGATAAGCTCTCCGCCGACTCTTACCTTGCCGTCATTACAGTCGTCAATTCCGCCGAGAATATTAAGAACGGTGGTTTTACCTGCACCGCTGGGACCTACTACCATACAGAATTCACCCTTTTCAACGGAAAATGAAACTCCGTCAAGGGCATTTATGGTAACTTCTCCCATGCTGTATTTCTTATATACTGATTCAAGCTCAATAAAACTCATACTTATCCACCTTAATTATTATAAAATAAAGTATATCCCATATTATTTTTATAGTCAAGGGATTTGTGTAACAAAAAGGTTGGTCTGTTGCGGATAAAAAAATAAAAAATTCGGCGATTATGTAAAATTATGCAGAAATATGTATAATTTTACAGTGATGATTTCATTGGGATTTAATTCCCTTGACTTTTTTCTGCCTCTATATTAAAATTTAATTTTGAAAGAAAACTTAAATTCTGAAAGGATTGATATTTATGTCAGTTGAACGTGTGCTTTTCGGTGAAATGCCTGACGGCAGAGAGGTATATAAATACATTTTAACCAATTCTAACGAGGTAAGTGCTCATGTGCTTACTCTCGGGGCGACTCTGTGCACCTTTTATGCAGAGGATAAGAACGGGGAGTTAAGAGATGTTCTTCTCGGCTTTGATACCGTAGATGATTATCTTGAGCTTTCCGATTATCAGGGAGTAATTGTTGGTCCCGTTTGCAACCGTCTGGGCGGAGCATCAATTGAAATTGACGGTGTTACATATCCTCTTACCGCAAATGAAAAGGGAATTACCTGCCTTCACTCAGGCGGTGAATTAGGTCTTTCCTTGTGGAATGCTATTGTAACTGATTCCGACAGCGTTGAATTTTCTTATGTTGCCGCTGATTTAAGTCACGGTTTTCCCGGTGAGAAAAAAATTAAGGTTATTTACAGCCTCAAAGATGATAATTCTCTTCATATAAAGTATGAGGTTGTATGCGACAAAAAATCATATATGAATTTTACAAATCACGCTTATTTTAATCTTAACGGTTATTCAGAAGGGGATATTCTCTCTCATAAGCTTAGTATTGCCGCTGACAGAATTACTGAGGTCGATGAAAACAGTATTCCTACCGGCAGAAATATTTCCGTTGAAGGAACTCCCTTTGATTTCACCTCTCCCAGAATTATCGGAAAGGATATTGATGCCGATAACGAGCAGCTGAAATTTACAGGCGGATATGACCATAATTTCTGTCTGACAGGCTATGACGGAACGCTCAGAAAAATTGCTTGTGCAGTTGGTGACAAATCAGGTATTAAAATGAATGTTTATACAACCTTGCCCGGTGTTCAGTTTTATGCGGGCAACTTCCTTAAAGGAATTAAGGGTAAAAACGGAATTCCTATGGAGAAGAGAAGCGGATTTTGCCTTGAAACTCAGCATTATCCCGATACCCCTCATCATTCTGATTTTCCCTCCTGTCTTTTCGATGCAGGAGAAAAATATGTTTCCGAAACGGTATATGAATTCAAGCTGTAAATATTAACAAATCATATATTTTAATGCGTAATACTTGACTTTATTTCTTTTTTATTATAAAATTTTATATATCTGTGATATTTTAAGGAGGTGAGCCTGTGTCCGAAAAAAGAATTCTGAAAAGATTGTTAAGTGTATTAATCTGTATTGCTGTTTTATCTGCTGAAATTATTGCTTCAGCGGCTGTTTTGCCTTTTGAAACACAGTATGACTATGATAAGGCTGACACGGCATGGCTTACCGACCTCGTAATAAAAGAAGATATGACAACGGTGGAGGGCTTATCTCAGAGAGTGAAGCTTATTCCCGTGACCGATTATCCCTATACAGAAACTCCCGCAAGCTTTGAAGAAGAAGTGAATTACTTCGTCAAGTTCTATGATCTTGATCCCGGCTCTGCCAAGGCAGGATATGTCTATTTTCTGGAGGCATTGAGCTTAGGCTCAGGCAGTCTTTCAACGGATATTGATGACAGTGAGGTTCAGTCATATCTTGAAGCCTTCGGAATTAAGTATCCTTCTGAAGTAAGCTCCGACCAGCAGATTATGGCAAGGGCTTTATATCTTGCAAGTATGACAGGTTCATTTTCAGGTATTTCTGAGCTTAATTCCGCATCTCTTGAAGAGGCTGTGGTTTCCTTCCTTTCCACAATGACAGGAATGAATATGGACACTCTCAGAGAATGGATACCTACAGACAGTATTCTCACTCTTGACGAATATATTCTTGCCGCCTCAAAGCTTACCTTGTGGACAAACGGATATGAGATTACAAAGGATATGCCTGAAGATGAGGTTTACCGTCTTATTGCGGTTATGACTGTTGAAGGACAGGGAATTTCCGTTGACAGCTCACTTACTTTTGAGCAGCTTAAACTGAAGTATATGGCAACTCTTCTCGGTACAAAATACGATGTTTCCGTTGACAGTAAAAAGCTTGATACGGCAGTCAAAAACAATAATACAGCTTTTTATATTTTACAGCTCATTGGCCGCAAAAGCGGACTTTCCGTAAGAGAGGATAATGCTACCTACGAGGAAGCATTTGCTCTCGTAGCAGAGAATACAGGTATATTTGATGTTTCCGATGAAGATTTCTATGCTGACATATATACTTATAATGCTCAGCTTGAAAAAAGATGCCGCAGTATATGGGTATATCCTACTGCCTACAGTACAGGTAACGAAAATGCACAGTTAGTTGTTCTTGTAAACGGAATTGCAGTAAGGAATAATTACTATAACGAAGTGTCAATTGATCCCGATAAACAGGAACAGACTCTCACTATTGTTGTAAATGTCAGTGAAAACGGAAAAAACAGAAAGTGCACATATACCGTAAATATTACTCAGGGAACTTATGAAAATGTTGCAGGAGATGAGCCTGTAACCGAAAATGAATCACCAACATATACAAGCTCTGATTCTCTTGTTGCGGGAATCATGGCTTCACTCGGACTTAATTCGTCTTTGTCAACAGTAATCAACAGCTCTTATCTTACTTTACCCACAGGTCTTTCGGGGATTGTTGCCGTAATGGCACCTACCTTTGATGAGTCGGCGGGAGAAGAGCCTAATACTGTTGAAGGTAGCAAAGAGGTAGAAAACGATGAATTTTTCATTTCAATTCTTGATGAACTCGGAGCTCTTTTTGATACGGAAATTACCGGTATTGACGGAATTGATTTTGCCGACACGATTGTGAATATGGATGAAAGCCTTATAACATTCTGATTATGTTCTGCAAATTGTCCGTATCGGCTTGACCGGACGGAATTTTGGGAGGGAAAAAGATGAACGAAAAGATTTTGATTGTTGACGATGATGCCAATATCTGTGAGCTTTTGCGACTCTATCTTACAAAAGAAGGATATGTTCCGATTATTGTTAATGATGGTATTGCTGCCGTTGAAAGTGCAGAAACTGTAAAACCGTCACTTATTTTGCTTGATATAATGCTTCCTAAACTTGACGGCTGGCAGGTTTGCAGAAAAATCAGACAAAGCAGTGATGTACCCATTATAATGCTTTCGGCAAAGGGTGAAACCTTTGATAAAATTCTCGGTCTTGAACTGGGTGCAGATGACTATATTGTAAAGCCCTTTGAAACAAAAGAGGTTGTTGCACGAATTAAGGCTGTTCTCAGAAGAACATCTGCTCCCGTAACAGATGTTCCCAAGGAAGTCAGCTTTGACAATCTTTCAATCAGCATTACAAATTATGAGATGAAGGTAAAGGGTGTTCATGTTGATGCTCCGCCTAAGGAGCTTGAGCTTCTTTTCCATCTTGCAAGTAATCCTAACAGAGTATTTACCCGAGATCAGCTTCTTGACGAGGTCTGGGGGTTTGATTATTACGGTGATTCAAGAACGGTTGATGTTCATATTAAAAGACTCCGTGAAAAGCTGGAAGGTGTTTCTGATAAGTGGGAACTCAAAACGGTGTGGAGTGTAGGTTATAAATTTGAAACAAGATAAAGAATATAAGTGAGCTTTTGTTATGTCAGGTTCAAGAAAACGCCGTTCAGGCAGTATGTTCAAATGGTACTTTATACAGACATCTGTTTCTGTGCTTGTATGTCTTACCTTTGCAAGTTTTTCTGTATTGTTTTTCTTTCTGAATTTCTGGATAAATGACAGGCTCACGGCGTTGCATGATGACGCTCTGAGTGTTGCTCAGAGCGTTTATTTGTTAGCTGAGGATAATACTTCTGTTGCCATTGGTTATGCTCAGGAAGAAACCCAGATGATTCATAATATTATAAATTCCGTTGCAATGTCATCAAGCTCCGAAATATTTGTAACAGATAATGAAGGCAGTATTCTTATATGTTATGATATGAATGAAAGCAACTTGAATATGGAGGCGGATAATTATCCGTGTTCTCTTCATTCTTTTATTAATTTTTCAGAAAAGATAATAAGCGGGATAGATGTAGCCGGTGACAGCTTTCGCTATGAAGGACAGCTTGCGGGCTTCGGAGATGAAGATTATCTTCTTTCGGGGATTAAGGCTGTTGTGGGAGAGCAGACTTATTATGTTATAGCCTGTCAGGCAGAAAGTGTCGCTTTGTTGCCATATACCACTGAATTTTTAAGAATTCTGATTTTTGCAAGTATTGTTGCTGTATTTTTATCTTTCATACTTTCATCGGTTATTGCTTTCAGAATGGTAAGACCGTTGAAGAAGGTAACTGCCGCCACAAAGCTTTATGCCAGCGGAGATTTCTCCATGAGAATTAATACATCGGAAGTATATAAAGAGCTTGGACAGCTTGTTGACTCGGTTAATATTATGGCTGACAATCTTGCAGTCCTTGAGGAGTCACGAAGCAGCTTTGTAGCCAATGTTTCCCATGAGCTGAAAACTCCTATGACTATCATCAGCGGATTTATTGACGGAATGCTTGACGGAACGATTTCCAAGGAGGATTACGACAAATATCTTCTTATTGTTTCAGATGAAGTCAAAAGGCTTTCAAGGCTTGTTGTTGCGATGCTCAATATGTCAAAGATAGAGGCAGGAAAGCTTACTCTTAATCTTTCCACTTTTTCTCTTGGTAAAATTTTCTTTAAGACATTTTTAGGGTTTGAGAAATATATAGAAGAAAAGCGCATAGAAATAATAGGACTTGACAAAATTGAAAATATCGTAGTTTCAGCTGATGAAACTTTAATTAATCAGATAATATATAATCTTATTGATAACGCCGTGAAATTTACTCCCGAGGGCGGCACGATTACGGTAGCTCTTGCCGAAGAAAAAAAAGAAGCAGTATTTTCCGTAAAAAATACGGGAAAAGGTATTTCTCAGGAAGAAATAGGTCTTATTTTCGACAGATTTTATAAGGTTGATAAATCAAGAGGACTTGATGCAAAAAGCTTCGGAATGGGCTTATATATTGTAAAAAGTATTGTAGAGCTTCATTCGGGCACAATAAGCGTAAGCAGTGAACCTGATGAATATACGGAATTTACCATAAATTTACCGTTGCAGTAGAATTTTAATGATTATTTAAACTTAGACTTTTAATATGTTTTCAGAACAAAGAAAGGACACCTTGTTTATGAATGATTTTGATAACAGCAATTTCGGTACACCTTCAGAACCTGCACCTGAAAAAGAAGAGGTAAAGTCTGAAGATATCCAACAAAAAGAGGAGCCTGCTTCAGCAGAAGTGGTTTTCAATTCAGACGGAACATATCACGGCATACCGACTGAAAACAAAGAAAGCAATTTTTCTTCAGTCGCAACAGATTTTTCGTCACAGGAAAATGCGGATAATGTAAATAAAAATCCTTATTCCGCATCGGGCACATATCCCTATGAAAGAAGAACTTCTCCTGAAAATGAACCGCCTAAGAATTATCAGGGTGTGAATAATAGCGGCACTTATCCTTACCGCACGAATTCTTACCCCTACGGTAATCAGAATAATCAGGGTAATCAGAGTAATTACGGCAATTACGGTGATAACAGAGGGTATTATCAGAATAACGTAACTAACTCAGGTTATGCATATTCGGATAACAATAAGAATACTGGAAAGAAAAATTCCGGCAAGGGAACAAAGATTTTTGCAACTGTTGCAGCTGCTCTTTGCGTATTTCTTCTTTTTGCTCTTATTGCAGTTGTTGCAGGTAATAATAAAACCGTTTCAGTTCCTGAAAACACAACTGATGTGAGTGCTTCTGAAAACACAGCTGAGCTCGAAACAAGTCCCTCTTCCGAAACAAGCAATACCGGCAGTACGTCAGGTGAATTAATACCTAAAGCAATATATAATAAGGTACGTGCATCATCTGTAGGTATTCTTGTTTATAATAATTCAAAGACTCTTGCTTCTGAAGGTACGGGCGTTCTTTTCCAGCAGTCTGATGACGCAAAATTTACCTACGTTGTAACCTGCGCTCACGTAATAAACGGAAGCTCAGGGGTGATAATCGTTCAGATGCACGACGGAAAGAAGTATGATGCCACGGTTGTAGGCTATGATGCAAGAACGGATATCGGTGTTCTTCGTATAGAGGCAAGCGGACTTACACTTGCTGAAATAGGCGATTCATCAAAGATTTCCGTAGGCGATGCAGTTTATGCTATAGGTAACCCCGGCGGTGTGGAATTTGCAAATTCCTTCACAAACGGTATTGTTTCTGCTCTTGACAGACCTGTCAACTCTTCCGAAACGGGATATACAACAGAATGTATTCAGCACACTGCGGCAATAAATCCCGGTAACTCAGGCGGTGCATTAGTGAATGCCTTCGGTCAGGTTATCGGCATAAATTCTATGAAAATCGTTGCTGACGAATATGAAGGTATGGGCTTTGCCGTTCCCTCATCTGTTTTTGTTGAGGTTGTAAATGAAATTATGAAAAACGGCTATGTTTCCAACAGGCCTAAACTTGGTATCACTTATGTAGCCGCTTCCGAATACAGCTCATACGGTATGTTTGTTGCCATTAAGGGCTTACCTGCAGGTTCAATTGTTATTTATGAAATTTCTTCTGACAGTGCTTTTGCAGGAACTGACGTAAAGAAGGGGGATATGATTGTTTCCGTAAACGGAAAAGGTCTTGACGAAGCATCTTATCTTTCTGAAGTAATCGAAGAGTCAAATGTAGGCGATGAGCTTACTCTTGAAATTATAAGAATTTATGAAGACTACACCTTCGATGAATTTGAAGTAACCGTAAAGCTTGTTGAAGACAAGGGTGAAAGCTTCATAACGGAAGAGGAAACAACTCAGGGATATCTTTTCCCCGATGACTCTCAGGGCAGTGGCGGAAACAGCGGAAATTACTACGAAGATTTCTTCAATGAATATTTCAAGGAATTCTTCGGCGGCAACTATCCTTATTAATTGAATTTATAGAAGGCATCTTTTTTCAGGAGATGCCTTCTTTTTTTTATTTGTTGTATTGATTGACAACTTTTGTCTGTGATAGTATGATAAAGAAAAGTTCTGGTAAACGGAGTGAATTTTATGAACGGTAAATGGAATTTATATACATCAAAGGAGATAAAGCCTCAGGGGTGGCTTAAAAGACAGCTTGAAATTCAGGCACGTTCTTTAAGCGGTAATCTTGATAAGGTCTGGCGTGACGTAAGGGACAGTAAGTGGATAGGCGGTACTGCAGACGGCTGGGAACGGGTTCCTTATTGGCTTGACGGCTTTATTCCTCTTGCATACCTTCTTCAGAATGAAGATATGATATCAAGAGCAAAGAAATATATAGATGTAATTATTTCTTTCCGACGTCCTGACGGCTGGATATGTCCGTGCAGTGAAGAAGAAATTCCTTCTTATGACACGTGGGCAGTACAGTTGATATCCAAGGTGCTTGTGGTTTATTATGAGTGCTCAGGCGATGAAAGAATTCCTCCGGTGCTTTATGATGCCATGAAAAACTACTATGAACTGCTTAAAAACGGTAAAATTCATCTTTTTGAATGGGGCAAGGCACGTTGGTTTGAAGCCTTTATTGCAATACGTTTTCTTTATGAAAGAAACGGGGAAAAATGGCTTATTGAGCTTGGTGAAATTCTTAAAGAGCAAGGCATAAATTATGAGAATTTCACAAAGAACTGGGAGGTTCCGCTCAATAAGTGGACCTTTGAAACTCATATTGTAAATATGGGAATGATGCTTAAAGAGGAAGCAGTTGTGAATGCTGTTACGGGCGATGAATATACCGATAAGGCAGAAAGACTTCACTCAATTCTTGCTGAATGTAACGGAACGCCCGTAGGACTTTTTACAGGTGACGAATGTCTTTCCGGACTTTCTGCCGTTCACGGAACAGAGCTTTGTGCAGTTGCCGAGCAGATGTATTCCTATGAACTTATTTATGCTTATACAGGGGATAAAAAATGGAAGGAGAGGCTTGAGCTTCTTGCCTTCAATGCATTACCCGCAACCATAAGCGATGATATGTGGACACATCAGTATGACCAGATGTCAAATCAGATAAACTGCATAAAATTCCCCGGAAAATCTCTTTTCAGAACCAACGGAAGTGAAGCGCATCTTTTCGGTCTTGAGCCCAATTTCGGCTGTTGTACGGCTAATTTCAATCAGGCTTGGCCTAAGCTTGCAATAGCTACATTTATGTATAATGAAAACAGAATTCTCAGTGCCGTAACTGTTCCATCAGTGCTTACTACCGATGATTTTACAATAAGCCTTGAAACTGATTATCCCTTTGTAAATGAGCTTACTTATAAAATTGATACGAAAAAGGATATTATTCTTGAGCTTGAGCTTCCCGATTTTGCAAAGAATATTAAATTAAACGGAGAAGAAGCAGAAAATAAACTTGAAATTACCGCTTCTTCAGGCACAAATAAAGAGGTTAAGATCACATTTGATACTGATGCCTTTATGATAGACAGACCTTATGACCTTAAAACGGTAAAATGCGGTTCGCTCATATTCTCAATTCCGATTAAAACGGAATATAAGATGAATGAATATGAGCGTGACGGGGTTCTGAGGAAATTCCCGTACTGTGATTATGAGCTTTACGGAAAATCAGAATGGAATTATGCTTATTCTTCAGATGAGCTTGAAGTAATAAGAGGGGAAGTGCCCGAAATTCCCTTCTCGTCATCAGATCCCTCCGTTAGAATAAAAGCAAGGGTGAAGGAAATAAACTGGGGCTATGAAGACGGCTATGATACGGTTTGTGCCAAAATCCCCGAAAGCCGTGAGCCTGTTTCCGAAGAAAGAGAAATTCTTCTTTATCCTTACGCCTCAGCAAAGCTTCGTATGACGGAAATTCCCCTTATAAAGTAAAACTAAAGGATTGACTCTTTTTTTGAGCCAATCCTTTTTTTGTGAGAAAAATTTTATTTTGATGCGGGAACATTGATCACAAGGTCGGTAAGGGGGAAGGAGCAGCAGGGGTGAATACAACCGAACTTGAAGTCTGCAAGTCTTCTGAATTCCATATTTGCGGGAACGTAAACCTCACCTGAAATAAGGTGAGAATGACAGAAGCCGCATTCACCGCTTCTGCAGCGTGCAGGAGCTGAAATTCCGTTCTTTTCAAGTATCTGTAATACGGTATCGTCAGTTGAGCCTGTAACGGTTGTTGTTTTATCCTGAATTGTAACTGTTATTGAAACGGTTTCGGGAATATCTGAGGGATAACCGGCAAGAGCTTTGGGATTATGACATTCACCGAACATCTCGTGACGGACATATTTTTTAGGCAGTTCCAGTTTTTTAAGCTCTTCCTCAAGGAACTGATACATAGCCTGAGGACCGCAGATGAATACTGAATATGCTTCATTTTCGGGGGCATATTTCTTTATAAGCTCAGCTGTGATAAATCCGCCTTCAAAGCCATCGCCCGATATGTCGGCATCCTTGTCGCTGAGTACGTTTATTACCTTTACCTTGTCGGTTTTCTTGGTAATTTCATTAAGCTCATCATAGAAAAGAATACTGTCTTTGTTACGGCTGCCGTAAAGAAGTGTGAGATTGAAGTCCTCGTCACCGTCAAGAATTGCATTAGCCATAGAAACGAAGGGGGTAATTCCGCTGCCGCCTGCAAGACAGATTACATTCTTTGCATCTCTTAAAGGCTGATATTCAAAGTTTCCTTCAGGGGCGGAAAGAGTAACAGCTGTGCCTTCCTTCCATGTATCAAGAATATAATTTGACATAAGTCCGCCGTCAACACGCTTAACGGTAAGCATATACTTTCCGTTAAGGGCATCACGGGGGCTTGAAGAAATTGAATATGCTCTTGTTATTTTCATTCCGTTAATTTCTTCAAAAACGGTAAGGTATTTACCCGCACCGAAGAAGGCGAGCTTTTCAGTGCCCTTAGTCTTATCGGGAACAAGCACAAAGCTCTTGCAGTCGTCTGCTCTTTCAATAACTTCTGATACGGTAACGTACTGCTTTTTAGGATGAAGAGCCTTTGCAATTGCCGTTGCATTATCGGGAACCTCTGTAAGTGTTGCCTTTGATGCATCAAAGGCTTTTTGTCTGTCTGAAAGAAGTGAAATGAATTTTCTTGCTTTAAGACCTTTTAATTTAGTTGCCATTTTATTTACCCTCCTTCAACGCTTTGATTACAATACCGGCGGCTTTTTCGCCTGTATAGTATGCACAGCCGTAGCCGTCGCCTCTTTCCTGAGTTGCACCGCAGAACAGGAAGTTATCGAAGGGCTGATCCTTCATATACTGAACGGTTCTGGGAAGCATACTGTCCCATTTTTCAAGCATATAGCCGTAAGGTGTGCCTAAGGGTGTGTTGAGGTATCTGCTGAACGTGGGCGGAAGGGCAATTTCAATTTCTTCAATATAGGGTTTAATGGAAATTCCCAATGCCTTTTCACAGGTTTCAATCATATCTTCAGCAACTTTTGTTTTGAATTTCTTATAATCCTCAGGCTTTACGTCCTTCATAACGTCGCCGTGTGTCATTGTAGTAAGGAAAAGCTGACAGGTGCCTTCAGGTGTGCAGTCGGGGATAATTTCATTAAGACAGTTAATGATACAGTAACCGCTGAAGAAGCCTTCAGTTGAATTGAACTGCTCGTCTGAGTCAGATGAAGGTGCAATAAATACGGAATAGTCAGTAATACCGAGCTCTTCCTTTGTCTTATTCATACCGAGATAAACCGTTGTAAGAGTAACTGCTGTTTTTCTTGCATTAAGAAGCTTCATCTGCTGCTTGGGAACCTGGGTTTCCTTGAATAAATCTCTGAAAACAACGGCAGGGTAGGAGTTACAGATAAATTTCTTGCCGTAAACCACTCTGTCACCGTTGATTTCAACGCCTGCAGGCTTACCGTTTTTCATAATAATCTTTGTAGCTTCTGAATTATACCATATTTCTCCGCCGTTATCTCTTATTACCTTATCAATTGCAAGGCTCATTTCGTGGCTTCTGAGAGTGGGGATACCTGTGCCGTGCTGAACATAGCTGTGAAGCACACACATATAGTATAAGAAGTCGAATTTTGATGCAGGTACGCCCATATAACACCAATAGGTATTAAAGATATCCTGTGCCTTCTTGGGCATTCCCAGTGCATTAAGTCCCTCTTCAAGTGTATATGAAGCCATTCTCATAATATCGGGAAGGTCCTTGATGCTGTCAGGAATTTTTGACATATCATCAAGACATTCAAATGCCTTGAACATACGTGTTGAAAGGTCGAATGCCGCCATACAGCTGTCATAAGAGCCGGGAACCAGATCGTCAAGTTTTCTTGCAAAATTCTCAAAGCCTACGGGCATTCTTGCATCAACCGTAACTGAAATACCGTCTTCATTTACGAATGCATCCTTATCGCCTTCTTTTGCAGGAACGATAAGTCTGAAGGTGGAGTTATGCTTTTTCCAATCAACCGGAGCACCCCAACGGTTGAACATTTCTTCTATTGAACCGGGTTCTTCCGGTGTGCCGACACCTGCAAGCTCGTGAAGTGAAGGCTCAAATTCAAATCTGCCTCTTACAAAGGAAGAAGCTGAACCGCCGGGAATATTATGTCTTTCAAGAAGAAGGGTTGAAAGACCTGCTTTTGCACAATCCACTGCAGCGGCAAGACCGCCGTTGCCGGCGCCGATTACTATTACGTCATATTCTTTACTCATAACAGTTTTTACCTCCATAGATAAAAATACAGAATAATTCTATCACAGTAACATTATAAATGCGACAGTAAAAAAGAAATATAATAAACTTTGGAAAATATATCAAAATGTATCCGTTTTACTTAGTAAAAATAACAATAGAATACGTTCTGATTGTGTGATAAACTGTATCAGGGTGAGTTAAATGCAATACAGTATTTTTGATAAAGAAATAAAAGTGTTCGGTATTGCCGGTTTTGATGAAAATAAAAGGCTTGAAAAATTCCCCGAACAGCTCAGAAAAAAGCTTACGGAATTTCATTTACAGTTCGGGAGCACCGATATCGACCATATAGCAACGAGAACCACGGGAGCAAGAGCCGCATTCGTTACAAATTCAGAAAACGTAAAAATAGAAATGAAGCTAAAAACTCTCGCTCACGACGTGGGAATGTCACGCTTTTCCTGTTCTTCTGCTGCCGTTTATTCAGGAAACAGAAAAAATCCCGTATTCAGAGGTCTTGCCGTTCCCGGCTTTGACGATATGACAGGTGATATTTCCTTCCGAAAAGAAAATAAGGCAGAGGAAATTATGATATTTTTTCCGAGAAATGAGATAGTTGAGGATATTATAATCACTCTTGATGACGGTGCTGAAATTTCACCTGCAGAGGATTATACCTACAGTAAGCCTGTGATTTTCTTCGGCTCTTCAATTACTGAAGGCGGTCACGCTTCTCTTGTTACGAATGCTTATACGGCACTTTTATCACGGCGGCTCGATTTTGAATACTATAATTTCGGTCTTTCGGGCAGTTGCCTCGGACAGACGGAAATTGCAGAATACATCTGTTCTCTTGATCCTTCCGTGCTTGTCTATGATTATGACCACAATGCTTTTTCCGCAGAATATCTCTTAAAGACACACGAGAGGTTTTTTAACGTTATCCGTGAAAGAAAGCCTTATCTTCCCGTTGTTTTTATGAGCACACCCAATTATGACTATATGCCTGAAGCCGATGAAAGAAGAAGGATAATAAAAAGCACGTATCTGAATGCTCTCAATTCAGGAGATGATAACGTATATTTTATTGACGGAAAGGATTTGTTCGGTACTGTTGAAAGAGAATTCTGTACAACGGACACTACACACCCCAATGACTTAGGCTTTCACCGTATGGCAGATGCAATTGAGCCTGTTATGAAAGAAATATTAGAAGGGCTGTAAGTATTGTAAAATGAGATTTTTTATGTTATATTGAGAATAATAATGAAAAGGAGAAAGAAAAATGACGATTTTACTCAAGCTCAGATATATAATAATGTTGCCTATTCTTATTCTCACACTTCTCACAAGTCCTGCAGGACAGAGCACAGACAGTGCTGAGCTTATTTCAACGGATACCTTCGTTATGGAACAGGCTCTTATGATGGGACAGGGTATCACCACTGACGGAGAATACTATTACACAAGCGGTGCACTTGCAGGAATAGGCTTTACCGTACTTGCTAAATTCACAGTAGAGGATATGGAGCTTGTCTGCACAAAGATAAATCCTCTTCCCGACATCTGCAAGGACAGAAAGAATGACCATATCGGCGGCATAAGCTATTATAACGGCAAGATTTACGGCTCCGTTGAAGGCCCCGATGAAGGATATCCCTGTATCGTAGTCTTCGACTGTGAAACTCTCGAATGTACGGGCGAGGTGTATGACCTTCCCATTGAAATTTATGATGACGGTGTTCCGTGGTGTGCGGTAGATCAGGAAACAGGCTATCTCTATGCTTCAAAATGGAGTGATGCCGAAACAGTTTATTGCTATGACGTAAACAATTCAATGGCTCTTGTTAAAGAAATTAAGCTTACCGGTCTTGGTATCATTGACAGAATTCAGGGCGGTGAATTCTATAACGGAAGCCTCTATCTTTCAAACGATATCAAAAATAACGGCACTGTAAAGAACATTCTCAAGGTTGACGTTAATACAGGTGAGGTTACACTTGCTTTTGAAAGAAACGTGGGCGGAGATAACGTTGAAGCCGAGGGGATGACCTTTATTGAAACAGAAGACGGCGCAGTTATGCACGTGCTTGACTATAATAAGCTTATCGGTGTGTTTGTCCGTCATTATAAGGTTAATTTCTGATAAATTTTCGGTAGCTGATTTTTGTCGGTTGCCGTTTTTTTTCTATTTATTTTACGGAGCGTTTTTATGAATAATCTAACCTTCAATCAGATAAATAATGCTGAATTTATGCCATATAAGCAAAATCCCGTATTGAAGCATCCTCTTAACAGCTTTGTTGTTGCCGATCCTTCAATTCTTACGCCTGATAAAGCAAATGATAATATGTGGCACTTATTCTGTCATACCTTTTTCGGAGTATATCATTACGTTTCTCCTGACGGAATAAGCTTTACTAAAAAACAGAAAATAGTTTCCCGTGCCATGCGCCCCGATATTAAATTAATCGATGGAAAATATTATCTGTTTTATGAGAGAACAAGACCTGTTATACTGAATGCTTTAAGTATGATAGGGGTTAAATGGCATTCAGAGATCTACGGGGTAACGTCACGTAATCTTTCCGATTGGAGCACCCCTTATGCTGTAATCAGACATACAAAAAGCTATGAAAGCGATGAAAAGGGAATTGCCATATCAAATCCCTTTCTTATAAAAGAAGAGGATAAATTCCGTCTTTATTATTCCTGCGGTCAGACCTTTATAAATGATTGCGGCTTTTGTGAGCCGAGATATATAAGTTATGCCGAAAGCAAAAAGCCTGACGGTGATTATGTTTCTTCTGATAAGCCCATAATTTCTCCCGATAAAAGCAGTAAATATATAAACCTGTGCTCAGGCTGTATAAAGGTATATAAGCTCAGTGACTGTTATATAGGTCTTCAGAACGGAATTTTTGAAGAAAACGGAAAAAGCCATTCCGCAATTATGCTTCTTAAATCCTCTGACGGAATAAGCTTCGAATTTATAAAACCGCTTATTGTCCCCGATATAAAATATAACTGGATGGCTCAGTTTGTCTATGCAAGTAATATGACTTACTATGACGGAAAATTAAGAATATATTTCAACGCCCGAAACACCGCAGATATATTAAGAGGAAGAGAAAATATAGGCTTCTTTGAAGCAGAAATTTAATGAAAAAGCAGATGAGTTTTGTTCTCATCTGCTTTCATTTTTTTTATTCATCAAAAAGGGGAGTGGAGAAATATCTTTCTGCCGTGTCGGGAAGAATTGTAACAACCGTTTTTCCCTTACCTAATTTCTCCGCAAGCTTAATTGCCGCCGCAACGTTTGTGCCTGATGAAATTCCGCACATAAGACCTTCCTTTGTGGCTAAATCTCTTGCAGTTTTAAGTGCTTCCTCGTCGGAAACTATGTAAATATCCTCGTATATAGAGGTATTGAGAATTTCAGGGATAAGTCCGTCACCGATACCCATCTGAATGTGAGCGCTTACGGTGCCGCCTGCAAGAATTGCGGCATTTTCGGGCTCAACTGCCCAGATTGTCATATCGGGATTGAGTGCTTTAAGGGTTTCGCCTATTCCTGTGATCGTACCGCCCGTGCCGATGCCTGAGCAGAAGCCGTCAATAGGACCGCCTACCTGTTCAAGAATTTCAAGACCTGTCTGATGACGGTGAATCATGGGGTTTGCAGGGTTCTCGAACTGCTGGGGAACAAAGACGTTGGGATCGTCCTTTTCCATCTGCAAGGCAGTTTCAAGGCATTTTGCAATTGCATCTCCTATATTTCCTTCGTCGTGAATAAGAACTACGTCAGCACCGTAATGCTTCATAATTTTTTTTCTTTCAATGCTGACAGAGTCAGGCATAATAATTCTTACCTTGTAGCCAAGCACTGCGCCAACAAGTGCAAGACCGATTCCCTGATTGCCTGAGGTTGGCTCAACAATGATGCTGTCCTTTGTGATTTTGCCTCTTGCTTCGGCATCCTTTATCATATTGTAGGCAACTCTCGTTTTGATTGAACCGCCAACGTTAAGTCCTTCGTATTTTACAAGCACACGTGCCGCATTTTCCGGAACTATATGATTAAGCTCAACTATGGGTGTGTGTCCTATGGCATCTAAAATATTCTGATATATCATAAATTTTTCTCCTGAAACAGTGATAATCGTATAAAAAACATTCTACTCCTAAAAAGGCTCTTGTGCAATAGAAAATATTAAATTTTTGCAATAAAATCAATTACCGTCTTTAATATGTTATGCAGTAAGGCCTGAAAGGTGTCAGATGCTGATTATCTGAAGCTTCTTGCCCAGGTGCAAAGAGAGTTATGGTAAACGTTTTCATAAACGTCCTTTTTCATCTGCTCTGTTACGGGGCCGTTGGCGGCAAGCTTTCCTAAAATTACCTGCTGAAGCTGTTCGACCGTCATTTCTTCATAGGGAACGTCGGGAATTGATACGGTTTTTTCCGTCCTTCTTTCCGCTGTAACTTCAGAGCCTTCAGCCGAAGAAGTGGGGAGCTTGGAAGCTGATGACGTATTGACCTTTATCTCTTCCTTTTTTGTTTCTTTTATTTCGGGTAACTTAATTTCTTCCTTTATTTCGGGAGCTTTAATTTCTACGGGAACAAACTTTTTATTCTTATCTGCGGGAATAAAAAGTTCTCCTGAATTTCCTTTTAACGTGAATGAAATTCTTCCGTTTTCACTTTTTACGGTTTTACCGCTTAAAACACCTGAATAGGCGCCGATATTTTCAGCAGGAAGATTTATATTATATTCACCGCTGTCGTTATTAACTGCAATAACCGCACGGTAATCTCCGCTTCGTCTTTCAAAAGCATACTGTCTGTTAGTGAGAAGAAGCTCTTTATAGTCACCGTAGGAAAGAACCTTTTCTTCCTGCTTTATTTTACCTAATGCGGAAATAAGCTTGATAAACGGATGCTCACCGTACTGCTTTTTATATTCTTCAATGCTTATAGCCGGTCTTAAAGATTTGTCGGAATGACGCTCTTTTTTTCCTTCTACGGCAAATTCCGAGCCGTAATAAACGGAAGGAATACCGGGTAGTGTATAAAGAAGAACGTGCAATGGAATGAAATGCTGTTTTTCCGAAAGCTTTGTGTAAATTCTTTCCACGTCGTGATTGTCGGCAAAATTGTATAAATTAAGGTTTTTGCAGGACTCATAGAGTCTTTTTACTGTGTGGGCAATTTCAAAATAATTACGGTCGTTATGAGCAGAATAAAGTGCTTTATGAAGATGATAATTTGTAACACTGTGAAGCGTATTATCATTTGCCCAGCGGTAATAATCTCCGTGAATTACTTCACCCATAAGCCAGAAATCAGGCTTTACGCTGTTTGCTGTCTGTCTTAATCTTTGCATAAAACCGAAATCAAGCACATCTGCGGCATCAAGTCTTATTCCGTCAACGTCAAATTCATCAACCCAGAATTCAATTACGTCGCAGATATACTGCTGAACCTCAGGATTTTTCTGATTGAGCTTTACAAGAAGATTATATCCGCCCCAGTTTTCATAAGAAAATCCGTCGTTATATTCGTTATTGCCGTAGAAGTTAACGTTATACCAATGCTTATAGCGTGAATTCTCTCTGTTTTCCTTTATGTCCTTGAAAGCGAAGAAATCTCTTCCCGTATGATTGAAAACTCCGTCAAAAATAACCCTGATATCCTTGCTGTGACATTCCTTTACAAAGGCTTTAAGGTCATCATTCGTACCAAGCCTTGAGTCAAGTGTCTTGTAATCCGTAGTTTCATATCCGTGTCCCACCGACTGAAAAAGAGGGCCTATATAAATAGCGTTAAACCCTGCCGATTTTAATAAGTCAAGCATAGGGATAATATTAAGAATTCGTGAAACAGGCGCAGAATAATCATTCAACTCAGGTGCCCCGGTCAAACCAAGGGGATAAATATGATAAAAAACAGCCTCATTATACCAAGCCATAAAAAACCTCCGTGAAAGTGTTGGTGTTAATTATATATATTATAATAAAAATGTTTTGAGTGCAAAAGTTTTTTTGTTTTTGTTTGTTTGAAAATGTTATGATGTCACTTATTGTATGTTGACTTATTGTATGCTATTTAATAGTCTAAATTTATAATAAAAAAAGGTGTGAAGTAATGGATATTATAAAAGTTTTTGGAACAAATGTAAGAAAATATCGTGTAAAAAAGAACATTTCACAAGAAAAATTTGCTGAATTATGTGGGTTACATAGAACCTATATCAGTGATATTGAGTGCTTTCGTCGTAGTATTTCATTAGATAATATTCAAAAAATTGCTGATGCTTTGGAAATTGATACGTTTAAATTATTCGTGGAGGAAAAATAAAAAATGAGAAATACTATAAAACAGATTGTTTTTGAAGAGTTTTCTAAACTTATCGATTTGATTGAAAAGGATTTTTCTACAAATTATAAAAGAAAGGTCAATAATTTTCTTCTTAGTCAAATGGATGAAAATATAACAGCAAGCATGGTTTTTGTTAGCAGTTTTGAATCAAAAAGCGGTTTTGCAATTGAAACATGCGCAAAGAGAATTGCAAGGCTCAAATTTGGTGATGCAAATGTTCCGACTATTATTAACCCTCGTAATTTATCACATAGTTTTGATGAAAGAAGAATTTCTGGTCAGATTGTAGTTACGGATGTTGATACTCATAATGGAAATTTACGAGGTGAAATTTCTGCATTTAGGGCAAACAACGAAGCTAAAGGAGCAGGTAAAATGCGCGTAGAAAGCGGCGTTACCCAAAGCAGTATAAAGGAACATCTTCTTCCTCTTTCGAAAAAATATCGTACCGCCAAAGTTTATTCAAAACCGGTAGATTTGGCTTTTTTTGATGGCACAGAGTGGAATATAATGGAACTCAAGGCTGGTGGAGATCTTGATAGCTCTAATGCGCCTTCAAATGTTGAAAAACTGCTTACTATTTATGTTGATATGGGAATTGAGAATTGTAAGGCTTATTTTGCTACTTTGTATAATAAAGATGGAGAAGGAAATACCTGGAAAGGTTCTGTAAAAAAACATTTAGCATATCCCGAAATGTTTTTAATTGGCAAAAATCTTTGGACAAAAATTCTTCCTGAAGGTATTTCTTTTGAAGAGTTTGAGGAGATTTACAAAGAAGCTTTAGTGGAAATAGGGTTAAATAACCGCATAGTTGAAATGATTAATAGGTGTATTAATGAATGATATGTACAAGGTAGAAAAAATTAAAACAAAAAAATATACTGCTGTTAATGGTAACTGTTTGGATTATTTGTGGCAGATACCAGATCATAGTATTGATTTAATTCTCACAGATCCTCCCTACAATATAGCGCAGTATTCTACAGGAAATATAGACCTGCCAGGGAGAAGTGCGTTAAATAACGATCTTGCCGAATGGGATTTGAATCCGATTGATCCTTCTGCGTTGGTTGCAGACTTCAAACGCATCATAAAGCCAGATGGAAATATTTTTGTTTTTACAAGCTATAACCTTATCGGAAAATGGCATGAAGCATTTGATAGTGAATTTGATACTTTCCAATTTTTTGTTTGGCATAAAACCAATCCTGCACCAAAAATCTATAAAAACGGATTTCTCAATAGTTGCGAAATGATTGCTTGTATGTGGAACAAGGGGCATAAATGGAATTTCAGTAATCAAAATGAAATGCATAATTTTTTTGAAAGTCCGATATGCATGCGTCCGGAAAGATTATCTGAACCTAAACACCCAGCGCAAAAACCAGTAAAATTATTAGAACATATAATTAAGATAGCTTCTAATGAAAATGATGTGATTTTAGATCCTTTTATGGGTGTAGGCTCAACTGGTGTGGCTGCTCTTCAGAAGAATCGTAAATTCATTGGTATAGAAATTGAAAAGGATTATTTCTATGCCGCAGAAAGAAGAATATCAGATTGTGAACGAGGAAAATGATGATATTAACCAAAAATACATTAAAAAAATTTATCGAATCAGAGTTGCTTGCTTTGGGGGATAATATCAAAGCTAATTATGAAGAAAATATGGCAGCTCGAGAAACCAATCCCTTTCTTCCAATAAATGATAAAAATATAAAGAAGAATATGGCAATAGGACGAAGTGTAGATTCGCAATTAGGCAATCGTATGCAGCGAATTATTTTCTATATGGCTCGCATGAAATATGGTGACGTTGCTGTACCAAATATTGTAACAGTAAAGATAATTGACGATGCATGTGTTGAGATTTATACATACAGTGTTCCTATTTACATAGAGGAAAATGATAGAAAAAAGAAATTCAATCCATTTAATCAGATTGTTTATATTGATCAAGTCTTACAGAATGATCAAGTTAAGAAGAAACTTAAACTTAAGTATAAATCAAATGTACTTATAGAAAAACGATATGTTTTGAAAGGTGTATCTAGTGATGCAATTAAGTACATAAAAAAACCAAAGAGAAAAACTATTCCTGTTGATTTACTTTGCCTTGGAATTAAATCTAATAAACTTATAAAAGCAGAAGCTTTTGAAATAAAATTGGGTGGAAAATTGGATACCAAAAATTCTGGTGGAAACGCTGATGCAGTTGAAGAACTCACAAAAGTTTTTTCTTGTTTGAAAGAAAACGAAGCGTTTTTTGGAACATGCTATGGAGAATGTTCTAAAACAGTTGCCAAAAAAATAGAAAAAATAGAACATGCTTCTGTGTTAAATAATAAAGATTTGTGGGATAAAATTATCCCTACAAATATATCAGGGATCACTTACGAGAAATTTATTGATATGTATCAAAAAGCTTTTAAAAAGTCAAAATTAGAGGCAATAATAAAAGATCTTTGATATTATTGAGACAACAAACCTCTCGGAGTTAAACCGAGAGGTTTGTAATAATTAGGTGTTCAACATCTCTATCATTTCGACTTCTAACATTGTAAGTATATTGTTTATCAAAACTTAGAATGTTGAAATCTTTTTCATATAAACCATTGATAAAGTCTGTGTTCTTAATAACAAGAATAAATTTTGCAAGTGTTTGTTTTAGTACATACGCCAAACGTTCTTGGTCAAACTTTGTAAAGTCTTTGCCCTCATAATCTGAAAAGTCCGTATCATAAGGGGGATCTAAGAACATGAAATCATTATTTGTAATATTAACATTTTTAATAAAGTCTTCAAAATCAGCGCAATGAATATCTGTGTTGGCAAATAATTGATCGATTTCTCTATTGAACATATTATCGATTTTTGCTTTCATATCTTTTCTGTTGTATGACATACCACCATAGGGGATGTTGAATTCCCCCTTGGCATTATAGCGGAACATAGAGCCATAACAATATTCTCTGATGAAATAGAAGTTTGCAGCTTGATATTGAATAGATTGATCGGTAATTTTGCCAAGGCTAATATCATTAAAGATTTTGCGGAAATACATATAATATCCGCTTGTAAATCCGGTAATCAAGTTTTCACACAAATCTTCGGTTGTGAATGGCTTTTTATTGTAGTTAGCAACTGTTCTAACAAATTTGTCTTCAACCATTTGATGAAGGAAAGAATCAAAGTCATCTTTATCTAAAAGAAGTTTCTCACTGAAACCGGAGTTTATTCTATCCGACATGCTTGATATCAGTGCTTCTAATGTAGAATTCAACTCGTCTTTTGGAATTAATCCTTCTTTTAATTTGAAAAAGATGTGTAATAATTCGTTGGTTTCTTTGCTACATACAGATACGATATTATTAAAACTGTTATTGTAGCACATCAAAAGATCAAAAAGTTGCTTATCTTGATTTTTGATAAGCTTGTAATATTGAATTAAAGATTCGGAGATATCGTTAATTGCAGCGGATTTGGGCGCAAGATGAAAGAAAAGTGCACCGCCGCCAAAAAACGGTTCAATATAACGTTTATAATCAGGTATAAGTTTTTCAATTTTATCAATTTCTCTTGATTTGCCGCCTGGCCATTTAATGATTGGTTTCACGATATCACCTCCATTATACTATAGTATAACATAAAGAAAATAAATATGAAAGTGTTTGGTGATAAAATAACTAAATTTATATGTAGGGATATTTATTTAGTCAATATTATTTTTTTATATTTTGATATGGTGTATTGATTTTTTTAGCATAATTGACAATTGCGCAAAATAAATCATAATCATGAAATATAGTTATGTAATATAAAATTTGATATTTCGTATCAAGTGAAATAAGAAACTGACTTCGTCAGAACCTTGTTACTCGCTATGCCCGCAATAATATCCGTTCCTTAATATGCGAAGCATATATCATCTATCGAAGGTGGATATTATATCGAAGATATATCACCCGTTCCTTCATACGCCGTAGCGTATTTCACAGCGACAGCTATTTCATAATGCGAAGCATTATTTCATAAATCCTGCAAGGATTTATTTCATTGAAAAAAGCACTTCCGAAGAAGTGCTTTTTTCTGGTGCACGGACTATAATAAAGATATTTTTGCCGTCTTTGCGTATGAATTTGAACTCTTGCAAAAATGATATATCACTTGTGTGATATGATATACGGCCTTGCCGTATGATATATTTGCGTTGCAAATATGATATAATATCCGTTCCTTCATGTGCCGAAGGCATATATCATCGATCGTGGAGCGATATCATACCGGAGGTATATCACCCGTTCCGCAATGAACGGATATCATTGAAAAAAAGCACTTCCGAAGAAGTGCTTTTTTTCATGGTGCGGGCGACAGGGGTCGAACCTGCATGCTTTTGGCACAAGAACCTAAATCTTGCGTGTCTGCCAATTCCACCACGCCCGCATATTCAAGTAAAACTGATTATACAACAAAAAAGCTTTTATTACAAGTAAAAATTGTAAAAATATGGGAGATGTAAAATCAATTATTTACATCTCCTCATTTTTTTGTCAGGGAATAATTATATTGTTCATTCCCGCTTCAAGAAGATAATCACCGCTTCTGAGAAGTTTTGCCAAATCGAAGCTGTCAGAGGGAAGGGTTTTACTTCGAAGAGCTGAAACACCCTCGTGATTTCTTCCGGGGTGATGGAAGTCTGAGCCTGCGGTTATAACGGAAAAATTATTGGCTTTTGCATATTTTGAAGCAAGTCCAACTTTTGAATTGTGGTTTGGATGAAGATTGAAAACCTCAATTCCGTCAAGACATTCGGGTGGGACCGCTTCCATTCCCTCTCTGAAGGGGTGAGCCTGAAGGAAAACGCTGTCGGGCATTTTATATTCTTTTCTGAAATTTTCCACACCGTAGGGGAGAAGGTCATAAATTTCTTCAAGCATCTTTCTTGTAACACCGTAAACAAGATAGTCGTTATCATTTTCCGTAAATCTTATTTCAGCGGCAAGATAGACTTTTATGCCTTCCTTTTCACCTGCTTCAGCAGTCAAATCAAAATCATTCATAAATCTGTCAATCATTTGAATTTTTGTAAGGCTCTGATATTCATAAACAAAGTGATTTGCAACAGTAACGGCAGAATAACCTAATTCTTTATATGTCTTTGCCATCATTTCGGGTAAGATCTGACTGCAGGAGCTTGCAGGGGACGTATGAGCGTGAAGTTCGATCTGATATTTATATGTTGAGAGAAGCTGGTTTTTTAAGTTTTTAATATCCATTTTATCACCGTTTTTCTGTAGGGTTCTTTTGAAGGTTAAAAATTTAATTTATTTTATCTGTAATTCTTGCATAGACGTCAAGAAGGCTTTTTCCGTCTTTTCTGACGGAAGAAGCATTGACTGCAAAAATTTCTCCGTCTGAAACAGCTAACATAACGGCATCTGTAAAATATCCGTCAAATGTATTAAAGCAGTTTCTGTGCATTACACGGCCGTCGCTGAGTACGTTTATGTAAATTACCGTATCCTTATAAGTAATTTTATAGCCGTCTTTTACTTCTTCAAAAACAGGCTTTTGAGAGTTATCGAGGCAGAGAGCAGAAACGAAATCCACCCGTCCTTCACTGTCGGTTTTTCTGTTGTATGAAGGGAAGGTGACCTCGTTTATATCGTTTCCGAGATATCCTTTTTCCGTTCTTTTTTCACAGGGTGTGAGCATTCTGAAGCAATTATCTTCTTTGCAGTGGAGAAGGAAATTTGCTTCTCCCTCTTCGTGTGCCCAGATATTGTCGTAAATAAGAATGATATCCTTTACCCAGAGAAAATGTCTGAGATGCTTTCTGAAATATCTGCCCATAGGCCCTGAGGCATCTGCACAGACATATCTGAAATTACCCTTGTCCGTGAAGTTATAAAGCTCTCCCTTAGGGCGCACGTGATGATGATGGTCGTTTGGATTTTGTCCGTTTCCGTTCCATAGCACCACGTTGTGAGCCTTTGACTGAACGAAATAATCCCTGTAAATATCATTACTGTAGGAACAGCGCTCAGAGTCGAAAATTTCGGGAATACCGTTTCTGTAGAAAACGAAGTGATTGCTGTCACAGTGGGAATGGTTCCACGAATCTCCGCTTTTTATTGCAAGAAGATTTGAATTTTCTCTGAAGGAGTCGCGGAAAATTGCCCAACCGATATTTTTATAGCAGACAGCCGTTTTTTCGGGAACACTTTCTTCCATTAAATATATTTCCTTGAAATACATAAGTCTGTTGAGTATTTCACTGTTATCTGAATGAGTTTTTTTGTTGATATAAAAGCGAAGAATTGAAAGGTCGGGAATTCTTGCGAGAAGAAGAGGAACACAGGCACAAAACAGTATGCTGTCACAGTCGCCTAAGTTTATGACGTAATCATCCTTATCCGAGGGATAAAATGTGTTTACGAAAAATTCTGCGGATTTTCTCAGTATTTCTTCATCATTGAAGGGTGCTTTTCCTGTTACCTCAACATAAGCACAGGCAAATTTCAGATACTCAAAAAGAGCAAAATTATAGTAGTTCACGCCTTCATAGAAGGCACCGTTATCAAAGGTTGCAGGCTTCATATTTATGGGATTGCCCTTGTAGTCAAACCACTGACGAAGACCGTCGCAAGCCATATCAAGAAGCTTCTTCAGTTCGGGGTTGTAATCGAGCATGACCGTACTTGCAAAAGCAGCTGTGCTTACACATACAGGCCACCAGTTGTGTCCCATAGTATCAAAGCAGTGAATTTTTGATTCGGGAATAAGCCAGTCTTCAAACTGTGCACGGATACCTTTTTCGTAAATTTCCTTTGCAAGAAATTCCTTTTCCTCCTGAGAAAACTTCTCATTAAAGGTTGCCCAGCCGTAAGTCATACCTGTAAGAAAATGACCTGTAATCAGCTCTCCCTTACCTATGGCGCCTTTTCCGTGCCAGCGTGAATAAGAGCAGTATTTCAGCATAAGCTCCTTTGCCTTGAAATAATATTTTTCTTCCCCCGTAAATTCATAAGCAAAGCAGAGAAAAGGCATATTGCCCGCAAAGGGACCTGCCGCATCACCGTAGTTTTCGTGCTGTATGGCATAGCCTTCACCGTCAACCTGAACGCTTTCTTCGTCAAGGGGAATTATTTCAAGAGCTTTTTCAGCCTGTGTGAGAACCTTTTGCAAAAGAGCTTTACATCTCTCATCCTGACAGCCTTTTATGAAGCTGAGTTTTTCTTCGGGAAAAAATACGTTTTTCATAATTCTTCTCCTTTATGCCATAGTTTCCAGCATTTTAAGTGTTACCTCATAAGGTGAAGCTTTTTTTTCAGTTACGTTAAAATATTCTTTCAGCATATATTCGCCCATTCTCTGCACCTCGTCACCGTAGCTTCCAGCAATATGAGGAGTAAGGATGCAGTTGGGAAGGGTATAGAAGGGATGATTTTCTTCGGGAGGCTCAGGACAGGTAACGTCAAGTATGGCAGTAAGATCTTCACGCTCCTTCAGAACGTCACAGAGGTCTTCCTCAACAACCTGAGCACCTCTTCCCGTGTTCAGAAAACAGGCATATTCCCGCATACTGCCGAAATGCTCTTTTTTTAACATACCCTTGGTTTCACTGTTATTTGCAAGGTGATTTGAAACAACGAAGCAGGTGGAAAATACCTCACTGAGAGAGCATTTTTTTACACTGAGAGCTTCTGCTTTTTCATCGCTTAAAAACGGATCGAAAACCTTAACTTTAAGCTTATAGCTTTTTAGCATTTCTATTACCAGTGAGCCTATCATTCCCGCGCCTATAATTCCTACGTATTCGCCGAAGGAGCCGGGATAACGGTCTTTAAGAAAAGAAGCCTTTTTAAGTTCTCCCTTGCTTTGATATCTGGAGGTCATAAAAAATCCTTTATTGGCAAGAATAATCTGCGCTACCGTGTATTCTGCCACAGGTACGGCGTTTGCCGCCCAAGCGGAAAAAACACGCACACCTTCCTCTAAAAACGGCTTCGCAAAATACTGCACGGTTCCCGCACCGTAAAAAATGCATCTGAGAGAAGGAAAGATATCTCTTATTTCCTCACTTGTGAATACGGGCATTCCCCATGTGGAAAAAATATACTGAGTATCTCTGAATAATTCTTTATTTTCCTTGACCTCTTCATAGGAATAAACCTCATCGGAAAGTCCTGCTTCATATCTGAGAATTCTTCTTGCTTCTTCAGAATAAATTCTTGTGGGATTATTCTTTTCGTTACATAAAAATACTGTTTTCATAGTATTCACTCCGCAATTTTTCTGAGGCTTTCAGCTTCGCCTGAAAGTGAGCTGATGTTGTCGTCAGGCATAAATTCAAGTAAAAGTGTTGTATCCTTGTTGAGATATGAAAGATATTCCTTCCACAGTGAAATGCTGTCAGCAAGGGGATATCTGCTGTCGGCTTCCCAGTTAAAAACGTGAATATGGCGGGTAAAAGAGGAAAGAAGCCTTATATATCTCTTGTTTTCATCAATGCTTTTATGCTGATTTGGCTGCCAATACATTCTGAAATAAGGGGAATTTATGCTCTTCATAAGCTTTATTGCCCCTTCCTTGCAGTCAGTAAAGGTATTGTTGTGACATTCAAGGCACATTGTAACCTCATTTTTTTCTGCAATTTCTGCGGCTTTACGGCACTGTTCAAAAAGAAATTCTTCTTCCTTTTCCGAATATTCGCTGAAACCCTTATTTCCGCACCACAGCCTTAATATGTCAGTGCCGAGAATTTTTGCGGCTGAAATATAAGCCTGAAGCTCATTTATATCATTCACACCAAGACGGAAATACGTTCCGTATGAGCTGCAGAAAATACCTTCTTTTTTCTGTAAAAGCGCAATTTCTTCAAGTCTTTTTTTGTCCCCGTTGGGTGCGTGGACGTCACTTCCCCATTCAATATGGGTAAGTCCTGCTTTTTTCATATACTGAACAATTTCTTCGGGAGATTTATCTCTGAAGGAAATTGATACAAGACCGAGATTATACATTTTCCGTCACACCTTTTCAGTAGATATTTTTGTTTTCTCTGTATCTGCGCCATACGTTTTCAAAGAAATCATCATCCTTGGGAATTGGTCTTACCTTGCGCCAAAGGGCAGTAATGCCTGTAGAATTTCTGCTGATTTCCTGAATATAAGCGGCTGTTGAATTAATATCCCCCTGTTTTTCGGGAATATAAATCGCACTGCCTCTGTTAATTCCGAAGCTTTCATAATAATCAATGATAGCTCTGAGAAGCATATCTGCCGTAATTAAGGCATCATAGAATTTATATACCTTTGCCGTTTCTGCTTTATCTCTGATTTTTACAAAGGAATGGAAATTCTTTATCTGTTTTTCCGTTTTTTCTGAAAGCTGACGGATTTTTTCCGTATCTCTTACCGCCGCCGCACAAGAGCTCATATCAGTTCTAAGTTCGTTTAAAAGAGAGTCGATATTGCTTTCATCTGAGGAAATTTTTGCCTGAAGCGATAAATGAGCATCAACCTCATTGATGATAAGCTCGGAAAAAGTAATTTCATCAATGAAGTTCTCTTCTTTTTGAGAAATATACGTAGCGGCCCTTAATGAGCCTGCCTGACCTGCATTGAGAGCACTTCCGCCGGGGCGCGTAATTCCGTGTGTTCCCGCACATTCACCTGCGGCAAAAAGTCCTCTTACAGACGTTTCCCACCATAGATTTACAGAAATGCCGCCGTTCAGATGCTGAGCACAAAGGGCAATTTCAAGATATTCCTTTGTTATATCCCTGCCTTTGCTCTTATACAGCTCTACGGCAGGGGAATTCATTTTTAACAGTCTTTCTATAGGTGTTCCGAAAAGTGCCTCTGCTTTGCTTAGGTAAGTATAACACTCGTCGGACAGCCTTTTATAATCAATATTTTTAAGTCCGAAGGGATTTTTTGTAAAATCAAGATATACCTTTCTGTGCTTTTCGGTACATTCTCTATATACTGCAAGGTCTATTCTTGATGAGCCTTCCTTTGCCTTTTTTGAGTCGAAGGGCCATTGATAGCCCTTGAGAAAAACGAAGGACAGCGCTTCATATATATCCTTGAAATAATCTGATAAGAATTCATATTCATTTCCGTTTTCATCAACGGAAACAAATCTCGGAAGAACCTGCATATACGTTCCCGAAACGTTCCATTTGGGATTTTTGCTGGAAAGTCCGTATTGCCACTCGGTCATATTCTGCAGCTTTGCACCTGCTTCAATTGCAAGCGATAAGGCTCCCGTATGACCGTCGGGATAAACGGTGTCGGAATAAATCCCTGCAGGACCGCCTACGGCAAGAATAATATTATTACATCTGAAGGCTTTATACGTAAGGCTTTTTTTATCAAAACACAAAAGTCCGCATACTTTGTTGCTAAACGTAAGGATTTTAATTGCTGTCAGACGGTCAAAAACGGGAATTTCCAGTTTTTCTGCCTGTTTTTCAAGAGCCTCAGTCATAAATTTAGAGGTAAGAGGACCTGCTGAGGTTGCTCTCATATAAGGATCGTGATCTGTTTTATATCCTACGTATTCACCGTAACGGTTGGTGGGGAACTCTACACCGAGAGAGCAGAGATTTAAGAAGCATTTTGCTGAAAGTGCCGCCTCACAAAGTGCCGTATCTCCGTCAACCGAGCCGCCCGCAAAAAGATTTTCAGCCATTTTATAAACGCTGTCGTCGGTATTTCCCGAAAGAGTAAGCTTATAATAGGTCTGCTTGTCGCTTCCCGTATTTCTTGAAGTTCCGCAAAGGATATCTTCAGTGACAATACAGACACTTTTAGTACAGGCCTTTTTTATTTCACCTGCGGCGTTAAAGCCTGCTGCCCCCGTTCCTATTACTATGGTATCAAATGTGATATTATCTGACATAAATAACCTCGTTTTTTGAATTAAAGTCTTCTTATATGAAAACCGCCGTCAACGTTAAGAGATTGCCCTGTGATATAGGGAAGCGAACCGTTCACAAGACTGAATACTGCCTTTGCAATATCCTCAGGCGTACCCCAACGTTTTATGGGTAAAAGCCCTTCTTCTATGAGCTTATCGTATTTTTCGGTGACTGCACTTGTCATATCTGTTTTTATAATTCCGGGACATACTTCGTTTACGGGGATATTATACTCAGAGAGTCTGTCGGCAAAGAGCTTCGTGATCATAGAAACCCCTGCCTTTGAAATGCAGTATTCACCTCTTGAAACAGAGCTTGTGTATGATGAAATTGAAGAAATATTTACTATTGCACCCTTTGACTCTTCAGGATTTTTAATCATTTCATTGGCAGTAAGCTGAGTAAGGAATAACATTCCCTTTGTGTTGATATCCATAACCCTGTCGTAGCTTTCCTCTGTCATACTGAGAAGGTCTGCTCTTATTTTCGGTGCAACGCCTGCAACGTTTACGAGAATATCAATTCTTCCGTATTCCTTTATTGCAGTATTGACAAGCTTCTGTCTGTCGGCAGAAACGCTTACGTCACCTCTTACATAAATAAAATTCTTTTCGGGGGCATCTGTAATTTCTTCTCTTGTGCCCATCCCTATAACGTTAATACCGTTTTCAGTGAAAAGCCTTGCTGTTGCAAGACCTATTCCTGCAGATACGCCTGAAATAATTGCAATCTTATTCATTCGTATTTCCTCCGCACTGCTTTTTATAAATAGGAGCATAAACATCCTTATCTCTGATTACACAGCCGGGTGTTCCGCCCTTTGTTCTCATAATTTCCGTGCATTTTCCGCAGCAAAGACAAATCTTATTCTTATCCATATTGCCGTTTTTAAGAATATCCCTTGCAAAATCGGGATAAGCAAAAATCGTTCTTCCGAAGCCTGTAATATCAAAGCCGCCCTTTTCAATTTCACCTGCGGCAACATAGGGTGCCATAACACCGAGATACGACATAGCAGAAGAAATTATCTTCATTTCCGGAACTGAAGCCTTGATTTCGGCAATTCCGTTCAGCATTCTTGCAACACCCTCAAGAGGATGCTCAGGATGAACGTATCCACCCTTTGCGAAGGGACGGTTTACGTGGGGATTGAAATAGGGATTTCCCATAGTGATGTTTATAAGCTCTACACCGTATGATGACAGATTTTTTATAAGCTCCTTGGGCTCTGAAAGGTCCATAGCCTCGCCTGAAAGCTCAGTTACGCCGAAGCCGTACGGATATTTAATTCCGTCATAAACGTTGAGTCTTGCGGTAACGGTAAAGTCTTTTGATGTTACTTCCTTCGCACCGAGAATACTTTCCCTTAAAAGTCTTGTTCTGTTTTCAAAAGAGCCGCCGTATCTGCCTTCTCTTTCAAATGCAGATAAAAGCTCACAGTTGAGATATCTGTGACAGGCCTTTATATCAACACCGTCAAAGCCTGCCTTTTCGGCAAGAGAAGCGGAGTTTACAAGTGCTTCTTTTACACGGTCTATATAGCTGTCTGTTACAATACATTCTTTGCCGAGAGGGGAGTCCTTTTCGTAAACGGGGTTATTATATGCAATAAGCGGTGCTGGAACACCCTCAGGCTTTGAATATCTGCCCGAATGAGTTGCCTGCATAATAACGACAGGCTCATATCCGTTTTCCTTTACGGCAGTTTCCTTAATTCTTTCCACCTGTCTTCTGAATGCATCAATATTACCTTCATTTATGTGAAGCTGTCGGGGATTTGCCTTGCCTTCGGGAAGCACGGCGGTTGCTTCATACCAGATAAGACCTGCACCGCCCTTTGAAAAGCGGTCATATCTTCTAATTGTGAGCTCACCGGGTGTGCCGTCGGCATTACCGTCACAGCCCTCCATAGCCTGACAGGCAAGGCGGTTATTTATATATTTTGTTCCTACTGAAATACCCTCAGAGAGAATTGATAAATTATCCGAAAAGGGAAGTGAGGTATTAAGGATATTATTCTGTTCAATAAACTCTTCCTTAGAAGAATAAACCTTGCGAAGCATATTTTTTCCTCCGATAAACGTGTTAATTAAATAATACATTTATTTCTTACAATGTGCAATAAAAATATATATAAAACAAGAGATTTTTACATAAATTAACTGTATGAAACAGAAAAATGCCCGTGAAAAGAAGTTCTTCTCACGGACAGATGTTACTTTATTTTTTTTCGTATTACTCGCTTAATGCTTTTTCAGCTCTCTCGGCTTCTCTCTTCTTTGCAAGCTCTTCAATAATTCTCTGTCTTTCTTTACCTGAGATCTTATAGAAGAACATAGGAACAGCACAAAGAAGCATACTGATACCGGGGATAATTGATACAAGTGAGAACATAGCAAAGTTCTGTGTTCTTGTAAGCTCAGTTGCGGCAACAACAACCTCGTTTGAAAGCATCTTCGAGGGATCAATATCAATGAACATATACATAAGGATAATGCCGGTTGTTGCAAGAGCATTACCGAGCTTATTTACAAAGCCCTGAAGTGCTGAGCCTAAACCGTTATCTCTGAAGCCTGTTTTAAGCTCAAGATAGTCAAGACAGTCACCGATCATAGCGTTTGATACAACGTTAAGAACACCGAGGGGGATACAGGAAATAAGGATAAAGGGAATACATATATAGAGGTTAGCGGTAAACCAACCGATTACTGTTGTGAAAATACTTGCAACAAAGCCTGCAAGACAGGTGGTGATAAGAATTTTCTTGTAATCGAATTTTCTTATGAGCTTAGGCATAAGAAGCATAGCACCGAACATACCTACGATGGCACACACCTGAAATATCGTTTTTACAGATGAAACGCTTTCTGCAATATATTTGGTTCTCAGCTCCAATGAAAGATCGGGTGTAAGCTCAGGACCTATGTAGAATGCATATCTTGCAACATGAACGGCAGCTGCCTGAACCATATATCTTCCGCTTGAAAGAACACCCATTATAACAACGAGCATAAGAGGCTTACAGGTGAAAATTCTTTTAAGGCTTGAAGGCTCACCGGGAGCTCTGACTTTTGCAGGAGGGATAATTCTCTCATTGATGTGGAAATATGAACTACCGTACATAATAATACCGATACCCACGCATACGACGGCAATTATGAGGTAACGCTGTTTTTCGTATTCGATACCTGTTGAGCCTAAAAGGGTGGGAAGAGTAAAGCCTGCAACGAGGAAAAGAACCTCAGGAAGAGCAGAGCCTATGCTGTTAAGATTTTTTGTGTAAGAAATTACATAGCCTCTTTCATCGGCATTGGGAGTCATAAGGTTCGGAATTCCCCAGAAGGGAACGTCGGCAAGGGTGTAACACATACCCCAGAGCACGTAAGTGACTGCCGCATAAACCATAAGGGTATTCATAGGCATATCGGGGGCAATATAAAGCATTACTGTAAGAATTGCAATAGGAACTATAGCATAAAGAATATAAGGCTTCATCTTACCTCTTTTGCTGTTTCTTTTGTCTGCAATTATTCCCATAAGGGGATCGTTTATTGCATCCCATATTCTTGCAAGAAGCATAAGCATCATAACGAACATTAAGGGAAGCTGAAGAACATTTACATAGTAGTCACTGATATAGCTCGACATCATAGCGTATATCATACCCTGTCCCATAGCGCCTACTGCGAACATATTGAGTTCTTTTTTAGGAACAACAAAGCCCGGACGGAGTTGTTTTTTTTCTTTTGCCATTTTTTGTTTCCTCTCTTTTTTATGATTTTCTCATAGCTCCGAGAAGCTTTCCCGCTTCGGGAAAATCTCCCATAGTCTTACAGTAATGAGAATAGATTACTTTGAGATTTTTGTCAACACCGATAAAAGCAGAAAGCTGAAGCTCTCTTTTACCTGAAGGCTCGTTACCGTCTGAAACGAAAGCAGAAATAAGAGGTGAGTCAAGAAGTGTCCGTACGTCACCTGCGGTCATTTCCTCAAATACCTTATCACCCGCCACCATATTTATCATACTGTTGGCTTCAAAGATATTATATCTGTCGTAAAACACTGCATCGGGATCAGAGATAAGCTCGAAGGGATAATCGGAAGCAACCCTTGACAGCGTTTTTAAGTCTGACTGTATAACGAATTTTATGTCAATTCCCAGCATTCTGAAAACACGCTGATATTTTTTGAAGGAATCAAGCGTTTTTCTGCATATTTCACATTCATAGTACCTTGAAAAAATAAGAAGAGTTTTTCTTGTAATGTGTTTTCCTAAATCAATATTATTTCCGTAAGGGGAATTATAAATGAAGCCGTCAAGCCTGTCACCTTTAGCGAGGGTTTTATGATAGGGAACACCGTTTATTTCTCTGTTTTTCATTTCTTCGCTTATTGCTTTTTTTAGGCGCTCCATAGTTTTTACTAAGGTTTCCTTTGCACAGGCAAGGTTGATTCTCTGAAAGCCTCTGCCCTTATCCCCGAACATTTCACCGTAATCCAGATAAATATCCGCTTCTTCAAGCATTTTCTTCAGTTCAACGTGAGTCATACCGAGAGAGCGCATATCGAGCCACTGAAGATAAGTGCCTTCAAGGGGAAATACCTTTATTTCCGGAAAATTTTCCTTCATAAAGTCTTCAACAAATCTTGCATTGTCTTCAATTACCGTGAGGAGCTCAGTAAGCCACTCTTCGCATTGGTTATATGCGGTTTTACAGGCTTCAAAGGCATAGATATTCAGATGGTTCATAAGTCCCATCATCATAACGCCCTTAACCTTAGCTCTGCAGGTGCTATCGGGAATAATGATGTTTGAGCACTGAAGTCCCGCAAGGTTGAAGGTTTTACTGGGGGCTGTGCAGACGGCAATATTCTTTCTCACTTCTTCTCCGAGATTTGCCATAACCGTATGCTTGTAGCCTGACATAATAAGGTCGTTATGTATTTCGTCGTCAATAATAAATACACCGTTTTTACAGCAGATATCCGCCACTTTTTTCAGCTCGTCCTCTGTCCACACTCTTCCTATTGGGTTATGTGGATTGCAGAAAATTATCGCCTTGGTGGTGGGGAGAGCTGCTTTCTTTTCAAGGTCCTCAAAATCAATTTCGTATTTTGTTCCCTCAAGCTTCAGCTCGCTATATACGAAGCATCTGCTTTTTGCAAGAACAGCCATATCAAAGGGATAATAAACGGGAGTGAGAATTATAATACCGTCACCCTGATGAGTTACGGCTTCAAGTAGAATTCCGAGAGCCGTTACAACGCCGGGTGTCGTTATGATCCAATCCTTTTTTACATCGAATTCGTGTCTTCTTTTCATCCACGAAATGACGGCTTCAAAATATTCGTCCGTAGGATCGGTATAGCCGAGTATCTGCTCATCTGTAAGCTTTTTAAGTGCTTCCTTTATTTCGGGAGCAGTGGGAAATTCCATATCGGCAACAGAAAGAGGAACTGCATCGGGGGAAGGGTTTTTTGCACTGTTCCATTTTGATGAGCCGCAGCCTCTTCTGTCGGGAATAGTTGTAAAATCGTATTTCATATCATATCTCCGTATCAGAAAACAAGTGTTGTAACACTTTCGGGGGCAATTTCAATATTTTTCCCCTGAGAGATTATCTGTTCTTCAAGGTCACGGTCTTTATCCGTAACGGCAACACATACCTTTGCTGCCATTTCCTGAAGTAAGGATTTTTTATTTTTTGTGGGATTAATCAAGACTGTTACGTTTTTTTTGCCGTCTGTATAGGCGGAAGCCATTATGTCCTTATCGTCACAGCTTATGTCAATTCTTTTTGCGCCAAGGGGAATATATTTTGAAAAATTGCCCGTAACGAAAAGCCGTTTTGTCGTACAGTAGGTTTTATCGTCTTCATTTATGTATATAAGTCCGTCGCAGTAATCAACCTCAGATACGGCTATCCAGTGCTGCCAGGTGGATGCACGGAGTATTGTAAGGTCCTCATGTATGATTTTTGCACATTCGAGAGCAGAGTCCATACCTGCATCCCTGCCGCCCTTCATGTGTGTCCATTCACTCATATTAACCTTTGTCTGAGGGAAGAAAACGTCCATAAATTTTCTGAAGCGCCTGAGAAAAGCCACTCTGTTATTGAGGAATGTAAGTGGGAAGGGAAGTGCGATACAGTAGGAATGAATATCAATTCCGTCAGTATTAGCTCTTATTTTTTTGCTGCAAAGAACGCTCATTGTGTAGGTTCTGTTGAACCAGCGTATGTCACCGTTTTCACAGGCAGAAAGCTTCACATTTTTAAGAGCCGGTCTTTTTTCAAGAGCTTTTGCGGTCTTTTTAAGAAGGGAATATACTCCGTAAGGGGTATAATGACAGCCCTCCTGACCGTTTTTTTCTGTCCATACCCATAACGGCTCATTTACGGGAGAGATAAGCTTTACAGGGAAGCCTTCTTTAAGAAAATGTTCGGCACAGTCCATAAGATATTCGGCAAAGCTTTCCTCGTTTTTTCTCGGAAGGTTGCTTCTCCACGCTTTATCAAGGCATGATTTATGGTTTTTCGTAAGTCTTTCGGGCGGAGAATTGCTGAAAAGAATAACACTGTCGGCACCCTCTTCAACGCACAGCTTCATCATATTTACGGCGGCGCTGTCCCTTGTCCAGTCGTAAGTGCCGTCACCCTTATCAAAGCTTTCAGCCATTCGGTTTTTATTGTAAAAAACACTTGAACCGCTGTTTTTTGAACCGCCGCCCAGATTATATCTGTAAATTGAAAGTCCTATACCCGTTTCTTTGTTATAAAGAAGCTCAGCAATTATTCTGTTTATACTTTTCCGGGTTTTCTCATCCTTATGATCCCAATCGCCCACAACCTGTGCCCACCATGCACCTGAAGCACCGAAGCCCTCAATAGTCTGAAACGTTCTGTTTTTATCAAGCGTTATTTGCATACTTTTACCTTCGTCAATTATTCTGTAACTGAATTCTTTATGGCAAGAAAGGATTCTTCGCTTATTACGTGTTCTATTTTACATGCATCCTCTGCTGCAGTTTCAGGCGAAACACCGAGTCTTATAAGATATTCGGAAAGAACGGTATGCCTTTCAAACATCATATTTGCTATATTGTAGCCTTCCTCTGTGAGTTTAAGAGCACCCGAGGCTTCAACGGTTATAAATCCTCCGTTTTTAAGAAGTCCTACTGCTCTTGAAACGCTGGGCTTTGAATATCCCAGATGCTCGCTTACGTCAATTGAACGCACGGCAGGTAATTTTTTGCTGAGTACATATATAGTTTCGAGGTACATTTCACCTGATTCCTGTAATCTCATAATGATAACCTCCGTTTCCTTAAATAAAAAAATTATATCATAAACAGCCTGCTTCCGCAATATGTCAATATTGTTGACTTTAAGGCATATTTATTGTAAAATATTACTGCAAATATTTATCGGGAGTGATAAAAATGAAAAATCTCAACAGAATTCTCTGGGGTGTTGTCCTTGTTGCCGTGGGTGTGCTTTTCGGACTCAAAGCCCTTGATATCATTGATTTCAATATATTTTTTGACGGCTGGTGGACTCTTCTGATTATTGTTCCCAGTCTTATAAGCCTTTTTACACAGCGTGATAAAACAGCAAGTCTTGTAGGGCTTTTTGTAGGTGTTGTTCTTTTCCTTGCAAACAGGGATATTATTACATTTGCAATGCTCTGGAAGCTGCTTATCCCCATCGTTATCATAATTATCGGTCTTGGCCTTATCTTTAAGGATGTTTTCAACAAAACAGCAAAGGATGCCGTGAAGAAGCTGAGCTCAAGAGGACTGCCGCTTAAAGAGTGCACTGCAACCTTTTCAGGTCAGAAGGCAACCTATTTCGGTGATGAGTTCTACGGTGCAGAGCTTAATGCTATTTTCGGAAGCATTGACTGTGACCTTACGGAAGTTAATTTCTATGAGGATACTGTTGTGAATGTGTGCAGTATTTTCGGTAAAATCAACATTCTGCTTCCTGATAATGTCAATGTGGAAATCTGTACCACTCCTGTTTTCGGCGGTGTAGGCGACAAGAGAAGAGTGCCCTTTATGCAGGGTGCGCCCACGGTATTTATCAACGGTTCCTGTATTTTCGGAGGAGTTGATATAAGATGACATCAAACCAGAAGCTTATAAAGATTTTTGCCATAGCACTTGCTATGTTTATTATTACCGGTGCTTCATTGGGTGTTTTCGGAATTTTTTCTTCACTTATGGGAATCCAAAGGAAAGAGGACAACACCGTTACATTTGAATATGAAAATGCAAACGGTAATGAAAACGTCACAATAAACGAGAGCATAAGCTCAGGTGAGAATGAACATCATCAGAATAATCACTTTGATTTTGATGCGGCATTCGACTACAGTTATGATAACGGCACAACCGATGAGGTACGTGTGCTTGACATAAAGGTGCTTCTTGCGGATCTTGTTATTGTTGTGGGTGACAGCTTTTCCGTCGCGGGAAGTGATGAGAATATTTCTGTAAGTCAGAACGGCTCAAAGCTTGTAATTAACGAAAAGAAGATTTATGATATCTTTAAATCAGACCGAAGCGTTGTTATAACCGTTCCTTCTGATAAGCTTTTTGAGAGAGTAAGAATTGATGCAGGAGCAGGCGAGATAACTGCGGAGCTTATAAGCGCCTCTACCGTAAACTTCAATTTCGGTGCAGGTGATGTTCACATTGAGCATCTTTTCGTGTCGGACAAAGCGCTTATAAATGCCGGTGTGGGGGCATTTTCCGTAAGTGAAGCCACCGTAAATAATCTTGATATGCACTTCGGTGTAAGTGACGTCAGAATTTCAGGTGTGCTTTTCGGAAAAACCGATATCGACTGCGGAGTAGGAAATATTGAGCTGTCGCTTAAAGGCAGTGAGGCTGATTACCGTATTGATATGGATAAGGGTACGGGAAAGGCAACACTTAACGGAAAAACTCTCGAAGATGACGTTACATACGGAAGCGGAAATTCTGAAATTTCATTTGACGGCGGCGTAGGTAATGTGGTAATCAAAACCGAATATTAAAAAAGAAGGCTCGGATTGCACAAAACAATCTGAGCCTTTATGAATGTTATTTAGCTTTATGCCGTGAATTTTTCTGAGAAACTGTCAACTGCTTCCCAGTAAAGCTCAGGTGCATTTGAACAGGCTTCATCGTGACCTGCATCCTTTACGGTAAGCTTTTCTTTTTCCGCACTGCAGCTCATATAAAGCTCCTCCATCATTGAATGGGGCACTACAGGATCCTTGTCACCGTGAATAAAGAGGGTGGGAGTTTTTGAGTGGGCAACGGCATCAACGGGTGAAGCATCTCTGAAGCTCCAGCCGAGGAAAATCTTTGCAAAGCTGTCGGCGGCATATAGGAAGGGGAAGGCGGGAAGCCCCGACACCTTTGTTATCGAACCCTTGAAAAGCTCATAACAGCTTGTATAACCGCAGTCAGCAATACAGCACTTAACGTTTTCTGGCAAATCTTCACCTGTTGTAAGCATTACCGTAGCACTTCCCATAGAAATACCGAGAAGAACTATTTCAGCCTGAGGGTCCAGTGAAATAATATAGTTTATCCAGGATATAACGTCAAATTTTTCATAAAAGCCCATTGATGTGAAGGATGCCTCCTGATTTCTGTGGGCTCTCTGGCAGGGCATAAGGCAGTTATATCCCTTTTTGTAAAAATGGATTGCCTGTCTTGCCATAGCTCTCGGACGTGAGGTATAGCCGTGAACTGCAATAAGCCATTTGTGTGACGGCTCGTCATTAGGGATTATTTTTGCAAGAAGCTTTTCCCCTTTTCCGTTAAATAAAACGGTATCCTCGGGATTAATTGAATTATACCAGTCATCAGCATTTCTGAAATGGATATCGTTCATATATCTTCTCATATTATCCTTGATGTGAAGAAGCTCTTCAGGATGCTGGTTGCAGGTTTTCTTTGAAAGAATTTCATTACATAAAACTCCGCCGGCTGCAAGGTATAACGCTCCTGCACCGACTGCTGCCCCGATTGCCGCTTTTACTGATTTCTTCATAATATCCCTCCGCAAAAAATATGTTCAGTTACAAAAAACATCATAACAGTAAATCTCACACAAATCAACTGTTTTTTGTGTAATTGACTAAAGTGAAAAATATGTGTATAATGAAACTGATAATATCCCGAAAAGGAGATGTTTTTGTGAGAAATAAGATTGATTTGAACTTTGGCTGGAAATATTGTGAAGGTTTCAGTGATGAAATGGTGAAGTCAGGTTATGATGACAGTGCATTTCAGAAGGTGGATATTCCTCATGCCAATAAGGAAATTCCATATAACTATTTCGATGAAGAAATTTTTCAGTTTGTAAGCTGTTACAGAAAAACTTTCCGTATTCCTAAGGATGCTTTTGAAGGCAATAAGCATATTTTTATCACCTTCGAGGGAGCGGCAAGCTATGCCAAGGTATATCTTAACGGTGAGCTTATAGGTGAGCATAAGGGCGGTTATACTCCCTTCTCATTTGATATAACCGATAAAGTCAACAAGGGGAATAACTGTCTTGCCGTGATGCTCGATTCAACCGAAAGACCTGAAATTCCGCCCTTCGGTAAGGTAGTTGACTATCTCGTATATGGCGGTATTTACAGAGAAGTACATATCGATATTTACGATGAAAAGTACATTGAGGACGTTTTTGTTAAAACCCCCGACGTACTTTACAGTGAAAAAATAATCGAAGCAGATGTTACCTTCAGTGAAAAAATTTGCGGTAAGGTCAATTTCGAGCTTCTTGACGGTGAAACGGTTATCGGAAAGAAATCTGCTGATGCTGACGGCAAGGTTATACGTATCCGTTGGAAAGTAAAGAACGTAAGCCTGTGGGATATTGACTCTCCCAAGCTTTATACACTTAAAGTTTCCTTCGGACAGGATGAGGTTTCTAAACGCTTCGGCTTCAGAGAGGCAAAGTTCACAAGAACAGGCTTTATGCTTAACGGCAGACACGTGAAGCTTATCGGTCTTAACCGTCATCAGAGCTATCCTTACGTGGGCAATGCTATGCCTAGATCCGCACAGACGGCTGATGCCGATTTTATGAAATATACTCTGGGCTGTAATATTGTAAGAACAGCCCATTATCCCGATTCCGTTCACTTTATTGAAAGATGTGACGAAATAGGTCTTCTTGTGTTTACCGAAATGCCCAGCTGGCAGTTCTTAGGTGAAGGTGAGTGGAGAGATAACTGTCTTGATAACGTAAGAGATATGGTGCTTCGTGACAGAAGCCATCCCAGTGTTATTTTATGGGGTGTCAGAGTAAACGAGGGCGGAGATTGCGATGAATTTTACTCTCAGACAAATGCTCTTGCAAGAAGTCTTGATCCCACAAGACAGACGGGCGGTGTAAGAAACTTCCCCAGAAGCCACCTTCTTGAAGACGTTTATACTTATAACGATTTTATTCATTCAGGCGGTCCCGTAAATCTTCTTCCCGCAATTATTACCTGCGGAATAAAAGCACCTTACCTTGTAACCGAACACAACGGTCATATGTTCCCCACAAAGACCTTTGACAGAGAGGCTATTCGTACAGAACACGCATTAAGACATCTGAGAGTTCAGAATACCTCCTTCGGCTCAAAGCGCCATTCAGGTGCTATAGGCTGGTGTATGGCAGACTACAATACCCATAAGGACTTCGGAAGCGGTGACAGAATTTGTTATCACGGTGTTGCAGATATGTTCCGTATTCCCAAGCTTGCAGGTGCCGTATATGCTTCACAGCAGGATGATTTTCCCGTTCTTGAAACTTCGTCTTCTATGGACGTAGGTGAGCATCCCGGTGCTATCATCGGTCAGACGTATATCTTTACTAACTGTGATTACGTAGATATATATAAGAACGGCAAATATAAGAGCACAGCTTATCCCGATAAGAAGGGTTATCCTAACCTTCCTCATCCTCCCATTCTTCCTAAGGACTTTATCGGTGACAGCCTTGAAACCGAAGACGGTCTTCCCGCAGACGTTGCAGGTCCTCTTAAAAATGCACTTGTAGCGGCGGCTGAATACGGCTATATTATGCCTCCTCAGCACTATCTTGAGGTTGCTTATTCCTTCCTTAAAGGAAAAATGAAAATTTCTGAAATGGTTGATCTTATAACAAAGTATTTTGCTAACTGGGGCGACGAGCAGGTAGAATACCGTTTTGACGGATATAAAAACGGAATACTCGTTAAATCAGTTACAAGAACAGCCGTAAAATCTCAGGCTCTGAAGGTTAAGGCTGACAGCGATACTCTTATTGAAGACAGCACTTATGACGTTACGAGAATTGAGCTTATGTGTGTTGATCAGAACGGCAACCGTCTGCCCTTTGCCAATAACAGCATCAGGATAAATGTTGAAGGTCCTGCAAAGGTTATAGGTCCTGAGGAATTCTCCCTTGTGGGCGGCGCAAGAGCCTTCTGGATAAGAACCGTAGGAAAATCAGGAGATATAACAGTAACCGTTACAGGCGAAAATTTAGGCGAACACAAGCTTTCCTTCAAGGCTATCAAAAAATAAAGCAACATGCACTATGGGATTGTATATTTTCATTCCCATAATGTTTTTTTTGGTTCGTTGAGCATTTCAGGTAAATTAAGTCGGTTATAACAATATAAAATTAACAATATGGTATAATGAAAAGGAGGATGTTTATGCAGAGTAAGATTTACAGAAGATTTGCAAAAATCAGTTTTATTTTCGTTGCGGTATATGCGTATATGGGGATAGTAGTTGTTCCTTTTATTGAAATCAGTTTTATCAATGAGTTGTTAGAGCCCATAAGAATATTTCACGCCATATTACCTTTTTTGGCAATACTTTTATGCTTTTCATTTCCTTTCTTCGGTCCTTTGGCAATAGGCAGCTTGCTTGTAAAGCTTATTGTATTTATTCGTCATAAGCCTTCCGACAGTAAGCCTTATATAAAGGAAATGGTGCTTCACCTTTTGTATTCACTTATAGGTATGGCAGGTATATTTGCTATGTATTGCGATAAATTCGCAAATCCTTTCAAATAATAAAAAAGTCCGGCACAGAAACCGCTGATCAGGATTCTGTGTCGGAAAATTTTTATCATATAGGAAATACCGTAACAATTTTTCTTATTTACTTAATTCAATTGCATACATATACTGACATTTTACTTCGTCGGGATTTATCACAGGGAAGTTGATTTTAAGCTTACCGCCGTCATTTTCTGTTGTAAGTACAGCATCGTGGGAGAGAAGACGTGCTTTATAGTCTGCACTGTAATCCACCTCGGAAAGAGTTACACTGCCGAAGGGGAAGCGGTTTATAATGGCATAAATCTTGTCTTCCTTCTTTGTGTAATAAATATCCTTCTGGGGATTTTTTGTATAAAGACGGGTGCCGTAAATAGCTTCTCCGTTGACACTGAGCCATTCACCTATCTGAAGAAGTCTTTCTTCCATAATTACGGGGATCGTGCCGTCAGCGGCAGGTCCTATGTTGAGAAGGAAGTTACCGCCCTTGGAAACAAGCTCAACAAGCATTTCGATAAGCTCTTTTGCGGAAAGATAATCATCACAGTCTTCAATTCTGTTAAGACCGAAGGATTTTCCGATACCTCTGCATTCCTCAAAAGGTCTGTCAAGCTCAACGTCTTCAATTTTCTTTCCCGCTTCAATAAAGCCGTATTCCGTGGTGAAGTTACCGCCGAGTCTGCCTCTTGTTTCCTTGCCCCAACGGTCATTTGGAACGATATAGTCCTTAACGGGTGACTCGTTATAAAGCCAGGTTAAAAATTCCGTTGAATGCCATACGTCACTGGGATGATCCCATTCACCGTCAGTGAAAAGAGTAGAGGGCTCATATTTTGTTATAATCTCTTTAAGCATAGGATGAAGATGCTTCAATGCATATTCCTCGGGATCTTTAAGATAAAGAGGATGGAACCACTCGTAAACGGAGTGATAAACACCGAAACGAACACCTGTGTCCTTCATAGCATCTTTAAGCTCCATACAGAAATCTCTGTGAGGACCTACGTCAACCGAATTCCAGTTCCACGCATTTTCTGTTCCGAAAAGACAGAAGCCGTCGTGATGCTTGGACGTGATATTTATATATTTTGCACCTGAACGCTTGAAAAGGTCTGCCCATTTATTTGCATCAAAAAGCTCAGCCTTAAAGCCTTCAACAAAATCTGTATATCTGTAATTCTTTCCGTAAACGCTTTCGTGCCAATCCTTTGTGGTAAGCTCAGGCTGTTTTTCAAGCTGCCACTGATACCACTCGGCATACTGCCCCTTTGCAGTGTATGAAGGAACGGAATAAAGTCCCCAATGAATAAAAATACCGAATTTTGCATCGGCAAACCACTCGGGAACAGGTCTTGAATTAAGTGACGCCCAATTATTTTCGTATTTCATATAGCCCTCCTGTGTAGTTATAGCTTTCTGTCGCTAAAACAGATTATCTAAATTATACATAAACTTTGGAGGAAAGCAAATATTTTTTTTTCAAACTATTGCGAAAGAAGACAGAAAACGTTTATAATAGACTATATCTGATTTATACTGTGAGGTTTTGTTTATGACAGACGGAAAAATTAAGGCACTTATAAATTATGCAGTTGAAAATTCTCTTATCGAAAAGGAAGATATTACATATTGCATAAACGGAATTATTTCAATTCTCGAAAAAGATGATTACGATGCTTCCTGTAAAGAGGCTGAGGGAAGCTTTGCGGAAATTCTCAATTCTCTTTGTGATGAAGCAGTGGAAAAAGGTCTTATTTATGACGGCAGTGTTTCAAGAGATCTCTTTGATACAAAAATTATGGGTGTTCTCACACCCCGTCCCTCCGAGGTAATAAAGAAATTCAATGCTCTTTACAGTGAAAATCCAGAAAAGGCTACGGATTGGTATTATAAATTCAGCGGAGATACAAACTATATCCGCCGTGACAGAATTGCAAAAATTCTTAAATGGCAGCACGAAGGAGAATACGGTGCAATTGATATTACCGTAAATCTTTCAAAGCCTGAAAAGGATCCTAAGGCTATTGCCGCCGCAAAAAATGCTCCTCAGGTGGGTTATCCTAAATGTCTTCTCTGTAGAGAATGTGAAGGCTACAGCGGAAGAATAGATTTTCCTGCAAGACAAAATCACAGAATTATTCCTCTCACGATCAATAATTCACAGTGGTTTATGCAGTATTCACCTTACGTTTACTATAATGAGCACTGCATTGTTTTTAACGGCGAACACACTCCTATGACAATTGACCGCAGTGTTTTCGGTAAGCTTCTTGACTATGTTACCGTATTTCCCCATTATTTCCTCGGCTCAAATGCTGACCTTCCCATTGTGGGCGGTTCAATTCTTTCACATGAGCACTTCCAGGGCGGCAAGTATGAGTTTGCAATGGAGAGAGCACCCATTGAAAAGAAACTCTCGTTTGCAGATTTTTCAGACGTTAAAGCAGGTATCGTGAAGTGGCCTATGTCAACTATACGTCTTCAGTCCGAAAATAAGGAAAGCCTTATTGAGCTTGCAGACAGAATTCTTAAAGCCTGGAGAAGATATACGGATGCCGATGCATTTATCTTTGCCGAAACAGACGGAGTTCCACACAATACGATAACCCCCATAGCAAGAAGAAGGGGAGAGTTGTTTGAGCTTGATCTTGTTCTCAGAAACAATATCACCACCCAAGAGCATCCTCTCGGTGTGTATCATCCTCACAGTGAGCTTCATCATATCAAAAAGGAAAATATCGGTCTTATTGAGGTTATGGGACTTGCTGTTCTTCCTCCCAGACTTAAAGATGAGCTTGAAGCAATTGAAAAGGCAATTCTTGAAGGAAAAGACCTCTATAGTGATGAACTGACCGAAAAACACGCCTCTTGGGTTGAGTCCTTCATAAATAGCTATGAATTTACAGAAGATAACTGTATGGATATTCTCAGAACCGAGGTCGGAAAGGTCTTTGAAAAGGTTCTCGAGCACGCAGGTGTATATAAACGTGATGAAAAGGGCTTTGCGGCATTTATAAAATTTATTGAAAGTGTTTGACATAAAGTTTTCGCTGTGTTATTATAAAACTGTAAAGGAGTTGTAAATATGAAAAATATTCGCAAAATGCTCAGTATTATTCTCAGTGCTGTTATGATTTTATCAGCACTTTCAGTTATTTCTTATGCTGAAACAGAGGAATGTGTTCATTCATACTCTTCCGTTCATGTAGCTCCTACTTGTATTGAAAGAGGCTTTACCTTCTATTCATGTGTATGGTGCGGGGATAATTATAAAGATTACAGAAACGGTGCAGAAGCTCTCGGTCACAGCTACGGTGAGTGGTATGATATTGACGAAGCAACCTGTGTAACAGAAGGTCATATTCAGCGTGACTGCGGTCGTTGCGGTGCTTCGGAGGTTAAGACATCTTCTGTTCTTGAACATGCAGATAAGAACTCTGACGGCTTGTGTGATGTTTGCTCATTTGAAATGGAAGCATCTTCATCAGATTCTTCAAATTCATCAAAGGTAAGTCCTTTTGACTGGCTTGTTGCACTGTTCAATGCTATGATTCAGTGGTTCAAGGATATTTTCGCATAATCAATAAAACACAAAAAATGAGAGTCCGTATTTTACAGTGAGTAAGATACGGACTCTTTTAATTTAATCTATGGGTTCACCGTTTTTGTTGAATAAAGGAAGCTTTTCGAGATAGATGATATCCTTTCTTTCTACTGCATCACCCTCAGCGAGAATACAGGCTTTACCGCAGATAATACCGCCTGCTCTTTCAACAAGCTGTTCTACTGCATAAAGTGACTCACCCGTGGAAATAACGTCGTCAACAATAAGAACTCTTTTACCCTTCATAAGCTCAGCATCGGCAGTGTCGAGATAGAGCTTCTGTTCCTTTGCCGTTGTGATTGAACGGACATTGACTTCAAAAACTCCGGTCATATAAAGCTTAGGATTTTTTCTTGCGATAAAATAGGTTTTATCCTTATTCTGTTTTGCCATTTCGTAAGCAAGAGGAATTCCTTTTGCCTCTGCTGTGATTATATAATCATATTCGGGTGCTTTTTTGAGAAGCGCATCGGCACATACAACCGTAAGCTCAGTATCGCCGAAAATAACGAACGCACCTATCATAAGGCTTTCATTAAGAGGACATAAAGGAAGATTTCTTTCGCAGCCTGCAATATTCATTGTATAATGCATTATATTCATCCCTTCGGTAGAGTTTTTTTACATTATACTGTTTTGAAAGTATCAAAGTCAATAAATTATCCCGAAAAGTCTTCAAGTAAGCGGAAAAGCTCCTGTCTTGAAGATATTTCTATGCCGTTTTCAATATCCCGTCGGTCGTTTTCGGGCAGAAATTTTGTGCTGATATCAGTTACATCAATTAATTCATCTTCTCTGTAAACGGCTATTTTCCCTTCATATTCACGAAGGATGTAGGTAAAATCGTTATCAGTATTATTTTTGCTTTCTGTGCTGAAAAACAGTTGTGTGAATAACACCGAAAGAATGGAAAAACAAAGAAAAATATACAATGCGGCTTTATTTCTGTTCATATTATCAACTTCTTTATTTGTTTTTAAAAAATATTTGGCAACTTTTTTTGAAAATATACTAAACATTTCTGAAAATATGTGCTATACTATCTTTCGTATATATAAAAATACAAAAATTATCTTAAAAAGGATGATTGCTTTGAATAAAGAGAATACAACTCCTGCAAAGAAAAAAAGGAGAAAGAAGAAAAAAGGTCTCAGTAAAGGACTTACTGTTTTTCTCACCGTGTTCCTTATGGTATTTATGATAGGTGTTCTTACTGTGGGTACCGTTGTCATTGATGTCTTTACCGATATCGGTCTTATGTCTGTAGGCTCAGGCATAGAAGACGATATTGCCGGTGTGGATTACATAGACCTTGATAACTATATTGCAAATCAGAGCCAGACCACGATTATCTACGGTTATGATGAAAATAACAATGAGGTTGAAATTGCACGTCTTCACGGCTCTGAAAACCGTGAATGGGTTGATCTTGAAGAGGTTTGTCAGGATCTTCAGGATGCAGTTGTTGCTCTTGAAGATAAGCGTTTCCCCACTCATGAGGGTGTTGACTGGATAAGAACAGTTGGTGTTGTTGTTAAGTACAGCTTTTCTCAGGGCGGTTCAACAATTACTCAGCAGCTTATTAAAAACCTTACGGGTGAAAATGCAGGTACCTTCGTAAGAAAGTATAAGGAAATCAAAAATGCTCTTGCTCTTGAAAAGCATTTTGATAAGGAAGAAATTCTTGAAGCTTATCTTAACACTATTTATCTTGATATGGGCTGTTACGGAATAAAAACAGGTGCTGAATATTATTTTGATAAGGGTGTTGATGAGCTTACCCTTATGGAATGTGCAATACTTGCTTCAATTACCAATGCTCCGAGATACTATAATCCTATTCTCAACTATGACAATAACCGTGAAAGAGCTATTATCTGTCTTGGCTATATGCTCACAGAAGGTTATATCACTCAGGAGGAATATGATGCGGCTCTTGCAGAAGAGGTTGTATTTATAGGAGATAACGGTCCCAGAAACGATGATGATGAAGAGGAAGATGCAGAGGCAGAGGAAACAGTTGTAGAAACTGAGTATAACAGCTACTATGTTGACTTTGTTATTGATACTCTTATTTCTGACCTTAAAGAACAGTATGGCTACAGTGAATCTGAAGCCTTCCGTAAGGTATATTACGGCGGTCTGAAGGTTTATGCCGCACTTGATATGAGTATTCAGGATGAGCTTGAGTACGTTTATGAAAACAGAATAACCTTCCCTCAGGAAGAGGATACGGAAGAAAATCCCGCAATTCAGTCCTCGATGATTATTATGGACTACGACGGAAGGGTAGTGGCAACTGCAGGCCGTCTTGGTAAAAAGACAGGTGACAGAACCCTTAATATCGGTACCTCTTCTCCCAGACAGCCGGGTTCATGTATTAAGCCTCTTTCTGCTTATGCTCCCGGTGTTGAGCTTAATTACTATACCTGGTCAAGCTTAATTCCCAACTACGGTATTTCAGTTAAGGGTGAAGAAAATGCCTGGCCCACAAACTACGGCGGTGTTACAGGTTCACTTGATGACCTTAAAACACTTCCTGAGGCAATTGCTCCCTCACTCAATACCGTTCCTGCAAGAATTATTGAGGCACTTACGCCTACTATCAGCTACAGATTTTTAAGAGATCGTTTCCATATTACAACACTTGTGCCTGAGGATGCCGACTATGCTCCTCTTGCTATCGGTGCTATGAAATACGGACTTACCTGTCTTGAAATGGCGGCGGCTTACGTAACCTTCGGTAACGGCGGTATATATTATGAGCCCTGGTGCTATTACAAGGTAACAAATGCGGCAGGAACAGAAGTAATTCTTGAACCCAACAGAGAGGGTGAACAGGTAATTTCCGAAGGTACTGCTGATGTTATGCTTCAGCTTCTTAAATGTGTTGTTACCTATTCAAACGGTAGCGGTGCCGCTTATGCTGTATCAGGTCAGGAATGTTGGGCAAAAACAGGTACAACCTCAAATAACCGTGACAGATGGATTATCGGCGGTACTCCTTATTATGTAGGCTGTGTATGGACTGGTTACGAAAGTGTTATGAAGGCTATTAATCTCAGCTTTTACGGCGGTAACCCTGCAGGTAAGGTTTATAAAGAGGTTATGAGCAGAATTCACGACGGACTTGAACGTGCATCCTTTGAAATGGGCGATGATGTTGTAAGAAGAACCTACTGTACTGCAACAGGACTTCTTGCAAGTGCCTCCTGTGATGGTGCAAGCGGTTGGTATAAGGTAGATTTTCTTCCCAAGGTATGTGATGGCTGCTCCGGCGGCGGTACATCAGAGGGTGTAACAGGCGAAGAAGCTCCCAGCTACGAAATTCCTCAGTTTTAACGGTGAATTATGATTATAATGTCAGTTGATTACGGCGATGTGAGAACGGGAATTGCCGTATGTGATAAAAGCGAATTCCTTGCTTCTCCCGTGGCAGTTATAACGGAAAGAAATACCGACAGGCTTCTTGAAGCGGTAGCCAATAAGGCAAAGGAGCTTAAAGCCGAAGAAATTGCAGTAGGACTTCCTAAGAATATGGACGGCTCTGAAGGCTTCCGTGCAGAAGCCTGTAAGGAGTTTGCTTCAAAGCTTTCCGAAATTTCGGGTATAAAGACGGTTTTGAGAGATGAACGTCTTACTACTGTAAGTGCCCATAAAATTATGAATATGACCGATACAAGAGGCTCTAAACGCAAGAATACCGTTGATGCCGTTGCGGCGGTTATAATATTAGAGGATTATATCGCTTACAGAAAAAATCACAGATAAACAGATAAAGCACACAGCGAAAAAATAACGCTGTGTGCTTTTTTTGTGTGTAGGTAGTAAAGATTTTTGTATATTAAAGCTGAACCGATGTAAGAAGAATTGCTCTTGCGTCCTTACTGGTTACCTTGCCGTCTTTTGTTACATCGGCAAGTTGGAATTCAATGTCTGTGAATGTTTCAAGGGCAACGGAATATCTGAGGGCAAGTCTTGAGTCAGCCGCACTGACTACTCCGTTTCCGTCAATATCACCTTCGCAGATAAGTCCGTTTTTGAATTTGTTTTCTTTAATCATTGCGGGGTAATTTACATAAAGACGGTTAAGATCGATGTCTTTTTTTGCACCGTCAAGCTTTCCTGTTTTGGAATACTGCCACATGGCGATTTCACCGTTGTACGAACAGGTATCCTTATACCATTCTGCAATCCAGGTTGAACGGTTTGCGAATACTTCGGGATTTACAAAATTATTTGCAAAGTCCTCACTTACATAGATGCCTGAGAAATATCCTGCTTCTTCCACTGTTTTGCAGAAGGTGTCAAGAACCAGTGAGCAGACCTCTTTACCTGCAGTTACGTGCTGTCTGTCATTATCTAAATCTTCCATATCAATATATATGGGAAGGTCAAGAGAACAGTTGTTGTTTTTCAGTGTATCAATACAGTATTTTGCTTCTGCAACGGCCTCCTGTTCGCTAAGCGCATAACTAAAGAAATAAACACCGACCTTCATTCCCACAGCCTTAGCATCCTTATAATGACGAAGGAATTCATCGTCAGCATAAATCGCCTTTTCTCCTGAGGCATATCTTCCGCCTATACGGATAATAACACCCTTTACATCCTGAGCTTTAAGCTTATTCCAGTCAAGCTCATCAGGACTGTTCCATTGAGATATATCAACAACAAGCCAGTCAATTTCAGGCTCGAATTTTATGCTCCAGTCAAGACACATCCAGCCCTCCTGACCGTTTACATTTACCTTTCCCCAGTTATCGGCGGAAACCTCGGAAACCTGAATAAGAGTTCCTGCCTTTGCCTGTCCGATAATTGTACTGCTTTCCGTATAGGAAGCTCTGATGTTTGTTGTATCACAGACTCTGTACTGAGTTGTGGCATCGTTTCCGTCGTCTGTTACAACATCGGGAATATATGTGCTGTATTCAAGGGATAACCAGCCTTCTTTTCCTTCAAAGGTGGTTTTGCCCCAGATACCTTCAATAGCTGTAATTTCAAGAATTGTTCCTGCTTTAATGAGTGTGATAATCTCTTCACCGGGAGCAACCCTGAAATTCATAGCATCATTAGTTTTGTATTTACCTGTCTTGTATGTTGTGTCTTTGTTACCGCTGTCAGAAGAAGAGCCTTCATAATCAGGGGAAGCAAAGCCGACAATAAAGCAGTTATTGTCAATGTATTTTCTTGTGTAGCTTGCAACCTCGTCGGGACAGTTTCCTTCAACACAGGTAACTGTTGTTGATGTTGCTTCAAGCACAAGACCTACGTGCTCAATATTATCCTTGCTTCTGTTATCAGGGTTAAAGCTTGTAAAGATAACGATGTCACCTTTTTTTGGAAGATAGCTTTCACCGCCGTAGGAGGGGGAAAGATGAAATCTGCCCAGAGCCTTATAATGCTCCATTATTGCCGTACTGCTGAAATTTGTGGGAATAACGTTCTGTGAAATTCCTGCAGTTCTTGCACACCATGAAATGAAAGCTCCGCACCAAGCTCCCTGATATCCGAAATAATCACCGTATTTGGTAATTTCAACACCTTTTGAATTATAGGACTCTTTATAGCCTAACTGAGAAACAGCAACAGCCATTATGTCGTCTGCACCGCTTGCCGCTGTTGCAGTAAGGGGAAGACACGAAAAACATATAATAATTGCTAAGACAAGGCTTAAATGTCTTAACAGTTTGCTTTTAAGCATCAAAAAACCTCCGTATGCCTGAAAAATCAGACACTGATATTTTCATGAATATGGCTATTATGCCTTATATTATAATAAAAATCAAGCAAATGATTACAAAAAGTTACAAAGGTTACGGAAGTTTGTAAACATTCAATAAAAAAAGGCGGTATCTAACCGCCTTTATGTTGATATAGTCAAGGAAAAAATTACATATTTTCAATTTCTTTTAAGAGTTCTTCAAAAAGCTTTTCTTCAGACACCTTTCTGAGAATGGTTCCTTTGCGGAAAATAAGTCCTTCTCCGTTTCCGCCGGCAATTCCGATATCCGCTTCCTTTGCTTCGCCGGGGCCATTTACGATACAGCCCATTACTGCAACGGTTATATCCTTGTTGCAGCCTCTGAGAGTCTCTTCAACTCTGTCTGCAAGACCGATGAGGTCAATTTTTGTTCTTCCGCAGGTGGGGCAGGAAACAAGATTTACACCGCTTTTTCTTATCCCTGCGGCTTTTAAGATATCATATCCAGCATATACCTCTTTTACGGGAGGCGCAGTAAGGGAAACTCTTATGGTATCACCAATGCCGTCAAGAAGAAGAGCGCCTATTCCCATAGAGGATTTGATAAGTCCCATTCTTTCAGTACCGGCTTCCGTAACACCGATATGAAGGGGATAATCACTTTTTTCAGCCATAAGCCTGTATGCCTTACAGGTGGTGCTTACATCTGAAGATTTTATTGAAATTACAATATCGTCAAAATCAAACTTTTCTAAAAGACTTACGTGATAAAGTGCACTTTCTACGAGAGCTTCAGGACAGGGAGAGCCGTACTTTGCCAGGATTTCCTTTTCAACCGAGCCTGAATTTACTCCAATCCGGATGGGCACGCCACGTCTTTTACATTCATCTGCAACAGCCTTTACTCTTTCATCAGAACCGATGTTGCCTGGGTTTATTCTGATTTTATCTGCTCCTGCAGCAAGGGACTCAAGAGCCATTCTGTAATCAAAGTGTATATCAGCTACAATGGGCACGGAAACGTTTTCCTTGAGTGCCGCAATTGTTCTGACGGCTTCCATATTCGGTGCGGTTGCACGGATTATTTCACAGCCTGCCTTTTCAAGCTCCTTTGCCTGAAGCACACTGCTTTCAATATCTTCGGCAGGGGTGTTGAGCATAGACTGGACTCTTACGGGGTTACCTGCACCGAGAATTATTTTATCTGCAATTTTTACGGTTTTTTTACTTGCCAAAACGACTCATCCCTTTATAAGATTTGATATATCGTTGAATGTTATAAATGCCATCAGCGCTAAAAGAAGCACAAGACCTGCGGCGTGGACAACGGCTTCAAATTTTTTCGGAACAGGCTTTCTGAAAATACATTCTATGAAGATAAACAGAAGTCTTCCGCCGTCGAGTGCCGGAAGGGGAAGCAGATTTACAATACCTACATTTACGGTGATAAATGCAAGAATAAAGAATACCATTGAATAGTCAGAAGAGGAAACGGCTTCACTTGTTGTGTCGGCAACTATGCCGATTGTTCCCACGGGACCTGAAAGCTCGTTCATGGAGAAATTACCTCTGAGCATATCAATAAGACTGAGCCATATCATTTTAGTCATTGACATAGTTTCTCTTATACTGCCCGGAATTATATTGAGAAGCCCTGCCTTCTCACTGCCGACTATGAATGAACAGTAGCCCTGCTCCATATCGTATAAAACTTCAACCTGAGAAAGCTCTATTTTTTCTCCGTCACGCTTTAAAACAATATCATACTTTCCGTCGTTGTTTCTGTAAAGACAGTAATATAGATCTCTTGCGGAATAAACTCTTGTTTTGTCGATGCTTATAATTTTGTCGCCTTCAAGAATACCGTTTTCTTCCGTATAAAAATTTTCCGAAACATCGCTTACAACAGTAGTGGAAACATAACCGCTGACTGTAAGCATTATTCCTATAAGCACAAGGCCGAGAATTATATTGAGTGTAGCACCTGCGGCAATTACTATAAATCTTTTCCACGCCTTCTGATTGCCGAAGGCTCTCGGATCGTCTGAAACCTCATCCTCACCCTCAAGGGAAACGAAGCCGCCTATGGGAAGAAGTCTTAATGCATAAAGAGTTTCATTTACCTTTTTTTTGAAAAAAGCAGGTCCCATACCTATTGAAAATTCATTGACCTTAATCTTAAACAGCTTTGCCGTGCTGAAATGACCGAATTCGTGTAAGGCAATAATTATCCCGAAAAAGAAAATGGCAAAAAGTATCGGCCATGCCTTTCCCCAGATTTCATTTGCGGAAATTGAAAGTAAAAAGTTTTGCAAGGACATCACCCTTTTAATTAATTTATAAAAAACGTTTATCTGATAGCAGAATTTACGGCTTCTCTTGCTGCCTTATCCACCTGAAGAATGTCTTCCAGTGTAAAGTCATTTTTATCGGGAGTTATGTCGAAGGCAGTTCGAATGAGCCTTCCTACATCAAGAAAACCGATTTTCCCTTCTCTGAAAAGACGGTTAGCTTCTTCGTTTGCGCTGTTGACTGCGGCAGGGTAAAGTCCTCCCTTGGAAATTGCCTCACGGCAGATATTAAGGCAGTCGAACACCTCGTTGTCAGGCTCAAAAAATGTGAGCTTTCCGATTTCTGCAAGACGCAGCTCAGCAGCAGGCGAAGGATATCTCTCAGGATAGGTAAGAGCATACTGAATAGGAATTCTCATATCCGATGTTCCGAGTTGTGCTATTACTGAATTATCATCATATTCAACCATTGAATGAATTATGCTTTCTCTGTGGACAAGAACCTCAATATCTTCAGGTGCAACGGAGAAAAGGAAATGTGCCTCTATAAGCTCAAGACCTTTATTGAACATAGTTGCGGAGTCAATGGTGATCTTTGCACCCATATCCCATGTGGGATGCTTAAGAGCATCTGCGGCTGTAACGTTTTTCAGCTCTTCTCTTGTTTTTCCGAAGAAGGGACCGCCTGAAGCTGTAAGAATAATCTTTTTAAGAGCCTTGTTTGAGGGCTTGCCCTGAAGACACTGGAAAATAGCAGAATGCTCACTGTCAACGGGAAGTATTTCTTTGCCTGACTTTTTTGCCGCATTGAGAACGAGCCTTCCGCCTGCAACAAGAGCCTCCTTATTTGCAAGAGCAAGTGTTTTGTTGCTTTCAAGTACGGCGAGGGCAGGACGAAGCCCTGCAAGACCTACAATAGAGTCTATAACTGTATCTGCTTCGACCTCATAAGCGCACATAATTACGCCTTCAGCGCCCGAATAAACCTTTGTGTCGGTATCTCTGACTCTGAGTCTTAGCTCAGCGGCGGCGGCAGTGTCTGATAAAGCCGCATATTTGGGCTTGAATTTTCTTATCTGCTCTTCAAGCTTCTTGAAATCACGGTTAGCTGTAAGTGCTTCAACCGAATAGCCTGATTTTTCTGCAACATCAAGAGATTGAACACCTATAGAGCCTGTAGAGCCGAGAACGGCAATAGACTTTTTCATATTATTACCTCTTTATATTGAATTAACTGCTGTAATTATTGCATAAAGCACGGGGAAAACGAAGCAGGAGCTGTCAAATCTGTCCATTACACCGCCGTGGCCGGGAAGAAGATTTCCGAAGTCCTTTATACCGTGATGTCTTTTGATAGTGGAAGCGGAAAGGTCGCCGAAAATACTGATGACTGAAAGACATACGGAAGAAAGTATTACAAAAATAACGGAAATACTGTCGGAAAGCTCAAACTTAAATTTGAATACAAGGAATAAAATTACATTGAGAATACAGGTGCAGATAACGCCGCCTATTGCGCCCTCAATTGTTTTCTTTGGAGAAATAACGGGAGCAAGCTTATGCTTTCCGAATTTTCTGCCCACAAAATATGCAAAGGTATCTGAAAGCCAACAGCAGAAGAAAGCAAAAAGAATGAAGAAAATACCGTCACTCTTTTTATATGCCTCAGGGAAGTTTATATATACATCTCTGAAAAGAATTATGCTTGATAATGCACCGGGTACGAAAAGGGCAGAAGCAAGTGAACAGGCAACCTGTTCAAATTTGAGATTTTCAAAATCAAGCACCATTATGATGAGAGAAAGTATCACAACTGCAGTAACTACAGGGAATAAAGGCAGAGTGAAAACGGATTTGTATGCAAAACAAAAGGGAATAAACAGGGAAATTGCAATACAAAGCACTCTGAACACAATGTTTTTTACGTTGAATGCCTTCAGAAGCTCAAATACACCTATTGCACCCACAATTGCAAGAACTGCAGTGAATATGGGTGTGTAAATTGAAAACAGCCAGCCGATAACCACGACTAAACCTACAAGACCTGTAATAATACGACTTTTCATAGTTAAATTTTTCCAATCTTTCTTTTTAAAATAAGCGGATGACAAAAAACCATCCGCCTTAAAAGTTTTACACTCCGCCGAAACGACGGTTTCTTTTTTCAAAAGCTCTGAGAGCCTCATCAAAATCCTTTTCAGTAAAATCGGGCCATAAAACGTCGGAATACCAGAATTCCGCATAAGCCGACTGCCATAAAAGGAAATTTGAAAGACGCTGTTCACCGCTGGGCCTGATAACGAGGTCAACGGGGGGCTGTTCTTCAGTGTAAAGACCTTTTTCTATGTGAGATAATGTTATTTCATCAGGCTTAATTTTCCCTGAAACAACGTCTTCTGCTATAGATTTTACGCTGTGAAGAATTTCCTGCTGACCGCCGTAGTTGATTGCAAGGTTGAGATTGACCTTAGTCATATCCTTTGTCGCATCTTCAAGATAGTCCATGGCAAAACGAAACTCAGGGAGAAGATTTTCCCTGTCACCGATAAAGCGCAGACGGATACCTTTTTCAAGATTTTCCTGAAGCCTGTCCTTTGCTTCCTGAAGGTAATCGCCGAAAAGCTTCATTATGGCATTTACTTCATCTTCAGGTCTTGCCCAGTTTTCAGTTGAAAAAGCGTAAAAGGAAATATGGCGGATACCCAGATTTCCTGCATATTCGCCTATTCTTCTGAAGGTTTTTGCTCCTTCAATATGTCCCATTTTTCTCGGAAGACCGCGGCTTTTTGCCCATCGGCCGTTTCCGTCCATAATAACTCCCACGTGAGTCGGGAGAACAGAAAACTTAGAGTCACTCATACTCAGATTTCCATGATTTCAGCTTCTTTAGCTGATGCAACTGCTTCAACCTGCTTGATGAAGTCATCAGTAATTTTCTGAACTTCGCCTTCACCGTATTTAAGGTCGTCTTCTGTAATTTCAGAATTCTTTTTCATTGTTTTGAGCTTTTCAAGAGCATCTCTTCTGATGTTTCTTACAGCAACCTTTGCATTTTCTGCTGTTGCCTTAACGTCTTTAACAAGTGTCTTTCTTCTTTCCTCTGTGAGAGGGGGGAAGGTAAGACGGATAACTGTACCGTCATTCTGGGGATTGATTCCGATATCTGAAGTCTGGATAGCTTTTTCAATGAGTTTGAGAGAAGACTTATCCCAAGGCTGAATAACAAGAATTCTTGCTTCTGAAACAGAAACAGCAGCCATCTGGTTTACGGGTGTGGGAACGCCCCAATAATCAACTCTGAGGCTGTCAAGAACGGCAGGATTTGCTCTGCCTGCACGGATTGAGTTATATTCGGAATTAAGTGCCGAAATAGATTTTGTCATTTTTTCCTTTGCGAATGTAAATACGGTCTGCATAGTTGTTACCTCCGAAATTTATTATTTTACAGTTGTACCGATATTTTCTCCGAGAACAGCTCTTTTTATGTTCTCGGGATCCTCAAGATTGAATACGAGGACGGGAAGACGGCTGTTTCCTGCAAGAGCCGCAGCAGTGTTATCCATAACACCGAGATGTTTTTCGAGAATTTCATCGTATGTAAGAGTATCATACTTTACGGCATCGGCATATTTGTTGGGATCCTTATCATAGACTCCGTCAACGTTAGTTGCCTTGAAGAAGATGTCACATTCGGTTTCAATAGCTCTTAAAGCCGCACCTGAGTCTGTGCTGAAAAGAGGGCTTCCCGTGCCGCAGCCGAAAATTACGACTCTGCCGTTCTTCATATATTTAACAGCTTCATCTTTGTTGAAGGGAACAGCCATTCTCTGAATATCGAGAGCAGTCATAACAACTGCATCGTTTCCTGCCTGAATAAGTCCTTCCTGTAAAGCAAGGCTGTTTATAACAGTGGCAAGCATTCCCATGTGGTCTGCTCTTGTTCTGTCCATGCTTCCGCTTGAACGTCCGCGCCAGAAGTTGCCGCCGCCTACAACAATTCCGATTTCAACGCCCATGTCAGAGCATTCCTTTATGATGCCGCATACCTTGTTTACGGTATCAAAATCAATTCCGTGTCCTGCACTGCCTGCAAGCACTTCACCGCTGAGTTTTAACAGTATTCTTTTGTAAACAGGTTTCATAAAATCCTCCTAAACTTTCTCTACCATACATTGTACCTGAAAAATTTCCGTATGTAAAGAAGAAAAATACAAACTTGACTATTTTTTTCTTTGTGATATACTGTTTTCAGGAAACAGTGGTTTCTGTAAAAAAAGGAGGGTGATTTTTTGTTTTCTCATGACGAAATAAAAGCTATTCTTGATAATTTCTCGATAGCAGGAAAATTCGTTTCATTCAGTCCTATTGACGACGGTCATATAAATGATACCTTAAGCGTTGTTTATGATATAAACGGTAAAGAGATGCGCCATCTCTTACAGAGAATCAACACTGCAGTTTTCAAAAATCCCGATGAACTTATGGCAAACGTTGATTTTGTAACTTCCTTCCTCAGAGATAAGATAATCGCTGCAGGCGGTGACTGTGAAAGAGAGGCTCTTTACTGTAAGCCCACGAGAACGGGTAAGAAGCATTATACAGATGAAAAGGGTAGAGTCTGGCGTCTTTATAACTTTATTGAAAACAGTTTTTCATACAGTACTATTGAATCTCCAGAGGTTTTCTTTAATGCAGGTAAGGCATTCGGTGATTTTCAGCGTCTTCTTGCCGATTTTCCCATTGACAGACTCTATGAGACAATTCCCGATTTCCACAATACAGGTAAAAGATACAAAAATCTTGTAAACGCAGTAGAAAAAGATTCCAAGGGCAGAGTTCAGTATGTAAACGAGGAACTTAATTTCTGCTATGAACGCCGTAATGAAACATATATTCTTACAGGCAAGGCTCTTATCGGTGATTTGCCCGTGAGAGTTACTCATAACGATACAAAGCTCAATAATATTCTTTTTGATAAAACAACCAATAAACCTGTCTGCATAGTTGATCTTGACACTGTTATGCCGGGACTCAGCCTCTATGATTTCGGTGATGCTATCCGTTTCGGTGCAAACACAACAAGTGAGGACGATAAGAATATCAATAACGTTTCACTTGATCTCGGTCTTTATGAGCAGTATGTAAGAGGATTTCTTACTTCAGCAGGTGACAGCCTTGTAAAAGAGGAAGTAAAGCTTCTTCCTTTTGCCGCAAAGATGATGACTCTTGAGTGCGGTATGCGTTTCCTTACGGACTATATTGACGGTGATGTTTATTTCAAAATTCATTATCCCGATCACAATCTTGTGCGCTGTCATACGCAGTTTGCACTTGTTGCAGATATGGAGCTCAAATATGAGGAAATGATGAAAATTACCGAAAATGCATATAAGGAAATCTGCGGAAAAGAATTCTGATAAAAATATTTATCCCCCGTTTCAGTACAAAGCTGAAACGGGGGAATTTTTATTGTGTATTGAAGCAGCTTTCTCAGAAGCTTCCTCTTGAACCGCCGTGACTTCTTCCTGAAGATGAACGGTGTGTTGAACTGCCTGAGCTTCCTGACCTGCCTGATGAATTTGTATTTTTTGGCTTTGCACGGCGGCTTACATTTTTGTGCATAAAAACATCCCTCTGATGTGTAAGCTGAAGACTTCCGGGTACGACATAGTCCTGTGCCGATGCTTTACTTGCCACAGTTTTTAACTGATTTTTATGATAAGCTGTATAAATCAAAGAAAAGATAACGCCCATGATAATTGAAGCAAAAAGTACGTCTGAGGAAAAAAATGTATGTCCTTCGGAGTAGTCATCATCATAATAATATTCATCATCGTTATAGACATAATTGAAATCATCGGGAGCCGCAGCATCTCCGGGATATACGGTTGCTGATCCGAAGCTTGCCATAATTGAAAGGCTTTTATCGGCAAATGCTGAAAATGCCGATACGTAAGCACCGTCAGAAAGGTAGGGAATAAATTCATCTTCAAGCACGGAAAGGTTATACTCGGTGAAGTAGGTTATTGCAGTACCGTAGGTCGTGATTGCATATTCACGGTTTCCCATATCGACGACCAAAAGCATACCGTCATAATTATCACCGTAGCCGTAGCCGTTGTAGTCATAGTAATCGTCAGCAAAGGCAGTTATATCCTTGCCGTCTGTTGAGTTTACAGTGAGAAGAGCAATTTCACAGGCATAATCGTAGCTTATCTGTTCATATTTCTCAAGGAGAAGCTCTTCTTCAGCATCACTGAGAAGGTCAGCTTCGTCAACGATAAGGCTTGTTCTGTCGCCGTTACTGTAATCATAGTAAGCGTGTGACAGGGAGGTAAAAGAAAGAAAGAGAAGAACGCTTATGAATAAAACAGATATCTTTTTCATTTGTTCCCGACCTCCTTAACCTAAAAAGAATGAAATAACACTCAGAACAGCAAAAGCCGCAGCCGAGCCTAAAATTGCTGAAAGAGCATAGCATTTCTTTTCTTTTTTCTTATCAACAGGAAGATTTCCCACAAATTTACCCGTCTGCCCATTCATAGCAAAGGTGAATTTTTCTCCGTTCCAGGTAGTGTTGAGAAGCCATACGGGATAAAGGGCATATTTTGTATTGCCGTTTAACATATTGACGTTGCTTCCTGTGTTCGTGACAGTAGTATAACCGCTTATAGTTGAAGCAAGAGCATCGGAAGTGCTTTGCTTAATTCTTTCATTTGCACGGATTATGCTTTTTTCTGCATCAACATCGTATTTATCTGCAAAAAAGCCTGAAAGATAGGCTGTTGAAAAGTCAACGGCTTCTGAAAAATCATAAGGCTCAATTGATTCCATTAAGTCATCTGCCATTTTTGTTGAACCGTCAACGGGAATTTTTTCAAATGAAATATTACCGCCTCTGAAAACAGAATAAAAGCTGGTTTCGGTGTAATCATATTTGGAGTCGCTCCAATGACGGACCTTTGTAGCCTTGTACTGAGCGCTGCCGTGAACATCTGCATCATAAAGCCAGAAGGGAACGTAAATTCCTTTTATTTCGTCAATATGATTCTGGTCTTTAAATACGTCGGGAAGAAGCTTCTTACCGTGAAGATGCTTTTTATAGGCATCTATAGCCTGTTTCTTATCAAGCTTAAAGGGAATAACAACGTGTGGCTTGAGCATACCGCTTAAATGCTCCTGCATAACAACGGGATTACTGCAATAAGGGCATGAAGTAGCTGCTGTAGTGCTGTCTGTAACAATTTCACCTGAGCAGGAATTACAGATATAGCTTCTCAGTCCCGAAGTATCTTCTTCAGACATTCTTTCTGCACCTTGGGTATTCCAGTTAAAGCTGTCCTCTTTTATTTCTTCTTCATTGATAGCAGTTTCCAGTTCGTGAAGGGCATCCATTTCATATTCGGTATCACAATAAGGACACTTCATTTTCTGAAGATGCGAATTGAATTTTACCGCTCCGCCGCAGGACGGACACTTGAATTCCTGTAAATCAGACATAAAACCACTCCTTTATGAATTTCCTGACTTTATAATACAATAAACGTTATGCCGTTGTAAATAAAAAAAATGCCCGACAGAGAAATTTTCTTAGTCGGGCAGCAGTATTTCTTATCTTCCGCAGCAGCAAGGCGGATCAAATGAAGGGGCAGGAGAGTTATCAGCACAGTCAGGTGTGTCGGGCGGGAAGAATTCCGAAACGGGAAAACGGATCTTTCTGAAGGAGTCGCAGGGATCTTCGGTGTCACAGGAGCATTCCTTCGTAGGCATACAGAAGTCATAAGCGGGAATGAGCATCTGAACATCTCTTTCAAGCTGTATAATTGAAAATAAGCCTATTGTTACTCTTACGGCACGCTGATTGCTCTGAGGACCGAAGGAGCCTGCAAAGCAACGGGCAACACTGCGGGGAATAGCAGAACCTGCATCCTGAATATTATTACAGCAGTCGCACGGACGGCAAAGTCTTGCATCAAGACACAAGGGAGAAGCAACCTGAATTTTTGCTCTGGGATTTGTTGATGCCGCAGGGAGAGCATTGTCGTTTTCACAGCCGAATTCCGATGAAAATACCTTAACGCTGCCTTCTGCGCCGTAAAGGATACATTTTTTAGAGAATACAGACAGACCTGATACGCACACAGGCTGTTGAGAGCCTGAAACAAAAACGTCGAGAGTTACCGCAAAGAAAAAAGTAATGTCAACGGAATAATAACCTCTGTTAAAGGGAACTGTATCCACATCCGTATAGACGTTTAATACTTCACAGCCTTTACAGCGTATATTTACGGCAGAATTAATAATGTTTTCTGCAGTATCTGTGAAATAAACCCTGAGGTCAGAAAGACAATCCTTGTCTGCACAGGAGTCATACACACGTGCGGTGTCTATGCATATAGCTTCGTTTATGCATCTGTCGGCAATATTTTCTGTTATAGGTCCAAGTTTTTCAGCCATAAAAAAACCTCCGTAATATAATTGAAATCCGAAAACTTCAATACATATTATGGAGGAAATAAGATTTATGTTACAAAAAAATCAATACTGACTGAAATCGCAGAAATAGGGCTTGCCGCCTTCTTCCATAGATTTATCTGCAAGGAAAACCGTAAGATGACCTGCAATAGAATTATATATTGACGTACAGGAGATTGACTGCTCACCTGTTCTTATGAAGTTGATAAAATCAGATGTGAGCGCAGGATCGCCGCCGCCGTGACCTTCACCGCCCATAGTATTGGTATCGTAAAATTCTCTTACATAGCCGTCGGGAGCCTCGGTAACTATTCTTTCTATTACGAAATTATTATCTTCAAAGTTTCCGTAAAGCTCTGCTTTTGTTCCTATGATATGAATTTTTCTGATACTCTTTGCAGTACCGCCTATCATATTATGAGTACCTGTTGCACCGTTTTCAAAATTAACAAGCACTGACTGATGGTCAACAACATTGTTGTCACATTTATAGATGCACCTGCCGTAAGGGTTATCTTCTCTCAGGGATTTTTCTTTTATTTCGAGGGTGGGATTTAATATATCTTCAATTCCTGCCCAGACATAACATTCCCAACGGTCAGGGTGACCGAGATACATAGCCTTTGCAGAATATCTGCAGGTGTCAACGTGGGGACAGTCAAGAAGACAGCGTGTGCCTGCGCCTTCCGGAGCATTTTCTTTCCTGAACTGATAAATGCTTCCGTGTGAAGAAACGGTCTGAGGCTTCGTTTCATTCATAAGCCACATCATGATATCTATATCGTGACAGCTTTTTGCAAGAAGCATGCTTGTTTTACAGATATCTGAATTTGCCCATTTACCTCTGATGTATGAGGTTGAAAGGTGATGATAGCTTACGTGCTCTGACATCTGAATATTTATGATATCACCCAGTGCACCTTCAAGTATTTTTTCTTTTATAGCCTTATAGAAGGTGGAATATCTCAATACGTGGCAGATCATTACCTTATTACCGTTCTTTCTTATGACGGCAAGAAGCTTTTTCATTTCCTCTTCGCTTACGGAAAAAGGCTTTTCGAGAAGCATATCATAGCCTCTTTCAAGAAGAGGAACTGCAGTTTCAAAGTGCTGATGGTCCATTGTACCGTTGATGATAACATCTGCAAATCGGGGCTTTTTTGCAAGCTCTTCGGCAGAGGAAAAGCAGAATTCCTCTGAAAAGCCGTATCTTTCGGCTGCCATTTTACATCTGCCTTCATTTGGATCAGCAATACCGAGAATTTTAAGGTCCTCGGGATGCTTGAGAGAATAATCCGCATAAGTAATTGAACGGTGTCCGCCACCTACTATTATAGCTGTTACAGGTCTTTTCGTTTCCATAGTTTTCTTCTTCTGTACCCTTCAAAAAAATAATTTATGCTTTGAGCACACGGCTCTTATCTACTGTTATTTCATCTGCTTTTTTCTTCATTCTTATAAATGCCGAAACGATTTCAGATGCTGTTTTTTCACCTGCCGAAACAGATTCTTCATAGTGAAGAGGAGCAAAAATGCTTCCGTAATCATTATCGGGAACAATATAACCGATAAAGTCATTACAAAGTCCCTGAATTGCTGTGTGAGTTCCGAGAATTTCCTGTATTGAAGGAAGCTTCCATTCCTTGCCCGTGTAGCTTGCCCAGTCGGGAAAGACACCGCCTACTGCAATTTCAGGCATAAGCTCACCGGGAACCATAGCAATCGAAAGCTCGTTGCCTAATACGGCATAGCCCACTTCAGTTACAAGACAAAGGTCGTAAGAAACATCGTCCTTCTTGCTGTCGCTTTCGGTAGTTACTTTTACTATTGAATTGTTTACAAGCCTCAGCTTTGCGGCAAGCTCAAGAATTCTGTTATCAGCCTTGAGGAAAAGCTCATTGATAATAACGTTTATCAGAGGTGAAAGCTCTTTATAATCTGCTTTGTCACGGGAAAGAACATGTTTTGCAAGTGCTTCTCCGTAAGCCTTTATATTTTCATCGGTTGTAAGTCCCATAGGTGTATGAGGTCCTCTGTGGGTTGCAACGGCGGCTTCGGCGCCCTGAATGAATAAGGCATCAAAGCCTTCATTTTCCAGAGCATCACACATATATCCGGGAAAATCCCTGCTTGCCTGACGCTGTTTCGGTCCGTAGCAGACAGGGTGAGCCGCCATAAATACGGCAATCATTTCTTTTCCGTCTTTTTCGGGAACAAATTTAAGCGCCGTCAGAGTGTTGTCCGTAACGTAGGGAGGACGCTTATCTCTGACAAAATCCTCTATAGGAATAAGGGAATAATAAAGCCTTCCCGACGTCATATTTTCAACTGCCGCAGTTATTGTTTCTGCACATTGTTTTTTCAGGAAGGTCATAAAGGCTTTGTTTTTGCCTGAAATAACTTCCTCGGTTTTCCCCTTTTTCAGAGCCTTTTTATTGTTGCGGAAGGCTTTTGGAAGATCACCCCAAAGACCGTCTGTATCGATTCCCGAATGGCAGTGGGTTGCACTGATATTTACTGAAAGAATATTTTTTTCGGAAATAAGTGAAGAAAGGCTTTTTCTTATGTCCTTTATGTCTGTTCCCGATATTCCTATGCAGTCAATTACCGCAAAAACGTGTATTCCTCTGTCTGAGCCGTCTGAAATTGCAAATGCTCTTACCTTCTGTTCGTTAAGGATACCGTTCATTTTATTCGGGGGAAAGGCAAGATAGCCGCCTATATACAGATCTCCCTCCTGAACGGGCGGAATTATTGAGCTGACAGAATAGCCCAGTGACCATTTTGCATTTTTCTCAGGGGATTTAAGGAAATAGCCGTTTCCTTCAAGGAAGCCTGAATTGTCATATCTGTTGAGAAAGGGAATGCCTTTATCGGATACTGAGTCTGAAATTTTTCCGACGAGTCCCATAGCCGCACTGTGACCGATATTCATAAGCTTTCTTTTGTTGTCAGGTGAGGAAACATATTCCTTGAATTTATTTTTAGCTATTACTGCACCGACAGAGCCTGCCGATACGAGAAGTCCTGCGGCGGTAAGTTTCTTTTTCATATTTTTCCTCCCTTTCAACAAGATTTGTAGGGCTCTTTTGTAATTCTTATTTCTGCAATTTCAAAGCCGTTGACCTTCTCTGAGATCTGAAGATCTATACAGCCGTTTATTATGAATTCTGCAGGGATTTTATACTCGACGGCAATAAAGCCTTCGGGTAGCATATCTTTTTCGTAATCAAGGTTTCTTGTACCGCCGAACTGCTGTCCGCTGTAAAGAATTTTTCCGTTTACCTTCAGTGTGTGCTTTATGCTGTCGGGGTTGTTGAGTGCTCTGTGAGTTATCTGAAGGATATAATCCGTATCATACTGAAGACCGCCTGTTTTAAGACGGAAATTGAAGTGGTCGAAAAGCTTGAAAAGGGCAGTAGGAAGACTTCCGTTGTTTTTATCCGGTCTGTCTGCAAGAATGTTCATATAAAAGCCCTTGCTCTGTCTGACACCGCCGGGACAAATGCCGTGAAGTGCAACTGAATAGTAATATTCATCTCTTGCAACGGTATTTCTGTTGAAGCAGCGGCTGATATATTCCGCTTTCTTGCCTTCTTCCATATCCTCTGCCTTTTCATAGCAGGAAAGAAGCCACTGAAGGTCTGTGACAGGAAGCTTTATTGTATCGAGCACTGCGCCTCTTTCTGCGTTTCTTGCAAAATATTTTTCAACGGAAAGCTGCATACCTATGAGCTTATAAAGCTTTTCAGCATCGTTTTCTATTTCTTCCGAAAGTGAGGTTATGTCAGAGGGAAGGGGAGTGAGAAGAATTTCCCTTGCCTTTTCGGGTTCTCCCTTTGATGCAAGGCGTCTTGCACTGTTAATAAGCCCGTTTTCAAAGAGAACCTTTCTTCTTACGTAGCAGTCTGTTCTTGCTCTGAACAGACACTGAATGAAACGCCAGTTATCATTAATAGTGGGTGTTTCCTTTGCAACCTCTTCAAATATATTCAAGGTATTTTCAATGCAGGGATTTTCTTCGGGAGCACCCTCCCAGTTCTTTTCAAGTCCGAAAATACCGTCCGTTATTTTAGTATAATCGGCAGAGGGGAAGAAAAGTCTTGAATAATCCTCAAGCAATTCTCTTACGGGGGTATCGGGGTTGAAGTCAAGACCTGCCCAGACGGCTTTATTTATATCGTCGTTGACACCCTCGGAATAGGAAACGCTTCCTACAACGTAGCCTCTGGTGTCTTCGTGGATTTTTCTGTATTCTGTAGGTCTGGGGTTTATGCTTTCTCTTCCGTTTGCCGCCGCCAGAGCATAATGCCAGTCATCTCTGTCAAAGTGAACGGGATATTCGCATCTGAGGTTATGGGTGATATCGGGATAAAGACGGATGGGATATTTCGAGGGAAGGTATCTTCTGAGAATATCAAGAGAAAACGCGGCATTGGGACCTGTTATTACTCCGTCAATAAAATCAGGCTCTTCCTTCATAAGCTTCAGAAAATTAGTGCCCCAGTCGGGAATGTGGTGAGGCTGCTGTGCAGATGGCCACATTTCACCGTAGGGATGATATTTTTTCAGAATTTCTCTGAATTTTTCACAGCGCACCATAAGCTCTGAAGGCTGTATATCACCGGGATCTCCTCCGGGCGGGAAAATATAGTCAAGCCTTGAAGCCTCTGAAAAAAGCTTTTCTCTGTTTTTAATAGCTGTTTCAAGGTCATTTTCGCAATTGGGATACCATACGGAAACATTGAGTCCTAATTCATCGGCTTCTTTTGATGCTTCACACAAAAGCTCCTGCTCATCACGGCGCATTATGGCGTTACGGTCACTTTTACCGCTTTCATAAGGAATATGCTCACAGGTATTTACCCCGAAATACATCATATCAAGATAACATCTTCTGTATTCGGGAATATCCCATGCATCATAGGTGTTGCTTGTCTGTCTGTAGCCGACCTGATGGCCTCGGATCCTTTTGTCGGGCGAATATAAGCCCGATATATCGCATATAAGGTTGATTTTCCCCTCTTTTACAGTAATTTTTCTGAGAAACAGACCTGTTGCAAAAATAAGACCTCTTATTCCTGATGCAGAAAATTCAATGCTGTTACAGCCTACATCTATACTGAACTCGTCGGGGGATGAAAAACAGTCCTTTTCAGTGAAAATTACAGTGAAATCATCTTGCTGATTATAGCTTGAACCAAGACGTGATGAAATTTCTTCTCTGAAAATTTCTGCGGCTTTTTTTTCTGATTTGCTTTCTGCTTTTATTACGGGAAAGGTAAATGAAATGCTCACGGATTATTCCCCCTTAAACATAGTTTTTATAATTATAAGTTAATAAAATACCTAAGTCAAGTTTTATGAACAACAAAAGAGCATAAAAATTTCGATTGCGAAAATTGGATTACGAATAACATCAATAATGAACAAAGGAACGGGCAATTCAATGTGCAAAGTTACAAAAATTGTTTGTTTTTTGTGAAAAATATAAAATCAGGTTGATTTTATCAAGTCAGTGTTATATAATTCATCTGTAAAAATATTCACTTGGAGGAATACAATTATGAAAAAAGTTTTAGCAGTATTTATGGCTATACTTGTTTTATTTGCAACTTGCTCAGTAGCTGTTATGGCAGAAGAAACAGATGCAGTTGAAACAACAACAGTTGCAGTTGAAGAAGATACAACCCGTAGCATCAAGAATGACGACGGTCTTGTTGTTCCCGTAAACTTCAATCAGCTCAAGTCATCACTTATCTTTAAGATTTTTGAGAAAATCATTTCTCTTTTCTTAGGTCTTTTCGGTGTTGAAACATCTGAAAAAATTGATCAGGAAGGCGCAACGATCGTTGATGAAATCGGCAGCGCTCTTGATGAAAGACTTACAAATCTTGCAGCATAAAAATTTAACAGTGGATTTTTTGAGAACTGCTTAACGGCGGTTCTCTTTTTTTATGTAAAATTATACAGTACATATTTACTAAAAATGTTGACATTTGTTGATTATTGCGATATATTTACTTTAGTATGTATTATTTTATTTAAACATAGGTAATTCTATTCGTTGTTAACGGAGAGGGGCTGCATAATTGGAAAACAATGTTATTATTGATCTCAAGAACATTTCCGTTGCTTTTGACGGTGAACAAATACTCAAAAGCATTAATTTATATATAAGAGATGGCGAGTTTATCACTTTTCTCGGTCCTTCAGGTTGCGGCAAAACCACGACTCTTCGTATTGTCGCAGGTTTTCTTGAGCCTGATTCGGGAGATGTGATTTTCGACGGCAAGAAAATCAATGGTGTTCCCCCTCATAAGAGAGAGGTAAACACCATTTTTCAGCGTTATGCTCTTTTCCCCCATCTTAATGTTGCTGAAAATATTGCATTCGGTCTTAAATTAAAGAAGATGCCCAAGGATAAGATTGACAAGAAGGTTCAGGAGATGCTTTCTCTTGTAAATCTTAAAGGCTTCGGTAACAGAAATATCAATTCTCTGTCAGGCGGACAGCAGCAGAGAGTTGCAATTGCCCGAGCTCTTGCAGTTGATCCCAAGGTGCTTTTACTTGATGAGCCTCTCGGTGCTCTTGATTTGAAGCTTCGTAAGGATATGCAGGTAGAACTCAAGAAAATTCAGCAGAGTCTCGGTATTACCTTTATCTATGTTACACACGATCAGGAAGAAGCACTTTCCATGTCAGACACAATAGTTGTTATGGACAGCGGAAAGATTCAGCAGATAGGAACTCCTACAGATATATATAACGAGCCTAAAAATGCGTTCGTAGCAGACTTTATCGGTGAAAGTAATATCGTTGACGGCATTATGAAGGAAGATAAGGTTGTTGAATTTTCAGGTCATGTTTTTGACTGTCTTGACGGCGGCTTCGGTAAGAATGAAGCAGTTGATGTAGTTGTCCGTCCTGAAGACGTTGATGTTGTGCCCGTATCAGAGGGTATGCTTACGGGTAAGGTAACTTCAGTTACCTTCAAGGGCGTTCATTATGAAATTATTGTTGATATCGGCGGCTTCTTATGGATGATACAGTCAACAGATATTCAGTATGAGGGCTCAGAAATAGGTCTTGTTATTGAACCGGACGCTATTCATATTATGAAAAAATCCGAGTATTCGGGAACCTTCGGTGATTTCTCCAGTTATTCTGACGAATTCGATGAATTGTCCGATGTAAATGCAGGAATTGATACGGAGGACAGTGACGATGAGTAAGTCTGTAACTATCGGTAATAAGAAGGCAACAGTTGCTCCCTTTTCCTCCTGGATGGTGGTTTTTGTTCTTGTTCCCATGGCCCTTGTTGTGTATTATGCATTCACAACGGCAGAAGGAAGCTTTACATTTGAAAATCTCAAATGGATATATACCTACCGTTCCACAATGCTCTTGTCTTTAAGACTTGCTTTTATTGCAACGGTGATCTGTCTTTTTCTGGCTTATCCTATTGCCTACAGTATGTCGAGAGCAAGTGAAAAAATACAGAGGAATTCCACTCTTATAATTATGCTTCCTATGTGGATGAACTTTCTTGTAAGAACTTATTCATGGATGACTATTCTTGAAAACAACGGTCTTATAAATTCTGCCCTCAGGGGAATTTTCGGCAGTGAATTTGAGGGCTTACAGCTTATTAATAACCGCGGAGCAATTGTTCTCGGAATGGTTTATAACTTCCTTCCGTATATGATTTTGCCTATTTATACCTCTCTTACAAAGATTGATAATTCTCTGCTTGAAGCCGCAAGGGATCTGGGCTCAAACGGATTTCACGTTTTCAAGCGTGTAATTCTTCCTTTAAGCGTTCCCGGAATAATTTCAGGAATTACAATGGTTTTCATTCCTTCAATCAGTACCTTTATTATTTCAAGAATTTTAGGCGGCGGTAAGGATTTCCTTATAGGTGACCTTATTGAAGACTATTTCCTCGGCAATTCAGGTGTAGTCAATTATAATATCGGTGCGGCACTGTCAATGGTGCTTATGATTCTTATTCTTGTTGCAACCTTCTTTATGAATCACTTTGATAAGGATGCAAAAACCTCGGGAGGTGGCAGAATATGAAGAAATTGCTTAAAGTGTATAATGCCCTTATTCTCGCATTTTTATATCTGCCCATCCTTGTTGTTATTATATTCTCATTTAATTCAGGCTCAAGCCGAGCAAGATTTGAAGGCTTTTCTCTGCAGTGGTACCTGGAGCTGTTTCAGGATGAGCTCATTCTTCAGTCCCTTTATTATTCACTTGTGATTGCAGTTTTGTCTGCCCTTATTGCGACTGTTATCGGTACACTTGCCGCAGTGGGAATTAATTCTATGCGCGGTTGGAAAAAATCAGCCTTGCTCAGTATTAATAATATTCCTGTTGTTAATCCCGAAATTGTTACTGCAATTTCAATGATGATACTTTTTGTTTTTGTACTTTCTCATTTCAACGGAATGGAAATGGGCTTTGTAACTCTGCTTATATCCCACATTACCTTCAACATTCCTTATGTGGTCTTATCAGTGCTGCCAAAGCTCAAGGGAATGGATCAGAATATTTATTATGCGGCACTTGACCTTGGCTGTCCGCCTGTGAAATCCTTCATAAAGGTTGTAATTCCTCAGATTTTACCCGGTATTATTTCAGGTCTTGTTATGGCTTTTACTCTTTCACTTGATGACTTTGTTATAAGCTATTTCAACTCTGGTGCAACCTTCCAGACTCTTCCCGTTACCATTTATTCAATGACAAAGAAGCCCTATTCTCTTAAACTCAATGCTCTTTCTACACTTCTGTTTGCAGTTATTCTTGTGCTTATGCTTGTTTCGAATATCAAAAAGCCTGCAGGTAATAAGAAAGCAAAAAGATAAGGAGGAAAGAATTGTGAAAAGAAAAATTATAGCTCTTCTTGCGGTGCTTTCCTGTGTTTTCGGTTTTTCTTGCTGCGGAGGCGGTGAAGGAAATTCCGAGGAACAATCCATTAACGTATATAACTGGGGCGAATACATAGACCAGAGTGTGCTCGATGAATTCACCGAACAGACAGGAATAAAAGTAAATTACACCACCTATGCAAGTAATGAAGAGATGTATTCAAAGATTGTAAGCGGTGCGGCATCCTATGATGTCATTATTCCTTCGGAGTATATGATATCAAAAATGATAAGCGAGGATTTACTCGCTGAATTGAATTTTGATAATATTCCCAATTATAAGTATATAGGTGATGAATACAGAGGTCTTTCCTATGATCCCGATGAAAAGTATTCTGTTCCTTATACATGGGGAACTGTTGTAATCGTTTATAACTCAAAGTATGTTGATGAAGAGGATGTAAAAGAGCAGAGCATAGACCTTTTATGGAACGAAAAATATAAGGATAAAATTCTTATGTTCGATAATCCCAGAGATGCATTTGCTTTAGCTCATATAAAGCTCGGTCATTCAATGAATACTACAGTAGTTGAAGAATGGTACGAGGCGGCAGATGCTCTCAAGGAGCAGAAGGAAATTGTTCAGGCTTACGTAATGGATCAGGTCTTCGATAAAATGCTCAATGAAGAAGCGTATATTGCTCCTTATTATGCAGGAGATGCCATGACCATGATGGAAGAAAACGAGGACTTGATGGCTTATGTTCCCGTTGAGGGGGCAAATATGTTCTTTGACTCTATGTGTGTGTTGAAATCCTCACAGAATAAGGAAGCCGCTGAAAAGTTCATTAACTTTATGTGCGAAACCGATATTGCTGTAAGAAACGCTGAAGCTGTTTGGTATGCAATTCCTCATACTGCGGCGTATGAAGCACTTGATCCTGAGCAGAGTGAGGATGAGCTTGTTTATCCGCCTCAGGAAATAAAGGACAAATGCGAAGTGTTTATAAATCTCAATGAAGAAACACTCGTTCTTCAGAGTGAATTGTGGATAAATCTCAAAACTCAATATTAAATGAAAAATCCTCCTCTTTCCGAAGGGAAAGGGGAGGTAAAATTTTTCTTATCTGCATTTTTTTGCTGTGTAGAAGGTGAGCTCGTCTTCTATGTCGCTAAGCATCTTAAAATAGCAATTTACGGTCATTTCGCAGTCACCAAGGGCTCTGTGAAGAGTTCTCGGGGGAATGTCGTAGTAATCAGCCAGATTATCAAGCTTATGATGCTTTAACTGCGGTAAAAGCTTTTTGCCGATTTTAAGTGTATCAACAAAATCATTTTCAAATAAAATACCTGTTTTATCAAGACACTTATCGTAAAGAAAATTGATATCGAAATTTACATTGTGACCGAGAAGGATATCACCGCCTACAAAGGAACAAAATCTTGTGAGAACATTTTCAGCAGAATTACTGCTTTTAAGCTCTCTGTCTGTAATGCCCGTAAGTGCCGTTATGAACGGAGGAAGTGGGCGGCCTATGTTAATTGTTTCGGAAAAGGTATCAACGGTTTTTCCGTTTTCTACTCTTATTCCCGAAACTTCTATTATGTCATCATAAAGAGGACTAAGTCCCGTAGTTTCAATATCTATACATACGAAGCTTCTGGGAAAACAGGTAAGACACTTGCCCTTAAAGGCTCTTTCACACGCCATAATTACTTCAGTATTTCGTTTGCAAGGTCACATATTTCCTTGCAGTCGGAAAGCTCAATCATACCCTTGTCACAGGCACCGGCAAGCTTGGGATTGATGGGAAGCTTTGCTACGTTTTCAATTCCGTACTCAGCGGCAATTGCTTCAATATTGCTTTCACCGTAAATATAATGACGCTTATTGCAGTCGGGACATTCAAAATAAGAATAGTTCTCTACAATACCGAGAACGGGAATATTCATCATTTTTGCCATTTTTACAGCCTTACCTACAATCATTGATACAAGCTCCTGAGGAGAAGTAACAACGATAATTCCTTTAACGGGAAGTGACTGGAACACTGTAAGGGGAACATCACCAGTTCCGGGAGGCATATCAACGAACATATAATCAACGTCGCCCCATACAACATCTGTCCAGAATTGCTTTACTGCACCTGCAATAACGGGACCTCTCCAGATAACGGGATCAGTTTCGTTTTCAATAAGAAGATTGAGTGACATAAGTCTTATGCCTGTTGACGTTTGGGCAGGGAAAATGCCAAGGTCATTTCCTTCAGCCTTTTTGTGAATACCGAAGGACTGAGGCATTGAAGGACCTGTAATATCAGCGTCAATAATTGCTGTCTTAAAGCCCTTTCTCTGTGACTCAACGGCAAGAAGAGAGGTTACGAGGGATTTTCCTACACCGCCCTTACCGCTTACAACAGCAATAACATTTTTTATGTCAGACATTTTATTCTGTTCTTCAAGCATTGAAGTTTTCTTTTCCTTGCTGCTGCATTTTGCAGAGCAGGTTTCACAATTGTGTGTGCAATTTTCGCTCATAATAAAAAACACCTCTTTTTATTTTACCAGATTATTATACCCCAAAATATTATAAAGTCAATAATAAAACAGAAACACTTCACTTGGGGGGACAAGTGAAGCGTTCCTGTTTTTGAGGAGATATTTTATGAAGAAAACGAGATAGCAATCTTGTTGTTATGGCATAAGTATAATCCTATTTGCTTAAAAAAGTCTTTAAGTGAAAAAATTTTTATTTTTTTGCGTTTTTAAATTTCATTTGAGTTTCATTGAATAAAATAACAAGCGTAGGAAGAACCAAAAAACAATTCTGATTGCTTATTTTTCTTCATAAATAATCTCCACAACGAAAAAACCGCAGTTTTCCTGCGGTTTTTTCGTTTTTATGGTTTTTTAATCTATTATTTCCGAAAGCTTTTCAAGAAATGCGCTTTCACCGAAGGTGTTGAGCTTTACGAACATTGCCTGACTTCCGCCCGAAGTGATGCCTGAAAGATAAACGGGGGAGGAGGGGGTAGGCTGAAAGAGAGTTACATTAAGGCTTACACGGTTGCCACCCATATAGGAATATCTTTCAAATACTCTGATTTCGCATCTTGCTGTGCCGTCTGAAAAAGATGATTTATCTTCAAGGGATGCAGATGCGCTTCCGCTTATTATCCCGTCTTCAATACGTCGTATTAATTCATAAATATTGCCGTGAATACATCTTTCCAGCTTTGCCATAGAAAGTCCTCCTTTGTAAATTGATAAATTAACAGAAAATGACCGCTTCGGTACCGGAGCAGTCATTTGTGTTTTTTTAGAAAAGTCCGGTTATTTTACCGTTTTCATCAACGTCGATCTTTTCAGCAGAGGGAACCTTGGGAAGACCGGGCATGGTGAGGATATCGCCTGTAAGAACAACGATAAAGCCTGCACCTGCGGAAACCTTTACATTTTTAACAGTAACGGTAAAGCCTTCGGGGGCACCGAGCTTTGTGGGATCATCTGAGAAGGAATACTGTGTTTTTGCAACACAAACGGGAAGTGAGCCGAAGCCGAGAGAGGTAAGCTGTTCAATCTGCTTTTTGGCATTGGGCATGAAGGTAACACCGTCACCGCCGTAAACCTTTTTGACGATAGCTTCAATTTTCTCTTCAATAGTACAGTTCGATTCATAAGCGAAGGTGAAGTCACCCTTTTCTTCCTCACAAAGACGGACAACCTCTTTTGCAAGCTCTTCTCCGCCCTTGCCGCCATCTGCCCATACGGTTGAAAGAACAGTGTTTACACCAAGCTCCTTGCACTTTGCGATAATGAAGTTAATTTCGTTATCCGTGTCAGTAGGGAAGCGGTTTACTGCAACCACACAGGGAAGCTTATATACGTTCTTGATATTTGAAACGTGTCTGAGAAGGTTGGGGATACCCTTTTCGAGAGCCTCAATATCCTCTGTTGCAAGAGCGGTTTTAGGAAGACCGCCGTGCATTTTAAGAGCACGTACAGTTGCAACAACTACAACCGCATCAGGCGTAAGACCTGCCATACGGCACTTGATATCGAGGAACTTTTCAGCACCGAGATCTGCACCGAAGCCCGCTTCCGTAACAGTGAAGTCACCCATTTTAAGAGCCATTTTTGTAGCCATAACGGAGTTACAGCCGTGAGCGATATTTGCAAAAGGACCGCCGTGAACGAATGCGGGAGTTCCTTCAAGTGTCTGAACTAGATTGGGTTTAAGTGCATCCTTGAGAAGAGCAGTCATAGCACCTGCCGCATTAAGCTGACCGCAGGTAACAGGCTTATCGTCATAGGTATAGCCTACAATGATATTTGAAAGCTTTTCTTTAAGGTCTGTAATTGAATTTGAAAGGCAGAGAACAGCCATAATTTCACTGGCAACAGTGATATCGAAGCCGTCTTCTCTGGGAACGCCGTTTGCTTTTCCGCCCATACCGTCAACGATAAAACGAAGCTGACGGTCGTTCATATCAACACAGCGCTTCCAGGTGATTTTTCTCACGTCTATTCCGAGAGAATTGCCCTGCTGAATGTGGTTATCAAGCATAGCGGCAAGAAGGTTATTTGCAGCACCTATAGCGTGAAAGTCACCTGTAAAATGAAGATTTATATCTTCCATAGGAACAACCTGAGCATATCCGCCGCCTGCGGCACCGCCCTTGACACCGAAAACGGGGCCGAGGGAGGGCTCTCTCAGGGCAACTGTAACGTTTTTACCAATTCTTCTGAGTCCGTCTGCAAGACCTATTGTGGTTGTTGTCTTGCCTTCGCCTGCAGGTGTGGGGGTAATAGCTGTAACAAGAATGAGCTTTCCGTCCTTCTTATCTGTTTCTTTAAGAAGTGAAAGGTCAATTTTTGCCTTGTAGTTTCCGTATTGCTCAATATATTTTTCGTCAACCTGAGCCACCCTTGCAATTTCGCTTATATGCTTCATCTGACAGCTCTGAGCAATCTCTATATCGGATTTATATTCCATAGTATTTTCCTCACTTTTACTTAATAATGGAAATAAGCTTATCTGAAATACTTTATTGCGGCCTCAAACATTCTGATATCGTATTCACCGGGAACGTTCTTATAAAGACCGTCACCTATTCTTTCTGAGTGGCCCATCTTACCGAAAACTCTTCCGTCGGGTGAGGTGATACCTTCAATAGCCTGAAGTGAGCCGTTGGGATTAAAGTCAATATCAGCTGTTGCCTTTCCGTCAAGGTCAACGTACTGAGTTGCAATCTGTCCGTTTTCCTGAAGCTTTGCAATCAATTCGGGAGAAGCAAGGAACTTACCTTCACCGTGAGAAATAGGCACGTTTACAATGTCACCTACATTCATAAGGCTCAGCCACGGAGATTTCGTTGATGCAATTCTTGTATGCACAATTCTGCTCTGATGGCGGTTTATGTTGTTGAAGGTAAGAGTGGGGCAGGTTTCATCTGTATCAATAATCTTTCCGTAGGGAACAAGACCGAGCTTTATAAGAGCCTGGAAGCCGCTGCAGATACCGCACATAAGACCGTCACGGTTATCAAGAAGGTCTGTAACAGCCTCTTTTACAGCGGGATTACGGAAGAATGCAGTGATGAATTTTGCAGAACCGTCGGGTTCGTCACCGCCTGAGAAGCCGCCGGGAATGAAAATGATCTGGCTTTCCTTAACCTTCTTTGAGAAGCCCTCAACGCTTCTTGCAACGTCCTCTGCTGTAAGGTTTCTGATTACGAAAATTTCAGCCTCTCCGCCTGCCTTTTCAACTGCACGTGCTGAATCGTATTCACAGTTCGTGCCGGGGAATACGGGGATAAGCACTTTAGGACGGTCAACCTTGTTTTTAGGTGAAGCACCTGATTTGCCTTCAAAGGAGAAGGTTGTGATTTCTCCCTTATCTTCTTTTGCCTTGGTGGGATATACGTCTTCAAGTGTCTTTGTGTGTAATTCATAGAGCTCACTGATTTCTGCCTTATCTCCTCCGAGGGTGATAACAGGCTCAGCGGTTGTTGTACCTATCTTCATAACACCGGGGATAGCTACATCCTCTGTAAGCTCAGCTACAATGAAGCCCCACATACCGAGATGCCAGTTTTCTTTAAGGTCTTCAGTTGAAGTAAAGCCTATGTTATTACCGAAGGACATCTTCATAACAGCTTCGCCGATGCCGTGCTCAACTGCCCAGGAAGCCTTGACCTTACCTTCATTGCAAAGCTTATGGAATTCCTCCCATGTAGCTTTAAGGCTGTCTGCACTTTCATCTGTTGCACCGAAGAGGTAAACGGGATTTCCTGCTTCCTTGAATTCGGGGCTTATAACATTCTGCTTCTTTATGGGCGCAATAGCGAAGGAAATAAGTGTGGGGGGAACGTCTTTGTCAAGGAAGCTGCCTGACATTGAGTCCTTACCGCCTATAGCTGCGGCACTTAATTCGAGCTGAGCATCAAGAGCACCTAAGAGTGCCGCGAAGGGCTTGCCCCAACGCTCAGGCTCAGTTTTGAGCTTTTCAAAGAATTCCTGTAAGGTAAGATATGCCTTTTTGTAGTCACAGCCCGCCGCAACAAGCTTTGCTACAGAGTTATATATTGATGCGTGAGCGCCTGTATATGGATCAACTGAAAGGTGATCGGGATCACAGCCCCAGCTGAATACACTTGCACAGTCTGTTTCCTGACCGGGAAGAACGGGTAATACAGCCGCCATAGACTGTGCGGGCGTGCGCTGACGCTTACCGCCGTAGGGCATAATAACACTGCCGGCACCGATAGTTGAGTCAAAGCGTTCAACAAGACCTCTCTGACTTGCAGTGCGAAGGTCTGAAGCCATTTCACGTAAGGATGAATACATAGCCTTACTTAAAACGGAAAGGTCCTTTTCCGTTACGGCTACGTCTGTGTGCTTTACGGCACCGTTTGTGTCAAGGAATTCACGGCTGAGGTCAGCAATAATATTTCCCTTCCACTTCATAACCATACGCTCTTCTTCTGTTACAACAGCAACACGGTATGCTTCAAGGTTTTCCTCTTCAGCGAATGCAATGAACTTATCGGCATCCTCTGCGGCAACAACAACAGCCATACGCTCCTGTGATTCTGAAATTGCAATTTCAGTGCCGTCAAGACCTTCATACTTTTTACGGACTGCATCAAGGTCTATCTGAAGACCGGGAGCAAGCTCACCGATTGCAACGGAAACACCGCCTGCACCGAAGTCATTACAACGCTTGATAAGACGGGTTACCTCTGCATTTCTGAAAAGTCGCTGGATTTTTCTTTCTTCGGGAGCGTTACCCTTCTGAACCTCAGAAGCCATAGTAGTAAGAGATTTCATATTGTGGCTCTTTGATGAGCCTGTAGCACCGCCGATACCGTCACGGCCTGTGCGGCCGCCTAAAAGAACGATTACGTCACCGGGTGCGGGACGTTCACGGCGTACGTTATAAGCGGGAGCTGCTGCGACAACAGCACCGCATTCAAGACGCTTTGCAACGAAACCCTCGTGATACATTTCTGCAACGTGACCTGTTGCAAGACCTATCTGATTACCGTAGGAGGAATAACCTGCGGCGGCTGTCTGGCAGATCTTTCTCTGAGGAAGCTTACCTGATAAGGTTTCGGCAATTGTTTTTCTGGGATCTCCCGCACCTGTAACACGCATTGCCTGATGGACGTAAGCACGGCCTGAAAGGGGGTCACGGATACAGCCGCCGATACAGGTAGCCGCACCGCCGAAGGGTTCAATTTCTGTGGGATGGTTGTGAGTTTCATTCTTGAACATGAGAAGCCAGTCCTGATCTTCGCCGTTTACGGTAGCAGTTACGTGAATTGAACAGGCGTTGATTTCTTCACTTTCATCAAGCTCGGGAAGAAGTCCGCGCTTTTTAAGTGTTTTTGAACCGATTGTTGCAATATCCATAAGAGTCTGAGGACGTTTTGCGGCTTTTTCTTCACCGTAAACCTCAACTCTTGCGGCAAGATAACGCTCGTAAGCCTTCATAACTGCAGGATCGTCAATACGGACGTTGTCTATATGTGTAGAGAATGTTGTATGACGGCAGTGGTCAGACCAATATGTGTCAACAACACGGATTTCTGTGATTGTGGGATCTCTGTGCTCTGTATCTCTGAAATAAGCCTGAAGGAACTTGAGATCATCAAGGTCCATAGCAAGTCCTTTTTCGTCAAGAAGCTGAGAGAGTGCTGCTTCATCCATTGAAATAAAGCCTTCAACTGTTGCTACAGTTTCAGGAGCAGCATAGGTTGCAGTAAGTGTTTCGGGCTTTGTAAGCTCTGCCTCACGGCTTTCAACAGCATTGATTACGTGATGCTTGAAGGAATTTATTTCAGCTTCACTGAGCTGTCCGTAAAGAGCATAAACCTTTGCTGTACGGATAAGAGGACGTTCGCCCTGAGATATTATCTGGATACACTGAGCTGCAGAGTCAGCTCTCTGGTCAAACTGACCAGGAAGTGCTTCAACAGCAAAAACATAAGCATCAGGAATATCAACATTATCTGATACGTTATCAAGCTGAGGCTCTGAGAAAACTGTCTTTACAGCATAACTGAATAATTCCTCTGTGATATTTTCTGCATCGTAGCGATTGAAAAGACGGATGTCTTCAAGCTTTTCAATGCCCAGAAGGTTTTTTGCTTCACTGAGAAGACCTTTGGCTTCGTTGTCAAGCCCTGCCTTCTTTTCTACAAATATACGATAAACCATAAATAACTTCCTCCATTATCATTTAGCCTGAAGAGCACGCTTACCGATGTCACTTCTTCTGTAAGCGCCTTCAAACTTCACACCGTCAGAAATGCGGTATGCTTCACTGATAGCCTCACTGAGAGTATCTGCAACAGCAGTAGTACCTGTAACACGGCCGCCCCATGTAACGAGCTTGTCACCCTCCTGCTTTGCGCCTGCTACAAATGTAGCCTCAAGTGCTTCATCTGTAAAGGTAATAGGGAAGCCCTTTTCGTAGGAAGAGGGATAACCCTTTGATGCTGTAATTACACAGCAGGCACTCTTACCACTGAATTTTACTTCAGTTTCCTGAAGCCTTTCTTCAGTTACAGCCTTCATAACGGTAAGAAGGTCGCTTTCAAGAAGGGGAAGAACAACCTGAGTTTCGGGATCACCGAAGCGGCAGTTATATTCAATGACCTTGGGACCGTTTTTTGTGAGCATAAGACCGAAATAAAGGCAACCCTTGAAGGTTCTTCCCTCAGCCTTCATAGCATTTATTGTGGGAAGGAAAATTTCTTCCATACATCTTTTTGCTACATCTTCTGTGTAATAGGGGTTGGGGGCAATAGTACCCATACCGCCTGTATTAAGTCCCGTGTCGTTATCACCGATACGCTTGTGGTCCATAGAGGAAATCATAGGAACCACGGTGTTTCCGTCGGTGAAGGAAAGAACGGAAACCTCAGGACCTTCAAGAAATTCTTCAATGACGATGTTGTCACCGCTTTTTCCGAAGGCCTTATCGAGCATCATTGATTTAACAGCCGCCTTTGCCTCTTCAAGTGTGAATGCGATAATAACACCCTTGCCCAGAGCTAAGCCGTCAGCTTTTATAACTGTGGGAATAGGGGCAGTATCGAGATAAGTGAGCGCCTTTTCCATATCGTCAAATACCTCGTATCGTGCTGTGGGGATATTGTATTTTTTCATAAGATTTTTTGAGAAAACCTTACTGCCTTCAATAATTGCCGCAGCCTTTGAAGGACCGAAGCAGGGAATGTCCAGTTTCTCAAGCTCGTCAACACAGCCCAGCACCAAGGGATCATCAGGTGCTACAACTGCATAATCAATACCGTTTTCTCTTGCAAAATTAACTATTCCTTCAATGTCAGTAGCACCGATATTGACGCATTTTGCGTCTTTTGCAATACCGCCGTTGCCGGGAAGTGCAAAAATTTCACTGACTTGGGGATTTTCTTTTATTTTTCTGATGATGGCGTGTTCTCTTCCGCCACCGCCTACAACCATAATTTTCATCTGTTTATCTCCAATGATCAATGGTGGAATAAACGCATTCCTGTGAATGCCATAGCCATACCGTACTTGTCTGCACATTCAATTACAAGGTCATCTCTGATAGAACCGCCGGGCTGAACGATATATTTAACACCGCTCTTTTTAGCTCTTTCGATGTTGTCGGAGAAGGGGAAGAATGCGTCTGATCCGAGAGCAACACCGTCACGTGAGTCAAGGAAGGCTCTCATTTCTTCTACAGTGAAGGGTTCGGGACGTGTTGTGAAATACTTCTGCCAGATACCTTCTGCACATACGTCTTCTTCATTTTTGTTAATGTAACCGTCAATTACGTTATCTCTGTCAGGTCTGCCGATATCAGCTCTGAAGGGAAGGTTAAGAACCTTTTCGTGCTGACGAAGGAACCATGTATCAGCCTTTGTACCTGCAAGGCGTGTGCAGTGAATTCTTGACTGCTGACCTGCGCCTACACCGATAGCCTGACCGTCAAAAGCATAACATACTGAGTTTGACTGTGTATATTTGAGAGTAATAAGAGAAATTACAAGATCTCTTGCAGCTTCTTCTGATATATCCTTGTTTGCTGTAACAATGTTACCAAGAAGAGAAGCATCAATCTTATAGTTGTTTCTGCCCTGCTCAAAGGTAATGCCGAAAACGTGCTTTCTTTCGATTTCTTCGGGAACGTAGTCGGGATCGATCTTTACAATATTGTAGTTGCCCTTTCTCTTGGACTTCAATATTTCAAGTGCTTCGGGCTCATAGCCGGGAGCAATAACACCGTCGGAAACCTCTCTCTTGATAAGAAGAGCTGTGGTTACGTCACATACGTCGGAAAGAGCAACCCAGTCACCGAAGGAGCACATTCTGTCAGTACCTCTTGCTCTTGCATAAGCACAGGCAAGGGGAGAGTCATCAAGTCCTTCAATATCATCAACGAAGCAAGCCTTTTTAAGTGTATCGGAAAGCTTTATGCCTACAGCGGCAGAAGTGGGGCTTACGTGCTTGAATGAGGTTACGGCAGGAAGACCTGTTGCTTCTTTAAGCTCTTTTACAAGCTGCCAGGAATTGAAGGCATCAAGGAAATTGATGTATCCCGGTCTGCCGCTTAATATTTCAATAGGAAGGTCGTTGCCGCTGTCCATAAAAATTTTAGAAGGCTTCTGGTTGGGATTACAGCCGTATTTAAGTTCAAATTCTTTCATTTCAGATCTCCTTACACGTTTTTATTTATAATTCTTGTATCTGTTTCACCTGTGGTAAGATCTATGTATCTTACGAAAAGAGAAACCTTATTATCTTCATTGAGGTTTGTCCAGATAATATCAGTCAATGTATCAATGTCTGTATCGGGAAGCTCAAGTGTCTTGGGCTCACCCTCAAAGCTGGGAAGGGGATTGCCGTCGCATTTATAAGTATGTATGAACTTTGCCTTACCTGCTTTCGGGTTTTCATAAGCATAGGTATATCTCTGGCAGGAGCTTCCGTCACCGTCTGCTGATTTGAGAATTGACATGGCGAAATTCATTTTGCCGTTTTCGTGATGAATGATACCTGAAATACGGGGTGTGTAATTGGGGGCATCATCTTCAAATTCACGGGTGCGAAGAGCCTGTTCAAAGGTCATCTGCTTATCCATAAGCTCATAAATAGTATCTGTCTGGTCACCGTTTGTAACGATAGTTTTGTTGCCGAGAACTCTTACGGGATAGTAGATGATAAGATGGGGATCTGTCATCTTTGACTCATCAAATGCCTTTGTTCTCATAGCTTCCCCTTCGGGAACGAAAACTCTGTTACGGCTGTTGACACTTCTGCCCATTATAAAGTATGCAGTAACTGCCTTTTTGCCGTCGGCACTTTTTCCTATTATTATTCCTCTGCCGTGATAGGGGAGAGAATTAAGCTCACATTCAAGAGATTTGATTTCCATTAAATAATCCTCCGTTTATCTGATATAGGTTTTGTTGTTTTCCACAGTTATTCTGTCATCGCAGAACAGCCCAACGGCTTTTGGAAGAATTTTCCATTCAGCCTGCTCCATAATTCTCTTCTGCAGTGTTTCGGGAGTGTCGTTTTCGAGAACGTCAACTGCTTTCTGTAAAATTATGGGACCTGCATCACATTCTGCTGTCACAAAGTGAACGGTAGCACCTGAAACCTTTACGCCTTTTTTCAGTGCTTCCTCATGAACGTGCAAGCCGTAATAGCCTTTTCCGCAGAAGGACGGAATAAGAGCAGGATGCACATTTATCATTTTATACTGAAAGGCATCGCAGACGTTTTCGTCAAGTATGGTCATAAAGCCTGCATAAACGACTAAATCTGCTTTTTCTTCAAGAAGCAGATCTCTCATAGCAATACTGTAGGAAGAAATATCTGCAAAATCTTTTCTTATAAGTGTTCTTGTTTTAATTCCGTTTGCTTCTGCACGTGTAAGTGCGTATGCATCGGCTTTAGAAGAAATTACACAGGTAATTTTTCCGTTACCAAGTTCTCCTCTTTTTTCAGCATCTATAAGAGCCTGAAGATTGGTTCCGCCGCCGGAAACAAGCACTGCAATTCTCTTACTCATCAGAGAATCACCTTCTCTTCGCCTTCAATAATTTCACCGATAACGTATGCATCAATGCCGTTTTCTTTAAGAACGGAAAGAGAACGCTCAACCTCATCCTTGGGAACAACAATGCTCATACCTACACCCATATTATAGGTGTTATACATATCTCTTTCGGGAATGTTACCCCATTTTGCAATTACGTCAAATATGGGAAGAACCTTAACTGCGGATTTGTCAATTTTTGCACAGAGTCCGTCGGGGATACTTCTCGGAATGTTTTCATAGAAGCCGCCGCCTGTAATGTGTGAAATTCCCTTTACCTGAACCTTTTCAATAAGAGCAAGAACAGGCTTTACGTAAATCTTTGTGGGAACAAGTAATGCTTCTGCAATGCTCTTTCCGCCAAGCTCGTCACGGGGAGTGTAAAGCTCGGGGTTATTGTTATCAATATCAAATACCTTACGGCAAAGACTGAAGCCGTTGGAATGAATACCTGTTGAGGGAAGTGCGATAACAACGTCACCTACAGCCATTTTGCTGTTGTCGATCATCTTGGGCTTATCAACAACGCCTACTGCAAAGCCTGCAAGGTCATAATCCTCGGGAGGCATAAGACCGGGATGCTCAGCTGTTTCACCGCCTATGAGTGCCGCACCTGACTGAACACAGCCTTCAGCAACACCGCTTACGATTTCAGCGATTTTTTCGGGATAATTCTTTCCGCAGGCAATATAGTCAAGGAAGAATAAGGGCTTTGCACCGACACAAATAATGTCGTTTACGCACATGGCAACCGCATCAATTCCTATTGTATCGTGCTTATCCATAAGAATTGCAAGCTTAACCTTGGTTCCGCAGCCGTCTGTACCTGAAACGGAAACGGGATGCTCCATACCTGCAATCATACTGAGGTCAAAGCAACCGCCGAAGCCGCCTACATCATCTACGGAGCCTTCGTTACGTGTTCTTGCAACGTGCTTTTTCATAAGCTCAACTGCTTTATATCCTGCTGTAATATCAACGCCTGCTGCTGCATAGCTTTCTGATTTTGAATTGTTAATCATTTTATTATTCCTTTCCGTTCCAACAATAAGTACAAAGATTTTCTTCAGGAAGACCTATAGCCTCTATAAGACCTTCCATAGTCTGAAATTCAAGGGAAGCAAAGTGAAGCTTTGTGCTTATGGTCTGTCTTAATTTTTTGCCTCTTTCGGTTGATGGATCTGAATATTCATCAAGGTGCTTCAGGCCCTCGTCACCTTCAAGCTCATAAACGGTGCTTCTTGTAATAAGCTCCATATCGTTTGTTGCTCTTGAGAAATTGAGGAATTTACAGCCGTACATAATGGGAGGACAGGCTGAGCGCATGTGAACGCTTTTTGCACCGTTATCATAAAGGAAATCAATGGTTTCACGAAGCTGAGTTCCTCTGACGATTGAGTCATCGACAAAAAGAAGATTTTTGTCTTCAATAAGTTCATGTACGGGGATCTGCTTCATTTTTGCAATTCTGTTTCTTTCCTTCTGATTTGAAGGGGTGAAGCTTCTGGGCCAAGTGGGAGTATATTTTATGAACGGTCTTGCAAAAGACACGTGGCTTTCGTTTGCATATCCTATTGCGTGAGGTGTACCTGAGTCGGGAACACCGCTGACATAGTCAATATCCTTTGCAAGTCCGCATTTTTCGTCATTTTTTGAAAGAATAACGCCGTTTTTGTAACGCATTACCTCAACGTTCACACCCTCGTAGGTTGAAGTGGGGTAACCGTAATAGGTCCACAGGAATGAGCATATTCTCATTTTCTTCTGAGGGGGAGCCAATTGAATTACCTTATCAGCTGTAATTTCAACGATTTCTCCGGGACCTAATTCCTTATAGTCGTGATAACCGAGCTTCTTATATGCAAAGGACTCAAATGAAATACAGTAGCCGTCTTCGCTTTCGCCTACAAGAACGGGAATTCTGCCCATTCTGTCACGTGCGGCAATTATTGCTCCGTCATCCTTGAGAATAAGAATTGATGCCGTGCCTTCAATTGACTGCTGTGCGAAGGTTATTCCTTCAACGAAATTACTCTTCTGATTTATAAGAGCTGCTATAAGCTCCGTTGAATTTACGTTACCGCCTGTCATAGCACCGAAGTGACCGCTTGAGAAGGTAAGATATTGCTTTATAAGAGCATCGGAATTATTTATGATACCAACTATGCATATTGCATAAGTGCCGAGATTTGAACGGATAAGAAGGGGCTGAGGCTCGCTGTCGTTGATACAGCCGATAGCCGAAGAGCCCTGCATCTCATCAAAAATATCTTCAAATTTTGTTCTGAAGGGGGAGTTTTGTATATTGTGGATTACTCTCTGTAATCCGATTTTGCTGTCAAATGCTGCCATTCCCGCACTTTTTGTGCCAAGGTGTGAATGGTAGTCTGTGCCGAAAAAAACATCGCTCATCGCATCCTCTTTACAGGCTGCGCCAAAAAATCCGCCCATGCTTTCTTCCTCCGTTTCTAAATGTGATTTTGCTGTTAATTAAAGCTGAGAAAGTACATTTCTGTCTTTTTCGAGAACTGCTTCTGCCGCTTTTTTTCTTTTTTGGTCAAGCTTTTCTGCAAGTGCGCTGTCTTCAACGGCAATAATCTGTGCCGCAAGTAACGCCGCATTTGCACCGCCGTTTATTGCTACTGTTGCAACGGGAATTCCGGGAGGCATCATAACTGTTGATAAAAGGGCATCCATTCCGTCAAGCACAGAGGATTTACAGGGAATACCTATAACGGGAAGAGTGGTGTTTGCGGCAACAGCACCTGCAAGGTGTGCCGCCATTCCTGCTGCAGCAATAATTGCACCGAAGCCGTTTTTGCGGGCATCAAGAGAAAACTCTCTTGCTTCTTCGGGGGTGCGGTGTGCAGAATAAATATGAACCTCAAAGGGAATATCAAGCTCCTTGAGTGTATCAGTTGCTTTTTTTATAATAGGAAGGTCGCTGTCGCTTCCCATAACAATGCCTACTTTTTTCATAATTAAACCTCCTTGATGATAAAAACAGAAGGGCACACTTACTTTTTGCAGTAAATGTGCCCAGACGGTCGGCATTTAAGGATTTGCCTTTGCTCCTTTGTGGTGCTCCACATTATCCGTCAGTCGCAAAGTCCTTTTTCAGATTTGTTTATTATTTATTTATATATAATAACAAACATCTGATTATTAGTCAAGGCACAAATATATCGTGTTACTCGGCGTTTGCCTGTCTTTCACAGTAAATGCATCTGTAAACGTTGTTTTCTTTATCTGTAAGACGGAACTTATGCTCAAGCTCCTGTTCTACGGAAGTTATACATTTGCTGTTATCGCACCTGAGAGTATTGCTGATTATATAATCTGCCGTGCTTTCGTAAGTGCTGTTTTTCTCAGCCTCCTCCAAAAGCTTGAGTATAAGTGCCATTCTGATATATTTTCCGTTAAGTGCCTGCTTGAAATAACAGGCTCTGTCGTCTTTATCAACGGCTACGCTGATTTCATTTACTCTGGGAAGGGGATGCATAATCGTAAGGTCTTTTTTTGCAAGGGTAAGCTTTTCCGTGTCAAGCACGTAAGAGTCCTTGAGTTTAAGATATTCGTCAAAATCGGAAAATCTTTCCTGCTGAATTCTTGTCATATAAAGAATATCAAGCTCGGGAAGAGCATTTTCAAGACTTGCGGTTTCTTTGTAAAGCCCTTTGGTAAGATATTTTTGCTTGATGTTGCCGGGAAGCTTCAGCTCCTCGGGAGAAATGAGAACAACATTGATATCTGTATATCTTGAAAGTGCTTCAATAAGAGAATGAACGGTTCTGCCGTAGCGTAAATCACCGCAGAAGCCTATGGTAAAGCCGCTAAGACTGCCTTTTTCACGGTGGATTGTGAGAAGGTCTGTAAGTGTCTGTGTGGGGTGATTGTGACCGCCGTCACCTGCATTGATTACAGGAATATCAGCATTTTCGGCGGCAACAAAGGGAGCACCCTCTTTAGGATGGCGCATTGCAATTATATCTGCATAACAGCTTATAACCTTTGCTGTGTCTGCTACACTTTCACCCTTTGCGGCAGATGAGCTTGTAGCTTCGGAAAATCCGATTATGCTTCCGCCTAATTCAAGCATAGCGGCTTCAAAGCTGAGTCTTGTTCTTGTGGAAGGCTCATAGAATAACGTAGCCAATTTTTTTCTGCGGCATTTTTCTGCATATTTATCGGGATTGTCAATAATGTCCTTTGCAGTTTCTATAAGCGCATCTATTTCTTCAACCGTTAAATCAAAAATGCTTATAAGACTTCTCATATCTTATCTCCTTAATTATGCTTTTGCACCGTTTACTTCAAGATACTTCTTAATTCTTTCAACATTTTCCTTGTTTTCAGGCTTTTCTTCGAGATATTCGATTATGTCATATACGTCAACAACGGAATATACGGGGAAACCGAATTCTTCACCTACTTCAGCCATAGCGGATTTTTCTGTCTGTCCCTTTTCTTTTCTGTCAACCATAACAAATGTTGCGGCTACCTTTGTATCCTTGAGAGATGAAAGGATAGCCATACTTTCTCTTATAGCTGTACCTGCAGTGATAACGTCTTCAACGATAACGATTTCTTCTCCTGCCTGAGGCTTGTAGCCTACAAATACGCCGCCCTCGCCGTGATCCTTTTCTTCCTTTCTGTTGAAGAAGAAGGGAACGTCAAGACCTTCCTTGGAAAGAGCAACCGCTACGGAAACAGCGATGGGAATTCCCTTGTAAGCGGGGCCGTAAAGAACAGTTTTTTTGTTGCCTACCTTTTCAAAGTAAGCCTTTGCATAAAACTCACCGAGCTTTGAGATCTGATCGCCGGTCTTTATGTCGCCTGCATTGATGAAATAGGGGATTTTTCTTCCGCTTTTAGCTGTAAAATCACCGAACTTGAGAACACCTGCGCCCTCAAGAAACTGTATAAATTCTCTCTTATAGCTTTCCATATTTATTCTCCTTAAAAATTAACCTACAAATTCTGCAACACATCTTCTGTATGCTGCAACGGGATCCTCTGCCGCTGTGATGGGACGGCCTACAACGATATAGTCGGAGCCGATAAGCTTTGCCTGTTCGGGAGTCATAACTCTCTTCTGGTCACCGATTTCGCCGTCAGCAAAACGCACACCGGGTGTTACTGTTACAAAATCCTTACCGCAGAGATTGTGAACCTTTTCTGCTTCAAGGGGAGAGCAAACAACACCGTCAAGACCTGCCTTCTTGGCATTCTCTGCATAGTGCATAACAACCTTGTCGATAGGCTCCTTGATAAGAAGGTCATTTTCCATAGCCTCCTGATCGGTTGAGGTAAGCTGTGTTACTGCGATAAGAATGGGACGTGTGCCGTCTTCTCTTGTAAGACCTTCAATAGCAGCCTCCATCATTCTTACAGTTCCTGCAGCGTGAAGATTTGTCATATCAACGTCAAGGCCTGAAAGAACAGCCATTGACTTTTTAACTGTGTTGGGAATGTCGTGAAGCTTGAGGTCAAGGAATATTTTGTGTCCTCTTGCTTTGATTTCTTTTACAATTTCGGGACCTGCACCGTAGAAAAGCTCCATTCCGATTTTAACGAAGGGCTTTTCCGCCGTAAATAAATCAAGAAAGCTCATTACCTTTTCCTTGCTGGGAAAATCACATGCAATAATTACGTCCTTACCCATTATTTAACTCCTCCTATAATCTCACTTAACGTGTTAATTCCGTATTTGTCCATAGCTTCGGGAAGCTTTTCTATAATATCCCTTGAAATGAAGGGATCTATAAGGTTTGCCGCACCGATTTCAACTGCAGTAGCACCTGCAAGCATCATCTCGATTACGTCTTCTGCAGAAGAAACACCGCCCATACCTACAACGGGAATATTAACGGCATTTGCAACCTGATATACCATTCTTACTGCAACGGGGAAAATAGCACTTCCTGAAAAACCGCCCATTTTGTTTGCAATAACAGGCTTTTTTGTTTTAAGGTCAATTCTCATTCCGAGAAGTGTGTTTATAAGGCTTATTCCGTCTGCGCCTGCTTCCTCACAAGCCTTTGCAATACTTACAATATCTGTAACGTTGGGGGAAAGCTTGATGATAACCGGTTTTGTTGTTACAGCCTTTACAGCCCTTGTAACCTCTGCCGCCGCTTCGGGAGATGTGCCGAAGCTCATTCCTCCGCCGTGAACGTTGGGACAGCTTACGTTTACTTCAAGCCAGCCCACTTCTTCACATTTATCAAGCTTTTCACAGGTGTAAGCGTAATCTTCAATTGCAAAACCGCTTACGTTTGCCATTACCTTCTTGTGAAAAACTTCTCTCATTTTAGGAAGCTCTTCGGAGATAACCTTCTCAACTCCGGGATTCTGAAGTCCTACGGCATTTATCATACCCGCACTGCATTCTGCAATTCTTGGAGTGGGATTACCGAAACGAGGATCTTTTGTTGTACCCTTGAAGGAAAACGTTCCTAAACAGTTTATATCGTAAAGCTCTGCAAATTCATAACCGTAGCCGAAGGTTCCGCTTGCGGGGATAACAGGATTGTCAAGAGTTGTTCCGCAAAGGTCAACACTTAATCTGCCCATATGATCTCCTCCTTTTTAAGCACGGGGCCGTCTTTGCAAATTCTTTTGTTTCCGTAAAGAGTCTTACAGGAGCAACCCATACAGGCACCGAAGCCGCAACCCATTCTCTCTTCAAAGCTGAACTGACCGTCAATATCAGTTGCATTGTAAAGAGCTTTAAGCATAGGCTCGGGACCGCAGGTGTAAAAATACGTTGCATCGGGATATTTCCCGAGAGCATTTGTGACAAAGCCCTTTACACCGCAGCTTCCGTCAACTGTTGTGACCGTAACATCAGCGCCTAATTCGGAAAATTCTTTTTCAAAGAAAACTTCGCTTTGGGTATTGAAGCCTAAAATTACGCTTACCTTTTTGCCCTGCTTTATAAGCTCCTTTGCAAGCATATAAAGGGGAGGAACACCTACACCGCCGCCTACGAGAAGGGCGTGGTCACCGCTGAGAGAAAGGTCGTAGCCGTTGCCCAGTCCTGTGAGAATATCGTAAACGGTGCCCACAGGTGCATTCTTCATCTGCTCCGTGCCTTTGCCTACAACCTTGTAGATGATCGTAAGAAGTCCGTCTTCGCAGTCATTTACTGAAATGGGCCTGCGAAGATAAAGACCGTCAAGCTTCAGGTTTACAAACTGACCTGAAGAAGTTATATCCGAGGTGTCGCCCGAAAGACGCATAAGATATACGTCTTTTGTCAAGGGGCGGTTTTCGGTAACTGTAAATAAACCTTGTTTCATAATTTCTCCTTATGCATCAATAGTTGAGATGCAGAGTGTTGTTTCTTCAAGAACGTCAAGAAGAACTCTTACCGTATCGAGAGCAGTAAACAGAGTGATGTTATTTTCCGTAGCATATCTTCTGATTTCGTGACCGTCGCTGAGAGGTCCGTTTGAACCGATATCTCTTGTGTTGATAACGTAAGCTATATGTCCCTGACGGATAGCATCAATAATTTCCGTGCTTCCTTCGCTTATCTTCTTATGAACGTGAGTTCTTATTCCGTGAGCCTTCAGGAAGTTTGCAGTGCCTTCCGTTGCTTCAATGTTGAAGCCGAGGTTATAGAAGCGGCGGATAAGAGGAAGTGCTTCATCCTTGTCCTTATCTGCAATTGTTGCAAATACGGTACCGTAGTTCTGAAGCTTTGTGCCTGCTGCCTGAAGTGCTTTATACACTGCACGGTAAAGCTTGTCATCGTAGCCGATAGCTTCACCTGTGGATTTCATTTCAGGGGAAAGATATGCATCAAGTCCGCTGATTTTTGAGAAGGAGAATACGGGAACCTTTACGTACCATCTCTTCTTTTCTTCGGGATAGATGCTGAAGATGCCCTGTTCTTTAAGTGTTTTACCCATAATTACTTCCGTTGCAATATCTGCAAGTGAGTAGCCTGTTGCTTTTGAAAGGAAGGGAACTGTTCTTGATGAACGGGGATTTACTTCGATGATATATACCTCGTCATTGTCATCAACAATGAACTGAATATTATAAAGACCTACAATGCCTATTCCGAGACCGAGCTTCTTTGCATACTGAAGAATTGTGCCCTTAACCTTATCGGAAACTGAGAAGGTGGGATATACGCTTATTGAGTCACCTGAGTGAATACCCGTTCTTTCAATAAGTTCCATAATACCGGGAACAAATACGTCAATACCGTCACAGATAGCATCAACCTCAACCTCACGGCCCTGAATGTATTTGTCAACAAGAACAGGCTTGTCCTCGTCAATTTCAACAGCGGTTTTGAGGTAGTGTCTTAACTGCTCCTCGTTTGCAACGATCTGCATAGCTCTGCCTCCGAGAACGAAAGAGGGACGTACAAGAACGGGATAGCCGATTTCTTCTGCTGCCGCAATACCGTCTTCAAGCTTTGTTACAGCCTTACCCTTTGCACGGGGAATATTGAGCTCGTTAAGAAGATTTTCAAAAGCGTTTCTGTCTTCTGCACGGTCGATAGCGGCACAGTCTGTACCGATGATTTTTACACCGCGGTCGAAAAGAGGCTGAGCAAGATTGATTGCTGTCTGTCCGCCGAGAGATGCGATAACACCTTCAGGCTGTTCAAATTCGATGATGTTCATAACATCTTCGGGAGTGAGAGGTTCAAAATAAAGCTTATCTGCTGTTGTGTAGTCAGTTGAAACTGTTTCGGGGTTATTGTTTATGATAATTGCTTCATAGCCTGCATTTTTGATGGTCATAACAGCGTGAACGGTAGAGTAGTCGAATTCAACACCCTGACCGATACGTATAGGACCTGCACCGAGAACAACTATTTTCTTCTTATCTGTAAGACGTGATGCATTTTCTCCCGTGTAGGATGAATAGAAGTAGGGAATGTATGCACCTGTGTGACAGGTGTCAACCATCTTGAATACAGGGAAGAGCTTTAATTCCTTGCGCATCTTATATACGTCAAGTTCTGTGCATTTCCAAAGACGTGCAATAAATTTGTCGCCGAAGCCCATTTTCTTTGCTTCGGTAAGAATTTCAGCATCCTTACGTGTGCGGAGCTTTTCTTCCATATCAATGATATTCTTGAATGCCTGAAGGAAGTAGGGGGTAATCATAGTAACTTCGTGAAGCTTTTCAAGAGAAACGCCGTGATAAATAAGCTCTGCAATGGCAAAGATATTGTCTGAACGGAATTCTGTGATATATTCGAGAAGCTCATCAACGCTCATATTATCGAACTTTGAAAGGTAAATATGGTCAGCGCCGATCTCAAGTGAACGGATGCCCTTGAGAAGTGCTTCTTCAAGATTTGAGCCGATACCCATAATTTCGCCCGTTGCCTTCATCTGAGTGCCAAGCTTATTTGTAGCGGAAACAAACTTGTCGAAGGGGAAGCGGGGTAATTTTGCGATAACGTAGTCAAGCTTAGGCTCAAATGCGGCATTTGTATTTGCTATCTGAATATCTTCAAGTGCCATACCCACTGCAATTTTTGCCGTAACACGGGCAATAGGATAGCCTGAAGCCTTTGAAGCAAGTGCAGATGAACGTGAAACTCTGGGGTTTACCTCGATAAGATAATATTCGCTTGAATTGGGGTTGAGAGCAAACTGAACGTTACAGCCGCCTTCAATTTTAAGCTCCTTGATAAGCTTGATAGCTGAATCATTGAGCATTTTTTCGTCTTCCTTGCTGAGTGTCATAATAGGAGCTACAACACAGGAGTCACCGGTATGAACACCAACGGGATCAATGTTTTCCATACCGCAGATTGTGATAGCGTGGTCGTTTGAGTCACGCATAACCTCAAATTCGATTTCCTTATAGCCTCTGACGCTCTTTTCGATAAGAACCTGATGTACGGGGGAAAGCTTGAATGCATTTGTGCCGATAAATTCAAGCTCTTCTTCGTTATAAGCAAAGCCGCCGCCTGTACCGCCCAGAGTAAATGCAGGACGAAGAACAACAGGGTAGCCTATTCTCTTGGCTGCTCCCTTTGCTTCTTCAAGAGAGTAAGTTATTTCCGAAGGGATAGTGGGTTCACCGATAGACTGGCAAAGCTCCTTGAAAAGCTCTCTGTCCTCTGCTCTTTCGATGCTTTCACTGCTTGTGCCGAGAAGCTCAACTCCGCATTCCTTGAGAATACCTTTCTTTTCAAGCTGCATAGCAAGGTTAAGGCCTGTCTGTCCGCCGATACCGGGAACTATAGCATCAGGACGCTCGTAACGGAGAATTTTTGCGATGTATTCAAGTGTAAGAGGCTCCATATAGACCTTATCGGCAATAATGGTGTCGGTCATAATTGTAGCAGGGTTTGAGTTGCAGAGGACTACCTCATAGCCTTCTTCCTTGAGGGCAAGACAAGCCTGAGTGCCTGCATAGTCAAATTCTGCTGCCTGACCGATAACAATGGGGCCTGAGCCGATAATCATTATCTTCTTGATGTCTGTTCTTTTAGCCATAACTTTCTCTCCTTATATGTCACTTTCTGAAAATACTGTTTTGTTGTTGTAAACCGTGAGAACGCATTTACCGTAGAATTTTTCGTTTTCAAAGGGTGTTGAACGGCCTTTTGAAAGGAATTCGTCGGGATTAACCGTATATTCTTCGTTCAATTTCCATACGGAAAAGCCTATATCGGATGTAATTCCGAAGCGTTTTCTCGGATTCAGGCTCATAAGCTCAATGAGCCTTTCAAGTGTTATTATCCCTGTTCTGACAAGATGTGTGTAAAGTGCACTGAAGGCTGTTTCAAGTCCTACGATGCCGAAGGCGCTGTCCTTCAGTCCCTTTGATTTTTCTTCCTTGCTGTGAGGGGCGTGGTCGGTGGCTATCATATCAATAGTGCCGTCCTTTATGCCTTCAATAAGAGCAAGTCTGTCTTCCTCTGAGCGAAGGGGAGGATTCATTTTGAATTTGCCGTCTTCCTGAAGGAAGGAATCGTTCATTATGAGATAGTGGGGGCCTGTTTCACAGGTGACGTCAAGACCTTCCTTTTTTGCCTGTCTTATCAGTTCTACACTTTCCTTTGCGGAAATGTGACAGACGTGATAGCTGACACCTGTTTCTCTGACAAGCTTCAGATCACGCTCTATCTGCCTGTATTCACTTTCGGAGCATATTCCCTTATGTGAATGCTTTTCTGCATATTCGCCCTTATGGATATATCCGCCCTCAAGAAGAGCGTTTACTTCACAGTGAGCGGCGATTATCTTGTTGTATTTTTTTGCCGTAAGCATTGCTTTTTTCATCATTTCATCAGACTGAACACCTTTTCCGTCATCTGAAAAAGCAACGGCCTTCTCCTGAAGAGTGTCCATATCGGCGAGAGCTTCACCCTTCTGGCCTACAGTGATTGCGGCATAGGGGAAAACTGCAATTGAAGCACTGTTCTTTATTGCTTCAAGCTGTATGTCAAGATGCTCTGCAGAGTCCGGAACAGGGGATAGGTTTGGCATTGTGCAGACTGCTGTATATCCGCCGTGAGAAGCCGCAAGACAACCGGTTCTGATGTCTTCCTTATAAGAAAAACCCGGCTCACGAAAATGCACATGCACATCGCAAAAACCGGGAAAAATACTATAAATTGAATTGTTGAACTTCTCATCAATGCCGAGAACAGAAAAAGCAGTGCCGCCGCCGACGGTGACGCCGGACATATCGGATAAACCTATAATCTGTGCATTGATTGATTGTGCCATAGTTAAATCCTTTCAGAAATTCGTTTTACATAAGTGCCGATATACAAAACAACAGCGAAAACACCCAAAAGCATTTTCGCAAATATTTTCAAGTAACAGCGGACACTCTAAAAATCTGTGTTATTTCCTGAATAGTTTAACACGGAAGGCGTATTTTGTCAACTTAAATTCTATATATTATATAGTTTTTTATATATTGACAGTTTAATTGTCACATACAGGCTTATTTTTTGTTTAAAAGATAAAACTGTCTGTGTGAGTCGAATTACGGAATTGACAGATTAAGGTTTTTTTTGTTTCTGTGACGGAAAAATACAGTTTTTGATAATAAAAAAAGCATCCGCAGCAAAAGGTGTGTCTGAGGCGGAAGCTTTTTTTTATTGTCAGCCGTAATAGGAATTGTTTTCCTCGTTGACTGAAGTTTCTTCTTCTGCAGATCTGCTTTCTTCGTTTTCTGCAAAGACTTCAAGCGAGGATTGTGTTGTATCTGCAATTACGGAGCTGTCGGCATCATTTATACCGATATTACCTTCATCTGCAGATATGCTTCCCAAGGGAGAGCAGGAATAAAAAGCTGAAACAGCAAAAAGCAGAATCAGAGAAGATATTATGATTTTATGCAATTTTCAACCTCCTTTTTTACAGTGCGATACTGTGTTATAAAGTGCCGTTTTTGCGGTGCGGCAAGTATGATTTTAGTGTGTGTTTTGTGAATAAACAACACAATTTTGTCGAAGGAAAAATAAGTTTTTCCGATGGTTGCATTCAGAAGGTATTTGTGGTGATTTTGCTGTTATTTTTATGCAAATTTTATAAGAAATGACGAATTTTCAGCATCATTTATTTGGCTGAAAATTAATTTGAAAAAAAATAAAAAAATATGCTCAAACCCCTTGCAATTGGGGGCTTATATGTATATAATATAAACAATTGGTGGAGTGAATTGGAGTTCCACAGGTGTAAATTGGAGTGAAAAGGAGAGTGAATGAAAATGAGTGCAAATTTTCTCGGAGTATCAAAGCATACTCTTGAGAGTAATAACCGTATCATTATTCCTTCACGCTTCCGTGAAAGTCTTGCTCCCGAATTTGTGCTCTTTAAGGCTCCCGACGGATGCATATCAATTTACGATACCGAAAGCTTCAATAAGCTTCTTGAACAGGTGAGAATGCTTACCAATACCAAAGAGGGAAGAATGAAGGCAAGAACCCTTACAAGAGCCGCAAGATATATGACTCTTGATAAGCAGGGCAGATTTACAATTCCTCAGGATTATGTGGATTATGCTGAGCTTACGGAAACTGTTTATATTACAGGTGAAGCAAATCACCTTGAAATATGGAATGAAACGGATTATCTTGCTCAGCAGTCGGGCGATGTATTTGAGCCTGATATGTATCCCGAAATTTTCTATTGATAAGGGGCGAGGCGTTATATGGATTTTTCACATATTCCCGTTCTTTTCAATGAAACGGTGGACTCTCTTAATATTGATCCTGACGGAATTTATGCGGACTGTACTGCAGGCGGCGGCGGCCATTCAAAGGCAATTGCGGATAAACTTACGGGTAAAGGAAGGCTTGTTGCCATTGATCAGGATCCTGAGGCTATAGAAAATCTCAAAGAAAAATTTGCTTCATATAATAATGTTATAATTATTAAAAGTAATTTCAGTGATATTGATAAAATTGCCGATGAGTTGGGAATAGACGGCTTTGACGGAATTATTGCTGATCTGGGTGTCAGCTCCCATCAGCTTGATACGGCGGAAAGAGGCTTTTCTTTTCACAGTGATGCACCTCTTGATATGAGAATGAGTAAAGCCGGTATGAGTGCAAGAGATGTTGTTAATACCTACTCGGAAAGAGAGCTTACGAGAATAATTTCCTGTTACGGTGAAGAAAAATTTGCAAAAAGCATCGCAAGGCTTATTGTTTCAAGAAGAGAAAAAACTCCCTTTGAAACAACGTTTCAGCTGTCTGATACCATAAAGGATGCTATTCCCGCAAGAGCAAGAAGAGAAGGCGGACATCCTGCAAGAAGAACCTTTCAGGCAATAAGAATTGAAGTAAACGGTGAAATCGAAAGACTGCCTTCGGCAATTGAGAGAATGTTTTCCTGTCTTAAAACAGGCGGCGTGCTTTCAATAATCACCTTCCATTCTCTTGAGGACAGGGCAGTTAAGAATATGTTTAAGAGCTTCACTGAGGGTTGTACCTGTCCTAAGGACTTTCCCGTTTGTGTCTGCGGAAATACTCCCAGGGGAAAGCTTCAGTTTAAATCAATGGCTCCCTCTGAAGAGGAGCTTGAACAAAACTCAAGAAGCAGAAGTGCAAGACTTCGCAGTGTAATAAGATTGAAATAAGGGCTTTAAGAAAAATTTTAAGGATAAATAAGATACAGAGGTTTATATAAAGGAGAAAGAAATATGGCATATTCCTCCAATGCATACGATATAGAATATTTTGAACTGCACTCTGCTGCAAAGCCTCTCAGAAGGGAAGAGCAGACAGAGAGAAAGAATAATCTCAGAAAAATTGATTCTAAAACAACTGAGCAGTTAAGAGCTGAGGAATACAGAAGCTTTAAAAAATCAGTTGCAGTGCTTTGTTTTGTTGTAGCTTTGTTTGCTATGGTGTCACTTCAGATTTCTGCCGGTGCAAAAAATTATGAGCTTATGAGAGAAATTCAGAAGGCAGAGGCGGCTCTTGAAATTCAGCAGTCTGAAAATATAAGACTCAATTCCACTCTTAACGGTATTACGGGAATTACGGTTATTGATACCTATGCTACCGAAGTGTTGGGAATGACCAAGGTTGAAAATTATCAGATCGAGTGTATAGATTTATCTCAGGGTGATGCTGTGCTTTATACCTCAGGACTTTTTGCAAAATAAACCTTATGCATACTTTTGCCATGCTTGTGCATATATAAAAACAGTACAAGTCGCAAGAGTATGTTTTGCTTTTTTTGAAGGAAAATGTAAAGAAGTTGAATTATTAGCATAAAAAAGCGTTTCTCCGCTTTTGCAGAGAAATCGCTTTCTTGCTGTAAAAAGCAGTTTTATACCGCCGTAATAAAAAATAAAATTTGCGGTATTTTTGTCAGGGAAGGAGAGAAATAGACTATGGTTAATGATAATAACAGTATGAAAAGAACGTCTGTTGCCGCTGAGAGAGGCGTGGTTCTCCTTGCATTGTTTTTAGCGTTTCTGATGATTGCTCTTGTGGGAAGACTTGCGTTTCTCACTCTTATAAAAGGTGAGGAATACCGACTTATTGCAGAGGAGCAGCAGTATAATGCTTCGGTTATATCTTCTTCCAGAGGTGCAATTTACGATTGTAATATGAATGTTCTTGCTCAGACGGCTTCTGTCTGGCTTATATACATAAATCCCAGTAAGGTTACGGATAAAAACAGAGAGGATGTAATAAGAGGACTTGTGGATATTCTCGGTGTTGATGAAGCAAAACTCAGAGAGGATATTGCAAAAAGAAGCAATTACGGTTATTTCAAGATAAAAAGTGAAGTTGAATATACGGAAAAAACAGCCATAATGTCGTATGCAAGGGAAAAGAAGATTACAGACGTAATTTTCAATGATCCCGATACAAAAAGATATTATCCCAACGGCACTCTGGCTTCTACCGTTATAGGCTTTACGGGGGAAGACGGTTACGGACTTTACGGGCTTGAATATTTCTATGACGATAAGCTTACAGGTGTTGACGGTAAGGTATTTACTCTTCAGGACGGTCTTTCTTACGAGCTTGAAAACGGCAATAAGGTTATGTACGATCCCGTAAACGGCGAAAACTACGTTCTTACTCTTGATAATGAGGTTCAGACAATTCTGAGAAATGCCTGTATGACGGCGCTTCAGGATAATGATGCTGAGAATGTTTACGGTGTTGTGCTGAATACAAAGACAGGTGCCGTTCTCGGTATGTGTAACGTGCCTGACTATGACTCGAATGATCCCTTTACAATTTCCGATGCGGCAACTCTTGAAGAAATAGCTTCTCTTACCGAAGATGAAGAAATAAATCAGAGGACTTCAGAGGCAAGATTTAATCAGTGGAAAAATAAAGCGGTTGCCGACTTTTATTATCCCGGTTCGGTATATAAGGTTTTTCTTGTTGCAGGTGCTATGGAAGAGGGCGTTATTGATGAAAACACCACTTACACCTGTTACGGTACGACTACTGTTGGTGACAGAACCGTCAAGGACTATAATCCCACGGGACACGGTGTTGAAACACCTCTTACTCTTCTTGTAAATTCCTGTAATACCTTCTCGGTTCATGTAGGACAGAGAATGGGTATTGAGTTATTTTATAAATATTTTGATGCATTCGGTTTTACCGAAAAGACAGGAATTGACCTTCCCGGTGAAGGAACACCCGTTGCAGGGGTTACGTATCACTCACCTGAAATTTCATTTACAAACTCAAACCTTGTCAGTGTTTCCTTCGGACAGTCAAATCAGGTAACGCCCATGCAGGTTGCTTCTGCTATAAGTGCAATAGGTAACGGCGGAAAGCTTATGAAGCCGTATATCGTAAAAAAGACGGTTGACGATTCAGGAAATACACTTTCAGAAACCTCACCTGTTGTAAAGCGTCAGGTAGTATCGGAATCAACAGCGTCAACAGTGGCTTCCTATATGGAGGAGGTTGTAAAAAGAGGTACGGGCTCCAATGCCTATGTTGCAGGATATCACGTTGCGGGAAAAACGGGTACAAGTGAAAAAACAGGTATTGAAGAAAAGAAATATATCGCTTCGTTTGCGGGCTTTGCACCCTGTGATGATCCTGAAATTACGGTTGTTATTGTTATAGATGCTCCCGGCGGTTTCAGATATTCCGGCGGTGATATAGCTGCTCCCGTTGCGGGAACTGTATTTGAAAGGGTGCTTCCGTATCTTGGTGTTGAACCCAGCTATACAGAAGAAGAGCTTGCAGAGCTTTCCGAGCCTGCGCCCGACCTTGTAGGTAAAACTCTTGCGGCTGCAAAGGCAGAGCTCAGCTCCACAGAGCATACTGTAAGAGTTATCGGTGACGGTGATACTGTTATTTCTCAGTCCCCCGAAGGCGGAAGAACAACTCCTGCCAACGGTGTTATAGTTTTATATACGGAAGAAGATATTCCGAGAGTTACTGCAGAGGTTCCCGATTTCTCATCGCTTACTGTTTCTCAGGCAAATCAGGCGGCTCTCAGCAGAGGCTTTAATATTAAAATTTCGGGTAGCTCCTTCTCATCAAACGCTGTCGTTGCTTATAAACAGGAGTATGAAGCAGGAACAGAGCTTGAGCTTGGAAGTGTAATTACCGTTTATTTCAGAACAAGCGGTATTTCGGACTGATGGTGTGAAAGAGGAAGAATAACGGCTCATTATACGGAGGTGTTATTTTGAATCTTGGTAGTTTATTGAAGGTTCTCGGTAATGAAGAAAAAGGCTTTGACGTCAACATAACTTCAGTTACCGAAAGTATTGAAAACGTTGAAAAGGGAAGTCTGTTTGTTGCCGTAAAAGGAAAAAATCACGACGGTAAGGATTATATAGAAGAGGCTTTCCTGAAGGGTGCAGCTGCAGTCATAAGTGAGGAAGAAAGTGACGATAAAAGGATTATTAAAGTGAGAGATGCAAGACTCAGTCTTTCCTTTCTTTGCAGTGCTTTTTACTCGCATCCGCAGGACAGTATGAGAATTATCGGAATTACAGGAACAAACGGCAAGACTACAACCGCAGGAATGCTGAAGCATATTTTTGAGTTTTGCGGTGAAAAATGCGCCGTAATAGGAACTCTCGGCTGCTTCTTCGGTGATTATTACAGTAATACCGGATACACTACTCCTTCACCGGAAATTCTTTTCAGAGAGCTTTGCAACCTGAAGGGAATGGGTGCAAGGACAGTTATTATGGAGGTTTCTTCTCAGGCACTTATTCAGAAAAGAGTAGAGCCCATAGAATTTTATCTTTCCGTTTTTACTAATCTCGGAACCGATCACCTTGATTATCACGGAAATATGAATGAATATGCTTCGTCAAAGAAAAGACTTCTTCAGCTTGGTAAAAATATTCTTATAAACAGCGATGATGCCTATGCTGGATTTATGAGAAATGATTGCACCGGTAAGGCTTATACTTTTTCGGTAAAGAATGCTTTTGCTGATTTTTCCGCAAAAAATATCAGATATACTGAGGACAGAACATCATTTTTAATTCTTTCTCATAATCTGCTTGAAAGGGTTTCTTATTCCCTTGTAGGTGAGTATCAGGTGTATAATGCTCTGTGTGCCGTATCATCTGCACTGATTTGCGGACTGAATATTAAAAATATCGCAGAAGCTATGATGAGTGTTACTAACGTAAAGGGCAGGGCAGAAAAGGTGTATGACGGCGAATTTCGTGTCTATATTGATTATGCTCATACTCCCGAGGCGCTGTATTCGGTGATTTCGGCACTTAATAATATAAAAAAATTCAGACTTCTTACAGTTTTCGGTTGCGGCGGTGACAGAGATAAGACTAAAAGAAGTGAAATGGGTAAAATTGCTTCGGCTATGTCTGATTTTACTGTTGTAACCTCCGATAATCCGAGAAATGAAGCTCCTGAAAAAATAATTGAAGATATTCTCGAGGGTGTTTCGGACAGAAGTAAGGTTTTTGTAGAACCCGACAGAAAAAAAGCAATAGACCTTGCCTTGAATAAGGCACAAAAGGGTGATGTTGTTCTTATTGCAGGAAAAGGACATGAAAAAAGTCAGCTTATCTGCGGAGAGAACAGATATTTCAGTGATGAAGAAAGTGTGGAAGAATGTATGAAAAGCATTCTTCGCTAAAAAATATAAAGAATTTCCAAAGAGATTTTTTAAGTGAAAGGAAAGATAAATTATGGAATTATGGCTTGGCTTGCTACTCTCGGTGCTTGTGGGATTTTTAGTATCCTTTATTCTCGGATTTGCCGTTATCCCATGGCTTCATAAGCTTAAATTCGGGCAGACTATCCTTGATATAGGCCCCAGCTGGCATAAGAAAAAGCAGGGTACACCCACTATGGGCGGTATTCTCATAATTGCAGGTTTTGTTGCTTCCGTTGCTGTGGTCCTCGTTACGGATAAAATTCTCGGCGGAAATATTCTCACTGAAGGCAACTACAGACCTGACGATGTTGTATATATTAAGCTTTTCAGCGGCATACTTATGGCATTGGCATTTTCTTTTATCGGCTTTATTGATGACTATATAAAGGTTGTCAAAAAAAGAAATCTCGGTCTTACTGAAATTCAGAAGACAGTTATGCAGTGTCTTGTTATAATTGTATATTTATTTACATTATATAAATGCGGTGTGAATTATACCTTCATTCCCTATTTAGGTATATGGGAGAATTCCGTAATCTTCTGGGTTTTAGGCTTTATTGCAATTTACGGAACTGTAAATGCAGTAAACTTTACAGACGGAATAGACGGACTTTGCACAAGTGTTACAGCTATCGGCTGTATTGCCTTTGCTGTCTGTGCGGTTATTATGAATTTTGCAGGTGTATCTCTTATTGCCGCATCAATGTTCGGAGCACTTGCAGGCTTTCTTTTGTGGAACTGGAATCCCTCAAGAGTCATTATGGGAGATATGGGTTCATTCTTCCTCGGCGGTATGGTGATCACCTTTGCTTATTCGCTTGACAGTCCTTGGCTCATTGTGCTTATCGGAGTTATCTATGTAATTGAGTTCGGCTCCGATATTCTTCAGATAGTTTACGTAAAGACACATAACGGAAAAAGACTGTTTAAGATGGCTCCCATTCACCATCATTATGAAATGAGCGGCTGGAATGAAAAGAAAATATGTAAAGTATTTTCCCTTGTCACTCTTATAGGCTCTGCAGCAGCAATTGCTCTTACTTGGTTCGGCAGAGCACAGTAAAGTAAAAAACTTTACAAATAAATTCAGGAAAGGATATCTGACGGCTGTTTTTGCCGTAAGAACAGGGTAAAGCAGATGGAGTTTTTTTCATCAATGAAGAAGTCCCTTAATCAGAGCTTCAGAAAAACAATTGCCGGTCAATATGTGGCTTCAAAGGGCGGTCTTTTTGCAAAGGGCGCATTTGATTTCAGGCTGTTTATGTTTCTTGCCGTAACTGTTGTTTTCGGTCTTGTTATGCTTTATTCTGCCAGTTATCCCGATGCATACAGCGAAGGATTTGATCCTGCATACTATTTCAAAAATCAGCTTGTGGGTGTGTTGGTAGGCATGGCACTTATGATTTTTGTATCGAAAATAAACTATAAAATGTTTATGGAAACAGGTGCATGGATAGGTTCTCTTGTTTCTCTCGGACTTCTTGTCGTGGTTCTTTTTGCAGGTGACAGTGAGTCGGGAAGCTCGATCAAAAGATGGCTGAGTATCGGTTCTCTGCGTTTTCAGCCTTCCGACGTCGCGAAGCTTGCCCTTGTGCTGACACTGGCTTACATTCTTCATAAATATCACTATCAGGTAATAAGCAAGAAGCCTCTTCCGTTTGAATTTGCAAAGAAAATCAATTCTGCGGCAGGAAGGCCTGTCCTCAATGAATCGGCTTACGTAGTACTTCGATGCTGTGCCGTAATTGCCGCTTATGTGGGACTTGTTCTTGTAGGCTCACATCTTTCGGGTGCGATTATTATGCTCGGCATTGCAGTCTGTCTTCTTTTTGTAGGAGAAGTCCGTCTTACCTGGTTCGGCTTAGGAATTGTTGCCGTTGTTATTCTTTTTATATTTGCCTATTCCGTAGGACTTATCAAGCCCTATATGATACAGCGAATAGTTTCCTTCGTAGGTGATAATGAAGATCCCCTCGGTGCTGACTGGCAGACTAATCAGGCGCTTTATGCTATAGGTTCAGGAGGACTTTTCGGAAAAGGACTCGGTCAGTCGGTACAGAAATATAACTATGTTCCCGAGCCTCAGAACGATATGATTTATTCTATTATCGTTGAAGAGCTTGGCTTTATCGGCGGTGTGGGCGTTATTCTTCTCTTTGCTCTCATTATCTGGAGAGGAACCGTTATAGGAATTAACTGCCCTACACGTTACGGAGCTTACGTTGCCTTCGGTATTACATTCAAGCTTGCAATGCAGGTTGCTTTGAATATAGGTGTTGCAACAGACTTTATTCCCAATACGGGTATTACACTTCCGTTCTTCAGCTACGGCAGAACGGCACTTATAGTCAATCTTGTGGAAATGGGAATACTTCTGAGTATTTCCCGTGCATCAAGGATAAGAAAGGCGTAGCTTTTTTGAAAGGAGAGCTTTTATGAGGATATTGTTTGCCGCAGGCGGTACAGGCGGTCACGTAAATCCCGCATTGGCAGTTGCAGGTGAAATAAGACGACGTTTTCCCGATACGGAAATTTTATTTGTGGGTACAAGCGATAAAATAGAAGCTCAGCTTGTTCCGAAAGCAGGTTTTAATTTCAGAACCATTGATATTACGGGTTTTCAGCGTTCATTTGCTCCTTCGGATATAATTTACAATCTGGGTACTCTTAAAAAGCTTCTTTTTGTAACAGGACAGTGTAAAAAAATTATAAAAGAATTCAATCCCGATATTGCTGTAGGCTTCGGTGGATACGTAAGCGGTCCTGTTATCAGAGCTGCACATAAGCTTGGGGTGAAAACGGCAATACACGAACAGAATGCTTTCCCCGGCAAAACGAATATTGCGCTTTCAAAATATGCGGATTCGGTAATGCTTACGGCAAAGGAAGCAGAAAAATATCTTCACTGTGCAAGTGAGAGTGTTGTTACGGGCCTTCCCGTGAGAGAGGAAATTCTTACGGCACAGAGAAGTGAAGCAAGAAAAAAGCTCGGAATAAGTGAAGATAAAACCGTAATTCTTTCCACAGGCGGCTCATTGGGAGCCGAGGCTGTCAATAAGGTTATGTGTGAAATGATAAAGCAGTTCAGCGGAAAGGGAATTGTTTTCATTCACGGCTACGGCCAGAACGGCACATGGGTACCCGACAAGCTGAAGGAATACGGCATTGATATTGAAAATAATTCTGATTTAAGAGTCAGTGAGTATATATTTGATATGGCAGAAAGTATGGCTTGTGCAGATTTTGTAATCGGCAGAGCCGGTGCCAGCTCTCTTGCGGAAATTCAGGCACTGGGTAAGCCTTCATTTTTAATTCCGTACCCTTATGCATCTGAAAATCATCAGTATCACAATGCTATGGCACTTGTAAATCACGGTGCGGCAATTGTGTGTGAGCAAAAGGAGCTTACGGCTGAAAAAACAGCAGAAGTAATAAACGAGCTTATAAAAAATCCCGACAAGTTCAGAAAAATGGGACAATGTGCACGGGATATGGCAAAATTTGACGCCAAAGCTAAAATTGCAGATATTGTAATTTCTCTCGGACAGTAAAAAAGTGCCCGTTTGTTTTTGGTAACAAGGACAAATTTACGCTCATAAAATGGAAGCAGTTAATAACTTTCAGTTTTGGAAAGGGTGTAAATTATGGGCGAATATATAATCGAAGGCGGAAGCCATCTTTACGGTGAATGTGAAATTCAGGGTGCGAAAAACAGCGCACTGCCGATTTTGGCGGCAACGCTTATCTGTGAAGGAAACAGCACGGTAGTAAATTGTCCTGACCTGCTTGATATTGATGCGACCGTCAACATTCTGAAGCATCTCGGAAGCACGGTAAAAAGGGAAAAAGGTGCTGTGACAGTAAATTCAGACAGCTCGTCTGTTTATGAAATTCCCGAACCGCTTATGAGAGAAATGCGTTCAAGTGTGATTTTCCTCGGTGCAATACTTGCAAAGAACAAAAAGGTGAGAATATCAACGCCCGGCGGCTGTGAAATAGGACTAAGGCCCATTGACCTTCACCTTGATGCTATGAAGAAGCTGGGTGCTGTAATCAATGAGGAATTCGGGCATATCGAGTGTGCGGCTCCGGACGGACTTAAAGGTGCTGTGATAACTCTTTCTTTTCCGAGTGTGGGTGCTACGGAAAATATTATGATAGCCGCAAGCACGGCAAAGGGAACAACTACTGTAATCAATGCGGCAAGGGAGCCTGAAATCAGCGACCTTGCGGATTTTCTCAATGCCTGCGGAGCCCGTATTTCAGGTGCAGGGCAGGGCACCGTGATAATTGAAGGTGTAAAAAAGCTCACGGGAGTAAGACACAGTGTTATTCCTGACAGAATTGTAGCCGCCACTTATCTTGCGGCGGCGGCATCAACCGGCGGAGATATTGCGCTGACTAATATCATTCCCGCACATTTAGGACCTATGATCGATGTTTTTGAGGAATGCGGCTGTAAAATAAGAACGGACTGCAGAAGGGTAGAGCTGAAATCTGACGGAAGGCTCAGAGGGATAAAGCTTATACGTACAATGCCTTATCCGGGATTTCCCACGGATATTCAGGCGCCAGTTACGGCTATGCTTACAAAGGCCAAGGGAACATCGGTGGTTATAGAAACAATTTTTGAAAACAGATTTAAGTATATCGGAGAGCTTGTCCGTTTCGGAGCAAAAATCCGTATTGACGGAAGAATGGCAGTTGTTGAAGGGGTTGAACAGCTTCACGGCGCAAGGGTAATAACACCCGACCTCAGAGGCGGTGCGGCTCTGATGATAGCAGGTCTTGCTTCTCAGGGACAGACGGTCATTTCCGATATAAGACATATAGAACGGGGATATGAAAGTCCCGAAAAGGTGTTAAGCCGTCTTTCGGGAAAAATCAGAAGGATTGATAATGATGGAGAACAAAAACCGAACTGAAAGTGACATTCTCGGAATGAAGCAAAGCCGTTTTTCGGGAGAAGAGCGTGCGAGAATGGCAGAGGAACGGGCGGCTTCAGTAAAGCTTATCAGAGAAGAAAATGCAAAGAAGCAGAAGACCTCTCAGCGAAAGACCTCATCTAAGCCTTCTTCCGGCATAAAAAATGAGGGAAGCAGAAACGAAAGAGTCCGTTCAAGCACTCAGCAGAGAAAAAAGGACAGAAAAAGACAGAATAATCTCACGATCACTATGCTCTTTGTTGCGGCAGCTGCTCTTGTGGGAGTGCTTTGTGTTTTTGTGCTGAAAATAAATTCAATAGATGTTACAGGCACAGACAGATATTCAAAGGAGTCCGTGCTTTCAGCGGCGGGTATCAGCGAAGGCGACAGTATGGTGCTTGTGAATAACGGTGCTATGAGTGAAAAAATCCGTACCGCTTTACCCTTTGTGGAAAATGCCGATATTAAAAGACAGTGGCCTGATAAGGTCAGTATTGTTATAGAAGATGCCGTGCCCGGTTATGCAGTAGATACGGGAAAGGGATATGTGCTTCTTAATGCTTCTCTCAAGGTACTTGATAATGATGCTGTTGCAAAAAGTGAAACGGCAGCATTGCTCAAAGGGCTGGTTATTCAATCGGCAGTGCCGGGGCAGACAATAGTTTTTGACGGTCAGGTGAATACCGAAGAGCTCAGAAAGCTCATAACCGAGCTTGAAAACAGCGGTGTTGAGGATATTTCCGAGATAGATTTAAGCAGTATTTCAAGTATTGTAATTGATATTGCCCACAGAGTTGAAGTGAAACTCGGAACTCTTGCGGGTGCCGCAGGAAAGTTCAGCTTCGGAAAAGAGGTCATTGAGCGTACTCTGAAGGAAGACACCAAGCATATTATGGTTGTTGATATGACAGGAGATAAGGAAGCCTACGTCAGAGCTAAAGATGACAACAATGTTGTTTTCTCAGATGAGCCGATAAGTGAAGAAGCAAATACGGAAGAGGAAAGTACGGCTTTACTTACTCAGGAAAATGCAGTGGGTTGATGTTTTTAGTGTGCAAAAAGCATAAAAATCAGGAAAAATCCGGCTTTATGATATCAAGTGTAACAGATTGTAATATTTTTTATAATTTTTCTTGAATTTTAAAAATAAATATGATAGTATAAAAAAAGATTATTGTTTAAAAAGTTTTGGAGGATATAAATATGGGTTTTGAAATGTCAAACGAATATGATCTTGTAACACAGATTAAAGTCGTAGGCGTTGGCGGAGGCGGCGGTAATGCTGTCAACCGCATGGTAGAGTCTAATGTTCAGGGCGTTGAATTTATCGCAGTAAACACAGATAAGCAGGTTCTTATCAGTTCCAAGGCAACAACAAAAATTCAGATCGGTGAAAAGGTTACAGCAGGTCAGGGTGCAGGTTCAAAGCCTGAAATAGGCAAGAAGGCTGCAGAAGAAAGCATGGAAGCTATCAATGAAGTTCTTGCAGGAACAGATATGGTGTTCATTACTGCAGGTATGGGCGGCGGAACAGGTACAGGTGCTGCTCCCGTTATTGCTCAGCTTGCAAAGGATAAGGGTATTCTCACAGTAGGTATCGTTACAAAGCCTTTTGAATTTGAAGGCCGCCGCCGTATGCATCAGGCAGAGGCAGGTATCAGCGAGCTTGCTCAGCACGTTGACAGCCTTATTGTAATTCCCAATGAAAGACTTAAACTCGTTTCTGATCAGAAGATTACCTTCCTCAATGCCTTCTCAATTGCTGATGATGTTCTTCGTCAGGGTGTGAAGAGTATTGCTGAGCTTATCAAAATCCCCGGTATTATCAATCTTGACTTTGCAGACGTTACTTCAGTAATGAAGGATGCAGGTCATGCACACATGGGTGTCGGCAGAGCAAACGGTAAGGATAAGGCTGAAAATGCTGCAAACGCTGCTATTTCCAGTCCTCTTCTTGAAACAACAATTCAGGGCGCAAAGGGTGTTATCATTCTTATTTCCGCTTCTACTGATATTACTCTTGATGATGTTGATGTTGCTGCTACAATCGTTAAGGATGCCGCTGACATTGATGCTAATATCATCTTCGGTGTATCAACCGATCCCGCCCTTGATGATGAAATGGTAGTTACCGTTATCGCAACAGGCTTCGGTAAGGACGGAAACACTGTCGTTAATACTCCTGCTCAGGAAAAGAAGACTATTGAAGTCGTTGAAGAAAAAGAAGAGCCCGTTAAGGAAGCAGAAACCGGTGTTGACGATGACAGCATCATGGATATCTTCAATATTTTCAAGAACAAGAACTGATTTTTAACGCAATACAGTTGCAAAAAAACGTCTTTTATGACTTAATGTATTCTAAGATTTTGAAGGTCTCCGTTTTCTTTAATTAGGAAATGGAGACTGCTTTGTTTTGAAAATATTTATTCGGATTTTATGTTATGGCAATAAAAAATGTTGTTTTTGATTTAGGAAATGTTATAATGAAATACGAGCCCGATAAAATGCTCGATATTTTTCATTTGTCAGAGAGCGAAAAGGTTTTTTTCAGGAAAAAGATTTTTGAGAATGAAAAATGGCGTCTTGCAGATGCTGGTTGCTCTTACAGAGATGTGCTTTTCTGTGAGGAGATTAAGTCTTTACCCGAAAAATTGCAGAAGGTTTTTTATGCTCTTGTTGCAAGATATGATTTTGAATTGAAATATATGCCTATGAATGAGGGAATTGAGGAAATCATATCTGAACTTAAAGAAAACGGTTACAGAATATATCTTCTGAGTAACATAGGGTTCGGTTTTCATTATTTTATTGACAAAATTCCCGTGCTATCTCTTTTTGACGGCTTTCTTCCTTCGTGTGATGTAGGTGTTATAAAGCCCGATAAAAAAATCTATGAAGCTTTATTTGAAAGATTTGCACTTGTTCCGTCGGAATGTGTCTTTATAGATGATACTTATGAAAATATTGAGAGCGGAAAAGCTTTCGGTATGCAGGGAATACAGTATAATGCAATAGATCAGAATGTATCTGAATTAAGAAATAACCTTGTCCTGATGGGTATTCTTCAGGACAATTGAAAGGATAATATTTATGGCAGAAAACAAAAAAATGGTCGAAGCCATTACCTCAATGGAGGAAGATTTCGGAAAATGGTACACCGACGTCGTAAAAAAGGCTGACCTTATAGATTATTCAAGTGTAAAGGGCTGTATGATAATCCGTCCTTACGGTTATGCTATCTGGGAGCTTCTTCAGAAGCAGATGGATGAAAGATTTAAGGAAACAGGTCACGAGAATATCTATATGCCCCTTTTCATTCCCGAATCACTTCTTCAGAAGGAAAAGGACCACGTTGAAGGCTTTGCACCTGAGGTTGCCTGGGTAACCCACGGTGGCAGTGAGCCTCTTCAGGAGCGTCTTTGTGTTAGACCTACATCAGAAACTCTTTTCTGTGAGCACTATGCAAATGTTGTTCAGTCCTACAGAGATCTTCCCAAGCTCTACAATCAGTGGTGTAACGTTGTGCGTTGGGAAAAGACAACAAGACCTTTCCTTCGTTCAAGAGAATTTCTCTGGCAGGAGGGACATACAGTTCATGCAACTGCCGAGGAGGCTATTGAAGAAACAGAGCGTATGCTTAACCTCTATGCAGATTTCTGCAAGGACGTTCTCAATATGCCCGTAGTTAAGGGCAGAAAGACTGACAGCGATAAGTTCGCAGGTGCAGAGGCTACTTATGCAATTGAAGCTCTTATGCACGACGGTAAGGCTCTTCAGGCAGGTACATCTCACTATTTCGGTGACGGCTTTGCAAGAGCATTCAATATGACATACACAGATAAAGAAAATAAACAGCAGTACGTTCACCAGACCTCATGGGGAACAACAACAAGACTCATAGGTGCTATTATTATGTCACACGGTGATAATAACGGTCTTGTGCTTCCACCAGACGTTGCACCAATTCAGGTAGTTATTCTTCCTATTGCTCAGCATAAGGAAGGTGTTTTAGACAAGGCTTACGAGTTAAAAGAAAGACTCGCAAAATCATTCAGAGTTAAGGTTGACGATAGCGAGAACTCTGCTGGCTGGAAATTCGCTGAATACGAGATGAAGGGCGTTCCGCTTCGTCTTGAAATCGGACCTAAAGATATTGAAAACAATCAATGTGTTTTAGTTCGTCGTGATAACAGAGAAAAAATCTTTGTTTCTCTCGATAATCTTGAGGCTGAAATTACAAAAGCTCTCGAAGATTTTGCTAAAGCTATTTATGATAAAGCACTTGACAACTTAAATAAACACACATTCGCTTGTACTACAATTGATGAAATTAATAAAGCACTCGCTGAAAATGGTGACGGCTTTATTAAAGCTATGTGGTGCGGTGAAGAAGAATGTGAAGACAAGGTTAAAGAGCTCACAGGCGTTGGCTCTCGTTGTATTCCATTCGAACAAGAAAATCTTTCAGATAAATGCGTTTGCTGTGGCAAGCCTGCTACACAAATGGTTTACTGGGGTAAGGCATATTAATTCAGAATGCGTAATTCGGAATTTTAATAAGTTTATAAAAACAACTCAGTTAATTGATTCATTAAGTCAGTTAACTGAGTTTAATATTATATTAAAATTTTGAATTGCTTCTACCTTGATTTAAATTTTAAATTTTGCTATATTATACTTAGATGTAAAAAATATAAGGAGCATTCTTTATGATTTACACAAACTTAACTAAACAAGCCTTAAAACTCTGTTTTGAATCTCACAAAGAGCAGGTAGATAAAAGTGGTATGCCTTATGTGTTTCATCCGTTTTATTTGGCAGAGCAGATGACAGATGAAGAAACAACTGTTGTAGCACTTCTTCACGATGTAGTTGAAGATACAGACATAACCTTTGAGGATTTAGAAAAACAAGGCTTTAGTGATGAAATTATAAATGCTTTAAAGCTTTTAACACACGACAAAAATACACCTTATATGGAATATATAGAAGAAATTAAAAAGAATAAAATCGCAACCGAAGTAAAGCTTGCAGATTTAAGACACAACAGTGATTTAACAAGACTTTCTGTTGTTAACGAAAAAGCATTAGAACGAAAAGCAAAATATGAAAAAGCAATCAAGTTTTTAGAAGAATAAAAAAGCACCCAGCATCATTTTTGATGATGTTGGGTGTAATTTTTAGCCATTAACAAGGTCTTTCATACTATAAATTCTTGGTGCTTTGCCGTTTAAGAAGTTAGCAGCGTTAACTGCACCTTGTGCAAAAATTGCTCTTGAACGGGCAGAGTGGCTGAGTTTAACAATCTCGTCGTTACCAGCAAAGATAACTTCGTGCTCACCAACAATATTGCCACCACGAATTGAATGAATACCAATTTCTTTTTCGTTTCTTTTTTGTCTCTTTGAGTGTCTGTCATACTCATAATAAACATCAGGAAGCTCTTCTTTTATTGCATCTGCAAGCATTAAAGCAGTGCCACTTGGTGCATCTAACTTCTGGTTGTGGTGTGCTTCAACAATTTCAATATCAAAGTCACTGCCTAAAACCTTAGCCGCTGTTTTTGCTAATTCACAAAGAAGGCTGACACCCATTGACATATTGTAAGAAAAGAAAATTGGAATTTCTTTTGAAATTTCTTCAACAACTTTTATTTGCTCATCTGAAATACCTGTTGTTGAAATAACAACTGCTGTGTTTGTAGATTTTGCGTAATCTAACATAGACATAAGTAATGCAGGATTCGAAAAATCTATAATAACATCAGCTTTTACCTGAACTTCGGAAAAAGTCTGAAAAACAGGGTACCCCAAAGTAGAATCTTCAACAATATCAACACCTGCGACAATCTGGCAATCATCACGTGTGCTTATAATATTTGTAACGGTTCTGCCCATTTTACCACAACAACCGCTTAAAATAATCTTTGTCATTTAAACTTCCTCCGAATTTTTTAAATCAAGTTATGATTTTTTAAAGCCTTAACTAAAATTGCTTTATTTTTTTCATTGATAGGGGAAAGTGGCATTCTGCATCTGCCAACGTCTTTACCCATTAAGCATAACGCTTCTTTAACTGGAATAGGGTTAACGTCACAAAACAATGCATTACAAAGGTCAAGATATTCTAATTGTAACTCTTTACTTGCTTTAATGTTGCCATCAAGAGCAAACTTTACAATATCGTGAGTAACCTTTGGTGCTACGTTAGAAAGAACAGAAATAACACCAATAGCCCCAAGAGCCATAAATGCAGTAATCTGGTCATCGTTACCTGAATAATAATTTAAATTATCCTTACAAAGTGCAACAGTTTTAGCGAATGCTGAAATATCGCCATTTGCTTCTTTAACACCATTTACCAAAGGTAATTTTGAAAGCTCTAAATAAGTTTCAGGTAAAATGTTAACACCAGTTCTACTTGGCACGTTATAAAGAATCATTGGTGTTGAAACACGCTTTTCAATATAACTGAATGATTCAATCAACCCATCTTGTGATGCTTTATTATAATAGGGGGTTACTGTTAAAAGACCGTCAACCCCACATTTTTCAGCATCATTTGAAAGAATAACCGAATGCATTGTGTCATTACTGCCAGTACCTGCAATAACAGGAACACGACCATTTGTAACATTAACCGCAACTTTTATAGCCTCAAGATGTTCGCCATAAACGAGAGTTGATTTTTCGCCTGTTGTACCGCATACAACAATGGCATCTGTTCCATTTTCAATTTGTTCATTAATTAACTCCTCGAAAAGTGGAAAATTGATTTTAAGAGTTTCGTCCTTAAAAGGTGTAACTATTGCAACACCTGCACCTGCGAAAATAGGTTTTTTCACAGTATGACCTCCCAAAAAGATTTTTATTTATTATTAGTCCATATAACCTTCTGCACAGAGAAGTTCTGCAAGAAGAACTGCACCACCAGCAGCACCTCTTAATGTGTTATGTGCAAGGCAAACGAACTTATAATCATATTGTGTGTCTTCTCTGAGACGACCAATAGAAACTGCCATACCATTTTCAAGATTTCTGTGAAGCTTTGTCTGTGGGCAGTTATCTTCTTCAAAATAATGAAGGAACTGCTTTGGAGCACTTGGAAGCTCTAATTCCTGAGCTCTGCCTTTGAAATCTGCCCAAGCCTTAATCATAGCTTCTTTTGTAGGTTTCTTATTAAAACGAACAAAAACTGCACCCATATGACCATCTGAAACAGGAACTCTGATACATTGAGCTGTGAAGTTTGGTGAAGTTGCTGGAACAATTTTACCATCTTCAATTTTACCCCAGAGCTTGAGTGGTTCTTTTTCACTTTTTTCTTCTTCGCCACCAATGAATGGAATAACGTTATCTACCATTTCCGGCCATCTTTCAAATGTTTTACCAGCACCTGAAATTGCCTGGTATGTACAAACAAGAACATCTTTTACGCCGTATTCTTCGTGAAGCGGGAAAAGAGCAGGAACATAAGATTGAAGTGAACAGTTTGATTTAACTGCAATAAATCCGCGCTTTGTACCAAGGCGTTTTCTTTGTGATTCAATGATTTTGATG
>JAZNSP010000033.1:0-7268 GCA_045591285.1 Acutalibacteraceae bacterium
CCTTCACATTTGCCGAAGGCAAATATATCACACGGCGAAGCCGTATATCACTCATTCCGAAGGAATGAATATCACTTTTTGTGAAACAAAAAATATCATTGTCAGAAGGTGCAAAGCAACTTCTGACCTTGCCGTATATCACTCTTTGCGTGGAAAGAATATCACTGTCAGAATTTACGAAGTAATTCTGACATATTTACAGCGTGTCGCTGTGGGCTTTGAAGCCTTGTCCCAATACCTCTGAGGACTCAGCAACTATAATAAAGGGATTGCTGTCATATTTTGCAACGGTGCTTCTTACACTCGAAACCTCATGGGCTCTTACGGCACACATAAGCATTTTTTTGTTTTCTCCCGTATATCCACCCGTTACGTCGATTATGGAAACTCCTCTTCCGCACACTGCAATAATATCCTTAGTGATTTCATCATATCTGTCTGTCATAATGAAAAGAATTTTTGAATGACTTCTGCCGCCCACAATATAATCAACGGCAACAGATGAAAGAAATACTATTATTATGGAATAAAGCACACTTTCAATGCTTTTATATACAATACCCGATAGAAGAACCACCACAAAATCGCAAAGGAGAATAAGTCTTCCTACGGAAAAATGGGGAAATTTAAGCTTAAGAAGTCTTGCAAGAATATCAAGTCCGCCGGTCGTTGCACCGCCGAGAAACACTATTCCTAAGCCTGCACCTGCTATAATTCCCCCGAAGATTGCTCCCAGAAGCTTTTCTTCCCCGGCAAAAAACCAATCGTATTTCTCACCGAAAAAGCTTATGATGTCAATAAAAACAGACACTAAAGCAGTAGAAAAAACCGTTCGTGCAATAAAACGGAAGCCGAACTTCTTCCACGATATAAGAAACAGCGGAATATTGGCGGCAAAAACAAAGGTACCTGTGGAAATTACAGGAAAAAGATAGTTTATAAGAATACCCAGTCCCGTAACACCGCCTGCCGCAAATTTAAGAGGTGTAACAAAAAGGGAAACACCTGCGGCATACATAAATGCACCGAATATACACATTAAGTATTCTTTTACCACGTTTATTCTCTTTTTCAGTATTCCTTTTTTATACCTCTGATTGTTCATCCTTATCCCCCTGACTTAATATCAACGAAAAAAAGCAGTCAAGCCGTGAAAAATCCTTCTTTAAGTAGAGATATCCTATAAGTGCCTCAAAGCCTGTGGATTTATGGTACTGTGCCTCAGATTTGTTTTTCGGAGTATGTCCGGCGTGAGCATTTCTGCCTCTTTTATAAACCGCCGTTTCCTCTTCCGTGAGCAAGGGTAAAAGCATATCAGCCATTTCTGCCTGAAAATCCGCATTGACTAATTTTACGCAGTCGTTGTGAAGAGTTTTTACTCTTGCTTCACCCTTTGAAAGAATATACTTTCTTATAAGCAGCTCATATACCGCATCGCCGACAAATGCAAGGGAAAGACCGCTTAACATTCTGTAATCAACATCGGGTAATAAGCTGTCAAACTTGTAGAAATCAGGGCACATACTGGAACTCCAAGTCATAAATAATTACTGTGTCGCCTTCTTCAATTCCTCGGTTTCTCAGCTCTTCAAAGATACCGCTGTTTTCAAGAACACGCTGTAAATACTGAAGGGATTCGTAATCTTCAATATCAGTTTTGTTGAGTATTTTAAGAAGCCATTCAGCCTCAATATAGAAGTCGCCGCCCATTTCAGTAATCTTGAAACCGTTATCCTTCTTTCTTTCAAGAATTTCCATAGGCACGTCTTCCGTTTCAAAGCGCTTTATGGGAGGAAGCTCATTGAGCTTTGCGGCAACCGCATTTATAAGCTCCTGTGTTCCCTCCTGAATGGGAGCAATAATTTCAAAATACTGAAGCCCCTGATCCTCAATGAACTTTCTGAAGGAAGCCAGCTGTTCATCTGTTGCAAGGTCAATTTTATTTGCCGCAACTATCTGAGGACATTTTGTAAGCTCAGGATTGAACACCTCAAGCTCCTTATTGATTATATTGAAATCCTCAATGGGATCTCTTCCTTCACTGCCTGATACGTCAACTATGTGCACAAGCATACGGCATCTTTCAACGTGGCGCAAAAATCTGTGGCCGAGTCCTACACCCTCGCCTGCACCCTCAATGAGTCCGGGGATATCCGCCATAACGAAGGAGCTTTCAGGTCCCATTCTTACAACGCCGAGAACAGGTGTAAGGGTTGTGAAATGATAGTTTGCAATTACGGGCTTTGCCTCACTTACAACGGAAATAAGCGTGGATTTACCTACGTTGGGAAATCCGAGAAGGCCTACGTCTGCAAGAAGCTTCAGCTCAAGAATTACTTCCCATTCTTCACCGGGATAACCGTCACGGGCAAATCTGGGAGCCTGACGTGTAGGCGTTGCAAAATGCTGATTACCCCAACCGCCTCTGCCGCCTTTTGCACAGATAAAGGGCTCATCACCCGACATATCCGCAAGAACGGCTCCGCTTTCCGCTTCCTTTATAATCGTACCTCTGGGTACTTTAATAGTAAGGCTTTTTCCGCTTTTACCGCTTCTTCTTCCGCCTTCACCGTTTGCACCGTTTTCTGCGGTGTATTTTCTCTTATAACGGAAATCCGCAAGTGTTGCAAGGTGATCGTCTGCAACGAAAATGATATCTCCGCCCTTACCGCCGTCACCACCGTCAGGACCGCCTGATGCAACATATTTTTCTCTGTGGAAGGCAACCGCACCGTTACCGCCGTTACCTGCCTTTATCTTAATTTTAGCCGAATCAACAAACATAGGGTAATGTTCTCCTAATCATAGTTATACATAATAAATTATAACACACACAATATGAAATATAAATACTTTTTTTAATAATTCTTCATATAAATGGAAGAAAATTTGGTTTTCAATACTGTTTCATTTCGGTTTGTTCCTTCCTTATAAAAAAAATAATTTTGTTCTTTATTATTGAATTGCTTTATGTTATATTAAACTCAAGGAGTTGATATTATGGATTTATTCGGCTTCAGTAAAAAAGATATTACACCTGAAATAGGGTGCCTTCTTTACGGCTACGTTGATGACCTTAAATCTGAAAGCATTCACGACCGACTGAGCGTAAATGCATTCTATTTTGAAGGTAAAAACTGCTCCGCCTTTCTCATAAGTGCAGAGGTGTGTTCAATTAATACCCTTTTCAGTGAAAAAATCCGCCGTGAAATTTCAAAAATGACCGGCGTTAAATATGAAAGCATCATTATTCACGGAATTCACAACCATTCGGGGCCAAACACTGACGGAAACACCGGCTGGGGCGACCTTGATATCAATTACTGCGAAAGCATTCTTCTGCCAAAGACAATAGAAGCCTGCATTGAGGCAAAGGCGCTGAAGCAACCGGCACTTGTGGGCATATCAATCGGAGAAAGCCTTGTAGCTGTCAACAGAAGAGAACAGACCGTTGATAATTACATTGATTTCGGTCAGTGCCCGTGGGGCAGCTTTGATCCGAGAATGGCTGTCTTTTCATTCAGAAGCACTGACGGAAATTTACTTGCAAATCTTATTTACTACACATGTCACGGCACAACGGCAGGCTGCAGTAATGAAATTTCAAGAGATTTTGCCGGTGGTATGATTGATACTCTTGAAAAATATACAAAGGCACCCGCCGCATTTTTCTGCGGTCCTGAGGGTGACGTAGGGCCCAGACTTGATAACGGTAAAACTGTGGGAAGCATCAGAGATACCGAAATTATGGGCAAAAGAGCAGGAAATGATGCCGTAAGAATTTTTGACGAAATCAAGGAATATCTTCCGCTTGAAGTTAAGGTTTGCTTCAATGACGTTTCACTGCCTCTTAAAAAGAGAATACCTCTGAGTGTTGTCAGTGAAATGTATGAAAAATTCAAGGACAAAACAGTAAACCTTGAAGGTCAGAAAAAGCATTACTGTGAAAGACTTATGGCTTCTTATAATGAGGGATATGAGGATAAGGAAAGCCTTGTTTTTACTCAGACGGCTTTTTCAATAGGAAGCTGTATTTTTGCCGCCTTCCCCTATGAGCTGTTTTCTGATATAGGAAACAGAATTGACAGAGCATATAAAGACTTTAATGTGTTCTGTCTTTCAAATGCCAACGGAAGTGAAGGCTATTTCCCCTGTGACAGTGAAATTTCAAAGGGCGGTTATGAGATAGATATGTTTCTTACTCATAATCTTCAGCCATACTGCGACCACGCAGACTTTCATCTTATCAAAGAAACTATGAAAAATCTGGAGGAACTGATATGTATAGAATAGGTCAGGAAGAAATCGATGCCGTAGCGGCGGTTATTAATTCAAAAAGTCTTTTCAAAATCAATGACGGACTCAGAGAAACTGAAAAATGCGAACAGAATTTAAGAGATATCTGGGGTGTAAAAAGAGCTCTTCTTGTTACGTCAGGTAAGGGTGCTCTTATTTCCGCACTTGTGGGTATGGGCATAGGCCCCGGTGACGAGGTTATCGTTCCCGCCTATACTTATATCGCAACTGCTATTGCCGTTCTAGCTACGGGTGCTATTCCCATAATTGCAGATATTAACGAAACCCTTACTCTCGATCCTAAGGATTTTGAAAATAAAATCACAGAAAGAACAAAGGCTGTTATTCCCGTTCATATTATGGGCTTCCCCTGTGATATGAACTCAATTTGTGAAATTGCCCAAAAGCATAACATTATGGTACTTGAAGACTCCTGTCAGGCTGACGGCGGTTCTTATAAGGGCAAAAGACTCGGTTCTATCGGTGATGCAGGTGCGCTGAGCTTTAATTTCTTTAAGATCATCACTGCAGGTGAAGGCGGTGCTATTCTTACCAATAACGACAAGCTTTATGAAAGAGCCCTTATTTATCAGGATTCAAGTGCAATTTCCTTCTTCGGTGACCAGCTCAAGGGCATTACAGAGCCTCAGTTCTGCGGTTCTCAGTTCAGAACAAACGAAATTTCAGCAGCCATACTTAATCAGCAATTCAAGCGTCTTGACGGTATTCTTTATGACCTTCGCAAGAATAAGAAAATGCTCTCTGAGCTGCTTTCTCCCTATTGCCGTTTTGCTCCCTCAAACGATATTGAAGGCGACTGCGGTGTCGCTCTCAGCATCGAATTTGATACGGAAGAGGAATGTATCGCTTTCAATAAAAAGGCTCCCAAGGGTACAACAAGACCGAGAGAGTCCGACAGACACATCTATTGCTTCTGGACTGCTATTCTTGAAAAGAGAGGTGCCTTCCATCCCCTTATGGATCCCTTTAAGATGGAAGCAAACAAGGACCATATTCCTGATTACAACGTGGATATGTGCCCCAAGAGCCTCGAGCATCTTGCAAAGAACTGCTATATTTCAATTAATCCTGATTGGACAGAGGACGAAATCAAGGAGCTTGCAGAATATTATATCAGTGCATTGAAGTAAACTCAGCTTACTGCTGCTGTAATTTGAGTTCCATGTAATTCAAGCCATATAAAACACAAAGAGTAATGCGGAATTGGCGTGATACTATTAACGGAGTATCACGCCAGTTCTATTCGCCTACGGCGAGTGATATTGCTACGCAGTGATATTCGGCTTTCAGCCAAGTGTTATTTGCTTTGCAAGTTTTGGGGCGAATAGAATATCACTAAACCCGTAAGGTTTAATATCACTTTCGCCAAGCGAAAATATCACGCTGACGAAAGTCAGCATATCACTCTGCAGACAGAGAAAGAGAAGACTCGTAATATACGAATCTTCTCTTTTCTGTTGTTAGTGGGCAGCATCGGAAGTCGAAAGAGTTTCAAATTCTCCGTTAAGAACAACACCTATTTTCGTGTTACTCTTTTTTTCGGCTTTTAGAAAAGCAGTGAGCTCCAACAGCACCTGAGAAGCAAAATTAATTATTTTTGTTTTTTTGTAAATATAACAAAGAGTATTTTGTTCGTTTTTGTTGAAAAATTTTGTTCGGTAAATTTTTTTGATATATAGTGTAAAATGTGTTGACAACCACAATATATTGTGGTATGCTAATTACAAGAACACAAGAGCCCTTGCAGTGTACCATTCTTGGTACTAATTTTCGACATTTTCCGAACATTTGTGTTGACAAATGAAAAATTATGAGTTACAATACAATCACAGAAACAAAACAAATGTTCGTACAATCTGAAAGGATGATATATTATGTCAACAACTCTCTCTGTTATAATTTTACTTGAAGTTTTATTCGGTCTTTTCATCGCTTGGGGTATAATGCACGAGGAACGCTTCGTGGCTTTTGAAGATAAAATCATTTTTGCTGTGCTCAGAAAAATCAGAGCCGCAAAATCCTCACGTGAGGTTATCAGACGTGAAAAGATCAATGAAAAGGTTCTCTATACACCTGTAAAGCCTTCATCAAACGGCACTATCAAAAGAGATACAGCCGCTTAAATGATATTTTCAGATAAGAAAGACAGGGTACATACACTTCTTCCCTTTCAATTACCCTTCCTTTTCTTATTCTCCAAATTTACAAACCCTCATCTTTCTTATTATCCTTTAAAGCAGAAAGCACCGTCAAAATCGGTGCTTTTTGCTTTTTTATCAGAAAGTATAAACCATATTTCCCAGACAATTTGTAAACCACGTCCTCAGACACTCTGTAAACTATATTTCCGTACAACGCGCAAGTATGCTTATCGTTGAGATATGCTATAAAGTTAATTGTACCTCTGAGAACAATTCACATAGCCTATAGAACCTGTCACATCAATGACCGCAGGGAACGTTCGGTCTTCAGCAAATAAGCCTCACGGCAGAAAAATAAGATTATATCCTGTAGGTGACGGCCCTCGACGTCCCGAGGTGAGTTCCCATTTTATTAAATTTAATTAATAATGAATAATTTTAGGCGGAGCACCGACACCCGATTATATAGTGCGATACCGAAGGCGAGTGAAACAAGGCAACTGCCTTCCGAAACTATTATCTGTTCTCCATTATCTATTATCTAAACTGTGCCGCAGGATTAATTTTTGCTTAATGCTTTTTTTCAAAGATAAACAATAATGATACCTCGAAGAGCAAGGTGTTTAACTTAAAATCAAGCATGATAAGTTGTTATCTGTAGGGAACTCTCCTCGGGTTGTCGAGGCGTGTGTAGTGTGATAACATAGTTTACAAAATGTCCGAGGACATAGTTTACACTTTTTTGATAAAATAAAGGCAAAAAACATCGAGAGGGAGATGTGTATGCCTTGGAAAGAAAAGAGTGTAGAA
>JAZNSP010000034.1:0-40379 GCA_045591285.1 Acutalibacteraceae bacterium
GAGAAAGAAAAGCAAGAAGAAATGATGCGAGTGATGCGACGAGGATACTGTAAAAAATACACCGACTACATCTGCGTAGATGCAATCGGTGAACTGATAAAACCGAATTATGTGACCGATCATTTCAAAGTGGTGCTGAAAGAAAAGGGTTTAAAACCCGTACGCTTTCACGACCTCAGGCACAGTTGTGCGTCGCTACTTCTTGCCAACGGTGTGCCGATGAAAATGATTCAGGACTGGCTCGGTCATAGTGATATGGGAACAACGGCAAATATTTACAGCCACATTGACAGTGAAAGTAAAAAAGCAAGTGCGATGGCAATAGGTTCAGCCTTGGGATAAAAGAGAAAACTCCTTGAAGGATAAAACCTTCAAGGAGTCCTTGGCGGAGACGGCGAGATTCGAACTCGCGGGGGATTGCTCCCTAACTGATTTCGAGTCAGCCCCGTTATGACCACTTCGATACGTCTCCATATAAAATTGTAAAGGCAAAACCTTGATACCAAATTGCGAGAAAACTGCGAGATGCAAGTTTTCAAAAGTGCAAATGCACGTGGCATAAACGCCGATAAATAGCGGAGTTTCAAAGAGTAGTGTGTGACAGACCCGACTATGTTTCGAGTCAGGCCCGTTATGACCACTTCGATATCACTCCGTATTTAACTGTGTTAGTAATGGCAAAATCATTAGACAAACCATTAGACAAAATATCTGTTAGCAAAACAGATGCTCAAAAACCCTTATATCAAGCGGTTTTTGAAGGGGTATTCAAAAGTAAGCAAGAGTATTTCGAGTCAGCCCCGTTATGACCACTTCGATACGTCTCCTCATATTTTTAATATTTTAACAAATAGTTTCCCAAAAGTCAAGTGTATTGCTTGTCGAAAATAGTTGCAGTTTTAATGGTATTTTCAAGTAAGTGTTATGTGGGAAAGTACCGTAAAATTTAATATTTAGTTGTTGGAGAAATTCAGAATTTCTGTTATAATTATTCCGAAAAATTATTGAGGTATTTTATATGAATAATTACGCTAAATTAATTGTTTCAATGTCTGCCAATCTGATGACAGGTATTATTAAGAAGAATATTAATGACAAGTACGAAAACAATATGTTTTCTTATCAGCTGTATAATGCGATCGTATCACTTTTTTCAGCGGTGGTTCTTACCGTGTTTTCGGAAAATTTGTCTTGTTCATTTTACACTATTATTCTGGCTGTAATTTTTGGATTAACTACTTTAATACAACAGATAACTAATCTTTATGCTCTTGAAAAAGGCCCGTTTTCATATACAGCCGTTATAATATCTCTCTCGTCTTTAATTCCTACTCTTTCCGGTGCTTTGTTTTGGAATGAAAACATTTCCTTTATTCAGTACGTCGCAATAATTTTAATGGTGATTTGCTTGATACTGTCTGTAAATAAGGGTAATAAAGAGAATAAGGCATCTGTTAAATGGTTGATTTTTTGTTTTGCGGCATTTATTTGCACCGGCCTTATAGGAGTTATGCAGAAAATTCATCAAAGCTCCGATTATAAAAATGAGCTTGATGCATTTTTAGTAATTGCATTCTTAGTTTCGTTCATTTTATCGTCGGTTTATTGTTTGCTGTTGATTAAAGGGAAAAAATACAGCTTTACAAGGGATAGCAAATCAGCAATAAATCTTTTACCGGTAGTTTTAATGGGATTAAGCGGAGTATTTGTTGCCTTAAATAATAAATTCAATCTTTATCTGTCAGGTGTGATTGATGCAGCTATATTTTTCCCGGTGGTGAATGGCGGAGGTCTTGTGTTAAACTCCTTTGTTGCGCTAATAGTTTTTAAAGAAAAACTCACACTTAAACAATGGATAGGACTTGTTGCGGGAATTATTTCGGTAATTATGATTTGTGACGTTTTTTAAGAAATTCTAACTAAAGAAGGAGATAACTCTGAGTTTTTCAGTGTTATCTCCTATTTTGGTTATTGTATAGAAAATTTAGCTTTAATTTCTTCAAAAAATATTCGCTTGTTTCTTGAATAAAGAAGAAGAAAAGCAACAATGCATAAAATTATCGGGAAAACTAAAATTATTGTAAATACTCCTTTTATAACGCTTATCAAGGTTAATGCTAAAGAAAATGCTATGATAAGTATAAAATATGATGAGCTTCTGTGACAGTCCTTCTTCCTGATAATAATATAAATCAGTAAAATCAGACAGACAATTGTAATAACTGCATTAATGTAAAAGCTGTAATATGAAAGGTTTGTTCCGGATAGAATTCCTGATAAGCATACAAACAGCGAAGCAGGGTAGATGTTCATGATAATATAGTTTCCGGCATAATATTGTCTTATAAAAACAGGGCGGAAAATAAATGTCCATATCATCGGTAAAGCAGATATTGTTATTGAAGCTGACATGGCGCTGAATGTGCCGGTTTTATATAAAACTGTCGATAAAACGATGATAATTGCCCACAATGAAACAAAATACGGAAAGATATTAAAAGAGGTTTTAATTTCTTTTATTTTGGGGAATTCTGCTGTTTTTATATTTTGTATTTTATTCTCATCATCAAAAACTGTTTCGTTACATAAAGGGCATTTTTTATAAAACTCAGGTACATCTACGTTACATTTTCTGCATCTCATAAATTTCCCTCCCAATCACTGCTTTCAACTCTCACGCGAAGACCGAGAGAAGCAAGTTCAGAAAAAAAAGCCTGAACCAAATCAGTTTGTTTAGATGCTACGTTAAAACAGATATTGAGTTTATCGTCAATACTGTTTACGCAACAGCCTACAGCGTTTCTCGGACCGCCGAGGAATGATTCCATTCGGTCAATATGTTCTTTCATTTCAGGCGGCATTTTGCAAATGCCGAGATTAGAAAGGGTACAGGCAAATTTTTGTTGTCCGTTTTTATAGCCAAGCTTCAGCACGACTTTTTTTAATCCGTTCGGAAGAACTCTGACAACAGGATTCTTTGCTGTAGAAACGTTCATCGTGATATTCTTTTCAAGTACCTCTTTAGTTGTGCCGACTTTGATTTTTCCTCGTATTAATTCAATAATTTCATCAACGTTATAACTTTTGCCTTTTTCGCAATTAATGCCGACGTTTGTAAAAAGAGAAAAATTTCTCATTGAATCAACGTTGAAAAGCGGTCTTAATGAAACGGGAACTGAAATTTTTATGGGCTTTGTGTTGTCTTCAGGAGCACATTTTTGTAAAGCAAAAATATATACAGCAGTTAAAAATTCAGTAACAGTGATATTCCGGGGCTTACAAAATGCCTTGATATCCTCAACGGGAACCAATCCTTCAAATACTCTGTTGTAACCTTTAATTTCTTTAACAGGATGCTGATAGCTTGATTTTTCATTACGGGTCATACCCTTGTTTTTCTTGTCATAAAACCTTTTGAATGAGTCGCAGACCTCTTCTTCGGTCGGTTCGGTATCAATATCAGCAATAAGCTCACTTTTCGGAATATCTATACCTTTAAGTCTGAGATATTCTGCGGTAAGAGCTTTAAGGACAGTAATTGTTCCTCCGCCGTCAGATAGACCGTGAAAGGCTTCAATGCAAAGACGTCTTTTGTAGTATATTATTTTTACTGCAGGAACTGAAGTAAACCATCTTGGTGTGGGTAATACGGGATAAAGATGCTCTTCCTCAATTATTGGTAAGGTATCCATTCTTTCAAGATAAGGCCAGAAATAGCCGAAACGAAGCTGACAGAAATAAGAAGGGAAGCGTGGAATGATCTTCTCAACAGCCTTTTTTAATATTTCAGGATCAACGTCTTCCTTCATAATAAAACCGATACGGTATCCGCAAATCCAGTCTTTGTTTGATGAATATGGATAAATAGTCGCAGCATTATCAAGCTCGTACCATTTTTTTACAGCATTATTCATTAATCTGATCAGTTCTCCTTAGCTTTATTTTTTGATATCATTTTTTTTGTGATAATTCCTGAGATAATTACAAAAATAACTATCGCAGCTACAGGTATTGCGGCAAGCCAGGGCTTTTCTCCTACACTTTTAAGAGCAACACCGAAGCCGGTGTAAACAACGACAAGGGGAAGCATACCGAGGTTTGCACCAAGCATAAAGTTTTTATACGATACGTTCATAGCGCCAAACAGAAGAGAAGATAAGTCACCCGGAAGAAGACCTGAGAGTTTAACTACAAACGTCATCTGCATTTCATTTGCTCCAGCAAAATCATCAAGCTTTTTAATAGCCTTGAATTTACCTTTTAATGCATCTACCATGCCTGCACCTGTAAATTTGCCGAGGAAATAGGGAATAGAAAGACTTAAAAATACGGAAATAATGTTTACGATTGCACCAATCCAGAAATTAGGCATAAGGTATCCGCATATTGATATTACCACAGCGGGCGGGAAAACAAGTGCGAAGGATTTAACAACCGAAAAGCCGATAACAATCAATGAAACAGTCAAAGTTCCGCCTTGAATCATTTTGCTGAGTTCAGGAATGTTTGATACCTTGATGTTGTATTTCTGAATTAATACGATGCAGACAACAACCATAGCTAACATCAATAAACCGGCAAGAATTTGCAGCAGCTTAATCAGTTTTTCATAATTTTTCTTTTCCATATAAAAACTCCTTGTGATTAATGAAAATATTATAATTCAAAACGTTATTGAATTCAATCGGCATAATAATTAAACTATTTCAAGCAATAAATCATAAATCATAATAAAAACCGTTAAGTCTTCCGCTAAGGTCAGGTTTTTGACTTGACGGAACCACGTAAACCTTGTTGCAGGAATTCAGAATTACAATTTTTACGTTATCTTTGAATAGTTCAACGTACTGTTTTTTTGTTTTTTTATATAGGGGAGAATATACGGTTAAAATATCAGGTATATGTATATTCGCTTTTGTTGAAGCTATATCGCAAAGAATTTTTTCTTTGAGAATTTCTTTGTTGCATATTAGTGAAAAGCAATCGTATAAGTCAGCAACGGTTTGAGATAATGATGTATTGTCTGAGCCGGAATAATCGCCGAATTTTTTATATAAATCAAAAGGTGCAAGCTTAGTGGCTGACAGCAGATATTCTACTGTAAGAAGAAACCGTCCACTGTTATACATCTTATCAAGAGCTTTTTCGCATAACTTAATCTTGTTGATCTCTGCATCAGAAATGTATTTATTGGAAATAATTTCATAAGGAGGATTTTTTGAGAAAACACTATTGTGAGCTTCTGCTTCTGAGCGCATTCTTGTTCCGTGCAGAAACTTCAGAAAACCAAGCTGAAGCATATGAGCATTGAGATAGTATGCTTTATTGAAGCTGTCCTTGAAGCTTAAATAGTCTTCATAAGGTAAACCTGCAATAAGATCAATATGTATGTGAATATTATTGAAAGAGAGTAGTTTTCTGATATTGGTACACAGTTTGTCAGTATCACTTTTTCTTGAAATAGAATTCAGCGTATTTTTGTTGAAGGACTGAATTCCGATTTCAAGCTGGATTGCATTTTCAGGCATTGTGTTTAATATTTCCATAGTGGAATTATGGATTATTGAACCGTCAATTTCAAAATGAAAACAAACTCCCTCTTTTATGACCGAGCCGTAATTATCTCTTATAAATGTTAAAATTTTGTTTGCAATTTTATAATCTGCATTAAAGGTTCTGTCAATAAATTTAACTGTTTTTGTTCCGCTGTGAGATAGTTTCACTATATCTTCTTTGATTTGTTCAAAGTCAAAAAATCGAAGACCTGATATTCTGCCAGAAAGACAAAATGAACATCTGAAAGGACATCCTCTGCTTGCTTCAATGTAACAAATTCTGCCTGAAAGTGTATTAAAATAGTCAGAGCAATATGGAGATGGGGGAGTTTCTATATGGGGAGTATCAGGATTACTGTATATAACTCCCTCTTTTTTGTAAGTTAGACTTTCGCAAAGAGATAAATCGAGGTCATTTTCAAGTGAATTAATTAATGATGAGAAGCTCCATTCGCCTTCGCCGCCAAGAATAAAATCAATAAAACAGTATTCTCTCAGTATTTCTGTTGAACGGAAGGCTACTTCCGGACCGCCGAGAACGATTTTGATATCTGAATTTTGTCTGATTTTTTTGCAAAGCTCAATAATTATTTCAAAGTTCCAGATATAACAGGAAAAGGCAATTAAATCAGCATCAGAGGATATCAGCTTACTATAGAATTCTTCAATATCGGAGTTAATTGTACATTCAGCAATCTGAACTGAGTGTGTATTGTTGCAGAATTTTTCAACACCCGCTTTAAGACACCAACAAGATAGTGACGAATGAATATATTTGGAATTTACGGATGCACAGATTATTTTCATAAAATCACCGTTCTAAGTAAAAACGAAGACACTTTCTTTCGAGAAGTGCCTTCGCCAAAAAATTAAACTATATGGAGTGTTGCTTATTCAGCAGTTACGATTTCGTAAGTATCCTGAGCTATCATAAGTTCTTCGTTTGTGGGAATAACGAAAAGCTTAACCTTAGAACCGGGAACTGAAATTTCAAGCTCTTCACCGCGTTTGCTGTTTGTTTCCTCGTTAATAGCAGTGCCGAGGAATTCAAGCTTTTCTGCAACTCTTGTGCGGTAATGAGGATTGTTCTCACCGATACCGCCTGTAAATACGACTGCATCAATGCCGCCCATAGCAGCAGCAAATCCGCCGATATACTTAACAAGCTGATGGCAAAGCATAGATTCAACAAGCTTTGCTCTCTCGCAACCGTTTTTAGCATCGTTTTCGATAGTTCTGTTGTCGCTTGTCTTCTGAGTTACACCGAGCATACCTGACTTCTTGTTCATTACGCTGTCCATTTCATCAGGAGTAAGACCTTCTTTTTTCATAATAATGGGAATGATAGCAGGATCTATTGAACCGCATCTTGTGCCCATCATGATACCTTCAAGAGGTGTAACACCCATAGTGGTATCAAAGCATTTACCGTCTTTAACAGCAGAAATAGATGAACCGTTTCCGAGGTGACAGGTAACAATCTTAGTGCCTTCTTCATTGCCGCCGAGAAGCTCAATACATCTCTTGCTTACAAATCTGTGAGATGTTCCGTGGAAGCCATAACGGCGGATGCCGTATTTTTCATAATATTCGTAAGGAAGAGCATACATATAAGCATAGTCGGGCATAGTTGCATGGAAGCCTGTGTCAAAAACAGCAACCTGAGGAACACCGGGCATTACCTTTTCGCAGGATTCAATACCCATAAGGTTTGCGGGATTATGAAGAGGACCGAGATCGAAGCATTCTCTGATAGCATCCTTAACAGCTTCAGTAACAAGAACTGAACCACTGAATTTTTCTCCGCCGTGAAGAACTCTGTGACCAACAGCGGTAATTTCGGACATTGAAGTAAGAACGCCTCTGTCAGCACTTGTGAGTGTTTCAATAACAATCTTGATTGCATCTGCATGGTCATTCATAACCATAGGAACAGCTTTGCAGTTCTTTGACTCATCAGCGGAAACCTTATGTGTAAAAGTGCTTTCTCCGCCAATCTGTTCGCAGATACCTTTTGCGAGCATTTCATTAGTATCCATATCAAAAAGCTGATATTTGAGTGATGAACTGCCGCAGTTGATAACAAGAATTTTCATAATGACCTCCGTAATACATATTGAAAATATTTTTAACTTTTAGTATTATATACCTATAATAACTATTTTTCAAGTAATTCTTTTTGTTTGGGGAGATTTTTTTTGAAAGCAGCCTTTATAGCTTGTGAATACAATCCTTTTCACAACGGTCATAAATTACATCTTGAAGAAACAAAGAAACTTGATGCAGATGCTTGTGTCTGTATCATGAGCGGAAATTTTGTTCAGCGAGGTGATATTGCCGTAGCGGAAAAGCATATTCGTGCAAAAACTGCGGTTATTAACGGTGCGGATCTTGTTATTGAATTACCTTTGAAATATGCTGTTTCGACCGCTTCTTTGTTTGCTGAGGGTTTTATCAAAACAGCAAAAGCAACGGGGGTTGACGGCATTGTTTCTTTTGGTGCAAAAAATTCTCTTGTTGAATTACAGACAGCCAAGGATATTATTTTTTCTGAAGATGCCGAAGAATTTTCAAAAATCAAAATTCGTGAAGGAATCAGCTATCCTACGTCAAAAAATATGTTTCTTGAAAAAAAGCTTCCTGCAGGTTCAATTAATATTCTTGATGATGCCAACAACGTTCTTGCCCTTGAATATCTTCATGCAATTGATATGTTTTTTCCGGAATGTGAAGCATTTGCATTAGAACGAAAATATGCTTTTCATAATTCTGATGCTGTAAAGGGTGATTACGCAAGTGCTTCTTTAATCAGAAATATGATTTATGATGGATTGACAGATATATCACCGTTGAAATCGGATTACCGTTGTTTAATTCCTGAAAATGCATTAAATGTTCTTGAAGAAGAATTTATCAGAAGAAAGTTTCCTGCTGATATTAAAAAATTCGACACCGCAGTTATGTCACGATTATCCTTTTTGAGTAAGGATAATTTTGCTGAACTTAATAACGTGAATGAAGGACTTGAAAACAGAATTTTTACCTGTCTGAGAAATTCAAATATGTTAAGTGAATTGCTTGACAATGTAAAGTCAAAACGCTTTACATATTCAAGGCTACGTCAGATATTTGTTAATGCGGCATTGGGGATTACAAAGAATGATCTTGATAATGGAATTTCCTATATCAGAGTTCTTGCTTTCAATGAAAGAGGCAGGGAAGTTCTCAGCGAAATGAAGAATACCGCAAAGCTTCCTGTTGTAATGAATTTATCTGATATTGATAATTCTGATAAGAATTCTGTCAGAGATGCAGAGCTTGATTATAATGCAGGTAAGCTATTCAATCTTTGTCTTAAATCTTGTTATGACGGTAATTCCGAATATAGATTTCCACCCGTAATAATAAAATGATTAATGAAAACACCCGAAAAGCTTGCGGTGCTTTTCGGGGGTTAAATTTTAGATTTATCAGAATATCAAATCATCAAGCTCGTTAATGGGACCTTTTAATTCGGACGGGAATACAGTTGGGATATTTTTCTTGACAAACATAGAAAATCTTGCTGCTTTTTTATCATTTGAACCGCTGAATTTAGATATTAATTCGGTAAGCATCTCTTTTTTCTGTGGATTTTTTCGTGAAGTGATTTTTTTCAGTGTAACGGTAAGCTTATCCGATGGTGAAATGCCGTCAATTCTTAATTTAAGAATATCTTTGTCGGCTATTATATCATAATTATGCTTTTTATTGTTTAACTTCACTGTTATTTTTTTGGTATCAGCAATATCAATGAAAGAAAGAATATATTCTCTCTTCTGAGGAATAACCGAAAGATCACCTGTGGCTGCATTTACTGTAAAGGTAACGTCTTGTCCGTCCTTCTTTACTGAGAATACAGTTTCAGCAAATTCACCGTTTTTGTAAGCGAGGCTTTCACCGTCATCTTCATAAAGAGTAAAAGAATTATTTCCTCTTGATATCAATATTTCCATTGAATCGGGATTGTTGACATCATTACAAAGATAAGAATTGCTCAGAGGTATGATAGCCCCTTCTTTAGCAAGAACCGGCAAGCTTGACTGATCGCGGAAAAGCTTTGTAAGAGTGTTACCTGAATAAATTCTGCCGTTGAAAATATCCGTATATCTTCCCTTTGGCAGAAAAGCCTTTGTGCCTGCAAGACCTGTTTTGGCATTTGTTTTTTCTGTGATGGGACAAACGATAAGCTCAGTACCGAAATAATATTCATTAGGGCACTTATATGCTCTTTCATCACGAGGAAATTCATAATACATAGGCTCAATCAGGCATCTGCCTTCAGTTGCCGTTTTTCTGTTCATTGAATAAATGTAGGGTATGAGTCTGTGACGGAGTCTGAGAAATTCTTTAGCATTGTTTTCTACGAATTTATTATACATCCAGGGTTCTTTTCCCATAAATTCATTTGATGTTGAATGAAGACGGTTTATGGGACTGAATACTCCGTATTGAATCCATCTGAGATATAATTCGTCATCACGGTAGCCTCTGCAGTGTCCTCCTATGTCGTGACTCCACCAGCTGTAACCGATATTTGAAGCAGTAGAGGTGAAATACGGCTGAAATTCAAGAGAACTCCAGGTTTGAACGGTATCTCCTGAAAAACCAAGGGGATATCTCTGTGAGCCTGCACCGGCAAAACGTGACAAAATAAGCGGTCTTTTTCCGTTTCTTGAGCTGTCGATAGAATGATAGTGATTGAGCGCCCAAAGTGGATCCAGTCCTTTAATAGCTGTGTTTTTTCCTTGTTGCCAGTCAATCCACCAGAAATCAACACCTTCATTTTCGTGAGGATGGTGTAAAAATCTGAAATAACCTTCAATAAATTTTTCATCGGTGATATCGAAATTAATCTGCTGTTTAGTATTTTTGTCGATACCCATATATTCACAGAAATCACTGTAAGCATCTTCGTAGAACTTACAGCCTGAAGCAGGATGCAAGTTCATTGTAATCTTAAAATTATTCTCTTTCAGCCATTTGAGAAAGGCCTTATGGTCAGGGAATAATTCTGTGTTCCAGGAATATCCTGTCCATCCGGGTAATGCGATGTTATAAACGAGTTCAAAGAAGTTGTTTCTGTCATTTCCGTCACGAGCCTCTTTTCCGAAACGCTTAACAACATCTACCCAATGCCAATCCATATCTATTGTTGCAACGGTAATCGGGATTTTTTCATCTATAAACCTTTTCATCAGGTTGGTATATTCTTCCTGTGTGTAGGCTTTATATCTGCTCCACCAGTTTCCGAGTGTAAAACGGGGAATCAAAGGTGCGTGACCGGTCAAGGAAAATAAATCCTTTACGGCAGTTCTGTAATTATATCCGTAAGCAAAATAATAAACGTCTGTACCTATATTTTTTCTCGGAAGAATTTTTCCGTCGTCACACATCATAAGGGAAGTGCTGTCATCAAGAACTGCAACACCGTTTGTTGATATAATACCGTTTCCGAGCTTTGTTGAGCCGTTTACGTTGTCAAGAGTTCTGCAGGTGCCTTTGAGATTCCCTTTATCATATTCAGTAACCGTTCTTCCGTCTTTTAACGTGATATAATTCATTTTTTTAGTAACCGTATCAAAAGAGAATTCACATTCAGATGTTTTGATTAAGGTTGTATTTGCATAATTTTCAAAGGAAAAATCGGTTTCACAGAAATTTCTGTTTATTACTGACTGTGAAGGTGCATCAAAAAATTCCTCACAGCCCCATTCAATTCTTAGTAATGACGGTGTAAGAACACTGAATCTTACGCCGTTGTTTATAACAGTGTATTTTTCGGGAGTAATGCTGTTGGTTTTTAATGTCAGTTTTTTCATATATTCGCTCATAATATCACGTCCCATATTTTTTTATTATGATATCATTATGTTTTGAACTTTGTCAACAATCAATACTGTTGACCGAGTTCACGTTCAAAACGCTTTCTTAGTTTTTTTAATATTTTAGTTTCAAGACGACTTACATAAGATCTTGAAATACCGTATATCTGTGCTATCTCATTCTGGGTTTTAGGTTCACTCCCGTTAAGACCGAAGCGTAAAATAATTAACTCTCTTTCTCTCAGGTTTTCTATTTCATTTACATATTTTATAAGATTTTTCACATTATTACTGAGTGTTATATCATCAACGATTGTGTCTTCTGTTGCTATTATATCAATAAGCGTAAGCGGATTTCCTTCGGCATCTGTTTCAATTGGTTCATCAAGGGATATATCAAGAGCACATTTTTTCTGATTTCTAAAATGCATAAGAATTTCATTATCTATACATCTTGATGCATAAGTTGCAAGTCTTACTCCTTTTGTGTTATCAAATGAATTTATTGCTTTAATAAGTCCCACCGTGCCGACGGAAATTAATTCCTCATTTTCTCCGTCTGAGCATCCGTATTTTTTTATTATATGTGCTACCAGCCTGAGATTATGCTCTATAAGCTTTTCTTTTGCTTTAACGTCACCCTGTTTCATTTTATTGATACATTCTTTCTCCGCTTCTTTTTTAAGAGGTGGAGGAAACATACCGTTATAATCAAGGTGCAAAGCAAGAACCATAAAACCGTTAATCAGCATATCAACAAACATAGAAGACCTCATTTCTGAATTGATATAACATAATATGCTGAAAAATCTGTTTGATGTTTGTCAGGCTTTTTCAAAATTATATAACCGGTAATTTGGGTTTTCAGGTAGTAAAATTATTGAATTATACAAAATATTATGCTATATTATTGTTGATAATATATTCGTAAGCAGTTTTTCAGAAGGGAGATATATTTTTTGCGTGAAAGTTCAAAAGCCGCACTTGGCGGTATCATAAGCGCTCTTGCTGTTGTAATTATGGCAAGCACATATATTTCCCCTGTTCTTGTATATACAGCCCCGGCTTTTGCGGGACTGTTATTGCTTGTTATAGTTAATGAAATCAGTTATAAATGGGCAATCGGTACTTTTGTTTCTGTAAGTCTTTTGTCAATTTTTATGATAGCTGACAAGGAAGCGGCAGTATTTTTTACTTTTTTCTTTGGATATTTCCCCATTCTTTCTAAGTTTCTTGAAAAAGCGATACGGCGTAATTGGCTGAGAAACCTAATCAAAGTAATGATTTTTAATGCCTCATGCATAATTTGTGTTGTTGTCAGTTTGTTTGTTTTCGGCATTAGTTATGATGATTTTCAGAATGAAGGTGCGCTTTTTATGTTGGTATTCTTTGTTCTGATGAATGTTTTTTTCTTTGTTTATGACAGACTTGTATCAAGTCTGCAGGTGCTTTATATAAGAAAACTGAAGAAGAAATTCAGAAAACTTTTCAATATAAAGTAATTACGAATGCTTTTGTGCATATTCTTTTATAGAAAACTCTTTTAAGGTGATTTTATGAAAGAAAATGCTGTTATTATATCTTTGTTTTTGGTTTTTACTCTCATTATATTTGTAGGGATTGAGAAAATAGAAAATAACATTTTGAATGTTGTTTCACTTGTTTCTGAAAAGCAGAGCTTTACAGTGGTTTTAGATGCAGGACACGGGGGAGAAGACGGCGGGGCAGTTGCTTTTGATAATACAAACGAAAAAGATATCAATCTTGAAGTGACAAAATGTATTGCTGATTATTTTGATCTTTTCGGAATTAATTATGTACTTATCCGTGACGGTGATTATTCTGTAGGAGATACCTCACTTGAAACAATAAGAAAAAGGAAGTCATCAGATATACATAAACGATTTGATATTGTTAATTCAACAGAAAACTCGCTTCTTCTCAGTATTCATCAGAATTTTTTTCAAATAGAAAAGTATTCGGGACTTCAGGTTTTCTATTCGGGAAATGATGAAATTTCTCAGAAAATTGCACATTCAATTCAGAAAAAAACCGCATCTTTGCTTCAGCCTGAGAATAACAGAAAAATTAAACAGGCAGATAAAAGCTTATATCTTCTGTTTAACGCAACTCGTCCGTCGGTTATGGTTGAATGCGGTTTTTTGTCAAATTTTAATGAACTTGAACAGCTGAAAACAGTACAATACCGTTCTGCTCTTTCTTATACTATCACAAGTGCAATTAACGACTATTTAATTGGAAATCAGGTATAAATTATGGCAAGTAAATCAAAATCAGTTTTTATATGCAGTTCATGCGGATATCAGACTTCAAAATGGGCAGGCAAGTGCCCTGAATGTCAGGAGTGGGATACATTTGAAGAAAATTCCACTCAAAGCTATCAAGAGAAAAATAACTCAGTTTCTTTAAATGCTTTTCATCTGAATGAAATTGAGGATTTTGATGAAATAAGATTTGATACAGGCATTTCTGAGTTTAACAGAGTTCTTGGTTCAGGGCTTGTCAAGGGTTCAATTGTGTTATTAAGCGGCGATCCCGGAATAGGGAAGTCAACTCTTCTTTTGCAGACAACCCGTTTTCTTGGTGAAACTAAAAACGTGTTGTATGTTTCAGGTGAAGAGTCACCCCATCAATTGAAATTACGTGCTCAGAGAATTGGTGTTAATAATAATCTTCTGAAAGTGATTTGTGATACTGATGCAGTTTCTATATGTGAATATATAAAAAACGAAAAGCCTGAGGTCGTAATTATTGACTCAATTCAGACAATGTGTATTAAAGATCTGAATTCATTACCGGGAAGCATAACTCAGGTCAGAGAATGTGCAAATATTTTTATGAGATATGCAAAAAGTTTGAATATCCCAATCATTATTGTAGGTCATGTCAATAAAGACGGAAATATTGCAGGTCCTAAGGTTCTTGAGCACATAGTTGACTGTGTTTTGTATTTTGAAGGTGAAAAGAATATGTCCTACAGAATACTTCGTGCAGTTAAAAACAGATACGGTTCGACTAATGAAATTGGTGTATTTGAGATGAATAATAAGGGGCTTCAGGAGGTAATTAATCCTTCAAAAGCTCTTATATCAGGCAAACCTTCCAATGTTTCGGGTTCTTGTATAGCATCTGTAATGGAAGGCTCAAGGCCAATTCTCGCTGAGGTTCAGGGCCTTGTCTGCCAGTCAGGCTTTGGCAATCCGAGAAGAATGTCAACAGGCTTTGACTATAACCGAATGTCACTCCTTATTGCTGTTTTGGAAAAAAGAGCAGGTTATTTTATGGGTAATTGTGATGTTTATGTAAATGTCGCAGGAGGACTTAAAATTGATGAACCTGCATCGGATTTACCCGTAGCCTTAACTCTGATTTCAAGTCTTAAAGATGATGTTCTCAGGGATGATTGTATTGCATTCGGAGAAATCGGACTTGCAGGTGAAATCCGTAGTGTTAACCACGCTGAAATGCGAATTAAAGAAGCTATAAGATTAGGCTTTAAGAAATGTGTTATTTCTGAACATAATTTAAAGGAATTGCCGAAAGGCTTTTCAGAACAGATTGAGATAATCGGTGTAAACAATATCAGAAGTGCTTATTATGAAGCAATAAAATAAATGAGGTGCAAATAATGAAAAAAGAAATGAGAAATGCCGCAAACTTCAGAGCTACAGTAACAATTTTGGTTTTAAGCTGTGCTATAGTACACGTTATAAAAAAATACACAAAATAATTTAAATTTCTTAAATTTTATAAAAAACATATAGAATTGGTAAAACTAAGCAATACATTAAGATTATAAGACGGTTTAGGCTGAAATGTGTAAATTTATTTGAATTTACTCCCCTAAATTATACAAAATATTTATTTTGTATAATTATATTGAAAATTTCAGCCCTCTCCTTTTTAATAATTTTTCTTACTTATGAGTGTGTTTAATGCTATGAACGATAATTATATTTATTCATTACCTGATATCGCAGTCAGATTTCTTAATTATCAGTCTAATGTAAAAAATAAATCTGAGCTTACATTAGATGAGTACAGTCTTGATATAAGATTGTTTCTTAAGTTTTTAAAAATAACTCAAGTTAAAAATAAATTCACTGATGATGAATTTGATGCAACCGATATATCTGATATTGATATAAAATTTCTGAATGCTGTTACTCTTGATGATGCATACAGATTTCTTTCTTACTGTAAATCTGTCAGGAAAAATCAGGAAAAAGCAAGAGCCAGAAAAGTATCTTCAATCAGAACTTTTTTTAAGTATCTGAAAATGAACGGATATATTGATGAAAATCCTATGATTAATCTTGACTCCCCCAAACTTAAAAAAAGCCTTCCCAAGTATCTCACGGTTGAACAGGCAAAAAAGCTTCTGATGAGTGTTGAAGGTGTCAATAAAGAAAGAGATTACTGTATTTTAACACTTTTTCTGAATTGCGGAATGCGTCTTTCTGAGTTAGTTTCGGTTAACTATAATGCTATTCATTACGATGAGGACAATTTGTCCGGTACAGTTATAATTACGGGTAAAGGGAATAAAGAAAGAACTGTATATCTTAATAAAGCCTGTATTGCGGCAATTAAGTCTTATATGAGAGTAAGACCAACTGAAGCAGTAAAGGACCGTGAAGCACTTTTTTTATCTAACAGACTTACGCGGATAAGTGCAAAAACGGTTCAGCATCTTGTTGAGGTTTATCTTGATAAAGCAGGTCTTTCCGGGCTTGGTTTTTCAGTGCATAAGCTAAGACATACTGCAGCTACCCTTATGTATCAGACCGGAAAGGTCGATGTTCTTGAGCTTAAAGAAATTCTCGGTCACGAAAATCTGAACACTACTCAGATTTATACTCATTTGCTGGATGAAAAACTAAAAAGCGCTGTTGAGGCTAATCCCCTATCTGTTTTTGACGGAAAAAAGTAATAAAGCGAGTAAAACGAATGCATTTATTTAATCTGCATTCGTTTTATTTATATGCTTTTTTCTTAATTGAAATTCTGAAATAATGAATAGCATACAGCACTCAGCAGTGCAGAAATAATACATAGCGGAATACAGCTTAGCATTCTTAACAAAAATGCTCCTGTTTCGCTTTTATGTATATTTTTTGTAAATGCAGTTAAAGACAGACCGAACGAGTAATTTAATGCATAGTACGTTGATAATATTACGCACATAAAAGCAACTACCTGTCCGCTAAGGTAAATAAGAGCATAGGAGCCTATTCCTGACAGTGAATTTTCTATCAGGCACTTCCCTGCTGTAAATCCGCAATTGAAGCCGTAAATAAAAGGTATTAAACAAATAAAAGGTACACCAATACTGCTGAAGCCGAAAAATATTGTGGTCAATAATAATATTATTGTACTCAAAAGATTTTTAATAAATTCACTGCCAATGGTGCTGTTTTCTTTTGTTATCAGAAAAATCGCATCAGAAGTATTTCCTTTGATTATATAGACAGAACCTAAAATAATACCACTGCAAAATATAGAAAAAAGTACAATTATATTACTGTAATTTTTGTAAAACTCTGTAAAACTTCGTAAATTAATATTTCTTTTTTTAGTATAAACCATTAATCTTTTCATTATAATCCTGCTTTTCTTTTATTATCTGAGATTTGATGATATTACTCCGCCTAAAGCACCAAATAAGGCAGCGATGGGAATTAATACGAAAAACAATGCTGATATATTAAAATTATTTACAATAGCAACAATTAATAATAGTGTTACAACATAGATTAAAGAAGAAATGCTTCCCCAGATAATTCCTTTTGATTTTACAAGTTTTCCGCTGATTAAGCCTGAAATCAAGCCGGAGATTGCGCTGATTGCAAACCAGAAATATTTGACTGTTTCAAAATTAATATCATTTTTAACCATTAAATCTGCAAAAATTAATAGAAGCACAGATGTACTTATCAATGCAGCTGATACGCTGATTGAAATTGTAAAAAGTTGTGATTTTTTCAATGACTTCAAAGAATTTTTCATAGTACTCCCCTTTTTGTTTGTTTTGCTAATTACTATGAAAATCTGATAATCATTATTACAAAAAAAGAAAAACTGCAGTATAAAAATACTGCAGTCTGATAATTATTCTTCGTCTGATTTTTTTGATCTTCTCTTGCTTGATTTCTTTTCTTCCTTTTCAGCAGCCTTAGCAGCTTCAAAAGCAGCTTTTTCGCTTTCAGCACGTTCATTTGCTGTATTGTTGGTCTGAATAGCCCAACGCATAAGCTTAATTTTAACTCTGTCGGCGCCTGTTTCAAGAACAATAGAATCTTCTTTAACGGTAACTACTCTGCCGTTAATTCCACCGATAGTTGTAATTTCATCGCCGATCTGAACAGCATCACGAAGCTTCTGCTCTTCCTGCTGTTTTTTCTTCTGAGGTCTTATTGTAAGGAAGTACATAGCACCCATCATAACGACCATAACAATAATCATTGTAACGGAGCTTTTTCCGCTTCCTTCAGTGGAGCCTGTAGTACCTGTTGACATACAAAGGTAGTTTAATGCATTGAATAACATGAGTTGTCCTCCAAATAAAATAATGAGTGTATTATAATATAACTTAGTTGTAAAAGCAAGAGTTTTTAGTATATTTTAGGAAAGTTTATACTAAAGGTCTTCTTTTATCAAGAATATCTTTGTATTTATTATAAAATTCTTCAAAATTTCCTTCATCAAGAGCTTTTCTTATTTTTTTAAGAAGTGAATTGTAAAAATAGAGATTATGAATAACTGCAAGTCTGAGTCCTAAAACTTCTTTTGCTTTAAGAAGATGTCGTATATATGCCCTTGAATGACGCTTACATACAGGACATTCACACTCACTGTCAATAGGTAAAATATCTTTTTCAAAGCAAGCATTGTTTATGTTGATTATACCCTTCCAAGTGAAAAGATGTCCGTGTCGGGCATTTCTTGAGGGCATAACACAGTCGAATAAATCAACACCTCTGTAAACACCTTCAATAATATTTCCCGGTGTGCCAACTCCCATAAGATATCTGATTTTATCTTTGGGCATATATGGTTCGACGGCAGTAATAATTTCATACATCACTTCTGCAGGTTCGCCTACTGCAAGACCACCGATGGCATAGCCGTCAAGATCAAGCTTTTCTATCTCCTGCATGTGTTTTATTCTGAGATCCGGATAAGTACAGCCCTGATTTATACCGAAAAGTAACTGATCCTTATTTACTGTATCGTGTAAAGCATTAAGCCTTTCATGTTCTTCTTTGCAACGGTAAAGCCACCTTGTAGTTCTTTCACAGGAAAGCTTTGAATATTCATAGGTTGAGGGATTTTCAACGCATTCGTCAAATGCCATAGCAATAGTTGAGCCGAGATTAGACTGTATCTGCATACTTTCCTCAGGTCCCATAAAAATTTTTCTACCGTCTATATGGGAGTTGAAGGTTACGCCTTCTTCTTTAATTGAACGAAGCTTCGCAAGTGAAAATACCTGAAAACCGCCTGAATCTGTGAGAATAGGCTTATTCCAACCGGTAAATTTATGCAGACCGCCTAATTCTTTGATAGTTTTATCTCCCGTTCTGACATGGAGATGATAGGTATTGCAAAGCATTACCTGACAATATATGTCTTCAAGGTCATACGCTGACAAACCGCCTTTTATTGCAGCAGTCGTTGCAACGTTCATAAAACCGGGAGTCTGAACAGTTCCGTGAACGGTTGTAAACTCACCTCTTCGGGCATTCCCTTCTGTTTTTATAAGCTTATACATAGAAGTTCTCCTTTATATCTCATCGGTGATAATAGTTGAATCGCCGAAGGAAAAGAAATGATATCTTTCTTTAATTGCAGTTTTGTATGCGTTTAGCGCATTTTCTCTTCCGCAGAAGGCTGAAACTAACATTATTAATGTACTTTCAGGTAAATGGAAATTAGTAATAAGAGTGTCAATGCACTTGAATTTGTACCCGGGATAAATGAAAATATTGGTGGAATTACTTGTAGGTTTTACGAAACCGTTTTCATCACAGGCTGATTCAAGCGTTCTGCAGCAAGTAGTGCCGGTACAAACAATTTTTCCGCCGTTTTTCTTTGTTGTATTTATCTTTTGTGCCGCATCGGGAGAAATCATATAATTTTCATAATGCATATCGTGCTCTTCAATATTTTCCGCTTTAACAGGTCTGAAGGTGCCAATGCCGACGTGTAATGTGATATAAGCTATTTTTACACCTTTTTCTTCGATTTTTTTCAGTAATTCAGGTGTATAATGAAGGCCTGCCGTGGGAGCTGCTGCCGAACCGTCATTTTTTGCATAAACAGTCTGATATCTTTCTTTGTCATCTAATTTTTTTGTTATATAGTGAGGAAGTGGCATTTCTCCGATTTTTTCAAGACTTTCAAGAAATACTCCTTCATAATTAAATTTTACCAGACGGTTACCGTTTTCAAGAACCTGAATTACTTCACCGAAAAGAACATTTTCACCGAATACAAAACGTGTTCCTTCTTTTGCACGCTTTCCGGGGCCAGCGATACATTCCCAGATATCATTTCCTTTGTTATTAAGCAAAAGAAATTCAACCTTTGCACCTGTATCCTCTTTAATTCCGTATATTCTTGCAGGTAAGACCTTTGAATTATTAAGCACTAAGCAATCGCCTTCGTGAAGATAATCAATGATATCAAAAAAATGTCTGTGCATAAGCTTGCCTGATGTTTTTCCAATGACGAGCAGTCTTGAATGATCACGTTGCTCTGCAGGTGACTGAGCTATAAGCTCCTCAGGTAAATCAAAATAAAAATCGCTTTTTTTCATAATAATCGCCTTGCCAATATTATTCAGCAAAATATGCTGTAATTTATGTTAAATAAAACTAATTTATTAGAAATATTTATAATTATTATCACCTTTATTTATGTGTTTTGCATAAATACTGATTGACACAAATACAATAAGATGATAAAATTAAAAAATCTAAAATATGTTATCACAAATATTTTGAAGAAGCAATACCCAAAAGAGCGCTTTTTGAATATAATATTTGTGACGGAGGTAAATTATGGATAAAAATTATAAAGTCGGTATTATAGGTGCCACCGGAATGGTTGGTCAGAGATTTATTTCTCTTCTTCACGATCATCCTTGGTTTGACATTACAGTTCTTGCTGCAAGTCCCCGTTCTGCAGGAAAAACCTATGAAGAGGCCTTAGGCGGAAGATGGGTTATGAAAACTGAGCTTCCCGAAAAAGTAAAAACTATGATTGTTTATGATGCTCAGGCTGATATTGAAAAAATAGCATCTCAGGTTGATTTCGTATTTTGTGCCGTTGATATGAAGAAGGATGAAATCAAAGCTCTTGAGGAAGCTTATGCTAAGGCTGAATGTCCTGTTGTATCAAATAACAGTGCTCACAGAGGTACTGCTGACGTTCCTATGATTGTACCTGAAATCAACGGTAAGCATTGTGAAGTTATTGCATCACAGAAAGAAAGACTTGGCACCAAGAGAGGCTTTATTGCTGTAAAATCTAACTGTTCTCTCCAGAGCTACGTGCCTGCTCTTTATCCTCTTGATGAAAAGTTTGGAGTTGAAGATGTTCTTGTTTGTACATATCAGGCTATTTCAGGTGCAGGTAAAACTTTTGACCGTTGGCCTGAAATGGTTGATAATGTTATCCCCTATATTGGCGGTGAAGAAGAAAAGAGTGAACAGGAGCCTCTTAAAATCTGGGGTAAGGTTGAAAACGGTGTGATTGTACCCGCTACAAAGCCTCATTTTACTGCTCAGTGTCTTCGTGTGCCTGTTTCTGACGGTCACATGGCAGCTGTTTTTGTAAGATTTAAGAATAAACCCTCTAAAGAAGAAATTATTGATGTTTGGAACAGCTTCAGCGGTCGCCCCCAGGAGCTTTGTCTTCCTCATGCTCCCAAGCAGTTCCTTAACTATTTTACAGAAGATAATATGCCTCAGACAAAAATGCACAGGGATCTTGAAGGCGGTATGGCTGTTTCTATCGGCAGACTCAGAGAAGATACTCAGTATGATTATAAGTTTGTTTGTCTTTCTCATAATACTCTCAGAGGTGCTGCAGGCGGTGCCGTTCTTGCTGCTGAACTTCTTTGTGCGGAAGGATATATTGAACCTAAAAACTGAACAAGGTGAATTCATTTGAAGAAACATATTTTTTCGGGTTGTGCAACAGCTTTGATTACGCCGTTTACAGCCGACAAAAAAGATGTTGATTACAAGGCTTTTGAAAAATTGCTTGATGTTCAGATATATAATAAAATTGATGCTCTTGTAATTGCGGGTACGACAGGAGAAGCTCCTGTACTCACAAGTGAAGAGAAAAAAAGATTATTTTATTTAACCTGTAAAAAAACCGAAGGTAAGCTTCCTGTTATTGCAGGAACTGGCTCAAATAATACTGAGGAAGCTGTAAGAAAATCAAATGAAGCTGAAAAAGAGGGTGTCAACGGTCTATTGATCGTGACACCCTATTATAATAAGTGTACTCAGGAAGGTATAATTAGACATTATATGTATATTGCTGACCGAGTTTCTACACCGATTATTGTTTATAATGTTCCATCAAGAACAGGCGTAAATATTTTACCTGAAACATATAAAGCTTTGTCTGAGCATAATAATATAGTTGCTGTAAAAGAGGCCTCGGATAATATTCATGATTATATCAGATCAATGAGCTTATGTGAGGACAGACTTGATTTTTACAGCGGTAATGACAGTCTTACTGTTCCTATGATGTCTTTAGGTGCAAAAGGTGTGATTTCAGTTGCATCAAATATAATTCCTGATATTATGACAAAAATCACGAAACAATGCATTGACGGTAATTTTGATAACGCGACTGAATTATTGTTAAGATATCTGAAACTGATAAATTCGATGTTTATAGAAGTAAATCCTATACCTGTCAAATCAGCTTGTAATATGTTGTTTGAAATAAATGATACATTAAGACTGCCGTTGACTAAAATTTCTGATGCATCAAAAATCAGATTGTCGGAAATTCTAAAAGACTTTAATATATTGTAAAAAAATATTAAGCTTTATCATCATTTCTTATCTTTAGAATAATTGATTACAAAAAAACAGCCATCAGAAGAAATTTCTTCCGAGATGGCTGTTTTAATTAATTAGTTAAGGCTTTCTCTGAGAGCATTGAGCTCATTTACAAGAGTTTCGGGAAGCTTGTCACCGAATTTTGCATAAAATTCTTCAATACCGGGAATTTCGTTCTTCCAGAGATTATTATCAACAACGAGAATTGATTCAAGTGTTTCCTTTGATACTTCATCCTCAATACCTGAAAGATCAATATCATCAGCAAAGGGAACGTAACCGATGGCTGTTTCTCTTGCATCAACCTTACCGTCGCAACGGTCAAGAATCCAGTTAAGAACTCTGAGGTTGTCACCAAATCCGGGCCAGAGGAAGTTGCCTTCATCATCTTTTCTGAACCAGTTAACATTGAAGATTTTGGGAGCCTTTTCAGGATCAAGAGTTTTTCCGATTTCAATCCAATGCTGCCAATAGTCACCCATATTGTAACCGCAGAAAGGAAGCATAGCCATAGGATCACGGCGAACAACACCTACTGCACCTGCAGCTGCTGCAGTTGTTTCAGATGCCATAATTGAACCAACGAATACACCGTTATTCCAATCCTTTGACTGATATACGAGGGGTGCAAGCTTAGCACGTCTGCCGCCGAATACGAAAGCAGAAATCGGAACACCCTGAGGATTTTCAAATTCAGAGCTGAGGCAAGGACAGTTAACAGCGGGAGCTGTAAATCTTGAGTTGGGATGTGCACCCTTAACCTCACTAGTCTTACCGTTCCAATCTTCTCCGATCCAATCCTTTGCATTTTCGGGGGGATTCTTATCAAGTCCTTCCCACCAAACTGTATTATTATCAAGATTGTGAGCAACGTTTGTAAAGATTGTTCCCTTCTTTGTTGAAAGAAGAGCATTGGGGTTTGACTTCATATTTGTGCCGGGAGCTACGCCGAAGAAACCGTTTTCGGGATTGATAGCGTAAAGCCTTCCGTCTTCACCCTTACGAATCCAGGAAATATCGTCGCCAACACACCAAACCTTGTAGCCTGCCTTCTTATATCCTTCGGGAGGAATAAGCATAGCAAGGTTTGTCTTGCCGCAAGCTGAGGGGAAAGCAGCACAGATGTACTTTGTTTCACCCTTGGGATTTTCAACACCAAGGATAAGCATGTGTTCAGCCTGCCAGCCTTCCTTCCAACCCTGATAGGAAGCAATACGAAGAGCAAAGCACTTCTTACCGAGAAGAACGTTTCCGCCGTAACCTGAATTTACTGAAATTATTGTGTTATCCTGAGGGAACTGACAGATCCAACGCTTTTCGGGATCGATGTCACACTTGCAGTGAAGACCTCTTACCCAGTCATTTGAATCACCGAGAACATCAAGAACTGACTTGCCTACTCTTGTCATAATAGCCATGTTGAGTACAACATAGATAGAGTCAGTAAGCTCGATACCTGCCTTTGAGAACTTTGAGCCTACAGGGCCCATAGAATAAGGAATAACATACATTGTTCTGCCCTTATATGAATCACGAGCGATATCATAGAGCATTTTATAGCATTCACCGGGCTCCATCCAATGATTTGTGGGACCTGCTTCTTCCTTTGTGGGAGTACAGATAAGAGTTCTGTCTTCAACACGTGCTACATCTGTGGGATGTGTTCTGTGAAGATAGCAATCAGGAAGAAGTTCATCATTGAGCTTTAATATTTCGCCTGTTGAACAAGCTTCTGCTCTGAGAGCTTCAATCTGTTCCTTTGAACCGTCAATCCAGACAATGTTATCAGGCTTAACAAGCTCAACCTTCTCTTCTATCCAGCTGAGGATAGACTTATTTGTTGTAAGTGACATTTGGTTAACTCCTTTTGAAGAAAAAATTTCAAATCAGTACTAATATACTATATTGTCAGATTTTTGTCAATATCTAATGCCGCAGTTGCGTTGAGTTTTAAATCAGCTATATTTCCGTTAAGGAATTCATAATAAGCCTGTGCACCAACCATAGCAGCATTATCACCGCAGTATTTTAATTCGGGCATATAAAGACTGAGATTGTGTTTTTTTGCTAAATTTGTCATTTCACGTCTTAAAACAGAATTTGCAGAAACACCGCCTGCAATTACGAGTTTTTCCGGCTTTATGAGTTTTATAGCTTTTTCAGTTCTGTCGCATAAGCAGCTTATCACACAGTGTATATATGAAGCCCCGATATTTTTCACATCAATTTCTTCACCCTTCTGAGTGATATTATGAACAAGGTTGATAACAGAGGTTTTTAGTCCTGAAAAACTGAAATCAAGCTCATTATCCTGTACCTTGGGTGAAGGAAATTTGTAAGATAACGGATCACCGTCAGAAGCTATTCTGTCCATATTCAGTCCGCCCGGATAATCAAGTCCCATTGTCCTTGCTGCTTTATCCATAGCCTCTCCTGCTGCATCATCTCTCGTTCTGCCGATAATTTCATATTCTGTATATGATTTTACATTTATAAGATGAGTGTGTCCGCCTGAAACTACAAGAGCAAGAAATGGCGGCTCAAGTTCTGAATGAGTTATATAATTAGAAGCAATATGGCTTCTCAGATGATGAACGGGTATAAGAGTCTTATTAGTGCTGTAGGCTAAGCCTTTCGCAAAATTAACACCAACGAGAAGTGCGCCGATAAGTCCCGGTGCATAGGTACAGGCTATTGCATCAATATCATTCATAGTGCAAGAGGCATTTTTTAATGCTTCTTTGCAAACGGCAGAAATACTTTCACAGTGTCTTCGTGATGCAATTTCCGGAACTACTCCGCCATATAAAATGTGTTCAGGAACCTGTGATGCAGTGACTGCAGAATGAACAATTCTTCCGTTTTCTACTACTGCGGCTGCAGTATCGTCGCATGAGGATTCTATAGCTAATATTTTCATAATAATTACTCCCCTTCTACATTCTTAAAAAACAAAGTGAATATACATGCATTTTCAATCGGTGAGGTATAGAAATTTTTACGAATGCCGAGATTTTTAAAGCCGAGTTTTTCATAAAGTGAAATGGCGGCAAAATTTGATTGCCTGACTTCAAGAGTTGCAAAACTGCAATCAGAATTTTTAAGTTTATCAATAAGGGACGAAATAAGAAGTTTTCCTATGCCTGAATTTCTGTGTTCGGCAGTAACAGCAATATTTGAGATGTAAAATTCATCAATAATCATTTGTCCGCTGACATAACCGACAACATTATTATCGATAAGAGCTGTAATAAAAATTACATTATCTTTAATTATTTCATCTTCAATTTGCTTTTTAGACCAAGGCGCCGAAAAACATTCCTTCTCGATTTCAGAAATTTTTAGCGCAAATGAAATTTCGGCATCTCTTATTATAACATTATTCTTTTGCTTCATACCAGGATTTTCCTATACAAGTATCAGCTTCAAAAGTGACAGACATTGATACTGTATTTTCCATTTCAGTTTTTATTAATCGAGCTACTGCATTTGCATCCTTTTCAGGTGCTTCAGCCATAAGCTCATCGTGAACCTGCATAATCAGTCTTGCTTCAGGAAATTCATTTTTCAGGCGCTTATAAACATTGATCATTGCAATTTTAATTATGTCGGCAGCAGTTCCCTGAATAGGCATATTTCTCGCAACTCTTTCTCCGAAAGACCTTATCATACCGTTAGAGGAATTGAGCTCAGGTAGATATCTTCTTCTTGCAAAATATGTTTCACTGAAGCCATTTTCTTTTGCATCATTTATGCATTTTTCCATATATGCGCTTACAGAGGAATAAAGATTGAGATAAGCTTTAATAAAGGATTCTGCTTCTGCACGTGTCGATTTTATATCCTTTGAAAGAGAAAATGCACCAATGCCGTAAACTATACCGAAATTAACGGCTTTAGCTTTGCTTCTGAGTTCACCGTTTACTTCATCAAGGGGAACGTTAAATACCTTTGAAGCAGTAACAGAGTGTATGTCAACACCTGAATTAAAGGCTTCAATCATATTTTTATCATCAGATAAAGCGGCAAGAACTCGCAATTCAATTTGAGAATAGTCGGCATCAATAATAGAAAATCCGTCTTCTGCAATAAAGAATTTTCTCATTTCTCTGCCAAGCTCTGTTCTTACGGGAATATTCTGCAGATTAGGTTCTGTTGACGAAAGACGTCCTGTTCGGGTTTCTGTCTGATTGAATGTGCTTCTTATTCTGTTATCGCTGTCAACTGCTTTAAGAAGACCTTCACAATATGTGGAATTGAGCTTCATATAAGTTCTGTATTCAAGAATTTTTGAAACTATAGGATATTCCTCAGCAAGACCTTCGAGAACCTCAGCGTTTGTTGAATAACCTGTTTTTGTTTTCTTTTTTGCGGGAAGACCGAGCTTCTCAAATAAAACAGCACCTAATTGCTTAGGAGAATTAATGTTGAATTTTTCACCTGATAATTCAAAAATTTCTTCTTCAAGAACGGTAATCTTTGATTGAAGCATTTCTGAAAAATCAATAATTCCCTGTTTGTCAACCTTTATTCCTTGAAGTTCCATAGATGAAAGAACTTCGGAAAGAGGAATTTCTATTTCTTTAAGAAGTTTTGTTTGATTTCTTTCCTGTATAATTGATGAAAGTCTGTCACCGAGAAGTCTGATTAAAGAAGCATCCTTGCAGAATTGCTGATATTTATCAATATATTCCTGATTTTCATTCTTTAAAAAAACAATTTCTGAAGACGGCACATTATAAGATAATGCAAGTGAAGATAATGAATAATCAGAGGAATTGACATCAAGAAGATAAGCAGCAAGTTTTATGTCAAAATCAACATTTTTAAGCTCAATATCATTGGAAAGGAAGTAATAAAAAAGTGTTTTACAATCATAAGTAATTTTTTTTACTTTTTCATTTTCTGCGAGTTTCTTTACAAAGGAATTAAATTCAAGAGAAGTTCTTTCAACTAAGATAATTTTGTCGGGAAATGTTAAAGAAACAAGCTCAGCAGAATTATCTTCAAAATAAAGGGCAAAACCAACTTTTTCAGCATTTTCAAAATAAGATAATGCATCAGAGCAAGATAAAATTTCAAGTGTTATCTCTGAGTTTTTGTTCTCATTATCACTATAAGGTAATGAATTTACATTTGTGTTATCTAAGCCGAGGCGTGAAATTAATTTGAACATTTCGTGTCTTGCAAGTTCACTCAGCAGTAAAGAATTATCTCTTTTATCTCCGAGATAAAGACTCATATCAGTACATATAGGTGCTTCAAGAGATATTGTACCGAGCTTGCGTGAAAAGAAAGCACTTTCCTTGCCGCTTTCAAGCTTTGTAATAACACCCTTGGAGGCATCTAATGAAGATAAGTTTTCATAGATATTGTCAATTGTACCGTATTTTTTTATGAGCTCGCCTGCTGTTTTTGGACCAATTCCTGCTACTCCGGGAATATTGTCAGATGAGTCACCCTGAAGGGCCTTGAGCTCAATCATTCCTTTAGGAGTAACTCCGTATTCTTCTAACAGCAGCTTTTCATCATACTCAACAGTCTGGGTTTTGCCCATCTTAGTTGTGGTCAGCAAAACTGAAACATTATTACTGATTAACTGTAAAGAGTCCCTGTCACCTGTGGCAATATAACAATGATCATCTTCTTTTATTGATACCGATAATGTACCGAGAATATCGTCAGCTTCATATCCTTCGCATTCAACTATAGTACAGCCGTAAACTTTAAGAAGTTTTTTGAGAGGCTCAAATTGCTCGATCAGTTCAGGCGGAGGACTTTTTCTGCCTGCTTTATAATCAGAATACATTTTATGTCTGAACGTTGGCTTATGAACGTCAAAAGCGACAATAACTGCATCAGGAGAATACTTTTCCGTGAGATTAAGAAGAATATTCATAAAACCGTATATGGCATTGGTAAAATGACCGTCTTTTGCATTAAGAAGCTTAATTCCGTAGAAAGCTCGGTTGATAATACTGTTTCCGTCAATTACAATATATTTCATAACGATATCTCCTCTCGTTTATCATTTAATTATAACACATAATTAATTAAAAGGCTACTTTATTTTTCCATTTTTTTATGATATTATAACGCTTGGTGATTGTTATATGGATATAGGAAATGTAAAAATTGACGGTTTTGCCGCCTTGGCACCTATGGCAGGTGTTGCTGACCTTGCATTCAGAGTATTATGTAAAGAATATTCAGCAGGTTACGTTGTCGGTGAAATGGTAAGTGCAAAGGGTGTCAGTATGAATGACAGAAAGTCAAAGGAATTAATGGCACTTGATGAAAGTGAACACCCTGCGGCAATACAGATTTTCGGAAATGAACCCGAAACAATGGCTGAAGCGGCTAAATTTGCTCTTCAATTCTCCCCTGATATTATTGATATAAATATGGGTTGTCCGGCGCCTAAAATCATTAAGAATAAATCTGGAAGTGTTCTGATGAAAAATCCTGCTCTTGCAGGTGAAATCACAAAAGCAGTAGTTGATGCTGTAAGTATTCCCGTAACTGTAAAATTCAGAACAGGTTGGGACAGTAATTCTCTTAACTGTGTAGAATTTGCAAAAATAATTGAGGCAAACGGTGCTTCTGCTATCACAATTCACGGAAGAACAAAAGAACAGATGTATGCTCCGCCTGTTGATATTATTTCTATTAAAAACGTAAAGAAGGCTGTTTCAATTCCCGTTATCGGAAACGGTGATATTTTTACTCCTGAGGATGCAAAAAGAATGTATGAGCAGACAGAATGTGATTACGTAATGGTCGGACGCGGTTCACTCGGCAGACCTTGGCTATTTTCTCAGATCAACGAATATCTCTCCGACGGCATATATTCACCTGATCCCGCACCGGAAGAGCGAATGAAGATTATGCTTAAACACGCAGATAAAATCTGTCAATTAAAAGGTGTGAGAAACGGAATGTGTGAACTGAGAAAACACGCATTATATTACACAAAAGGTCTTAAATGTTCCGCTAAGCTCAGAAATGAATTCAGTACCGTAAAAACTTTTGATGAACTTCAGCTTCTGGCAGAAAAAGTTATTTCGCTTACTGACTGATTAAGTAAAAAAATAATAAAAAGTACTTGATTTTTTGTTTTTCTTAGGTTATAATAGCACTCGACCTTTGGAGAGTTGTCCGAGTTGGCCGAAGGAGCACGATTGGAAATCGTGTATACGTCATAAGCGTATCAAGGGTTCGAATCCCTTACTCTCCGCCAAATATAATCCAAGTCTTCTGACTTGGATTTTTTTTATTTATGTCCGAAAAAACCGTTCACTGCGAATAAAGTGAACGGTTTTTCTATAGACAATAATTAAATTTTGTGATATCCTAAAAACAACATTTAATCAGGAGTGATAAATTTTGGCAAATAAAAATTATAAAAAAATCAAAAAGTTTTTACTTGTTTTTATTTCTTCGGTTTTGATAATTTCTGTGGTAGTTACCGCCGCAAATTTTCTTGCTGTTAGAAATTTACTTGAAGCTGGTATTTCCTATTCAACAATTGTAAAGGAAAACCAACTTGTTCCCGAAAAGGATGAAAACGGTAATTGGTATTTTACAACTGATGATGAATTCAAAGTAATGCATCTTACCGATATACATATAGGTGGCGGCTTTCTCTCAAAAACAGTTGATAAAAAAGCCCTTAATGCAGTTGCGACAATGGTAACTATTGAAGAGCCTGATCTTGTAATTACTACCGGAGATATTGCCTTTCCTGTTCCCTATGCCGCAGGTACGTTTAATAATTTCAGCGGTGCAAAAGCATTTGCAAATCTTATGGAAAGTCTTGGTGTATATTGGACAGTTACCTTTGGTAACCATGATGCTGAATCATATTCTTATTTTGACAGAGAAGCAGTTGCTGAGTTTTATGAAAAAGAGGAATTTGAGCACTGTCTTTTCCAGGCAGGTCCCGAAGATGTTGACGGATACGGCAATCACGTAATTGAGATAAAGAATTCTGAAGGCTTAATAACTCAGGCATTTGTTATGATCGATTCTCAGGCTTATGTGGATGACAGTATTATTACGAGCATAAAAGGCACTTATGATAACATTCATCAGAATCAGGTTGATTGGTATGAAAAAGAAATCAAGAGAATGAATGATGAGAATTTACTTGTAAATGCTGACGCTGAAACTGTAAAGTCTATGGCATTTTTCCATATTCCTTTAGTTGAAATGGCAGATGCCTGGAATGAGTTTGTTGATAATGATTTTAAGGATACTGACAATTTTACTTTTGTTGAAGGTATAATTGCTGAAGGCGGCAGAAAAATCTACAGTGGACTTGGTGAAGATAATCTCTTTGAAAAAATGCTTGAGCTGAATTCTACGAAAGCAATTTTTAACGGTCACGACCACGTGAACAGCACGACATTCAAGTATAAAGATATAATCTTTAGCTATGGCTACAGTATTGACTATTTTGCTTATTCAGGAATAGATAAACTCGGCTCACAGCGCGGTTGCACTGTGATTACCTGTAACAGTGACAGTAGCTTCAGTATTGATAAATATAATTATTATTCTGACAGATACTCTGTCGAAGGTTATGCTTTTGAAAGAGAAGAAGTCACTATGCAGTATGAGGGTGTAACCTATCAGCCTGACGAAGCCTAAACTTTCAATAGTCAATAATTTATAACTAAATGAGGTAATACCATGAATACTATTAAATTTAATTCAGGAAAAACTAAGGTAGTTGCTCACAGAGGTCTTAGCGGCATAGAAGCTGAAAATACAAACGTTGCTTTTATTGCGGCAGGTAACAGAAGTTATTTCGGTATTGAAACTGACGTTCACAGGACACTTGACGGAAGGTTTGTATGTATTCACGACGATAACACCGGAAGAGTTGCCATTGATAATATGGTAGTTGAAGAAACAACCTTTGATACTTTAAGAAAACTTCTTTTGACCGACAAATGCGGAAATAAAGGCAGAGAAGATCTTAAAATTCCTACTCTTAAAGAGTATATCTCAACGTGTAAAAGATATGAGAAAATTGCTGTTCTTGAACTGAAAAACGAATTTACAAAAGAAGATATCGGAAAAATATGCGATGAGATTAATGAAGTAGGTTATCTTGATAACGTAATTTTTATTTCCTTTGCTTTTGACAATCTCGTTAAATTAAGAGAATTTTACCCTGAACAGAAGGTTCAGTTCCTGACGGATAGTTATACTGATGATTTGCCTGAACGTTTAATTAAGCACAAGTTTGATCTTGATATTAAATATACGGAGCTTAGTAAGGAAAAAATCGATTTGTTGCACGTCTTAGGAATTGAAGTCAATTGCTGGACCTGCGATGATAAGACATTCGGTGAAAATCTTTCTGAATGGGAGATTGATTATATAACTTCTAATATACTTGAATAAATTTAAGTAAATTAATGTCAAAGTGAATTACCTATAGAAAATGAAAACCACCGACTGAGCCGGTGGTTTTCATTTTTATAAATTTAATTTTCCTTTTTTGAAACAGCTCTCTGAACAAGCTTAATGATTTCAACAATGGGGATTATAAGAACTGAAAGTCCGAGTGAAATGAGATAAGCTTTAAGATCAAGATGAGCAAAACCGAAGAGATTTGAAAGGAAATCAACTTCAACAACGGCAGTTGTAAGAAGGAATGAGCCTACCATAGCACCGTAGAGAGCAACGTTATGATGTCCCTTGAATACCATTGCGACAGCAGAACCTCTCTGTGAACGCATATTGAAGGAGTGGAAAATTTCACACATAGCCATTGTAAAGAATGCCATTGTCATACCCTCGGAGCTGTCGGGGATATTTCTGAAAACGAGGTGTCCTGTTTCAAGGAATTCACCGATATAAAAAGCAGCGATTGTAAGAACACTGACAAGAACACCCTGATATGCACAGTCAAAACCAAGACCGCCTGAGAAAATACCGTCATTCTTGCTTCTGGGTTTTCTTCTCATAATATTCTTTTCAGGCTTTTCAAGACCGAGAGCAAGAGCAGGAATACTGTCTGTTACAAGGTTAATAAAGAGAAGATGAGGTGCTTCAAGAATGGTGAAGCTCATAATTGTAGCAAAGAAAATTGAGATAACTTCTGAAAGGTTAGAACCGAGAAGGAACTGAATAGCCTTACGGATATTATCATAAATTCTTCTGCCTTCACCAACAGCAGAAACGATTGTTGCAAAGTTGTCGTCAGTAAGAACCATATCAGCTACGTTCTTTGTAACGTCTGTACCGGTAATACCCATACCTACGCCGATATCAGCACTCTTGATTGAGGGTGCATCGTTTACGCCGTCACCTGTCATAGCAGTAACGTAACCCTTACTCTTCCAGGCATTAACAATTCTGGTTTTATGCTCAGGCTGAACTCTTGCATAAACAAATACGTTTTCTACAATCTTTTCAAATTCTTCGTCAGTATATTTATCAATATCTGCGCCCATCATAGCCTGAGAGTCATCATTGAGAATTCCGAGCTCTCTTGCAATAGCCTTTGCAGTGTTGATATGGTCACCAGTGATCATAATAGGTGTGATACCTGCGCCGCGACACTCTACAATAGCATCTTTAACCTCGGGACGAACAGGGTCAATCATACCTGTAAGACCGATGAAAATCATATCGTATTCAAGTTCAGCTGATTCATAAACAGTAGGAGCAGTTGTGTATTCTTTGTATGCTACGGCAAAAACTCTGAGGGCTTTATTACCCATCCTTGTATTTTCTTCTGTAATCTTTGCGCGTATTTCGTCTGTCATAGCAACAACGTTTCCGCCGATAAGTGCACGGTTACACTTTTTAAGAATTTCGTCGGGAGCACCCTTAGTGTACTGCAAGAAGCTTCCTTCAGAAGAATGAACTGTACTCATCATTTTTCTGCCGGAGTCAAAAGGTACTTCGCCGACTCTGGGACAAGCAGCAACAAGGTCAGCTTTTTTAAGTCCGAGAGTGTTTGCATAATTGATAAGAGCAACCTCGTCAGGTTCACCTGTGCTCTTTCCGTTTTCGTCAACCTCAGCATTTGTGCAAAGAGCCATAGCAGTAGCAAGAAGCTTTTCATTTTCTGCATAATGGTCAACAACGGTCATAACGTTCTGAGTAAGAGTACCGGTTTTATCAGAACAGATAATCTGGGTACATCCGAGTGTTTCAACGGCATTCATTTTACGGATAATGGCATTTTTCTTTGACATATTTGTAACGCCGATTGAAAGAACTATTGTCATAACGGCAACAAGACCTTCAGGAATAGCAGCAACGGCAAGAGCAATAGCAGTAATGAAAGAATTAAGGGCTACCTGATAGAATTCAGCATCACTGCCGCTTATGAAGTGCATAGCAATATTATAGCCGAATATAACGATACAAACACCGAGAACAAGCTTTGTAAGAATCTTTGAAAGCTGTTCAAGCTTTATCTCAAGAGGAGTTTTTCCTTCTTCTGCAAGTGAAATAGCATTTGCTATCTTACCCATTTCAGTATCCATACCTGTTGCAACAACAACAGCTTTTCCTCGTCCATATACGAGAGTTGAACCCATATAAGCCATATTCTTACGGTCACCGAGAGGAATTTCATCACTTTCCTTCTTGCCCATAAGAGCATTAACAAGCTTTGTTACGGGAACAGATTCACCGGTAAGTGCAGCTTCTTCAATTTTCATACTTGCACATTCAAATATACGGCAGTCAGCGGGAATAGCATCGCCTGCATCAAGAAGTATGACGTCACCGACAACAAGATCTTCACTCTTGATAACTTCAACTTTTCCGTCACGAAGAGTTTTTGTTGTTGCTGCTGACATTTTCTGTAATGCTTCAACAGCTTTTTCGGCCTTGCTTTCCTGCATAACGCCGAGAACAGCATTAATGATAACAACAGCAAGAATAATAAATGTATCAGTGGGGAAAAAGCTGTGACCTGCAGCCGAAGCTTCAATGTATTCTGTAACGGCAGAAATAGCAGCTGCAATAATAAGTATAATGATCATAGGGTCTTTCATCTGATCAAAAAACTTTTTGAGCATAGAGTCTTTTTTAGCCTCGGCAAGTTTATTTTTGCCGTGTTCTTCTAATCGCTTCTGTGCTTCTGAAGATGACAAACCCTGAGGAGCAGATTTCACTTCCTCAAATACATTTTCCACATTTTCCAAGTAGTATTTCATTATGTTTGACTCCTTTTCTGATTATTTAACGCTAAAGAAATACATGCTGGGAAACAAAAAGACCTCAGCACAATTATCTGTACCAAAGTCCATTATGACTCAGTACAGTGCAACTGTCCATGAGTCTCGTTATTTAAGATATGCCAGACTATAAAGCCATGATGTTGACATACCACGCTTAAAAGTAAGCGCAAACTACTCCCTCAAGATCATTTTGTTTTCTTATAAATAATAACAAAACAGAAAAAAATTGTCAAGTAATTTTATTGTCAAATCATAGTTATTCCTCTGTTTGCTTGCCGAGAAACTGGGCAGCAACTTCAGCAAGCTTCACTTCAGCCGTTGACGGTAGTTCATTTTTATCGTTGAACATCACTATAACACAGCCTGAAACGTCACCGTTACCGATAATTGGTGCCGCAATACAAGCATTTTTATCAAACCCTTCAACCGGTGTCAGCACGTTGTTATTAAAAGATGTGGCAATATAAGTTGACCTGTTTTCCATTATTTTTTCAAGCTGTGAAGTTATTCTCTTGTCGATTGCGTCACGCTTACTTACGCCCATACTGCATACAATGTGATCTCTGTCGGATATCAGAACAGGCATAGAAATTGCCTTAAATAATACTTCACAATACTGAGTTGTAAATTCTGCTAATTCACCCATTGGTGAATATTTCTTGAAAATCACTTCCCCGTCAATATCAGTATAAATTTCAAGAGGATCTCCTTCTCTGATCCTCATTGTACGTCGGATTTCTTTAGGGATAACTACCCTGCCCAAATCGTCTATACGTCTTACAATTCCAGTGGCTTTCATATATACATTTCTCCTTAAGTTACAAATTGTGATACTATTATTTGTGATAAAATGTAATTTATACTGCAAGAATTTACTTTTGAAATGAAATGTGATATAATAAACCAAAGGCGGTGAATATATGAGAAAAATTATATTTAAACTCAAACCTATTTTGGTACTGTTGTTATCTTTTATTATGCTATTTTTAACATCTTGCGGCATTTTGAAAACAAAAGAATTACATGGAGAAGAATTAAAGAAACTTTCTGATGATGCACTTTTCGAAGCAGTCTATTTACAAACACTTGATGTTGTCGATTCTTTTCCAGACGAAGAAACAGCTTTTACAAGAATTAGTATTGAACAGAAAACGGTTTATGTTTTGAGCATTTACGATATGGAAATTCAAAATGGCGGTTTATGTCAGTTCTTTGTGAATTCTTCTCGCTCTTTGGCTCCTTACATACAAGAAAATCTTGATATAATTGGTGCAACAGAGCACAAGAAATTATTTGCTGATTTCATTCAAAGCAACAATATTGATATTAATAATCTTGATTCTTTTATTATATCTGATATAAAAGACTACGAAGCACAAACAAAACGATATGATTTTGATTCTTTTGATAATAAATATATTGAATTGCCTGCTTTGCAAAGTTATATTACAGAGTATATCAAAACTAATATTGAAAAATATTAAAAAATTGCGGAGTGAATTTCACTCTGCTTTTGCCATATATAAAAACCGTCGGAAAACTAGTTTTTGACACAAATGCGTTCAATGGGGCAAACTGTTTGAAAGCCGCAGCATTACTGCTACTTTACGGTTTGCCCTATTGAACGTAGTCCTCTATACGACGTACAATTCCTGTTGCTTTCATATATACATTTCTCCTTAAATTACAAATTATGTTGTTATTATCCGTATTTTAATTTGAATTATTCTACCCTGATTTACTTTTAATATGAAATATGTTAAAATTATTAAAATCATTAATTTATGAAATTATTGGTTTTCGTGAAATCATTTTCTTAATATAATGTCATTTAGTTCTTTTACCAAATGATAATATTATTGCACAATTCAATTTCACCGGAATATTGGTATGCTTATTATAGGAGATGATACTTATGAAATCATTTGAAAGTAAAAGGCTTTTTAATCCGTCTTTGCCCCACGAAAACAGACTGCCTGCCAGAGCCACTGTTATTCCTGCACTTCATAGTGGCGTATTTTACAGGAATAAAGAAGAGTCTGAATTAATCTTAAACTTAAACGGTGATTATAAGTTTTGTTATCGTGAACAGGACGACATCATAGATTTTGAAAAGTTGGATTATAATGATAATTTGTGGGATACGCTTGCGGTACCGTCAATGTGGCAGTATCACGGATATTCCCTTCCTCTTTATCCTAACGTTGAATATCCCATACCCTTTGATCCTCCGTACGTGGGAATTTATAATCCTGTCGGGTATTACAGAAAGAAATTCACTGGCACCAAAGGAGGCAAAAAAATCCTTTATTTCGGCGGTGTTGACAGCGCATTTTTTGTATATCTGAACGGTGAATATGTAGGATTTTCGAAAGGCAGCAGACTTCCTTCGGAATTTGATGTGACAGATTTTATTTGTGACGGAGAAAATCTGTTGTGTGTAAAAGTATTTACGTATTCAGACGGCACATATCTTGAAAATCAGGATATGCTTCTTGCAAGCGGTATTTTCAGAGATGTGTTTTTGTATGATCTTGAAGATGTTTATGTTTGGGATTACTCTGTCAGAACTCAGAAAAACAGCGTTTATGTTGACGTTATTTTGGGCGGAGATAATTTCTTAAATACAGAGCTGTATCTTGAGATTGACGCGCAAAAAGCCGTATTAAATGCCAAAGAAAATAACTCCTTTGTTTTTACTCTTGATTCTCCTACATTTTGGAATGCCGAAGAACCGTTTACGTATGAACTTCAGTTAAAGCTTATAAAAAACGGTGAACTTACAGAAATCCATACGAAAAAATTTGGTTTTGCAGAATATAAGGTAAGCGGAAATAAGCTCTTATTAAACGGACAGCAAGTTACGCTGAAGGGCATCAACCGTCATGAGCACGATCCTAAAAACGGACGCGCAATCACGGTTGAACGAATAGAAAAAGAGCTGAAAATCATAAAAGAGCATAATATGAACGCTATAAGGTGTTCACATTACCCAAACCATCCTGCTTTTTACGAGATTGCTACTGAACTGGGTATTTATGTTATGAACGAAGCTGATATCGAAACTCACGGTGCACATATTACCGGTGATATCGGTTATTTTTCTAAATTACCTGAATGGTATTTATCCTATATTGACCGTGTTGAAAGAATGTATGAACGTGATAAAAATGAAACCTGTATTTCAATATGGACAATAGGAAATGAAAACGGTGACGGTGAAAATATTCACAAATGTATTGAATATTTAAGATCCCGTCCCATTAAGAAACCCGTTATGAACACCGGTGAGGATTATAACAATCCGCAAACCGGAGATTTTCGCTCGGAAGGATATTTTACAATGCAGGCACTTACCTCACACACAGTACAAGGTAAGCCGGTTATGTTATTGGAATACGGTCACGCCATGGGCAACAGTCCGGGATTAATGGAAGATACTTGGGATTACGTCTATACTCACAGGCATATCTGTGGCGGCTACGTGTGGGAATTCAAAAATCACGGATTTTATTCTGAAGATGAAGAAGGTAATGTTTTTTATAAATATGGCGGAGATTTTAACGATATAAATCATTGGTCGAATTTTTCAATGGATGGCTACTGTCTTTCTGACGGAACAGTTAAGCCTTCACTGAGAGATTGTAAAAATGTTCTTGCTCCAACTTACGTTACCTATGACGGTGAAAAAATCACTGTTATGAATACCAACGATTTTAGAACTTTGGATTATATTACTTTGAAATGGGAGATTTGTGAAGATTACAAGCCGATAAAATACGGTGAATTGAAGCTTCCGCCCGTAATCCCCTATTCATCTGAAGCTCTTGATATTGATACCTTTATTTCTGAGCCTGTTTCAGGAGCAAAATATTTTGTGAATATGAAGTTTTATAATGAAAAAGGTGAAGAAATCGCATTTAAGCAGATTCTTTTATTAATATCTAAAGATAAAAAACGTTTTGCTCCGCAGAATTTCTGCCCAAATATTCTTGATGAGGCTGATAATATCGTGGTTACGGCTGATAATTTTGAAATCGGCATCAAGAAAGGATTATTGGAATTATACCGTAAGAACGGAAAAACGATAATAAATAAACCTATGCTGCTTAATCTTTATCGTGCACCTATTGATAATGACGGAGTTGTAAACTGGAGTGAAAGGTGGATTACAAAATGGAATTCCTGTTTTTACAGGTATTTTGATTTTTATTGTCATAAAACTGATATCCAGAGAGAAGAAAATTGTGTTACCGTTACTGCTATAGGCAGATGGGCACCCATTTCAAAATATATAGGTTTTGATATTGATATTACGTATAAAGTTTTCAATGATGGTGAAATTCTGGTTAATATAAAAGCTGCACCATACGGAAATTTCGTCGAAACTCTGCCAAGAATCGGAGTGTATTTTGAAATGGATAAGAGCTTCAGTAACGTTATATGGTATGGTCGAGGAGAAGATGAAAACTATGTAGATCGCAAGGCTCATTGTAACTTCGGTCTTTATAAAAAAGATGTATCTGATATGAATTTCTTATATGACATTCCGCAGGAATGCGGAACCAGAATCAATAATTCATTTGTCATTGTCACAGACGGAAAAAGTGGACTATCTATCATTGGTTCAGACGATTTTGCATTTTCATATCACGATTTTACACTTGATAATTTAATTGCCGCAAGACACAGAAATGAACTTAAAAAGTCAGATGAAAATTATCTTTATATAGACTATGCAATGCGCGGAATCGGAAGTCACTCCTGCGGTCCCGATCCTGAAGAATGTTATGAGCTCAGACCGCATTCTTTTAATTTTTCGTTTGTTCTTTCGGCGAAGATTGATGAAAATTCCCTTTTAGATCTTGCGAGAACAGACTTCGGAGAAAAGACACAAAAGCTTTCAGATACTTATATTTTTCAGGCGCAAAAGCGTTACAAAAATATTGTAGAATGCAACATCAATAATTAGTTATCAACAGCAGATATCAAAAAAAGGTGCTTTAAAAAACAGCCTGAAAAAATCCGAGATTCGTGTAAAAGCGAGTCTCGGATAATTTTTTGTGCCAAACCGGTTAAATGTGGAAAAACATTTGATTTTGAGGTACACAAACCAAACCGACGAAGTTTTCGTCAGTTGTGTTGAAAACTTTTTAGTTTTTTCAGGCAGCAAATCGTTTTGATGATTGCTTCAAATGGTATTTATGCAGGTTAAAACCGCAAGAAATCATAGCTATCTCTAAATTTAAGCCTTTTATGCCTCTTCTTCTGGCTCTTGTGTAGGCTCTGTTCCATTTGATTGTACCGTATGCTCCCTCTGCCTGTATGCTTCTGTTCATTCGCAGTAAGGCTCCGTGTGTGCTGTTCAGATTGTTCAGAACTTCATTATGTATGCTTGTCAATTCTTCATTCAATCTGATTGTTCTGTTACCGGCTGTTTTACTGCATTTTGATTTGTTGGGACAATTACTGCAATCTTCACATTGATATATTTCTTCTGTTCTTCCGTATTTGTTTCCTCGTACAGGTCTTGTTTTCAGATAATGAAATTCTTTTCCGTTAGGACATACGGGATTTCCGTTTTCATTTATCGGAAAGTTTACTGCACGATACGGATCTTCTCTGTAGTTT
>JAZNSP010000035.1:0-122668 GCA_045591285.1 Acutalibacteraceae bacterium
TATAAAATGAAACACGATGCAATGAAAAAGCAAGGAGCAAGGACTGATTTAACTTCGTCACAAGTTGGGACGAAGTTCCGTAGTGATGAAAAGCTCGCAGAAACAATGCCCGATTCACGAATGCAGATTCAGAGATATATCAGATTGAACAATTTACAGCCTGCACTTCTTGATATGGTGGATGAAAAAAGAATTTCTTTCATACCTGCTGTTGAGCTTTCATATTTAACAGAAGAGGAACAGTGCAACTTAATTGAAACTATTGAAAGTGAAGATTGTACTCCGTCGCTCTCTCAGGCACAGCGCATGCATAACTTAAGTGAAGAAAAGAAGCTCTCTATGGATGCTATCTTTGAAATTATGCAGGAGCAAAAAGCTAATCAAAAGGAGTATGTAAAAATCCCGGTTGAAACTTTTAAGAAGTATTTCAAGAAAGATATGCCGCCTAAAAAGATGGAAGAAATAACGGAAAAGGCTCTTGCACGGTATGCTGCTTTTCTTCAAAAACAACGGCAGTGGGAGCGATAAAAAACATGGGATAAGTCTTAACAAGCATTGAATTCGTACGGACGCATTTGCTTGTTGTGACTTTTTATGCCGTGACATAAGTCTCAACAAGCATTAGATATGTGGGATACAAATTCCGCTTGTTAAGGGTTTTACACCCCTAACACCCCGACAGAAAAAACTAAAAACAAGGAGATGATATTATAAGAATTATAAAAGTAATAAAAAATGAGATAGAGAAATTAAAAGAGTTTTTGGAATTTATTCTGACAGACACTCACGGAGAATGTGTTTTAAATATTAAAGGTTATGAAGTTATTGCAACATTCACCGAAAAGCCTAACCAAGAAATATTTTTTCGAATAAAAGAAATTCTTCTTGGTGATTCACACATTCGACAAAGTGATGTCCCTGATATTAAACTAAAAGAAAATATCAAGGAGGCGGTTTAATGTCAAAACGAGTGTGCTGTTTGTACCGAGTTTCAACGGGTAAGCAGGTTGATTATGACAGCAACAATGAAGCAGATATCCCGATGCAAAGAAAGGCTTGTCATAAGTTTGCTACTGAAATGGGTTGGGATATTGTTCACGAAGAACAGGAGGACGGTGTTTCAGGTCATAAAGTGCGAGCTGAAAACCGTGACAAAATTCAAATCATAAAAGACCTTGCGAGAAAGAAAAAGTTTGATATTCTGCTTGTGTTTATGTTTGACCGTATCGGCAGAATCGCAGACGAAACACCTTTTGTTGTTGAATGGTTTGTTAAAAACGGGATTGAGGTTTGGAGCACACAAGAGGGTGAACAGCGATTTGATAATCACATTGATAAGCTCTTAAACTATATCCGCTTCTGGCAGGCTGACGGTGAAAGTGAGAAAACATCGGTACGAACAAAAACAAGTCTTGGTCAGTTGGTTGAAGCAGGACATTTCAAGGGCGGCGTAGCCGCCTTTGGATATGACCTTGTTAAAAGCGGCAGATTCAACAAAAGAAAGCACGAGCTTTATGATTTGCAAGTTAATCCCGATGAGGCTATTGTTGTTAAGATTATCTTTGACAAGTATACTACCGAGGGATACGGTGCTCACAGAATTACAACTTGGCTGAACAATAGTGGTTACAGAGCAAGAACAGGTAAAATGTGGCACGAGGCTACTGTTAGAGGCATTCTCTGTAATCTCACTTATACGGGTGTGCTCCGTAGCGGTGATGCCCGTTCTGAGGTTATACCCGAACTGCAGATAATTCCGCCTGAACAGTTTGAAAGAGCAAAGATGATTATGAAAGAGCGTTCCGACAGAAAGAAAGAAAATCCCACAGTACCCCTTAACACAAAAGGTAAATCACTTATCTCCGGCAAGGTTTACTGTGGGCATTGCGGTTCAAGGCTTAATCTTACAACAAGCGGAAGATACCGCAAAAGAAAAGACGGCTCTGTTGATACTACTAAACGTATCAGGTATGCCTGCTACGGAAAAAGCAGAAAGCAAACTGAATGTGACGGTCAGTCGGGTTACACTCTGCACATTCTTGATGATTTGATTGATGAGATTGTCCGTGATATTTTCAGCAAGATGAAAGGTGTATCAAAATCTGATGTAATCAAGCTCCGTTATGCTGATGAACTTGAAACGCGAAAAGCAAGACTCAATATGTTAAAAACAGATTACAGTAAAGAGTTTGAAAATCTAACTATATTGAAATCCGAAGTTATTAAGTCAATTAAGGGTGAAAGCTCGTTTTCGGCTGATACTCTTTCGGAACTGATTGTGGAATCTGAAAAGGAGTGCAGCAGACTTTTTGATTTATGTGCTGATGCTGAAAAAGATGTTGCCAACGGTGAAAGTGTGCTCAAAAACTTATCTGACAGCTTTGATGAACTGATTTCTTGGGCAGAGCTTTATGATGAAGCGAGCTTTGAAAAGAAAAAAATGATTGTTAATTGCTTAATTAAACGGGTTGAGGTTAGCAGAGGGTATAAGCTGAAAATTGAGTTTAATATCGACTTTGAGCAGTTTATGGTTGGTATTGATAAAGTGGCGTAATAGAAAAGCCGAGCAGAGTTTTTAAGCTCTGCTCGGTTATTCTTTTAAGGATTTTCACAAACATATACATAATGTTCGTCAAAATCTTCATATTCTTTATCTTCACCATTTTCCTTTGCACCAAGGACATTATCTACATAATCTTCTACCAACCATAGATATTCTCTGCCCTCATCATCCTCAAACAGCTGAACCTTGTCATCCTGCATAGATTGATCCCATTTTGAAAGACCATCTGTTCTTGAGTCCTCCCAAATTGTAGCTCCGAGCATTGTAGTAGGATATGCATATTCTGGCAATTCTTCAATTCTTACATATACATCGTTTTCATAAGTTATTGTTGAATAATCAGAAGCAACTAAATATGGCTTTTCAGATGCTACAAAAAGCACAGAAAAAACAAAACAATCCAATATAAACCAAAGCAATAAAACTGCAAGCAGAGAAAAACATCCACCTAAACATCCGATTTTTTTATCGCTGTTTCTCTTTTCTGTATTTGCCCTATGAACATCAACCTTTAAAATGTTTTTCTTTAATATGGAAGGCTTACATAAATGTTTAAAGTATGCACCTCTCAAAGGATAGGCAAGGAACATTGTAATAAAATCAATCCCCAAATCAGATTGAAGACCTAACTTTTTATACTTTTTGATAATTTCTTTGCTGTTCTTACCCCTTGCTTCCAATAATTCGACTGTTGTGTCATTTCCGCAAATAACTTTTGGATACATAATTTGAAAATCCTGCATCATCCAAGTTTTATCGCCCAAATCAAATCCATCATGTTCAATGGTAACTAAGGAATCGGGTTGTATGTTTGAAATCTTATATGTACAGTCTACTTGCAAAATAAGATTCATCAATTCTGAAGTTGCCTTTTTAACAAATTTAAGCATTAGCTTTTCTTTCAATTTAGAGGCACTGTTGTCCAATTCGCCAAAAGCCTCATCACTTAAGAATTCACCTGTAATTTTAACTACAATTGAATCTTTATCATCGTTTATTTCAACCCATTTGCTTTCGTCGGCCCTTATTGAATATAACTGTCCGTCAACATCAATCTGCATTACATAATAAAAATTGTTAGCAATACAAATTCTTTTTATTCCGTCTTTACTTGCTGAGAAAATATCCTCAACAGTTGTATCCAAAGCAACCGCAAGTTTTTCAAAGGTTTCAATTCTAGGAAAAGCCTGTCCGTTTTCCCATTTGGATATTGATTTATCCGAAACATCCAACTGATTCGCAAGATCGGCTTGAGTAAGATTTTTTTCTTCACGAAGCTTGCAAATGTAATTTCCAAACTTATACATATTCATGTGTATCACCTCTGCAATTATAGTACTTGTTTCTTAGTGTTTTTGCAACAAAATGCAGGTAGAATTAAATTAGAAATATAAAAACAACTATATTTTGAGGTTTAATGTTAAAAATCCGAGGCTAAAAACCTCGGATTTTTATAAATATGAAAATTAAAACAAAAAATTAATTACTCAGTATGCTGTGGTGGAGACGGAGAGGATCGAACTCTTGACCTCTTGAATGCCATTCAAGCGCTCTCCCAGCTGAGCTACGCCCCCATATTTGAAGTAAGAAGTAATAGGTAATAGTGAATAAGTGAGCATACTGAGTAATTAATTTATTAAGTTTTTGGTAGGGTGCGTTTCTGAGTGCCTTGCTCTCCCAGCTGAGCTACGTCCCCGTGTATTGACTTTTTATAACGATGTGATTATACACTGATATGCTATAAAAGTCAATATTAAATTATAGCAAAATCTCTTTTTTTATAAATCCTTCTTCATCAGAAAAATGATAAGAGAAAATTTCGGTGCCATATCCGTTTTCATCTTTGAAATCTTCGGAAATCAGAAAATTTCCGTTACCTAATGACGCAATTCCTGTGCTTCCTGAAGAAAAATAACTGCCACTGATATCATTTATTTTATCAAAGCAGGAAAAATCTTTAAGAAAAAGAACAGTCTGTATTTCATTTATACCTTTAAGCGTTGTAATTTCTGCATCTACGGACATATCAATTGCGAATAATGAAAAATTAGGATAATCTGTTTTTTTACCTTCGTAAACACAGGCAAACATACAATTATTCATTCTGTCATATTCAAGGTTCTGTATTCCGTAAGTTGTATTTCCTGTGAAAACAAAATATTTATGTAACGGAAATCTCGGACCGCTACGGTGCATATTATCCTGCATAAGAGGAAGCTTACAAAGACTGAGTTCATCAATATCATAACAAAGAATAATCTGATAATCATTATCATTTCTCTTATTATCACCGTAAACTCCGTAAGCAATATAAATATAATTTCTGTCATCATTGCCGTTTACTGTAGGAGCAACGGTTATTCCGTCTATACCGCTGCAACCGTATTTATGTCCGGGATATTCGTAGTCATTTACGACCTCATCGAGATATACCGCAGTCATTACACCGTCTTTTTCGGCATTCAAACCGATTTTATTTATTTTTTCAACGTCAAAACAAACAAGATAAAAACCGTCATCAAAGCTTAAATTTACATTATTATTTTTGATAATGCCCTTCCCTACTGCATCGTGCTTATATTCAAGAGTGCCGTAGAGTTTATTATCATCACTGTTAAACGCAATACAGCCTAAATGACCGACAAGTCCCGTAACAGAACCTATTATATTGCCGTTTAGGTCTGCTTTTATAAGCGAGGTTGTAAAAGAAAGATAAATATACTCTCTGTTACTGTCAACTGCAATACCCTGACAATGACCTTCCTTATATCCGCTGAATCTGACATTCGAAAAAGCTTTCATAAATTCCCTCAAATTATATTTATTTCACGTAAAGTTGATGTACCGGTTGAAAATTGAATAATATTTTTATTAATCTGTGCCTCAAAATCATAATGAATATGTCCGCATAAGATTGCTTTTATTTTATCGGATTCAACAATGTGATTATAAGCACAAAAAGTCAATTCATCACCTTTTTGCTGTTCTAATCTGTGCTCAGAATAATCCTTCATAAGCTCAACGGGAACAGCCATAAGATTTGCCGGAGCTCCGCCGTCTTTCAGAGAAAAATTATAAAATTCTTCACAGTATAACGGAGTGTGAACGCAAAGAATTATCGGAAGTCCCTTTTCTTCCTGAATTTTTATAAAATCCAATTGACGTTTTTCTATGTTATAGTATGAATTATCAATTGCGACAAAATTTACTCCGTTAATAATTCTTGATGAACAACGTATATCATTGGAAAAGCATTGCTGAACCTTTTCAAGACTTATGTTTCTGTAAGCCACATCCTCTTTTGCTTCTCCCACAAAAAGACTGAATTCATGATTTCCTGCAGCAAAAAAGCAATCTACTTCACTAATAAATTCCGAAGCGGCATCAAGGTTTTTCTCAGAAACAAAATCAATCAGGTCACCTGTGTGAATTAAAACTGAATTTGCATTTGAAACTTTATTTTTAATATAATTCAGATTTTCAATATTCGAATAAAATATATTCTTTCTGTGTTCAGCCAAAGAAATTTTTCGGTCACAATCTCTGTTATCTGCATACGTAAGATGTGTATCACTTGCATGAAAAACAGTGAAAGGTTTTTCTGCTCCGACATTAATAATACTTTTGATCTCCTTCATAAATTAACCCTCTTTTCACGTCTGTTAAATAAGACAACAGCAACTATAACTGCAGTAAATCCCGAAACTAATTTTGCAACTATCATTGGTAAAATATAATCAGCGTTAAATGAAACTGAAAACGCCAGATGATCAACAAAAGTAAAAGAAGCGCTGACTGAAAAAGCGGCGTTCAATACAATCCCCTTTTTGTCCATTTTATCCATCATTTCATAGGTTGGTACAGACGTACCGATAGTTGTAAGAAAGCCAAAGGATGATACGTCGTTTATTTTTAATACTTTACTTATTCTTTGTAAAACAGGAGAAAGCAGCTTTTTCAGAACAAAAAACAGAGGTAAAGCGCCTGCCATTATACACATAATGTTTATTATAATATCCATAGCCTCATTTAAATCAGACATATAAGGTATTAAAGATTTACCTGTCAGATACTTAATAATTCCGAAAATCAATCCTGCTGTGATAACAGCCTTGATAAAAACAGCAATAAATGAAAATATTTTAACTGTAAACTTTTCAAATTTTATTATACCAACTGCAATAAAAGCAACAAGAACGAGCAACGGTATCAGATTGATCAATAATACTTTAAGAGAAATTCCAATTATTAAGCCTGAAACAACAAGACCGACGGGAATTGTCATCATTCCAGACAGAATTCCAAAAAAAATATCCGAATGATTTTCCTTTTTTGTAACCTGAATAGCAAAAGGAATTGTAAATGAAACGGTAGCACCCATCATTGAAGCAGTAATCAAGCCGTTGAAAAAGCCGAGTTTTTCATCAGAACATAAATCCCTTGCAAGATGAGCTCCGCCCATATCATTTGCAAGAAGAAGAGAAGATATAATTGAAAAATCTAAAAAATCGGGAAAATTTCCGCTTATATTCTGCAACAAATGCGATATTGACGGTGCCAACACAAGAATACCTGCCATTGATAAAGCAAGAGGCGCAATCATTGAAACTGCCTTTTCAAGCTCTGCACCAAGACCGATTTTATTTCCGAAAATTCTGTCGATAGCTGAAATTACAGCAATAGCTATCATTACATAAGTAAAGATTTCCATTTTATACCCCGAAAGATTGTTATAACTAATTTTATAATTACTAAAAATGTTTGTCAATAATAAAAATTTCCCGAAAAATTACGCTTTCGGGAAAAACTAATATTATTCGGACATATTCAATAATATGCTTGCCGCCATACTGACACGGGCAGAATCGGCATTATAAAGCGGATATTTATGATTTTCCGAAAATGATAAATAATTATTAGCATAGGTCAGAACTCTCTCAACGTCACCCATTTTAGCCGCGGTAAGAACATTACTTCCCCAACAAAAATCGGAAGGTATATCAAAGTCCTGCCAATTGAATTCATCACAGAATTTTTTATAAAGCAATTGAGCACGTTCACATCCGGAAGGTATAACAGAATGAATTATAGGAAACAGCTGAGAAGTAGCACAGGGATAATACTCAGACCATTTAAATTCATTGATAGGCTCACCGACTTTGAAAATTCCGCTTTCATAATGACATTCATCAGCATTCCATAAATATTTTTCAACGGAATTCAAGATTACAGTTGCCGCATATTTAAGCTTTAAATAAGTGAGATTACAGCTATCTGTTCCAATTATATTATCAAATAGATAAACAGCAGCAGTAACTCCCTCATAAACCTCACAATTATCCATTAGATATTTCACTTCATAATCAGGCTTTGCAAAGGTAAGACCTTTATTAAGAGTTGAAAGCATAGCTTCAGAAATTCTCTCAATATTATCTTTATTTATTCTGATAAGTTCAAAATCCTCAGTTTTTTCACTGTATTTTCTTAACAATGAAAGAAAAGTTGCAGCATAAGAGTCAGTAGAGTCATAAGTGCTTTTCCCGTCTTTTACGGTAACCTTTTCACTCACAAACTCACCGTCAACTAATTCAGCAGTATAATCATAAATTGTGCCGTCTATGTTATAATAATCTTCATCTTTTGAATTCAGATGCTCAAAATGCCAATTTATATAAGCCTTAACGTTTTCAGAATATTTTTCGGCATTATCAAGCAAAGCCATAGCGGCTATATCTGCAAAATAAGGATTAACAGAAACCTCACCGTCAGAAATATCATACATAGGAATTGCTCCGTCGGAAAGCTGTATTGAAGCAATCCAGGCTGTTTCATCATCAATTATTCTCTGAAGTAACGCTTTATCACTGTCAGTTAATTTAACGCTAACTTCGGTTGAGTTTTCTGTAACGTCAGAAGGCAATTCCTTGAAACCAGCGAAGAAACTACATAACATTAAGGCTATAACAAGAAAAAAAGAAAGAATACTGTTCATTAAAAACATCTCCCAAAGAATTATGTGATTATATAATAACATTTTCAATGTTTTTTGTAAATATTTTAATAAGTTATTAATCATAAACTATTATCAATAAAACTTTCGGTACGCTCTCGTGAAATAATACTTTGATGTGAATCTGAACAGTAACGAGCTACAACTCGCCAATACCATGTTGATGATATACACGCAGATGTGTAATGATTTATCATAGCTTTCTTACGCATTAGAAAAATCGACTTTCAAAACCGGTCGGTTTTTCTGGAAATGTCGCAAAAATTCAATCCACTACATATTTGTTATTTTTCGTTGACAAAGCCAACACTAATCTTGACAAGTTCCGATAAAAAGAAAAATCGACAAGTTTCGATAGAAACTTGTCGATTTTGGCAGGGGCAGAAGGGCTCGAACCCTCGGCACGCGGTTTTGGAGACCGCTGCTCTACCAACTGAGCTATACCCCTATATTAATTTCCGGTTTGATGTGGTGGGCCATCAGGGACTCGAACCCCGGACCAACCGGTTATGAGCCGGTTGCTCTAACCAACTGAGCTAATGGCCCGTCGTCAAACTGCTTGATTATTATATAAGTAATTTCATTAAATGTCAAGCACTTTTTGAATTTTTATTAAAACAAAAATAAATTTCAGAAACTACAGTCACAAGTTGCATAAATTTACTTGTGACTGTAGAATTTAATAGCAATTACATTAATTCACATATAAGATTAGAAAACTCAGTGGGGTTGTCTATTGAAAGACCACCGATAAGACGAGCCTGATTATACAGTATTTTTGAATAATCGGCCAGTTTATCCTGATTTTCATTATATAAGTGTTTTAACGTTTCACTGATCTTATGTGATGCATTGATTTCAAGCACATATTCAGCCTTTACTCCCTGACTTCCTGGCATTGAATTGAGCACCTTTTCCATTTCAGCTGATATTTCACCCTCATTGGAAAGACAGACAGGATGATTTTTCAATTTATTAGTAAATCTGACAGAGCATTTTTCATCAATGGCTTTACTCATAAGCTCGAACATTTCCTTAAAGCTTTCATTCTCATTTTTAAGATGTTCTTTTTCTTCATCAGTTGAAAAATCTGCATCATCAGCACAAATATTAATAAAAGGTTTACCCTCGTATTCCATAAGAGTTTTAATACAGAACTCATCAACATAATCAGTAAGATAAAGAATTTCAAAACCTTTATCCTTTACAAGCTCTACCTGAGGAAGCATATCTATTCTGTCGATCGTTTCGCCCGCAGCATAATAAATACCTTTTTGCTCACTATTCATTCTTTCAACATATTCTTTAACAGTAACATATTTTTTTTCGTTACTGCTTTTAAATATCAATAAATCAGTAAGCTCTTCTTTATGAATACCATAATCTGAATATACGCCAAATTTGATCGAAGTACCAAAGCTATCAAAGAACTGCTCATACTTTTCTCTGTCAGTATTGAGCATTTTTGTTAATTCAGACTTGATTTTCTTTTCTATAGTTTTTGCAATTAATTTAAGCTGATGATCATGCTGCAGCATTTCTCTTGAAATATTAAGAGAAAGATCCTCGCTGTCAACAAGTCCCTTTACGAAATTAAAATAATCAGGTAATAAATCGGAGCACTTTTCTGAAATCAGAACACCTTTTGAAAATAACTGAAGTCCTTTTTCATAATTCTTTGAATAATAATCAAAGGGAGCGTGAGAAGGAATGAAAAGCAATGCATTATAAGTTGCCTGACCTTCGGTTTTTGAATGAATTACTCTTAAAGGCTTTTCATAATCATAGCTTATTTCCTTATAGAATGCAACGTATTCCTCTTCCGTAATTTCAGATTTAGACTTTTTCCATAAAGGAATCATTGAATTAAGAATTCTTTCTTCAATAACTGTTTCATACTCGCCTTCTTTATCTTCTACAGGCTTTCTGCTTTCAAAATCCATCTTGATGGGATATCTTATATAGTTAGAATATTTCTTTACAAGTGAAGAAAGTCTGTAAACGTCAAGAAACTCATCGTAATTAACTTCATCAGTGTTATCTGAAATAGTTAATATTATATCAGTACCTACACTTTCCTTTTCACACGCTGTTATAGTATAACCGTCTGCACCGGAAGATTCCCACATATTAGCGTCTTCACTGCCATAAGCCTTAGATATTACCTTTACGTTTTTACTTACCATAAAAGATGAATAAAAACCTACACCAAACTGACCGATAATATCAATATTATCGTCCTTATTTTCAGTTTTGAATTTTTGTGAACCACTTTTTGCAATAACACCGAGATTATTTTCAAGCTCCTCTGCGGTCATACCGATGCCGTTATCTGAAATAATTAAAGTACGGCTATTTTTATCAGGGTAAATTTTAATAGAAAAATCATCTTTATTCAATCCGACGTTACTGTCAGTTAAAGATTTGAAGTAAAGCTTGTCTATAGCATCACTTGCGTTAGAAATAATTTCTCTGAGAAAAATCTCTTTATGAGTATAAATAGAATTTATCATCATATCAAGAAGTTTCTTGGATTCTGCCTTAAATTGCTTAGTTCTCATAATATCACCTTTTTTTCATATAAACAAAAACTTCGGAAAATTAATTCCGAAGCTTTCGTTGTAATTACTTACATTTGATTAAGAGAAAGGGAAAGTAAAGAATTTTTTCTTTACAGTTTAATTAAAACACTTTTTCTTAAATCAGTCTTAATAATTAATCTTCGATAGCTGCCTTTCTGGAATTAACATTATAGAAAAATTCTGAGGGGAACTTTTCTTTTCTGTCATAAGTATAAACACCGTTCTGCTCCTGCTCAACATCGGTAAGCTGCGTATAACAGAAACCAAATAAACAGGGATTGTCAAGAAGTGCATCAGTAAGTCCTTTATATCGTGACATAAACTCTTCTTCTGACTTAGGAGCATTACCGTACCCCCAGGAAACTTCACGTGAGTTTCCTGAAACAGGGCTCCACTTAATTCCGCCGTATTCACTTATAAATACAGGTAAACCTTTAATATAAGTCTGTTTATCACTGAATCTGTCAGCAGGAATTCCGGTTTCAATTATTTCATCATTTGTCTTCTTAAAAACAGCAACATCCTGTTCGTAATCGTGAAGATCAAATATATCGGTCTTAACGTGGAAGTTACCGCTTGTATCTATACAAGGACGGGTTTTATCCGCAGTTTTTGTAGCTTCATACACAAGACTGAGAAGTCCGTCGTACTGCTTTCTTCCGTTCATATCCCAAGTTTCGTTAAACGGACACCAACCTATAATTGAAGGATGATTGAAATCACGGTCAATTTCACTGAGCCAATCAGGAAGGAAGGTATAAATAGCTTCGGGAACAGTATGGTCAAGTCCCCAGTTGCCGTATTCACCCCATACAAGATATCCTTCTTTATCACAATGATATAAAAATCTTTCTTCAAAAACCTTTTCGTGAAGTCTTGCACCATTAAATCCGCAATTCATTGAACGCTTGATGTCATTTAGCAATTCTTCATCTGAAGGAGCCGTGTAAATTCCATCAGGATAAAAGCCCTGATCAAGAATAAGCCGCTGAAAAACAGATTTTCCGTTAAGAATAAATTTATATCCGTCAAACCAGATATTTCTGAGACCGAAATAGCTTTTAACCTTATCTTCTCCAAAGGTAATCTCAAGGTCATATAAGTTACCGACACCAACTTCCCACAAGTGAGTTTCGGAAAGATTAATTGTAGCAGAAAAGGTTCCGGAACAATCAGGAATTTCAGCAACGCCCACTTCCCTGCCTTCAAAGCTTGCTGAAAGAGTCAGATTTTCTTTACCGCAAACTTCTCCTATTACGTTAAGAGTTGAAGTTCTGTAGTCGGGATAAAATCTGAAATATTTAACGTAATTCACTGGTGTGAATTCAAGCCAGACTGTCTGCCATATTCCTGTAGTTCTTGTATAATCACAGCTGTGAGAATAATATTCCTCACTCTGCTTGCCTCTGGGAACCATAGGATTTCTTGTATCATCTTCACAGTAAATTACAACAGTATTTGTTCCTTCTTTTACGTAATCTGTTATATCAAACGAAAATGAAACATAACCGCCGATATGCTCGCCCACTTTGGCTGAATTAACGAATACTGTTGTTTTGAAATCCGCAGCACCGATATGAAGCACTGTCCGTCCTGAAAGCTTATCAGTAGGAATATCAACGGTTCTTTTATACCATACGCCATACATAAAATCTTTATGCTCAATCCCTGAAAGCTTTGATTCTACACAAAAAGGAACGGTAATTTTTTTATCATAACCTGAAAAATCTTCATACAGTTTACGTGCTATACCGCTTTTTCCGTTATCAAAACAAAAATCCCATTGACCGTTAAGGTTTAACCAGTCAGCTCTTTCAAACTGAGGCTTCGGATGTTCAAATCTTGGAATTATCATAATCATTCTCCTTTAATAAAACGTTGCAACCTGCTCAGCTGGAGCATCTGCAGGAATTAAATTCTTTACATAGAAAACCGGTCCCTTTTTACCGTAAAGCCTGGAAAATCTGATATCTATTTCTGCAGTAACGATATACCAGCAGGAATTAATAACTGAATTAATGTTTTCAACCTTTGATACAAGTCCGCAATATTGAATATCATCAGCACAACAGGTCATTATATGCCTTCCGAGTGCACAGGTTTTATCGGGAAACTTCTTATCTGTTGCGGCAATACCCTTGAATTTAACGGTTTTTCCTTTATACTTTTTCATATCCTCAGTGAGATCTCTGTAGAATAAAGCAAAATCCTTATCAGCAATTTCAATTAACGGTGCATTAATATCAAAGGGTAACGGATCTTCAATTTCATCAGGAACAAGCGTTCCGTCTTCATATTCATACAATATTTCCGTTCTTCTTGACGTGCCTCTCACAATTTTATGAAATTCCATTGTATCTGTGCCGGTTTTTATTCTGTTAAAAACTGCAACGTCACAATCCTGAAGTTTATCAACAACAAGACTTCTCATATTCTGATTATATGAAATAAAGGTAGATGAGTCTAAAAACAGCATATTCTGATATGGAACCCAATCTTCAGGCATATTGTCATAAAAATTCTGAATTTGCCACATACCGTTATATTCAACAAGCACTCGCTGAGCTTTGTAGGAAGCAACCAGCTCCGTAAGAGCCTTTTCATTAAGCTCTTCTTCACCTTCAATATTAACAATTTTTACGTTCTTACCGCTGAATTTTGAAATATCATATTCGATTTCACCTTCTTCGCAAACAAGAAGCAAGGTTCTTTCGCCTGAGTTAAATCTTTTATCTTCAAGAGTATCCTGAATAAACGTAGTTTTTCCTGATTCAAGAAAACCAGTAAACAAATATACCGGAACGGACATAATAAAACTCCTTAGATCTCAAATAATTTATCAATCATATCTTCTTTTAATGAAGAACCGATTACACATATTCTGCCTATAATGGCGGCACAGCCGTTTCTTACATCAATATCACCGGGTGTATAGTCAAAATGAATCCAGAAACCGTCTTCACCTTTGACGATACCCTTTGCTCTGAGAACAATTCCGTAAGTATTTTCATCAATAAATTCATTGAGAATATTTTCAATCTGTTCTTTAGTAAATGCTTTTGTTGTTTCTCTGCCGACAGAAACAAAAACTTCATCTGCGTGATGATGGTGATGGTGCTCGTGTTCATGACAGCCGCAATCACATTCTTCATCATGATGGTGGTGATGGTGCTCATGCTCGTGTTCGTGACAGCCGCAATCACATTTTTCACCGTGATGATGGTGATGGTGATGGTGGTGATGCTCATGTTCATGATGCAAGTTCTCTAAAACTGCTGAAAGAGTGTCTTTTCTTTCAATAGCACTGACAAGCTGTTCCGCATCAAGCTCAGCGATTGATGTTGTCACAATTACAGCATCTTTATTATGCTTTCTTATAAGAGAAACTGCTTCTTCGAGTTTTTCATTCTTAACCTTATCAGTATGGCTCATAATAATTGTTCCGGCGTGTTCAATCTGATCGTTAAAAAACTCACCGAAATTTTTCATATACATCTTACATTTACCTGCGTCAGCAACCGTTGTAAAAGCATTGAGCATAACATCTTCAGAAGCAATTGATTCAACTGCTTTAATAACATCTGAAAGCTTACCTACACCAGAGGGTTCAATAAGAATTCGGTCAGGCTTATATTCTTCTATAACCTTGGAAAGAGCAGTTCTGAAATCACCAACAAGACTGCAGCAAATACAACCGGAATTCATTTCCGTTATTTCAATTCCGGCATCCTGAAGAAAACCGCCGTCAATTCCGATTTCACCGAATTCATTTTCAATGAGCACAAGCTTTTCATTCTTATAACAGTCAGATATTAATTTCTTAATAAGAGTCGTTTTTCCTGCACCAAGGAAACCTGAATAAATATCAATCTTAGTCATACAAATCATCCTTAATCTTTTTATATTTAAAATATTACCACTAATTGATAATAATACAACATTTATTAATAAAATACAAGTAAAAAAAAAGAGGTAAGCACTGCTTACCCCCAAATTAATTATAAAGCTTAGCAAGTCCGCCTTCGCTTGTTTCTCTGTAACTGTTATGCAAGTCCTTACCGGTTTCGTACATTGTTTTAATCACTAAATCGAACGATATTTTTCTTGAACCCGCAAGAAAGTTAGCAAGATTCACAGCATTGATTGCTCTCATTGCAGCAACTGCATTTCTTTCTATACACGGAATTTGCACAAGACCCTTTACAGGATCACAAGTAAGTCCAAGATGATGCTCCATAGCCACTTCGGAAGCATACTCTATCTGATCAATATCCATTTCATATAATTCAGCTAAAGCTGCCGCCGCCATTGAACAAGCACTACCTATTTCAGCCTGACAACCCGCTTCTGCACCACTTATTGAAGCATTCGTTTTTATAAGATTACCTATAAGTCCACCTGTTGCTAACGCACGAAGAATATCTGAATCCGAAAGCTTTCTCTTATCCTGAGTATATTTGAGTACAGCAGGTAAAACACCGCTTGCACCGCAAGTAGGAGCAGTTACAATTTTTCCTTCACAGGAAGCATTTTGTTCGCTTACAGCAAAAGCATAAGCGCATACAAGTCTGTTTTCTTTTGTTTCCGCAAGTTCATCCATGTGCCTGTAACTGTAAAGCTGTTTAGCCTTACGAAGTACTTTTAATCCTCCGAATATTTCACCGTCAAGGCTAATTCCCTCTTTAATGGAATTTTTCATAGTATCCCAGATAGTCTGAAGAAAATCCCATATTTCAAATCCTTCAACTTCTTCAACATATTGCCATAATCTTATATCTTTATTTCTGCAATATTCAGAAATATCAGAAAAAGTGGTAAATTTATAAGGTCTTGCCGGAGAAACCAATGCTTCACCTGAAAAACGAATGGCACCGCCGCCTACGCTGAACACCTTATGCTCAGCAATAATTTCACTGTTCTTTATTACTTTGAACAGCATAGTATTCGGATGCTCTAATTCAGTATGATTTTCATTAAAAATTATCTCGGTTTTCTCTTCAGATAAAGTTTTTCTTATAATATAATCAGTACGATGTCCAACTCCTGTTTTTGCCAATGAACCGTAGAGCTCAACAACATATTTATCCGCATCAGGATATTTAAGCGATATAATTTTAGCTGCTCTTTCAGGCCCCATAGTATGTGAGCTTGAAGGGCCAACACCGATTTTATATAACTCTCTGAGCGATTCCATTCCGTTATTTACAGTATCTTTCATTTTATTCTCCTACAACTTTTCTATTATAAATATAAACGATAATGCCTGATAAATCAAGCAAATACTAAAAATTCGGAAAAACATAAGGTATATCAGAGACTTCAGCACTGCATTCATTAAATTTTTTTATATTTGCTAAAGAAGAATAATTATTCTTTGCAATATTCCATAAATCTTCATTTTTATCGGGGAAATAAATTATAATTGATTTCTCAGTTTCCTTATCTGAACAATTTTCCGTAATTTCAGTTATCAGCTTTACTTTATGAAAATAGTTAATTCTTCCTTCAAAATTTATATCTGCCACAAACTTAATTTTATTTCCCGGCGACAAAACAGCCGCTGAGCTTAAAATTAAGCTATTTAAGACATCAAAATCCGACGTTGAATTTATTTGTATTTCCGAACATTCTGAATTAATGCTTTTTTCAGAAAATATAAATTTTCCTTCCTGATTTTTCAGCAGAACTTTAATGCTTCCAATACAAATGATTTTAATTCTTTCATCACTGATTTCAGGAATGATTTTAAGATTATCAATACAGCTGTGAATAACAGTATAGCCATCCGAATTATAGCAATCAATATATTCTGTTAAGTTTACAGTTCTGTTTATATACTCACAATCAGTAATTATTTTTCTCTCTGTACATTTAAGCTGTGTACGATAAAACCTGGAATATGCATCTTCACAAAAGCATATTTCTTCTGCTCGATCGCAGGTAACATCAAAGGTGATATCTGAACTTATATTAAAATATGTTTTATTATCTTCTGCATTTTTTATATCAACCAGAGTTTTAAGACTTATATTTTCCAATTTACATACATCATTTTCTGATAAGCCTGTAACATCTACTACTTCTGAAAACGGTAGGCTGAATGATTTGTTACCAATATTTCCGTTACAGTTAATATAAAAAACATTTACTTCAGCTACACCCTTTATAAAGGCTTTATTCTGAATTGATTTAATTTCATTAATTCTTAATTTTGCATCTTTACTGATTATAAAATTTACCGTTTCATTATTATTTTCAAAATTAAAGCTATCTGTTACAGAAATTCTTTTATTATTTGAACGTAAAAATGTAATGTTATTAACAATTATATTTTTTAACTCTAATAAATCTTCATTTTCAGATGAAACAACTGACAACTCCTCTTCTGAATTTACGATTATATTTGAAATTATACTTCCTTTAAGCTCTAAGCGCTTAGGACCAATCGCTTTACAATGATGAGAAATAATCTTTTGCTCAGCGCTCAAATGAGTTTTTTCGCCTAAATTATTATACTTAAAATATTTTGTATATTTAATTTCTCCGCAATAACAATAAAGCTTACTGTCAATTCCCAAATATATAATATTATATTCTGCTCCGGCAGGTAAGCTGATATTATCATCTGAAATGCAAATTGCCTCTTCAAAGGTACTGATGCCGCAGCTTAATATCTTAGAAATATCAGCATAGTAATCAGGAAGAATAATATCATTTTCTATTGATTGTTGTGATGACAAAACAACTTTATCATCCTGAAAGCAAACATTTTTCATTTTTGTATTCAATGAAAGTCACTCCTAAATTTTATTTCAATAATAAATATGATACAGTTGTCCTGATTATTACATAAAAACAAAGACATCTGCCTTGAATTTAAATTCATTCAAAGACAGATATCTGTTAGTTTATCTGTACGCTTCGAGTCGATAAATTGGTTGTCCCATAGATGAAAACCTATGCTCGTATTCAGTAATTATATTATTTTCAAAATCACTGTTATGTAAATCCAGGGACACTGACTTTAATTTGTAGCCCGCAAGAGTATATTGTTCTATTGAATATTCAAAGAAGTGCATATTATCCGTTTTCTGATGTATTTCAGCTTTGTCGGATAATATTTCTTTATATATTTCAAGAAATCGGATGTTAGTCAGTCGTCTGTTTTCATAAGCTTTTTTAGGAAACGGACAGGAAAAATTCAGATATAATCTATCTATCATACCCTTTTTAATATACTTAGTAAGAATTTCAGCACCGCAGTGCATAAAAATAACATTCTGAAGCTTTGCATCCTGTGCCTTTTTACAAGCATCTGCTATAACATTTCTGTTTACTTCAACAGCTATATAGTTAATTTCAGGTGTTCTTGAAGCAAGTTCTGAAATAAACTGACCTTTTCCGCAACCGATTTCCATATAAATCGGATTATCATTACCGAAAATATCAGAAAAATCAATATATTCCTTAACACTGACTACATTCCGGTAATCATCAGTAACAGGAGGAATACCAATTAAATTTTTACAAGCATCAAGTTTTTGTTCAAGGTTTTTTTTCTTACGCATTCTCATAATCAGTTACCGCAAATTCCTTAATAAATGTTTCTATTTTTTTAAATTCAGCCTCAACTTTTCCCTGAATAATGTTCCCTTTTCCCCCGCCTTTGCCGTTAAAACGCGAATTGAAATCTCCGGAAAATTTCAAAAGATCAAGTTTTTCGGAAAAAATACAATATGAATAAACTGAACTGTCGGAACCTGAAAACGCAAAAGCAATTTTTTCTGCCTTTTTACCAAGCAAATTTACAAGCTCCCTTAATTCATCCATCGGCATTTCGTTGTCAAGGAATATAACTTTTTCGTCAATCGAAAAAGAATCAGCAATATATTTCAGATGTTTTGATTTTAATTGTTTAATTTCATTACTTAAATTATAATTTAACAACTTAAGACGTTCAACCGCTTGAAAAGTTTCCTCGCACTTAGAGCAAAGTGCAGCGGATATTTTTAACAGATGATAATGCTTCATAAAATAATCATTCAATGCAGTTTCACCGCAAATAACTGTTATTCTTACACCGCCCCTATGACTGATACACGATAAAATTTTTATAAGACCTATTTCACCTGTGAAATCAACATGCAAGGCACAACAAGCACATAAATCAATATCTTCAATCTCTACAATACGAAGCTGATCCTCAAATTCAAGCTTACTTCTATAATCAAGCTTTTCGGCATCAATACAGCTAACGTCATAACAATTTATAGGAATATTTTCATAAATAAATCTATTAGCCTGTCTTTCAATTTCAGAAATGTCTTCATTGGACAGCTTTTTATTAAAATCAACAGTCATAATGTAATTTTCATCTATATGAAAGCCGACATTATCTACACCGTAAAGATTATGAGCCACTCCGGAAACAAGATGTTCACCGCTGTGCGATTGCATCATAACAAATCTGAAATGTGAATCAATTTTGCCTTCAACTGTCTGTCCGACTTTAAGAGCATTTGATTGATTTTTAATTTTATGAATAATAATTCCGTCTTTTTCGCAAACTTCAATTACCTCAAAACTGTTTATAAAGCCTTTATCCGCAGGCTGACCACCGCCTTCAGGAAAAAAAGCAGTTCTGTTCAGTTCAATAAGGATAAAATCATCGCTAAACTGTAAATCTAATATTTCAGCAGAAAAAACTATGATACTTTTATCTTTATAATATAATTTTTCAGTCATATAACACATTTAAGCTTCAAAATTAATGATTTTTTTCTCTGATTTTGCGTACCAGAAACCGTTCGCAGTTATTTCAAGAGAATAATTATTACACTTTTCCTGAACATCAATTTCAATGGAAATACTTTCAGGCATATAATATCTGTAATATGAAGAACTGACTTTTTTCTGAGCTAAAATTTTATTATTATCTCTATTTCTCAATACTATAAGATAACTGTTTACTCTATAATCGTCAGTTTTTGCCTGTGAAAATGTTAAATTAACCGAATTATCAGATATACTAAGTTCATACTTGAAATCATCATCAAAATAAGGAGATTTTTCAGTTAATGCTCTTTCAAAACCAAACTTGAAATTATCAGGCTCCCAAACTTTTTCAAGTAAATATCCTTCATTGAAAAACTCACCGCTGAGAACATCAACAGGAATAATTTTAACACTATTATTTTCATCAACTTCAACAATATAAAACTGTGCACACTCTTTACAATCAGGAGGAACAGTTCCATAGGAAAAATCAAATTCATCAAGCTCAAAATATGAAAAAGAACCGGTTCCTAAGGAAGTAAAATGCTTCTGATGAATACTTCTGGGATCATTTATCGGAGCATGTGAATGACCTGAGAAATCAACAACCTGAGGATAATCATTAAGTATAGAAATAATATCATCATCACCCCAGTTAATACTTCCGTAAACAGTATCACTGAGATGCGGGTGCTGAAAAACAAAGAAAGGACGCTCATAACCTGTTTCAGATGCAGATACAAGACAATCTTTTAACCATTTCTTCTTTTTATCCTTAATACTGCAACCATCCTCTGTACTGATACAGAAAAATGCACAACCGTTCAATTCAAAATAATTATCAGGTTCCTGATTATAAATTGATCTAAGACGACTGACAGCACCTTCCTCACCGCCGTCACTCTTAAACTCGTGACTGGCAAGCATCAAAGTAATTTTTGTATCAGGACTTATGCATTTATCAAGAGAATTCTTAAATTTTACCATTTCTCTTTCACTGCCGCAATTAGCAAAATCACCGACAGCAAAAAATGCATCTATCTTTTTATATTCAGAATTTTCTGCATAATCATAAGCCAGCTTCATACCTTTTTCGAAACGATCCCTTTCAACATCAGTTTCGACCTTGTAGTGAATATCACTTGTTACAATAAATCTCAATTTAGTCACAGAATTAACACCTCATTATCAAATTTAGGTTTTATTGATTATATCATTTCTTTAACATTAAATCAACACAATATATATGAATGAGAAACAAAAAAAAATCGGGGGCAGTAACCTGCCCCCGAAAAATATGAAACTAATTATTCAATTCCGAAAAGATCCTTAAACCACTGGCCGATCATTTCAAAGAATTCTACGATCTGATCCCAGATTGACTTCACTTCTTCATCAGCAATATCTGTACCTGCATTAATTACATCCTTAGCTGTATATTCAGGATATTCTGAAGGAATAAATGTGTCATTGAAGGAAATGCTCTGAACTGCTACACCGTTTGAGAATGTGTAGGAATGAGTACCTTCCTGTTCTGTATCAAAAACAACCTTTGCCTTATTGTTAACTTCAAGGTCAGTGAAAGACCAATCTTCTACTGTACCGTCATCAAGAAGTTCCTTATGAATAAGAGTTACATAACCTTCATTATTAGCTGTAAGTCTTACACGGTAACCGTCGAAGAGATAGAAAACTTTAAGATAGTCATTACCAAACTCTGAGTAAATAGACTTGAATATACCGTACTGATTTGAAGTAAATGACTCAGCACCGTCAGCAACTGTATGAACAGTGAAATTATCCTTGTCGAGAATTTCAACAGCAACAGGACAGTAAACATATACAGAATCAGTAACCTTTCTGAAGTTTTCAGGAGCAGTATCAAACATAAGTCCTCTCATAATTTCAAGACCTGCAAGATTTACCTCAGTATCTTCAAAAAGAGTACCGTGAAGCTGATTCTTAACTCTGCCGACAGCACCGTCATTTTCAGCAAGTTTAAGATTTACAAGAGCTTCTTCACAAACCTTTCTAGTTGTCATAAGAAGGTCAATAGCAAAGAAAGACTTTTCAGCCTCTTCCTGATAATAAGCTGTAGAAGCCCAATCAGCAGCTGCACTCTGGAAATAGTAAGAAGCCATTACAGTTTCAAGGTGAGGATATACTTCTTCTGTGTTCCAAAGGAAATCAGCAATATCCTTAACATAACCGTAAATTTCAAGAACAGTAGCTGTATATACATTAGAATTCATAGCGTATTCAATAAGTCTTTCAAGACCAAGTGAAACACCGTCAGCTACAGCATCCTGAAGAACATCATCAATAACTGACATTACGCTGGCATTCATATCAGCAATAAGATTTGTAGCAGCAGTCTTGAGGATATCATAGGGAGTAGTATCAGCTATATGCTGAAGCAGATCAATATAGTACTGGTTAGCAAGCTGAACAGAGAGAACTCTCGAATATTCTTCAACGAACTGATCTCTGTATGTCTGATAAAGGTGAGCAATCTTTGTAACATCACCAATAACCTGGAATGTCTTGCCCCAAGCTTCTGACTTTACAACATTAGTAAATTCTTCTGCATTGATGATGCCTTCAACTGTCTGAATAAAATCATCAACGTCCTGAGCAAGTTCAAGAATATCAACGAATTCATCAACATAACCGTCATCAAATTCGTATGTAGCCTTCTGAACAATAGCAAGAAGAATAAGTTCTGCCTGCTCAATGCTGATATGATGAGTAGCATAGTTTCTCCATGCTTCATCATAAAGGGCAAAAGCAGTCCATGTATTCATAGTATCCTGCATAGCCTTCTGGTTGATATCCACATAACTCCAACTCGTGAAAGCAGAGTTATCGAAAAGATGATCAAGGAACAGATCATAGTTTGCATTCCATCCGTCAACTCTCTTATCATAATCGTCAACTTCTTCAGCAAAAACTATAACGGAGAAGCTGGACATTGCCATGATAAGTGCAAGTAAGAGTGAAATAATTTTTGTTGTCTTTTTCATAAGAACACTCCTTATATAATGTAGATATAAAATATCCTTTTATATATTATTGCTTAATTTACCGAAAGTCAATCAACAAATTATTCAAAAGTGTACTTTTTCTTTGTGCAATTTAAACACAAAATCATCATATTATGTAATTTTCGAAACAATTTTTACAAATTAGTGTTTCACTTGTGAATTTTTTATGAACAGCGTTAAAAACATCATATTAAGAATTTATTAAATAAAATATATTTCTTTATTGGAATTATTCTCTATTGTCACAATGTTATAATTTGTCGAAAGGAGGAGATTATGTATGTTAAACAAAATATCGGCATATCTCAAAGAATATGCACAAAACATTTTAACTGATGTAAAAAAGTCTGAATTAATTTATTGGTGGATTTTGAGAATTCTTATGATTTACGGTATCGTAGAATCGCTGATTTTCGGTGACGAGTATCTTGGAAGCAATCAACCGTTACAGATGTTTGCTAACCTTTGCGGAATGTTCGGTTATGAAATTTTTCAGTTAATGCCCAAGGCTAACAGATTTAGATTTTTCTCACCGAGATTTCAGAATATTACAGCTTTAGGATTTTTCCTTGGTTCATTTGGCGGTGCATATCTTAATTTTTATTACACGCTTCCCGGTTATGACAAGGTGCTTCACGCATTAGGAACAGCAGAAGCTGTTTATATCGGATACGAATATATTTGTGCAACTCAGCTTAAATTTAAAAAAACCTGTCCGCATCAGATTGCAAATCTCACTGCTCTTGGATTTGGTTTTATCCTTTCAAGCGCTTGGGAATTATTTGAATTTACATTTGACCAGTTCTTTGGCGGAGATGCACAGCATTGGAGCTATGAAAATGCTCTTGCCACAGCAGGCGGTGATCCTGAGAAAATTTTCAATCTCTTTTCTGTAGATGATCCGATGCGATTTGCCCTTATGGACACTATGGGCGATATGGTTCTTAATTTTATCGGGGCATTTGCTATGTACGCAGTTCTTTGTATAATTCCATACAGACATAAGGGAAAAAATAATATCAATAATTTAATTGAAAATGAAAATAAAGTTTATAATTAAAAGAACAAGGCAGAGAATTCATCAGTTCTCTGCCTTATATTTTATGACAAATACTCAGAATAAATACAGTCACAGTATTTTACAGAAGCAAGTGCATCACATGTATATTTATCTGCACCGGAAAAATTTGCAAATTCTTCATTGACAACGGCTCCACCAACAAATACAAAGCAATCACTTACATTTTCTTTCAATATTTTTACAGTTTCCTGCATAGCTGTCAAAGTTGTTGTCATTAATGCACTCAAGCCTACCAGCTTTACATTATTGCTTTGAACTGCTTCAAGAATTTTTTCAGCAGGAACATCTTTTCCGAGATCAATTACATTAAAACCGAAATTCTCAAGAAGTAATTTTACAATATTCTTGCCGATATCATGTATATCGCCCTTAACAGTAGCAAGAATAACATCACATTTAGATTGTGAAGTATTAACATCTGATTTCTTAATCATATCAAATGCAACAGAGGCTGCTTCAGCGCTCATAAGCAATTGAGGCAAATATATATTCCCTCTTTCAAATTTGCTGCCAACCTCATCAAGAGCAGTAATAATATGATTATTTATAATGTCTAAAGGAGAAAATTCAGCTAACAATTTATCTGCAATTTCTGCAACCTTTTCTTTTCTGCCTTGTATTATATAATCCCTGAGTTCCGATTTTACATTTTCAGAATTATCCGTAACATCAATTACCTTAGTTTTATTGCAGTATTCAATATAATCCTGAAAATTACTGTCAAACCCGTTTAATGCACAATAAGAAAAATAAGTATCCATAATTCTGTCTGAAAAAGGATTTATAATAGCGCAATCAAGTCCATTTGAAAGTGCAGAAGCAAAATAAGTGCAGTTAAGCTTATCTCTGTCAGGCAATCCGAAAGAAACATTAGATATACCTAACGAAGTCTTACATCCTAATTCTTGTTTTATTTTTTTAATAGCTTCAAGAGTAATTTTACCGCTGTTGCAATCCGTACTGACAGACATGGCAAGAGGATCAAAAATTATATTATGTTTATCAATACCGTATTTTTTTGCTTCTGATATAATTTTTATTGCGATCTCGACTCTGCCATCGCAGCTGTCAGGTATTCCGTTCTCATCAAGAGTAAGTGCAATTACAACACCGCCGTATTTTTTTACAAGAGGAAAAACAGCATCCATTGAGTCCTGTTTACCGTTAACAGAATTTATAAGCGGTTTTCCGTTATATATTCTCATTGCACGTTCCAATGCATAAGGCGAAGACGAATCAAGCTGCAAAGGTAAAGAAGTTACACACTGCAGTTGTTTTACAACATTTTCAAGAACCGTATCCTCATCAATACCGGCAAGTCCGACATTAACATCAAGAATATGTACACCTTTGTCTTCCTGTAAAATACCTTCGTTAACAATATAATCAATGTCATTTTCAAAAAGTGCTTGTTTAAATCTTTTTTTTCCGGTGGGATTTATTCTTTCTCCGATAAGAATCGGCTGATCATTGAAATTAATAACTTTAGAAAATGATGATACTCTTGTACTTACCTTAACTTTTCTTTTCTTTGGAGAAAAATTACCCAGCTTTTCAACTAAGGATTTTATGTACATTGGAGTAGTTCCGCAACAACCGCCAACAATACTCACACCAAAATCACAAGCCAATGAAACTGTTTCTGCAAAATCATCAGGATTAAGTCTATAAACAGTTCTGCCGTCAATAAATTCAGGCATACCTGCATTGGGTTTCAAAATAACCGGAATATCAGTGGTTTCACACATTTTTCTTACAATTTCAAGTGACATATCAGGTCCGAATGAGCAATTAACACCGAAAGCATCTACGCCCATGGATGCAAGAAAATCAGCCATAAGTTCAGCATCAGCACCGGACATCAGTCTTAAATCTTCTCCATAAGCATTTGTTACAAAGACAGGCAAATCCGAATTATCTTTAACAGCTAATAAAGCAGCCTTAGTTTCATAAATATCTGTTATTGTTTCTATAATAAACAGATCAATTTCATACTCAGAAGCAATTTTCACAGTTTCAGAAAAAATTTCATACGCAGCCTCAAAAGAAATTTCACCGAAGGGTTTTAAGAGCTTACCAAGAGGACCGATATCAAATGCGATATATTTATTCTGTTTTCCCTGTGATGCATTCTTTGCTGAAACTGCATTTTTTACAGCTGCATCAATAAGCTGCTTACATTCAATTTTAGAATATTTCAGCGTATTGATACCAAAAGTATTGGTGGAAATCACATTACTTCCGGCATCATAATAAGCTTTATGAATTTCTGTAATTATTTCAGGATTTGTTATATTCCAGCTTTCTGAGCACTCCCCTGCTTTTAATCCCTTTTCCTGAAGCAAGGTCCCCATAGCACCGTCTAGAAACAATATATTACTTTTTATATAATCAGTTAACTGCATAATACACACCGCTTTTGTTTTATTCCGATTTTACAATTTCTGATAAATTCAATGAAATATTTCTTGCTACGACAGGATTGTTCATTGAATAAACGTGAACATTTCTTATATCATTAGCATAAAGGTCAATAATCTGATCAGTGGCATAAGCAATACCGCATTGCAGCATTTTTGCCGGTGAAGAACCAAACATATCAACAAGTGACATAAATCGCTGAGGGATATGTGAGCCGGATAATTCTTTGGCTCTTTTAAGCTGTTGAGCATTCGTAATAGGCATTATTCCAGGAATAACAGGAACAGTAATTCCTGCTTCTCGGATTTTATACAAAAAACTAAAGAAAATATTATTATCAAAGAACATCTGTGTTGTCAGGAAATCACAACCTGCATCAACTTTTTCTTTAAGGTATTTAATGTCCGTCTTTCTGTCGGAGCTCTCAGGGTGAATTTCAGGATAACAAGCAGCACCGACACAAAAATCGTATCCGGAATTTTTAATTTCATAAATTAAATCTATAGCATGATTATAATCTCTTGAACTGACATCACTTATACTCATTCCAACAGGTATATCGCCTCTGAGAGCCATAATATTATCAATACCTGCTTCACGGATTTTTTCAATCAGATTTTTTACTGTTGATTTTTCAGAGGATACACAGGTCAGATGTGCAAGTGACGGAACATTATATTTTTCTTTAATTGACTTTGCAATATCAAGAGTATATTTACTTGTACCACCACCGGCACCGTAAGTAACACTCATAAACGAGGGACTTAATTTTGCAATTTCAAATACTGCACTCTGAACAGAATCAAAAGAAGAGTCCGTTTTAGGAGGAAATACCTCAAATGATAAAGACTGTTTATCTCGCAACAACATATCTGATAATTTCATTGTTTCAACTCCGATTTGTTTTACTTAAAAGTCATCTATTGAATATTAAACACTTGCATTAGCTATTTAATAGGTATATAATATATATAATTATATTTCGGAGGATAAAATATGTCAACAATAAATAATTCAGAAAGCAGCTGGAGTCTTGAGATAATCAATGATATACCTGCCGAACGAAAATTTAAGGTTGCTCTTTTTGACTTTGACGGCACATTAAGTCTTATAAGAGAAGGCTGGCAAGAAATTATGATTCCGTATTTCTGCGAAGAATTCAACTCTTCTCTTCCTGAAAAACAAGAAAGTGATGAAGAAGTCACAAAGTTTATCACTGATTTTGTTGATGAGCTTACCGGCAAACAGACTATTTTTCAGTGTCTGCAGTTAAAAGAGGAAATTGAAAAACGCGGCGGAAAAGCAAAAGAAGGCATGGATTATAAAAATGAATACCTTCGCAGATTGTTCTTAAAGATAGAAGACAAAAGAAACGGTCTTGCAGATAAAACTATTTCCGCTGAAGAATTGCTCGTCAAAGGTTCTTATGAATTTTTACAGGCTCTGAAAGATAACGGAATTCAGATTTTCTGTGCAAGCGGAACTGACCAGCCTCAAGTCATTGAAGAAGCAACTCTTCTCGGTCTTGAACACTTCTTTGGTGATAATATTTTCGGTGCTCTTGATGAACACGCTAAGCAATGCTCAAAAGAAGTTGTTATCAAGCGTCTTCTTGAAGAAAATGACATCAAAGGTGAAGAATTGCTTTCCTTCGGTGACGGTTTTGTTGAAATAGAGCTCGTTAAAAATGTCGGTGGTTATGCTGTTGCCGTCGCTACAGATGAAAAAAACAAGTGCGGTGTCAACCTATATAAAAGAGAGCGATTATTAAAAGCAGGTGCTGATGCTGTTATTCCTGATTTCGAAAATGTTGAAGCGCTTATATCACATCTTTTTAATAAGTAAAGGAGAAATATTATGAACTACGTAATCAAGTACAAAGCAGGTAACAAAATTATCACTTCCAATGAAACAGAAAACAGCTTTTATAAATTAGAAATCAATGACACACCTGACAGATATACCGTCATTCTTCACCCAAAGAAAACCTTCGAATTAGTTGATATAATTGCCGAAACCTCCTATAACTACAAGGAAGGAGATAAGTTCTTCGGTGCCGGATATCAGTCTTGGACAGTAACACGCGAATACACAAAAGACGATATTTTACGCGGTACCATAAAATTAGCAAATATCAATAAAAAGCTGAAGCACATTGCAAGTATGACCAGCGACGAATGGATTATAGACCATCCCGAAAAACCCGGTGAATTTCATAGTCACGGTTATACATACATAAGAAATAATGATAATGTTAAGCTTTGGGGTTCACTCAGTGAAGATACAGGCTACACATTGTTCCTTGCCGGTATGACCCGCAATTATTTTGCATTCAAAAAAGATGCTTTAGGTAAGTTTGTTACGGAAGACTGGAAGGTATTTGATATTGTTAACTTCGAAGGCACTTACGATGAAGTTTTCGATAAATATTTTTCAATGATGGATATGCCTGAAACAAGAGGCGGAATGATGAGCGGCTATACATCATGGTACAATTATTTCCAGAATATTAATGAAGAAATTATTCTCCGTGACCTTAACGGACTTGATCCCGTTAAAGATGAAGTTTCAATTTTCCAGATAGACGATGGTTATGAGCCCTTTGTCGGCGACTGGCTTGATCCCTGCCCCGAAAAATTCCCCAAGGGTATGAAATATATTGCAGATAAAATTCACGAAAAAGGTTACAAGGCAGGTATCTGGCTTGCTCCCTTCAGCTGTCAGAAGGTTTCAAGAATTGCAAAAGAGCATCCCGATTGGCTCGTAAAGGATGAAAAAGGCGCTCCCCTTCAGGGTGTTCTTGCTTGGGGCGGTGCATACATTCTTGATATTTATAATGAAGAAGCTAAGAATTATCTTCGTAAGGTTTTTGATGTTGTCCTCAATGAATGGGGATATGATATGGTTAAGCTTGACTTCCTTTACAGCCAGTGTATTTATCCCAGAAACGGAAAATGCCGCGGTGAAATTATGAGAGAAGCTATGCTTTTCCTCAGAGAAATTGTCGGTGACAAACTCTTCCTTGGATGCGGTGTTCCTATGAGCTCTTCTTTCGGTATTGTTGACGCCTGCCGTATCAGCTGTGACGTTGACCTTACATATAAAGGCAAGATTTATAATCATATTCAGGTTTCAAATGAAATGCTCAGTGCACAGCACGCAATCAACAATTCTATTTTCAGAAGACACCTTAACGGCAGAGTGTTTATGAACGATCCTGATGTTTTCTTCCTCAGAAATAATAATCTTAAATTTACTGAAGAACAGAAGCTCCTTCTTGCTAAAATCAATAATCTCTGCGGTAACGTTCTTTTTGTTTCCGACAATGCAGGTGATTACGACGAAAAGCAGATGAATTATCTCAGAAAGTTCTTTAAAAAGACTGATGAAAAAATCCTTTCAGCTGAATATACTGATAATGAAAATATTACAATTATTACTGAGCTTGACGGAAAGAAGAAAACTTTCTCCTTCAATATCAAGAAAGGTATTATTACAAATCAATAACTAAAAGAAATCCCCTGAAAACTGAAAGAACGGTTTTCAGGGGACAAATTTATTTTTTCTTAGCTTTTTCAATTACCTGAACATAAGGCATCAGCATACCTTCATTCATTTTGTTGCCCATTTTTGATTTAATTTTATCGGAGCTGAGCATAGCACCAACAAGATACATCGCCATAGACATAACCCGATGCTTCTGAGGGAAATCGTACTGATTATGTTCCTTATAGAATTTATGATCCGCCTTCATCATGCCGCGCATTTGATAAACAAGGTCACGGAAGATTTTCATTCCGCCAACACCGTAAAAGTTAGCCGGCAAATTCAATTTATTTATCAGTGCATATTCAAGGATTTCACAAAGCTTATCAATCTGATAATCAGTATCGAACTCATCTGTCGCAATACCTGCAAGGAAATTTCCGCCAACCTCACTTCTTGCATTCAGTATCACCTGAAGATTATTTTCAGCGGAATACGCACCGCTTACAAGATAACCAACAGGCATACCCATTGTAACACTTCTGTGTCCGTTGCAGAACTGTCTGTCATCATACATCTTGAACAATGAACCCATTGAGTGATCTTTAACAGTAAATGCATAAATAATAGCATCAGCTTTTTGAAGATTATTTCGGAGAATATCACTGAAGCCGTCTTTATAAACACATTCACCGCTTACAGCGCAGTTAAAGCAACCAAGACAGCCGCCCTTCATATTAAAATCGTGCAGATTTACAACTCTGACTTTTCTTTGGCAATTTGCTGAAAATCTTTCAATCATTTTGCTCAGACTGTATTCATCAGGACACATATCAGTAACAACGGCAATATCTCCTGATTTTTCAGAAGCATTCTCAGGAACAGTAGCGATAACAGATTGTGCTACATAATTTTTTGCCATAGGTGCTTCGTAATAATCATTCTTTATACACCAAACAACATAATTAAAGAAATCCTCTGCTTCCTTCTGACCTTTTTTCTTAGTAAGATCATCCATATCAGCCGACAGACCTTTGATGTATTTCATACCGAGATCGTGACAGTTATCTTCTATGTAGTTATGAGCAGTAATATCGTAAAAATGCTTCGATGTGCTTATCTGAGTTACAAATTTACCGCTGAGATCTACATTATTTTTCTTAATAAGCTCAATAAATTTATGCAACTGGCAAGGTGCAATAAATGTATAAACAGGATATGAAAATATAATAAGATCGGCTGAAAGCAATAATTCCTCCGATTTAGAAAAGTTCTTTTCAATACTTCTGATCTGCTGACCGACATTAAGCTCAATAAAATCGTGTTCAGGATGAAGAACCGATAAATAACGGCTTGTCTGTAAAGTAATACTGAATTTTCCTTTAGGACTACCGTTTACTACAAGAATTTTCATAAAAAACCTTCTTTATGCTTTATTTAAACAAATTATAACATAATCATACAAAGCGGTCAACAAAAAAAGCATAGTTAAAATTATACAAACCACAACACTCATTAAAAATAATAAAAAAGTACTTGCTCTTTTATATTATTTATTATATAATGGCGTGTGAGTGGTTTATCCGCCCTAACTAATCATACATGAAAGGTGCTTGATTATGGCAAACAAAGAAACTCAGCAAAACGATTATCGTGCTGAAAGAAAGAAAAGATTGGCAAAAACTGCCAAGCAAAAAAATAAGGCAGGCATTGATTCTGTTGTGCTTGTAACCTGGATTGTAAGAATTGTATCAATTTTAGCAGTTCTTGCACTTGTTGTATTCGGACTTTATCAGTTCGGTGTTCCTCAGAAGTTCCTTCCCGCAATTAAAGTTGGTGACAGAACATATTCTGTTGCAGAATATAATTATTATTATTCTTCTGTATATCAGTCTTATGCTAATCAGTCTAACACCACACTTTCAAGTCTTGGATATGCAACTTTTGATCCTACAAAAGATGCAACTATACAGACAACAACTGATGAAGACGGTAACACTATTACTTACGATGAGTTATTCAGAAAAACTGTAATTACAACTCTTGAAACAACCAATTACTATCTTAACAAATGCAACGAAGAAGGAATTGAACTTTCAGAAGAAAATTTCCTTGAAATCAATGATTTAATGGAAACAATTTCTGCTAATGCTGAAAATTCAGGTACCGGTTTATCAAGATATATAAGCTATATATACGGCAAAGGTCTTAATGAAAATATTTTCTATGATCTTCTCTGCGAACAGTACCTTGTTGCTCAGTATATTGAAGGTATAGAAGATGAGTGTTACAATAATATAACTGATGATGAGCTCGAAGCTGCTTATGCTGCTGATCCTTCTGATTTCGAAAGCATTGATCTTCGTCTTTTTGGTTTTGAAGTAGAAACAGAAGATGCAAATGAAGAAGAAACAACTGCAGCTGCTGAAGCAACTGATGCTGCTGAAACAACTGTAGCTGAAGAAACAACTGTAGCTGAGGAAACAACTGAAGCAGATGAAACAACTGAAGCAGATGAAACAACCGAAGCTGAAGAAACAACTGAAGCTGAGGAAACAACTGAAGCTGAGGAAACAACCGAAGCAGAAGAAAAGGAACCTTCAAAAACAGAGCTTCTTGCTCAGGAAATGCTTAGCAAAATTACTGACGAAGCTTCCTTTATTGAACTTGCTTATGAATATGCAGCAGAAGATGAAAAAGATACTTTCAAGGATGACACTGCTACTCTTGCTAAATCTATCAAAAAATCAGTTGTTGTTTCAAATATCGGTGAAGATCTTGCCGATTGGCTTTATGCTTCAGACAGAGCTGTGGGTGATAAAACAGTTTATGCAACTGATGAATATGTATATGTAATTTATGTTCTCAGAACCTCATACAGAGTTGAAGAACCTCTCGTTGATGCAAGACATATTCTTGTTTCATTTGACAGTGTTGCTGCTTCTCTTAAAAGCATTGAAGGTAACGAAATTGATACTGAAAAGAATGATGATGTTGAAGTTGAAACCGGTGTCGGTGAAGATTTAGTTGAATTCACAAACGAAGGCACAGGATATTCAATTGAACTCGTTACCGAAGCTTATAAGACTGCTCGTGATATTTATGACAAATATATGAGCGGAGAAAAAACAGAAGAAGCATTTGCTAAACTTGCAGAGGAATACAGTGCTGACTCCGCTTCAATCGGAGATAACGGAGAAGGCGGTCTTTACAGTTCAATTGAAAGAGGACAGATGGTTTCTGCTTTTGAAGATTGGGTATATGATGCTGATAGAAAAACCGGTGATGTTGATGTTATTATGACAGAATACGGTTGGCACATTATGTACTTTGTAAAGCAGCATGACGAACCCGCATGGAAGGCTGATGCAAGAGAAACGCTTGGTAGCGAAGCATATACAAAGATTGAAGAAGAAGTTGTGAACGAAACTTCCGGCACAGCTACAGATGCTGCATTTATTGTTTTTGCAAATAAAGAAGCTGTAAAATTAACTTCAAAGCTTTATAACTGATACTAAAATTATAAAAAAATCGGCATTTCCCGAATACAGGGAATGCCGATTTTTAATTGCACAATCTATATTTAATATTCTGACTTCAACAATTTTTAGCGTTTATCAAGTACCGGTGTATCTATAAAACTTACAGTAGGTTTTTTAAGTCCTTCACATTCAAAAATGATAATTTCATTAATACCTTTTTTAAGATAACATCCTGGCAAATATGCTGTTTGCTGAGGACCTTTATTCCAATATCTTGATAACAGTAAACCGTTAATCCATATTAATCCTTTTTTTAAGCCATCAAGCTTAACAAAAGTGTCAGCGGGATAATCCGTCACAAAAGTACCTTTTATAAAAACAGGCTTCTTTTCAAATCTGATTTTACTGCTTCTTTCAAAATTAATTTCGGATATATTATTAAACGGTAAACAATACGTATTCCAATGATACAAAAACTGATTTCCCAATCGCACAGGAGATACAATCCCCTTTTTATCTTTCATATATGGGCCATAATTAATTCTACCCATATTTTCAACAAGAATTGTAAGCTTAACACCATTTTCAGGAACAGTAAGCTTTACCTTTGACCTTTTATCGTTACGGTACTGTATTCCGATAAATTTATTATCAGCATAAACATACGCTCTGTCGTGAGCATCAATATATAACTCAGCTGTTTCTCTCGGTCCTCTGACAAAACATTCATACAAAATATAACCGTAACCCTGTCCAAGTTTTTCCATATTCTGAGGTGTAACTGTAGTTATCATTTCAGAAATATTCTCCAACTGAGAAAACAAATCAGCAGTTTCAGTAAATGTAACTGTCCCGAAAGATTTCGTAACAGTTTCAGGGATTTCTATATCATTCACATATCCGTAATCAGCACAAAGCTTTTTGAATAAAAAATACTTTTCCGTAAGTCCGCCGTATTCATTTATTGGTGCGTCATCATCATAGCTGTTTACTGTTGGCTGAAATTCTTTATCAGTGCAATTAGCTCCGTTCATATAACCGAAATTTGTGCCGCCGTGCATCATATACACCGAAACACTGGCATCACAATCAAGTATTTCTTTCAGTACTTTTGCCGCATCATGAGGATCTCTCGAGTGATGCTTTTCACCCCAATGATCAAACCAGCCGTTCCAGAATTCAGTGCACATCAAAGGTCCTTCCGGCTGAAATTTTCTGAGATTATCAAATGATTGTTTTGCTCTTGATCCAAAATTACAGGTTTTATGTACAGTATCAACTGTGCCGCCTGTAAGCATAAAATCACAATCACCGTCAGAGGTAAATAATTCAACGGATATTCCTCTTGATATAAGACCGGCTTCAATATACTTAATATACTGCTCATCATCACCAAAACTGCCGTATTCATTTTCTACCTGAACTAAAATTACACTTCCGCCTTTATTTATTTCGCAAGAAGCAATAATAGGAATAAGTTCATCAAAGTATCTGTCAACCTTCTGAAGATAAGTTTCATTCATACAGCGAAGTTCAATATCGTCATATTTAAGAAGCCACCACGGAAAACCGCCAAACTCCCATTCAGAGCAAATATACGGTCCAGGTCTTACAATAGCAAACATTCCAAGTTCATTAATAAGCTCAAGATAGGCTCTTAAATCCAGTTGTCCTGAAAAATCAAACTCCCCTTCATTTTTTTCATGCAAATTCCAAGCAACATAAGTTTCAATTGTATTAAATCCGCAAGCCTTAATCTTTAATAGTCTGTCACGCCAATATTCCCGAGGAACCCTGAAATAATGCATAGCCCCGGCAATAATTCTGAACGGCTCACCGTTCAATATAAAATTTTTCTTACCGATTAAAAACTCATTCATTTCTTAATCCTTTCAACCACCGAAATAACTTTTTTATCTGCACTAATATATGATTTAAGAATATTAAACTCTTTGTCTGTACAAATAAGTCCCGAAGAAGTAAACTCGAAACTGAAATTTTTAATTTCTGACCTGATGCCTCTGCCGGAAGCCTGAAAATATGCTTCCTTCAAAGAAGAAAGAAGTGCAAATTTCTTCATAACATTTTCTTCTTTGATTTCATTCATATTCACAATCTCTGCAAATGAATAAACAGAATCAGAAAAAACTGCACGTATTTCACTGTCTGTTAATAAATTCTGTGCATCTCTGAAAGAAAAAGGTTGGATGTAATTAATACCTATGCCTATGTAATTATGAGAAACAGCACAGCCTAAAATCTCTCCGCACCTGACAAGAGAAATTTCAGCATCAAAATTTCCAACAACACATTTTGAGTTAATATTTAATAATAATTGAAATGAAAACTCAGGAGCATTTAACTCCTGTGAAAGACACTGTCTTGCAAGTATTTCACCGCAAAAGGCAATTTTTCTATCCTCAACCGATTTCATTGACACAATTTTCTGTTGCTTTGCCTGAGTCAGCATAGGAAAATATTTTTCTATCAAATCATCATCAATATCATTATAATTCATTATAAGATAATTCAATTTATCACCGCCTGTTTCCGTATAACTCAACAATTTTTTGGGCTTTTTCTCTTACAATTTCTTTAAGACTTTCAGGATAAATAATCTCTATCTTATCACCAAACTGCATAATCCATGAAGCAAGTCCGTCATTAATAAATAAATCATCATGCACATAAAACCAGCCGTCTTCACTTTTTTTAATTGAAATCTTTTCACCAAAGCGATCAAGCATTTCATCAAGAATTTCAGTTTTACAGTGCAGAAGAGTAGATTCAGGCTTACCGCTGAACATATTGAATGTTTTAGACGCATAATCAGCGGCATCAAAAGATTGTTTATATTCAGAAACCTCTGAGAAATGCCTGAAGCTTTCATCAATAATTTCTACATTTCTGATTTTATCAATTCTCAGATGCATAATATTATCATATTTACTGTTATTTGCCAACAGATAATAGTGATCATTGGACCAAATTAAAGCATAAGGACTGAGAACAAAGGATTTCTGTTCATTTGCCGCAGTAAACTTATTATCCAACTTTCGCTTTATGTATTTAAGGGACACCTTTTTTTCAGCCTTTATTGCCATATCAAGAGCATCAATATTATAAAATATTTCTTCATTATTGCATTTATTACGATTATCTATAAATACATGCTTCTTTAATCTTTCAGCCTGAGAATTGCTTGCAAGTGTTCCGACTTTTTTTATTAACTGTACAGTCTTCTTTTTTGAAACAAAATTAGCAGCCTGCAGAGCATCATTTATTAACCTTAATTCAGCTATTTCAAAATCTCTTGAAGCGAGAAAATAACCTGATTTAGGCTTTGAAGTTTTAATAATATCCAACCCATATTCAATTAGAATTTCAATATCCTTATAAATTGATTTTCTTTCACATTCTATTCCGTATTCATAAAGATATTTTGCTAAGTCAACTGCATTAAGAATATTATCTTCATCAGAATATTTCTCAAAAATCTCTTTTAGATATAAAAGCTTCAGTTTTGTATTCTTTTGTCCAGGCATAATATCACTCCCTCAAATATAGTTTAATTATATAAAAAATTTATTGACAAATCAACTGTCAGTGATATAATTTAATCATAAAATACTTCGGGGCGTGGTGAAACTCCACACCGGCGGTAAAGTCCGCGAGCCTTTAAGGTTGATTCGGTGTAATTCCGAAACCGACGGTATAGTCCGGATGAAAGAAGTAGTATTCTTTTTTTATTCAAGCCCCGAAAACTTTTCGAGGTGTTTTTTTATGCAAAAAAATAACAAAAAAACCATTACAAAGTTGGTTATGACCGCTATGATGGCGGCTCTTGCTACGGTGCTTATGCTTGTAGTACGTTTCAGTTTATTACCGAGTGCAAAATTTCTTGAATACGATATGGGTGATATTCCTGTAATTCTTTCTTCTTTATTTCTTGGCACCCCTTCATCGTTTTTTGTACTGACATTCGTATCAGTTATTCAATCCTTAACAGTAAGTGCGGCAAGTAGCTGGCAAGGACTTGTTATGCATATACTTTCTACAGGTTGCTATGTTCTTGTTTTCAGACTTATTACAAAAAATAATTCATCTTTAAAATATATGATTTTAGCTTCTTGCACCGCAACAGTTGCACTCACAGCAATAATGGTACCGTTAAATCTGATTTTTACGCCATTATATCTCAACACAACGGTTGATGCTGTTGTCAGCTTGTTATTACCTGCTATTATCCCCTTTAATTTCATTAAAGGAGCGCTTAATTCATTATTAATTGTTCTTACTTATAAGCCGCTTAAAGATATTCTGACAAAAACCAACCTAATAAACGGAAAATAAAATATTTATTGACAATTTATCTAATATATATTATAATACAATAAATTCATAATCCTTATGAAGAGTGACTGAGGGAACGGCCCTATGAAGTCCGGCAACCTGCTTTGTGCAAGGTGCTAAGTCCGCGGTTTAACCGAGAGATAAGGTTTTTTACTACTCACGGGCGACCGTGAGTATTTTTTTGGAGGTTTTATTAATGGCTAAACATTTTTTTACATCTGAATCAGTAACAGAAGGACATCCCGATAAAGTATGTGATCAGATTTCTGATGCGGTCCTTGATGCGCTTCTTGCTCAGGATCCTTATTCAAGGGTTGCATGCGAAAGTGCATGTACAACTGGTATGGCTCTTGTTATGGGTGAAATTTCAACCAAGGCAAATGTTGATATTCCTGCAATTGTAAGAAAAGCAATCTGTGATACCGGTTTCAATTCACCTGATTCCGGCTTCGACGGAAACAAATGCGCTATTTTAACGTCTATAGATAAGCAGTCACCTGACATTGATATGGGTGTCAGCAAATCACTTGAAATGAAAAACGGTGAAGAAGATATTTATAATCTTCACGGCGCAGGAGATCAGGGCATGATGTTTGGATTTGCTTGTGATGAAACACCTGAATTAATGCCTATGCCGATTACTCTTGCACACAAGCTTGCAAAGAAGCTTTCTCTCGTAAGAAAGGACGGTACTCTTCCCTATCTTCGTCCTGACGGAAAGACTCAGGTTACAGTTGAATATGATGACAACACACCGGTAAGAGTTGACACTGTAGTTATATCCACACAGCATAAAGAAGATGTTACTCTCGAAACAATCCGCAAGGATATGATTGACAAAGTTATTCTTCCTACTATTGATGCTTCCCTCATTGACGAAAATACAAGATTTTTCATTAATCCTACAGGCAGATTTGTAACAGGCGGACCTGAAGGTGACAGCGGTCTCACCGGCAGAAAAATTATTGTAGATACCTATGGCGGATATGCTTGTCACGGCGGCGGTGCATTTTCAGGTAAAGATCCCACTAAAGTTGACCGTTCTGCTGCTTATGCTGCAAGATATGTAGCAAAAAATATCGTTGCCGCAGGACTTGCCAAGCGTTGTCAGGTTGAATTGGCTTATGCTATTGGCGTTGCAAAACCTGTTTCAATTCTCGTTGATACATATTCAACAGGTATTGTAAGTGATGCAAAAATATCAGAAGCTGTTTCTAAAGTCTTTGATTTACGCCCTGCTGCAATTATTGATAATCTTGATCTTCGCAGACCTATTTATCATAATATAGCAGCTTACGGACATATCGGAAGAACTGACATTGAACTCACATGGGAAAAAACAGATAAAATTGATGAATTAAGAGAAGCAATTAAATAAACAAATAATATTAAGGCTTGATAACATTAAACCGTTACCAAGCCTTACTTAAATTACATCAGACATCCTTACTGTCTGCCAGCACTTCGTTTTCTCTGAATAATAATGAAATACACCATATTCCGGCAAGTGCTACCAGTGTAAATATTATTCTGCTGACTATCGCAGATTGACCGCCGAATATCCAGCCTACTATATCAAACTGGAAAAGTCCGATTGTACCCCAGTTGATTGCTCCTATTATTACAAGAAGTAAAGCAATTTTATCAAGCATTTTTACACCCCTTTTCTTCAATATTATTAACATCCGAATTAACCTTATTCAGAATTTCGGTGGTATTTTATGAAAATTTTTATAAATTTTTCAACCAAAGGTTTGTTTTTATATTATCGCATGATAATAATCAATAATATATAAAGAAGATGAAAAATTATGTTTGAATTTGATAAGTTCAAAATTGAAATTATTGACGATAAAGGCAATGACTCTGAGAACGGCACTGAAAAATCTATTCCAATGATAAAAAAATCTATTGAAAAGAATACTTCTGTTTACATATTGTTAGCAATTATTTGTTGTTTAGTATTCTTTATTATTGGAATGAGATTGAATTTCAAGCTTAATGACAGCCTTGCTTCAGAATATTACATTCTCTCAACATCAATAACCGAAGAACATAACACTTATGAAAACGATATACGAGTAAATATTAATACGGATAACGTTTACGAATTGACACTATTGCCCGGTATTGCATCAGCTAAAGCAAATGCAATAATAAATTACAGAAAAGAAAACGGTGATTTTGAAGATATTAACGAACTAAAAAATGTTAAAGGAATAGGTGAAGCTACATTTAATAATATTTTACCCTATATCTATGTTGAATAATTAATATGAAACCAAAGGAAGCAAATCACAATTTTATAGATTTGCTTCTTTTTTTTACAAAAGTTACAATCCGGAATATAAAAGTAATTCCATAATTTTTAACCGTTTTATATTCTGTAACAAATTCATTAATTAACAAAAAAAGTACCGAAGGTAATTAATATAAAAATACCTTCGGTAAAAATTCTTATTTATTCTGCTTTTCCGTTCAGATATGAACACGCATATTGATACTGTTCATCAGTTTCATAATTTTTAAAAATTTCAGATGTTTTAAAAGATTCAGATGTAATAATTTCATAATCAGGCTCTACACCGACATTATCAAAGCTGTCACTGATATAGGGATAAATCCTTCCGACAGTCATAGAAACAGCTGAACCGTCATCAAGTTTAAATGTTTTTTGCATTGTACCGTGACCTGCAGTAGTTTCACCGATAAGGAATGCTTTTCCGAAATCCTTTAAGTCAGCAGCAATAAGCTCAGCAGCACATTCACTTTCCGAATTTATTAAAACAGCAATATTTAAATTTGAAGCAACTGAATCAGATGAAACCTGTTTAATTACTTCACCTTTTATATTTTTAACGGTATAAATAGCACCTGTACCTTCATTACCTACAGGTACGATAATATCAATAATCTTAGCAGCAATATCCAAATTCACGCCGCTACAGTTTCTTAAATCCAAAACTACGGAAGATATACCTTCACTCTTAAATTCGTTTAATGATTCAGAAAACAGCTGTGGTGTATCTTCATAAAAAGCAGATAATCTGACATAACCGCAGTTATTAAGAATAAAATAATCACAGGAAGAAACACGATAACCGGCTTTGATTTCAACTTCAGCAATATTTACATTTTCAGCAGAATTAAATTTAATATTAAACCTTTTGTTTTTACTACCCGTAAGTTTATCAATAATTTCAGCACAGTTATTTTCGTTAATCTGAATTCCGTCAACTGCGTATATATAAGAACTGTTCGTTAAACCAACCTCTTCAGCAGGTGATCCCGGTTCAACAGATGTAATTTTAATTGCAGTCATCTGCGGTTCATAATAAGAAGTTATTCCTATACCGTAAAAATTACCTTCAGACAGTTCAAGGTAAGCATCATATTCATCTGACGAAATAAAATAGGAATATTGATCATTCAACCCGTTAAGAAAACCTTTAGCTAAATTTAAATCAATCATTTCACTATCTATTTCACCGTAATATTCCTGCCTCACCAAATCATCAACTTCTGTCAGGTATGAATATTGCAGAGCTTTCCTCGGCAAATCAGTAAGAAGCTTATCATTAAGTCGGAGATAAACTAATATTGTAGTTACCGAGGATAGAAGAACAGTCAAAAATATTAGTGCAATAGTAATACCCAAAGGGATTTTTTTAGTCATAAATTTTCACCAATAATATATCAGGGTAATTTGGCATAACCTGAAGGATTTACTTTTGTGCCGTTTACTCTGACTTCAAAATGACAATGAGCACCGGTAGAATATCCGGTAGAACCGGCATAAGCTACGATATCGCCCTGTTTAACGGTCTGACCTACAGAAACATTAAGTGAACTGTTATGAGCATAAATAGTAACAATTCCGTTTCCATGATCAATGCCGACATAATATCCGTATGAAGAATGATGTGTAGAAATAATTACCTCGCCGTCAGCAGATGCACGTACCGCTTTGCCCATAGTACCGCTCCAACAACAGGTATCCGTACCGCCGTGAAGTTTATAAACACCGGAAATCGGGTCATATCTGTAGCCGTAGGAGGATGATACATACACATCGTTATACTGTAAAGGCCAGATAAAACCGCCGGGAACTGATGCAACACTACCGTCACCCTTGGATGAACCGTTTATAATAATATCAATTTTATCTTCAAAAGCTTTTATATCAGCCTCGTATCCTGCAACAAGACGCTTATAAGTTTCACTTTCAGCATTAAGCTCGCGAATGTATTTGTATGCTTCTTCCTGAAGTTTTACAACGTCATTTTGCGACTCTTCAAGCTTAGTTTTTGATGCAACAATCTCATTTTCTTTTTCATTCAACTCATCAATTTTAACCTGATGCTCAGCTCTCTTAACTTCAATATCAGCAATCATCAGTTCATACTGAGCAGTAAGCTCTGCCAATTTTTTAATATCTTCATTAAGAGTATTGACCATATTCTCATCATTCTGTGCACGAAGCTGTGACAGCTCCATAATGATAAGATATGAAGAAAAATCATTATTTCCCTGAAGATTGAATATTAATTCAAGCTCTGAAGTTGCACCGTTAACATAAATTTCGCAAAGTCTGTCCTGCAACTGAACATAAACCTTTTCAATTTCTGCTTCGGTTTTTAAGGTTTCTTCTTCATTAATTTTAATGTTTTCTTCAATGGAAGCAATTTCTTCATTTAGCTCATCAACAACAGCCTGAATAACAGCCTTTTCACTTTCAAGCTCTTCTATTTTTTCATTAAGAACGTCAATCTGAGCCTGATAGTTTTCAATCTGTGCCTGGAGCTGACCTGCATATACTTCCTTATCGGCAATATTTTCCTTTAATTTATCAATTTCAACCTGAGCAGCATCAATTTTTTCCTGAAGCTCCTCCTGTTTCTTTTCGTATTCATCAATCTTCTGCTGTTGTTCCTCAGTTATAGTTGCAAAGGTTTCACCAACAAAAAGAAAACTTAAAATAAAACAAAGGAAAAAAGAAACGATTTTTTTGAGAGCATTAGTTTTCATCTAACACAACACTCCCCTGTTCTTTAAGATATTTGCGCATGGAAATCATACTGCCAAGTCCGCCGGTGATAACACTTACTAAAACGAAACCAACAAAAATTATAATTGCATAATCCCAGAAATTAACTATAGAATTTCCGAGAATACCAAAAATAGAAGTAAAAGCACCGTCTAAAAGATTATAAAGCAAAGCAAGTACACCGAATGAAAGCACCGACGAAATCAGTCCTATACAGATGCCTTCAATAAGGAAAGGCCATCTGATAAACCAGTTTGTTGCACCAACAGCCTTCATAATACTGATTTCAAGCTTTCTTGAAAACATTGTAATACGAACTGTGTTAGCAATAATAAACATAGATACTATAAACAAAACTATTATAATACCAACACTGATATAAGACACAGCAGAACGTATTTCGGTAAATTTGGAAGCAAGATCACTATTCTGCTGAACACTTGCAACCGTTTCAACAGAACGTATAACATTGACAGTATCATCAAAAATCGTCATATCATCAATAATAATTCTGAAACCGTCTGGCAAAAATGAATTATCAATATTTGCAAGTATTTCTGCATTCTCACCGAGAGAAGCTACAACTGATTCATAAGCATCTGCTTTTGAAACAAATTCAACAGATTTAACATTATAGACAGAGCTTAACTGCTCTTCTGTAAATTTAACGTCAGTTTCAGATGCTCCGACCTCACAGAACGCCATAACAACATTCTGCGATTCAATATTTTTTAACATAGAATCTACATTAAGAAAGAGCAATAATGCAAAACCTATTATAACCAGACAAGACATCAAAACAGCAACAGAAGCCACCGACATCAATCTGTTTATGCCAATATTTTTAATACCCTCATGGGTAAGATAACGAATATTTCTGTTTTTCATATTATAACCTTTCGTAAGAACCAAAACAAATAACTATTTATAGTTTTATTCTGCATTCTTTCCGTAATTCTGAAGAAATGTTTCAATATCATCATCCTCCAGAGGTGCTTCATAAAAAGCGCGGGGTGCAGTTTCTTCCTTTTCAGGAATTTCTACATAATCAATCTCAGGATGAGCTGTATCAGAAATAACAGTACCATTTTTTATAGTAATCATTCTCTTATTATACTGTTTAACAAGATCAACTGCATGAGTAACCATAATTATGGTAGTATTACTGTTTTTATTGATATGGGATAACAAATCAATAATTTCACGGGACATCTCAGGATCTATATTTCCCGTAGGTTCATCAGCGACAATAATGTCAGCTCTGTTAACAAGAGCTCTTGCAAGAGCCACACGCTGCTGTTCACCGCCTGAAAGCTCATTAGGATAACATTTTGCTTTCACACTAAGACCTACAAGGCTGAGAGCATAGGCTACTCGTCTTGATATATCTTTGTTCTTTGCACCGATAACGTGCATAGCAAAAGCAACATTGTCATATACAGTTCTGTTAGGTATAAGTCTGAAATCCTGAAAAACAATTCCAAGCTTACGCCTGTAATAAGGTATTTTAGATGCTTTAAGAGAATTAAGTTCAATTCCGTCAATAACAATACTGCCTGCAGAGGGAACCTCTTCTCTCATAATCATTTTAAGAAAAGTACTTTTTCCTGCACCCGAAGAACCTATAATAAAGACAAACTCACCTCGGTCAATATGAATATTGACATCATTAAGTGCTTTGGTGCCGTTAGGATATGTTTTTGACACACCGCTAAAATCTATCATAAAATAATTTTTCCTTTTTTAATAAAGTATTATAGCTGTAACTTAAATCAACCTTTAAGCATCAATACTTGATGGGTGAAGAGTCAAGATACTTTTTAACCATAAGAGCTACTTTGAAAACAATAGCATCGTCAAACTCGCGGAGATCAAGACCGGTAAGCTTTCTGATTTTTTCAAGTCTGTAAACTAAAGTATTTCTGTGCACAAAAAGCTTTCTTGATGTTTCAGAAACATTAAGATTATTTTCAAAGAATTTCTGGATTGTAAATAAAGTTTCGTGATCTAACGAATCAATTGAGCCAACCTTAAAAACTTCTTTAAGGAACATATCGCAAAGTGTTGTGGGAAGCTGGTAAATAAGACGTGCAATACCGAGATTTTCACAGCTGATAATAACCTTTTCTGTATCGAAAACCTTACCGACCTCAAGAGCAACCTGTGCTTCCTTGAAGGATTTGGCAAGATCCTTAATACTCTTTACAGCAGTACCGATACCGACAACAGCCTGAGCTGAAGCATCTGAACCAAGAGAATCGATAACACTTCTTGCAAGCTTTTCAAGATCCTTACTGTCAGTAGATGCTGCTACATCCTTGATAATGGCAACATCATTTTCATTGACACTGATAACAAAATCCTTGTTTTTATCTGGAAACAGTGACTGAATAGTATCAAACATTCCGGACTCACATACATCTGCAAATCTGACAAGTAATACCACCCTTATCGAGTCATTATTAAAATGAAGTTCTCTCGCTTTAAGATAAATATCACCGGGAAGAATATTATCAAGCATAACATTCTTAATAAAATTACCTCTGTCATATTTTTCATCATAATACTGCTTGATGCTGGAAAGTGACACTGCAAGAATTGATGCATATTTTTCAGCAAGAGTGTCATTTCCTTCTACAAATACAGTATATTCAGGCTGCATAAGAGATCCAAAGGCACGATATGTATTTCCGTTAAACGAAACAGAAGCATTAGCCGTAAACATATCAGTTGTACCAATATTTACAACATCGCCAATTCTTGTAAGTTCTGAACAAGCTACGATTGTACCTGTTTCATCAATAACACCAATAGATCTGCCTACGGCATCCTTCATTTGATGAATTACGCTCTGAAAAAGTCTGTTTGACATATTATCATCCTTTCGCTTTTGTGCACTTTATATATAGATGCGGAGCAATTTATACAAAATCACAATATCAGACAACAGCATTATACACATTTTTATAAAACAATGCAAGACCTTTTATAAAATATTACAAATTTATTTGTTTTTTTTTATTCATTTCAGTGAGTTTTAGCCGAATAACAAAAAAAATACACAACACACCGATTTCTTTTTTGTAAAAAACGGCTGTTGTGTATTTTAACCAAGCAGTTCATTAAATTTTCAATTTTTTATCAGATTAAGTTCTTCATCGGAAATTTCACGAGCTTCTCCCGGTAACAAAGCATCGTCAAGATAAAGCTTTCCTATAGCAATTCTTTTTAATCTGACAACGGGATTATCGCACGAAATAAACATTCGTTTTATCTGATGATAGCGGCCTTCAATAATTTTAACCTCATATTTATGACTATTGTTATCAGTATCAAATTCAGCATACTTAATACCGGCAGGTTTAAATAATTCCGTACCTATCAGCATGCCTTCAGTAAATCGTTTAATTTCTTCAGAAGTCAATTCTCTTTTAACATCTGCAATATATGTTTTTTCAACATGCCGCGAAGGTGAAAGAATACTGTGAGCAAATTCACCGTCATCAGTTATCAGCATAAATCCGATTGTATCCTTATCAAGTCTTCCTGCAGGAAACAATCCCTGTCTTTTAAGATTATCAGGCAGAATATCAATAACAGTGATATCACCGGGGCTGTCTGTCGATGAAACAACCCCTGAAGGTTTGTTCATCATAATATATAAATGCTCTTTATAATTAATCTGCTTACCGTTAACAATAACAGTGTCAGATGATGTATCAACTGCGCAGTCGCAATTTTTTTCCAAAATACCGTTTACGTTAACACTGCTTTTGCGAATAAGCTTTTTAGCATCATTCCTTGAAATATTCAACTGTGAAGAAATGAATTTATCAAGTCTAATTTTACTCATAATTTACATCCTTAATAACACTGTACATATACCCGTTGAGTCTTGCATCATAAATATCACCGGCTACTGCCAAACCGTCATAAAAAAACACCGTACCGTAATAACTGTCTGAATTTTCATCGGAAGGAAAATTCAATATTCTGACACTGTATTTATCAAGCTCTACACCGATAAAATTCATCAGATCATATCCTTGCTTCAACTGCAATTCATTATAGCTTAAAAATTGAGGATTGTTTTTATCAGTAAATACGTATCGGGAATACACAACAGAATTAACATCTATTTCCCAACCATAAGAATTGAAATACTCTTCAACATAATTTTTATCAGATAAAAGCGCATCCGTTCTTAAATAATAATTGTCAGTCTGCATAATAAGAGTTATCAAAAACACACAAAACAGACTGATGAGAATATCGGTAATATGGTTTCTCGGATACCGTAAAACAATCACTTTCACAAACAAACACCTCGCACATAAATATGCGAGGTATCTGAAAATAATTACATTTTACTGACCGGATTTTTTTACAGTTACAGATTTAAGATGCTGATTTGCAATTCTTACCTTATTAAGACTTTTAGTAAAGTCATCAATGCTCTGAGAAAGAATATCATCAGTTTCAGTCATTATAGTTTCTACAAAACCGCTTGCACTGCTTCTGAGGTCACTTGCCCACTTCTGAGCATTTTCAACTATTTCATTTGAATTAGCTTTTGCTTTTTCAATAATGTCAGCAGCCTGCTTTTTTGCATCAGCAATAATTTCAGCAGCATTAAGCTGTGCACCCTTAGTTATCTCATGATCTTCAACAAGCTTTCTTGCCTGAGCCTCAGCCTGTCTGATTTTTACTTCTGCAGCATCATTAGCCTGAGAAAGAATAGCCTTTCTTTCAGAAGCAATCTGTCTTGCCTTAATTACTTCATCAGGAAGACCTACACGAAGATCATTAAGAATTGAACGGATAGCATCAGCATCTACCTTAACTTTATTGCCACCGAATGCATACTTACCTTCCTCAAGAATGTCTTCAATCTGATTAATTAAATCGTCAATGTTCATAATATCTCACCTTTCACTTATTCTTTGAATAATATCTTTTTTTATTTCCTGTGGGACAAAATCACTGATATCGCCGCCGAAACTGCAAACTTCCTTAACAACGCTTGAGCTAAGAAACATATATTCAGTATCGGTAACCATAAATATTGTCTCAACATTTTTTGCTAACTTTTTATTAGTAAGTGCCTGTTTAAATTCATCTTCATAATCAGAAAGAACTCTGAGTCCCTTAACAATTGCAACTGCACCCTTGCTGACAGCATAGTCTGCTAAAAGACCGTCATAAAAATCAACTTCAACATTAGGAATATCAGCAGTACACCTTTTTATAAGCTCAACTCTTTCTTCAGGTGTAAAAAGACCGCCGGGCTTCTTTTTATTTATCATTACAACAACAATAACCTTACTGAACATCTTTGCTGTTCTTGATATAATATTAATATGACCTATAGTTATAGGATCAAAGCTACCGGGACAAATAGCGACGGAATTCAAAATGAAACACCTCACATATCATCAGAAGGACGATAAACAGTAAGTTTTATTGAAGAATAAGAATAAACTCTTGAAATTACAAGATTATCACATTTTTCAGGTAATACCTCATCATTCTGAGTTTCACAGATAACAATAGCATCATCATTCAGAACAGAAGAAAGCAACCCTAAAGCCTTTACGCAAAGCTCTTTATGGTAAGGAGGATCAAGAAAAACAATATCAAATTTTTTTCTACTTGAAGCAAGATAGGAAGCCGCATCAGCAAGAACAGCTTCAGATTTATCATTAAATTTACAAACATCAATATTTTTCTTTACAATTTCAAGAGATTTTCTTGAATTATCAACGAAAACCGCACTTTGCGCACCACGGCTGAGCGCTTCAATTCCAAGCTGACCGGAGCCGGCAAATAAATCAAGCACATTTGCATCCTGAAGTTCAAACTGAATAATATTAAATATTGATTCCTTAACCTTATCTGTTGTCGGTCTGACATCATTTCCCTCAGGGGAAATAAGCTTTCTGCCTCTAACAGAACCTGTAATTACACGCATATATTTCTCCAAATATCATATTACACTATATTATCACATTAATTACATACTTTTGTCAACTGTTATTTTCAAAAACATACAAAAGCTGTTAAAATATCATCTGAAATAATTATAAATTATATTAGCCTGTGACTCGGTAATTCCTTTAACTTCCATCAACTGAGAAATATCAGCCTCTTTGATAGCCGTAATATTACCGAATTTAATCAGCAGTTTTTTTGCCCTCGCTTCACCAATACCGGGAATTGAAGTAAGTGAGCTGACAAGAGTATTTTTCTGTTTTAATTTATGATGATAAGAAACAGCATATCTATGAACTTCTTCCTGTATTTCTGAAATGAAAGTGAACACACTCCGGTTATCATTGATTGAAATTTCTCCCCCATCGGAAGCAATTGCTCTTGTTCTATGTTTTCCGTCCTTTACCATACCAAATAACGGAACATTAAAATTACGTTCAAACATTACCTTTTTAACGGCATTAACCTGTCCGATTGAACCGTCAAGTAAAATCAGATCAGGCTTCTGACCGAAACCGACACCGGACTCTTCATTTATAAAATACTCACCTATTCTCCTGTTAATTGCTTCCTGAAGTGATCTGTAATCATCCTGTCCCTGAAAGGTTTTTATCATAAACCTTTTATAGCTTTTCTTATCAGGCTTACCGTTAACATATACAACCATACCGCAGACATTTTCTTCTCCCGCAGTATTTGAAATGTCATAAGCTTCAATTACATAGGGAAATTCTTCAAGAGCTAATAATTCCTTTAATTCATAAAGAACAGCTTTTTTCTTATCATTATAAGAAAGTATCCGACTAAGCTTTTCTCTGGCGTTATTTTTAGCCATTTCAAGAAGCTTAGCACCTTCACCGGATACGGGAGAAACAATGCTGATTTTTTTGTCTGCATTTTTATAAAGAAACTCAGAGAAATCAATACTTTTTTCAATACCGATATCTGTCAGAATTCGTTCCGGATAATCATTTTTTGACATATAATAATTTGCAAAAATCTGAACATATTCATCGATATCATCAATTCTGTCAACAATAAAGCTTTCCGTATTTACTATTCTTGATTCTCTGACTGTAAGAATGTTAATACAGGTCTTATTACCGATATGCTCAATACCGAATATATCCTGATTTTTAATTTTTAATGAAACTACATGCTGTTTATCTGAAACTTTTTCAATGGATCTCAGTTTATCTCTGATTTTAGCGGCCTTTTCAAATTCAAGATTATCAGATGCTTCTTGCATTTGTATTTTTAATTCTTTAATAATTTCATTTTTTCCGCCAAGAACAAACCTTAACGCCTCATCAACATTTTTATTATGCTCAGATTCTGATATTTTACCGCAACAAGCACCGGAACAAAGCTTTATATGGTAATTAAGACAAGGTCTTCCGTTCTTTCTGATATCCTGAGGGAATCTCTTATTGCAGTGAGGAAGCATATATACATCAACTGCTTCTTTTACAGCCGTATTAACATAATCAGAAGAAGTGTATGGACCGAAGTATTTTACATCATCAGAATCCTTATGAAAAACACAGGAAATATTCTTCCAACCCTTATCATCTAATCTGACATAAGAATAACCCTTGTCATCCTTTAACAGAATATTATACTTGGGTTGATTTTGCTTAATTAGACTGCACTCCAATATCAGCGCTTCAAATTCACTGCCAACAATTATATAATCAAAATCAGCAACGTTTTCCACCATTCTGCGAACCTTTACAGAATGATTTTTCTGAGCACCAAAATACTGACTTACTCTGTTTTTAAGATTTTTAGCTTTACCAATGTATATTATCTCAGACAATTCATTTTTCATAATATAAACACCGGGATTATCAGGTAAAGCATTCGCCTTTATTTTTAAGTCTTCAATTTTTTTCACAAAACAGCACCTCTGATAAAAAAAGAAAAAAAGTGTACCGGATAACCGATACACTAAATGAAAACATTATTCGGCAAAACCGGAAATAATGAGTTTTTCAAGAGCATCTACAGCTTCATTTTCATCGTGGCCGTCAGCAATAATTTTTATCTGTGTGCCACCGGTAATTCCGAGAGAGAGAACGCCAAGAAGACTCTTTGCGTTTGCTCTGCGCTCTTCTTTTTCAACCCAGATAGATGACTTGAACTCATTAGCTCTCTGAATAAAAAATGTTGCGGGTCTTGCATGAAGACCAACCTGGTTCTGTACGGTAATGTCCTTTGTAATCATATATAATCTCCTCTCGGATAACAGATTTCTAATATATTATAGCACAAACTTAAATTCAGTCAATCAAAAATAAGAAACTATAAATTAATTCGTTTGAAAATCTAAATCAAGTTAAAATCTTTTGATACGATTTGTGCAGTATGACCACAAAAAAAATATTAATTACAGCAAATACTCCAAAACAACTACTTGTTTTTTAACTTGTCCAGCAGTAATTTATCATTTTTTGTCAGATTAGCTTTTTCAAGCAACTCCGGTCTTTTATTAAATGTCGCAATCAGTGATTGCTCATGCTTCCACTTTTCAATATTTGCATGATGGCCTGAAATCAACACATCGGGAACCTTCTTGTTATTCCACTCATAGGGCTTTGTGTACTGAGGATGTTCAAGAAGTCCGTTATAATGACTTTCACATGAAAACGCTTCTTCATTAGGCAGAACACCGTCAACCATTCTTGCAACACAGTCAATCAGAACAAGCGCCGGTAATTCTCCGCCGGTAAGCACGTAATCGCCAACAGAAATCTCCTCATCAACAATTTCCTCAAGAACTCGCTCATCAACACCTTCATAATGACCGCATAAAACAACAATATTTTCAAGTGCTGAAAGCTCTCTCGCTTTATCCTGTGTAAGAACTTTACCTTTTGGTGACATATAAATCACATGTGGATTTTTGCAGATATCATCACATACAGCTTTATAACAATCGTAAATCGGTTGAGCCTGCATAAGCATTCCCATCCCACCGCCATAAGGGGTGTCATCAACACGTCTGTGTTTATCAGCAGAATAATCACGGATATTATGAGCTTTAATTTCAAGAATACCCTTTAATACAGCTCTACCTATAATACTTTCCGAATAAACACTGCTGCACATTTCAGGAAATAATGTAAGAATATCAAACCGCATCGTCAAAAATACCTTTCAATGGTCTTATGAGAATTTTCTCATTAATTACATCAACATCAATGACAACTTCTTTTACAGAAGGTATAAGATATTCTTTTTCATCATCACTGACAATATGCCACACATCATTTGCGCCGGTTGTTGAAATTTCTGAGAGAATGCCGTAATACTGCGAATTATCAGCATCATATACCTTACATCCGACAAGCTCTTCAATAAACCAAGTACCTTCAGGAAGATTTGCATCTTCCCTTCTGATATAAACCATAGTATTACGAAGCTTCTCTGCTTCTTCAATAGAATTAACACCTTCAAGCTTCATAATAACAATGTTACCGTGCGGACGGCAAGCATTAACTCTTTTTTTTATTTTTTCACTTTTTCCGAGATAAACTGTTTTAAATCTGACAGCAAACTCAGGAGAGTCGCACCATGGATTTAAGCGAAACTCTCCTTTAATACCGTGAGTAGAAACAATTTGTCCCAATTCAAGATATTCTTTTATCATAATTTATATTTCGGGAATTTCAACAGTAACTTCTCTTCCGCACTTTGCAGATCTTGAAATACCGTCAATAATAGCCTGATTGTAAATAATCTGACTTGAAGGCACGGGAGCACAACCGCCTTCCTTAACGGCATCAATAAACAGACGGATCTTGCTATAGAAATTATCCTCTTTAGTTTCTCTTTCGGGAACCATTGTTTCAACATCACTGCCTGCAATAGTTCTATAAATTTTAAGAGGACCGCCGATACTACCGTTCCAGCATTCTGTTGAAGGAATGCGAAGACCTGCTTTAGTACCGAGAATAATTGTATCACCGGGAGTGTCAAGATTCATAGCCCAGGAAATACGGAAGTCAAGTATAATTCCGCCCTCAAGACGAACAAATGCAGCAGCAAAATCATCAACACCGAAAAGCTCAGCATATTCAGGATGACCGGGGAAGGTTGCGGGATCCTTACCGAAGAAGGCAGATGTATAGCCTGATACAGTAAGAGGCTTGGGATAACCGACAGCATTAAGAACCATATCAAGAGAATAACAGCCTATATCAGCAAGAGCACCTATACCAGCTGTCTTATCCTCAATAAAGCTTGTGCCGTAAGGAGTAGGAATACCTCTTCTTCTGCCGCCGCCGGTCTGAATATAATAAACGTCGCCGAGTTCACCTGACTCAACAATCTTCTTAACCATTTTCATATTCTCGTCAAATCTGGGCTGGAAGCCGATTGAAAGAATTTTACCGCTCTTCTTTTCAGCGCGACAGATATCAACTGCCTCTTCAAGAGTAACACACATAGGTTTTTCAAGAAGAACATTTATACCATGCTCAAGAGCATAAATAGTACATTCTGCATGAGTTCTGTTATAAGTACAAACACTTACAGCATCAAGCTCCTCAGCATCAATCATTGACTTATGGTCAGGGTAAAGTCTTATACCTTCAATACCGTTATCCTTACAGAATTTCTCAGCCTTACCGGGTACAAGATCAGCAGCAGCAACAATTTCAACATCAGGACACTTCAGATAATTTGCTACATGAGCCTCAGCTATCCAGCCTGTACCTATGATACCAACCTTTACTTTTTTATTTGTGTCAATAACTTTTTTCTCTTCTCCGCCTTCTTTGAAGCGATCAAGAATATTAGCCATAATTTTTAACCTCCGTTATTTTAATTTATCAATTAAAGCTTTAAGCTTATTATGAATAAAACCGTTAGAACATAAAAGCGGTGACGGTGAATTAAAACTTACAATATCTCCGTCAAAATCAGTAACTTTACCGCCCGCTTCAGTAATTAATACATATCCTGCGGCATAATCCCACGGAGAAAGAATACATTCAAAAAATCCGTCAAGCCTACCGCAAGCCACATTTGCCATATCAATTGCAGCACTGCCGCTTCTTCTGATATCTCCGCAATTATTGAACATAGCTTTAGCTATTTCAAAACCGACATCAGCATATTCACTCTTCTTATATGGAGATGTACCGAAGGAGATAAGGGAAAATTGCAGTTCACGTTCAGAAACATTAATTTTTTTACCGTTAAGATAGGCACCTTGACCTTTTACAGCAATAAACAGTTCATCATTGTAAGGATTATAAACAGAACCGAAAACAGCTTCACCGTCAAGAATACCGGCAACAGATATAGATGACATTTTTAGTTCGTGAATAAAGTTTGCAGTGCCGTCAATAGGATCAATAACAAAACACAGTCCGTTTTCAGTATCTTCTGCAAAATTTTCTTTTTCCTCGGCAAAAAACTTAGCAAAGGGAAAAATTTCGAGAATACCCTTAATCAAACGCTCCTGAACACCTTCATCAAAAACTGTAACAAAATCGGCAGAATTACTTTTTTGCTTCAGCAATTCATTATCACATTCAATATCAGATGCCGTAAGCATATATTTTCCGCTTTCACGGATAAGATATTCTATTCTATTTAAGTTAATTTCAGAAAAAACAGTATTCATCAGTCATCAAATTCCAATGCCATAGCATGTCCCATTTTTGTAGTGATAAGATCCTTAAATCCGTTTCTTCTGTAAAAGCTTTTTGCATTTTCGTTATCTTCACCGCATACCATCATCATACTCTTAATATTCTTTCTTCTGAGATGTGCCTTAAGAGTACTAATGAGCAAAGATCCAATGCCCATTCGCTGATAATTTTCATCGATATCAATATGAAAATGAGCAGAATGCTCTTTTTTAAACATTGAATGTGAAAGCAAATCAAGCTTTGCATCTACATAACGTTTAGGACTGATAGCTGAACACTGATCCATATAAACCTCAAGAAACTTCTTTTCGTAATTATCATAATTCTCAGCACAGATAATATAACCTATAGCTTCATCATTATCATTAACAGCAACAAAGCAATTTGAAGGTTCCTGTTCAATATAATAGTTACAATACATAAGAAGTATGTACTTCTGTGTATCTTCAGGCTCATTAAGACATTCTGCATTTGCAAGACAAATCTGTTGTACTCTTTCCTTATCATTTTCATTATAAGGTCTGACAGAGGGCATTAATATCACTCCTTAATCAATTTGAATATAATTATATTATTTATTTTCAAAAATGTCCACAAAAACTGTATTATTTTATAAAAAAATATGTTATATTTAAGCAAATACTAAAATTGGAGCAAGAAAATATGAATTATGCAACAATCGGTACATCATGGATAACGGAAAAATTCATTTCATCTGCAAATACTGTAAAAGATATGAAATTAAGTGCTGTTTATTCAAGAGATCTGAAAAAGGCTGAAGAATTTTCAAAAAAACATTTTTGTGAAAAATATTATACTGATTTAGAAGCATTGGCTAATGACAAGGAAATTGATGCTGTTTATATTGCAAGTCCCAATAAATTTCACTACGAACAGAGCAAATTTTTTCTAAAAAAAGGAAAGCACGTTATATGTGAAAAGCCGGCAACTACAACCAAAGAACAGATGATTGAGCTTTTTAATCTGTCCGAAGAAAATGGACTTGTATATGCAGAAGCCATTATGACAATTCACACTGAAGGCTTCAGAGCTATTCAGAATAAGTTAGAGTCACTGGGCAATATCCGTTCATCGCATTTTGATTTTTATCAATTGTCGTCAAAATATCCTCTTTATTGCGAAGGTAAAAACCCGAATATATTTAATCCTGAAATGCACACCGGCTGTCTTATGGATATTGGCGTTTATAATCTGTATCTCGCTGCAGCATTATTCGGTATGCCTCAGAAAATTATCAGCGACGGTATTTTCCTTGAAAACGGCTGCGATGCCGCAGGTACTGCAATTCTGAAATATAAAAATCATGCCTGTGTCCTTAACTATTCTAAGGCTGGTCAGACATATTCATATTCTGAAATCATCGGCGATAAGGGAACATTAAAATTTTCATCTGTTTCTCAGATAACAGGCTTATACTTCTGCAACAAAAATGAAAAAATCCTTTTAATCGACGAAGAGGTTTCACGTGACGAAATTATGTCCGGCGAAATAGATTTTTTCAAGGGAATGTGCAATACTCCGGATTTTAATAATGAAGAATATCTGTTCGCAAAACAAACAGCCCTGACTGTGCGGGAAATCTGCGATACAATCAGAGCTGACAATGACTTTTTATTCTGATAACACTTTATTTTTAAGATATGAAATTGCGCCTGCAACGGCACCCTCATCACTTGAGCATACGATAATATCTGCTTTTTCGGCGGCAAGCTTATCTGCGCTTGACGGAACAAAACCTATACTTGCATCCTCAAGCATATCAACATCATTGGAGCCGTCACCGATAGAATATGCCTTAGCTTTATCAATCGACAGAAAATCGGCAAGCTGATGCAATGCTCTTCCCTTACCTGCTGATAAGCTGAGTATTTCAATATACGAGCCGTTACAAGGAATATATTTCATTTCTCCAAGATTTATTTCAGAAAGAAACTGCTGAACCTCATGAGTCTTATCTTCAACGCTGAGCATAATTTTCACCATAGGGAAATAACTTCTCTCAAGCTTATCAACAACCTTATAATCAGCAATTTTTAGACCTTTGAAATGATTAATGCTGTTAATATTAGGATTAATAACGTAAGATTTGTCGTCAACGGCATAAAGCTCCATGCTGATCTGAGGAAATCTTTCCATTATAATTTCAAGAATTTCAATAGCATCAGCAGAAATACCGTTCACAAAGGAAACTTTATGCTCTGAATAATCATAAGCCATGGCACCGTTTCCGAGTAAAACAGGAGCATTAATTATTTCACTGCTGAAATTATGAAAACCGGCTTTGGTTCTTCCTGTTGATACGGTAAATTTACCGCCTTCATTAATAAAATACCTGATAGCTTCAATATTTACTTCAGGTATGCAACCTTTTGAGTCAGTAAGCGTACCGTCAAAATCCGAAGTAATAAGCATTCCTTCAAAAATTCCCATTTAAATCACCAAATTTAGTTTATCACTAATTAAATTAAATTTCAATAATAATAAATTATTGACAAAATCAATTTTAGTTTTATACTAATGAGTATAATGATATAAGGAGAATTAATATGATTAAAAACATTCCTAACGGTGTTTATCCTACAATGATAACACCATATACATCCGACAATAAAATTGATTACAATGCTGTTGAACAACTTCTTCATTGGTATAAAGAACGCGGTGTTGAGGGCATATTTGCAATTTGCCAGTCAAGTGAAATATTCTTTCTCTCTTTTGAAGAAAGGCTTGAATTACTAAAATTTATTATGGCACACAAACCTGAAGGTGTATCAATAATAGCAAGCGGTCACACAAGCGATGACCTTGATACGCAGATTTGTGAAGCAAATAAATTTATTGATTGCGGCATTGATGCTTACGTCTTCATTTCAAACAGATTTGCAAAGGCTGATGAAAGCGATGATATTCTTCTCAAAAATATGGAATACGTTGCTTCAGGTATTCAGGAAATCGGTCTTGGCGTTTATGAATGTCCTTACCCCTATAAGAGAATTCTTACTCCGTACGTGCTTGAAAGAATGGCACAAACAGGAAAATATCAATTCCTCAAAGATACCTGCTGTGATATCGGTATGATTAAGAATAAATTAGAAGCCGTTAAAGGCTCTAATTTAAAGATATACAATGCAAACTCTGCAACACTTTTAGACTCACTTAAACTTGGTTGCTCCGGCTTTTCAGGCGTTATGGCAAATTTCCATCCTGAGCTTTACGTTGAGTTGTGTAAGATTTATAACGAAAATCCCGAAAAGGCAGAAATGATTCAGAATTTTGTCGGATTTTTCTCTGTAGCAGAATGTCAGTGTTATCCTGTAAATGCAAAATACTACCTTTCTCTTGAAGGTCTTGATATTAACATAGACAGCAGAGCAAGAAATAAAGCAGAATTTACCGATAACAGAAAAGCGGAAATCCGTCAGATGTATGAATTGACTCAGATTTTTAAAAATAATATACTTAAATAAAAAATGAGCGGCACCGAACACGGAGCCGCTTAATTTTATTTTATTGAAAGTCTTTCACCTGTATCATATATATCAAAAAACACAGGTCTTTCCAAGGGCTGCTCATTAGGACAATGAAGTGTAAGTCTGAGATTGCCGTTAAAGTCCGTAAAAACCATGCCGTGACCGCCATCATCAGTAAACATAGGCTCAAGCTGAGTCCATTTACCGTCAATTTCTCCGTTTTCGGATACAGCAAGACACTGATAATAACGATGATTTACAATTGAAGACCATATCATATAAAGTCTGTCATTTTTTCCTCGGTATAAGAAAGGTCCGTCGGTAACGTAGCCGTTGTCCTCTTTATAAACTGCACCGTATGCATCAGAGCCGCTGAATAAAAGCACGGGTTCACCTACAGTTCTCTTAATATCCTTATCCAACTCAACGTAACAAACGGTTCCGTTCTTAATCTGTACGTGTTCATGGCAAAATACCAGATAAGGCTTACCGTTTTTGCCAACGTATAAGGTTCCGTCAAGACTCCACCAATCATACGGAGTCAGAGCGCCTTCAGAGCAAGGCATAAAAGGTCCTTCAGGCTTATCAGCAACAAGTGAATATGTTCCTCTGAAACCGTTTTCCTGCTCAAATGTAGCAAACATATAATATTTACCGTTATAAAAATGAACTTCAGGAGCCCAATTTGCATTTTTATTCAATGAATATTTTTCAGAATTAAACACCTCTACAGGCGCACTCCAATTTTCAAGGTCTGTTCCGACATATACGTCGAAACCTTTGGTGCCCTGTCCGAAATTTGCCCCTCTGGTTCCGTACATATAATACTTTCCGTCTTTAACCAGGATAAACGGATCTCTGATATTGATATCATTATTTTTCATAATAACCACTTTCATTGAAGATATTTTTCTCTGAGTTTCATAATTTCATCATAAGAAACACCGTACTGTTTATAAAAGAAATCGAAAATATCGTCATATTCCTTATCAATTTTCAGAAATATACGTTCAAGATACATGCTTTTCACTGTCATTAAAATATTCAGACATTTTCTCAGTCTTCTTTCCTTAATAACAAAAGGAGAAAAAATTCTCATTTTAAGAATTTCAGCGACAGTAAAAACATTAGTGGCAAGAAAATCTTCAATTATAACATCTCGTTTAACACCGAGAGCCGTTAACAAAAGCATTGTTACAACACCAACTCTGTCCTTACCTGCACTGCAATGCCATAAAATACTTCCTTCATCATCAGCAAGAAATATATCAAAAATTTCACGGATTAATTTTTTAGAACGCTCACTGAAAACAAGCATTTCATACATATCATAAAAAACTTCTTCAGGTTCCCTTGAGCAATCCTTGAACAAATTAAACCAACACTGAATTGAGTATTCATCACGAGCAATACCAAGGTAACTGTCATCAAGCATCGGTATCCTTATGTACTTAACATTTTCAGGCAAAACTTCAGGTTTTTCATTGATTTCAGCATCAGTACGCAAATCAATAACTTTTTTTATATTATAATCGGAAATAAGCTTATTAACATCACAAGCCTTACCCTTTGCAAGAAGACCGCTTCTGATTAACTTATGAGAAATTATTCTTTTACCTTCCAAAGCAGGTATATTTCCAAGATCTCTGGTATTTTTCAAAGAGCTTAATTTTATTCTCCTTAACTTCATAATCTATTATTCCTTATAAAAAATTCTGAATATTTTTCTGATAAAAATAGGACTGCTGAAAACAAAAACTCTCATAAAGGCACCCTTTCAATCAGGATTTTAACAGGATTATGCCGGCTCCGATAAGAATTAAAGCTAAAGCAATAATAAGCACCTTACTCGGAAAACAGTATGACAAAAACAAGCCTAAACCAAAACTGATTACTACAAATCCTTTGGAACAATTATGCTTTTTCATACTGCACCTCATATAAGCTTAATAATACGAAAACGGAAAATCCGTTATACAGTATATATTACGCTGTATAAAATCAAAGAGTGCATGTCAGAAATAAATTTATTCCCACTTTTTAAAATCCTTGACCTCAGAATACATTCTGATATAGCTTTCGTGTCTTTCTTTTGAAATTAATCCGTCATTTACCGCCTTAACAACAGCACAACCTTTATCGTTAATATGAGAACAAGACAGTGAAAACTTACAATCATTTTTGAATTCGCTGAATTCAGGGAAATAATCAGCCAATTCATCTTTAAAAATTCTTTCCGTTGTATTAACAAAATCAAGAGAAGAAAAACCGGGCGTATCAGCAATATATCCGCCGCAGATTTTATAAAGACAGACTGTCCTTGTTGTATGCTTTCCTCTTCCGAGCTTTGAACTGATTTCACGGGTTTCCAATTTTAGCTCAGGCATAATTGAATTAAGAATACTGGATTTTCCGACACCTGAATTACCGGTAAAAGCACAAATTTTTCCGTTAATCAATTCAACAATCTCATTAATACCTGATTTGTCAACAGAAGAACAGCAGATCGTCTTCATACCGCTTCTATTGTATATATTTCTGTATTCAGAAACATCATCAAGATCACATTTTGAAAAAACTATAACAGGCTGAATACCGTGAAAGTTAGCAAAAGCACTTAGTTTATCAATTACATATAAATTAGGCTTAGGTTCGCTTACAGAAGAAACAATAAACAGAATATCGATGTTAGCAACAGGAGGTCTTATAAGAAAATTTCTGCGTTCTTCAATCGCAACAACAGTTCCTTTATCTTCCGAAACTTCAACAGAAACATCATCGCCCACCAAAGGAGATATATTCTTATTCCTGAAACTCCCCTTAGCCTTACATTCATATACCGCATCAGCGGCTTCAACATAATAAAAGCCGCTGATTGATTGCATTATTTTTCCTTTAATTAAAGACATAGTTTTCACCGCAAACTATTATTCAGGATTACTATCAGTAGCAACTTCTTCTGCCTCAGTAGTTTCCTCTGTCTTGGCAGTTGTAGTTTCCTGAGTTGTTGTTTCAGGCTTTACAGGTGTTTCCTGGGTTGTTGTTTCGGAAACAGTGGGAGCTGTAGTAATTTCCTGTGTTGCATTTTCATCAGGACCGTCACTGATAGTCACTGTAACAATTGTGGCAGTTGAATACGTAGCAGTAGTGCTGTAAATCGGTGACTGAGATGCAACAAGACCTTTAGGGATAACAGAATTGTATTCACTGGTGAACTTAACTCTTGTAAATCCTGCAGCATTAAGTATAGCTTCTGCTTCAGCCTGAGTTTTTCCTACAACATTGGGAACGGAAACCTTTGCGGAGAACTGATATCCGTGAACATTTGAAATTGTAGGCGGTGTTGTAGTAAAGTCGATATCACCGGTATAAACAAGAACCGAATCAACGTAAATCTTAAAAGTATTCTCTTTTCCGGTTCCCGTAAAGCTCAGCTGGAACTTTTCTCCGTTAAGAACTACACCCTCTATTGAGTCATAGAAAGAATCATTCAGATAAGTCTTAATTGCACTGGGAGTTGCAGAATTCAGCGTAGGAAGAGAAATTGTAAACACTGCAGTATTTGTTGCGGGAATTCCGTTACCAATAACAAGATTTACATTAAGACCTGCGCTGACAGGTGTAGATGCATCAGGAGTCTGACTAATTACAAATCCTTCAAGAGAAGGTGCACTTGCACCGTGAGTTATAGCACCGACCTGAAGTCCTGCATTCAGAATTTTCTGTTTAGCAGCCTCAAGCTCAAGACCTGTTACATTAGGAACAACAGATGAATTAGCAGAATTTTTACCTGTGGCATAATACACATAGACAGTTCCCTTATATGCAGTATATTTATTACCTGAGGGCTCTGTGTAAATTACTATACCTTCTTCTCTGGATTCATCAGTAAGAGGAATAAGCTCAACAACAAGACCTGAAGCACGAAGTATAGATTCAGCTTCTATAGAGGTCTTCCCTGCCACATCCTGCACCAATACCATCTCTTCACTTGTTGCAACAGTAAGCTTGAAAACTGTATCCCTAGAAACCTTATCACCGGCTTCGGGATACTGATTACAAACATATCCATCTTCGTAAGTTGAATTATATTCATACTGAGGAGGGTTATCTATAGCAAGCTCAGGATATTTTTCGAGCACTTCATCAAATTTCATGTTAATGAAATTCGGAACCTCTATTTCATCCTTGCTGAACAAACCGAAAATATCAATCTTTTCCAAGAAGCTTTCCGACTTGTCAGAGGAATTATCAGAAAATGAATCCTTTATTGTACTTCCGAACACACCGAAAATTATAACACCGACAACAAGAACAAGTGAGATAGCAACACCAATGAGAACAGGTAATGCAGAGCTTCTTGAGTCATCATCATAATCCTCATCATCTTCTTCGTCATCAATTAAAACAGGACCGTTTTCCTGTGCAATATCGTTTTTAGTTGAAATGAATTTTGTAGGATTTTTATCGATAAAATACTCATAATCAAAAACTATTTCAGGATTTTTTCTGAACTCATCAAGATCCATGAGAAATTCAGCCGCAGACTGATATCTGTCAGATGTACTTTTCTGCATAGCTCTGAGTGTAATCTGCTCAAGACCTAACGGAATTGAAGGATTAATCATTGTAGGCTTAACAGCCTCATTCTGAACCTGCATAAGAGCAACATTATCTTCATCATCAGCTTCAAAAGGCATTTTACCTGTGAGCATTTCATATAAAACTACACCAACAGAATATATATCAGACTTTTCGTCAGTATATTCTCCTCTTGCCTGTTCCGGACTGACATAATGAACTGAACCGATAGCTTCTTTTTCTTCAAGAGATTTAATTTCACCGCGTTTGAAGCTTGCAATACCGAAATCAGTAACTTTTATAGTTGCATTTGATAAAAGAAGAATATTCTGAGGCTTAATATCCCTGTGAATTACTCCTTTATCATGTGCATGCTGAAGAGCTTTAAGAATCTGCACTACAACAATAAGAGCCTCTTTCCAGTCGAGAACCTTTTGTCTTTCAATAAATTCCTTTAAGGTTATTCCTTCTACATGCTCCATAACTATGTACTGAAGATTTTCTCCGTAACAAACATCATAAACCTTCACAACATTGGGGTGATTAAGAACAGAAATAGCCTTTGACTCATTTTTAAAGCGGATTTTATATTCTTCACTGGCAAGATATTCATCCTTCAATATTTTAACAGCAACAATTCTGTCATCAACACGATCGTATGCTTTATAAACTACAGCCATACCACCAACGCCGATAATCTCATGAATTTCATATCTGTTGCTTATGATTTTATTGAGATAATTATCCAAATCGACCACACTCCTTCATCCGTTATTTTGAAAACACAACAGCAGTAACATTGTCACCGCCGCCATTAGAGTTGGCTTCAGCAATTAAAACTGAAGCAACATCTTTTATGCTATGAGATTTAATAATCTCACAAATTTTATTTTCTTTGACGAAATTAGTAAGTCCGTCACTGCAAAGTAAAATTTTATCGCTATCAGTAAGATTAAATTCACTGAAATCAATATCCACATGCTCATTAATACCGAGAGCACGGGTAATAACGTTCTTATAAGGAAAAGTTTCTGCATCTATTTCAGAAATTTCACCTTTATCAACAAGCTCCTGAACCAAAGAATGATCCTTGGTAAGCTGTTTGATTTCACTATTTATGAGATATGCACGGCTGTCACCAATGTGAGCAATAACTATGCTGTCATCAAGACAAACAGCTGCAACACAAGTTGTACCCATTCCTGCATAATCTTTATTTTCTGCTGCAGCATCAAAAATACATATATTTGCTGCACTTATTGCAGTAGTAAGCAAATTTTTCACTGAAGCAAGAGATATATTACGGCGCCATCCGGCAACAAATCTTTCAGAAATGTTTTTAATGGCAATTTCAGATGCAATATCGCCTGCATTTGGTCCGCCCATACCGTCGCAAACGACAGCAAAGCAACAATTCTCATTAAAAACAGTAAGAAAGCAATTATCCTGATTAATATCCCGTACAAAACCCTTGTCTGTCTTCATAGAATATTGCATCATATCTCTCCTTCCCTATTTATTATTTTGAACAGTTCTGCGAAGCTGACCGCAGGCTGCATTAATATCTGCTCCCAATTCCCTTCTGACTGTAACATTGAATCCCTGTTTAGTCAGATAATCAGCAAATCTTTTTACTCTTTCGGGAGTGCTTTTCTTACATCCGGTTTCTGTAACTTCGTTAACAGGAATAAGATTAATGTGACAAAGCATACCTTTAAGAATTTTTGATAACTGATCAGCACATTCTGTTGTATCATTAACACCGTTTACAAGTGAATATTCAAATGAAATTCGTCTGGACGTTCTTCTTGTATAATCACGGCAGGCTGACAGTAGCTCATTAATCTGCCATTTCTTATTAACAGGCATCATACCAGTACGAAGAGTATCATTAGGAGCATGAAGAGAAATTGACAAAGTTAGCTGCAAATCCTCATTCATCAATTTATATATACCCGGAACTATTCCACAGGTTGATAATGAAATATGCCTTACACTGATATTCTGTCCGTTAGCATCAGAAACTAATCTTACAAATTTAATAACATTATCATAATTATCAAGAGGCTCTCCCATACCCATTAAAACAATATGAGATACCCTGATGTCATTATCACGGCTGACAGCATATATCTGCGACAAAATTTCAGAAGAACGAAGGTTTCTTACAACACCGGACAGCGTGGAAGCACAGAAAGTGCAACCCATTCTGCATCCAATCTGAGAAGAAACACAAACGGAATAACCGTACTTGTATTTCATCAGTACAGTTTCAATATATTCACCGTCATCAAGACGGAATAAATATTTGATTGTTCCATCATACTCCGAAACAAGTTTTTTTTCAATAGTACACTTAAATATGACAAAATTGTCATCAAGAATACGTCGTAAATCCAAAGAAATGTCGGACATCTGAGAAAAATCAGTAACAAAAGCTTTATGTAACCAACGGTATATCTGAGATGCTTTGAATTTCGGCTGTCCAAGAGCTACAATTTCTTCAGTAAGCTCTTGCAAATTCATTGAAAGAATATCTTTCTTCATATCTTACCTCTGACAAATTTAGCAATAAAAAAACCGTCACCGCCGTTTTTATCCGGAAAAACAGTGAGAAATCTATCTGTAAGCTCACGATAAACTGAGTCACTGGAAATCGAAAAATCGGGAAATTCACGTAAAAACGCTTCACATACTTCCTCATTTTCTGATTTATTCAGAGTACAGGTTGAATATATGAGAGTGCCTCCGTCTTTTACCATTTCAGCACAAGAAAAAAGAATTTCCTTTTGTAATTCAGGCAAATTTTTTAATTCTTCTGCCGACTTATATCTGATTTCAGGCTTTCTTCCCATTACACCGAGTCCAGAGCAAGGCACATCACAAAGAACTTTATCTGCTTTATAGCCTTTTTGGTTAAGCTCTCTGGCATCACTGCATACAGTATCAATAACACTGAGACCGAGCTTTTCGGAGGTCTTTTTAATGAGTAACGTCTTATGTTCATGAATATCGCAAGAAATTACTGTTCCTTCATTTTCAATATACTGAGATATGGTAAAAGACTTTCCACCGGGAGCAGCACAGCAGTCAACAACAAAATCACCTTTTTTTGCTCCGAGTAATTTACAGCAAATCTGCGAAGACATATCCTGAACATAAAACCATCCGTCAGAAAACGCTTCAAGCTTAGTGATATCTCCGCTGTGAGCAATAGAATAACAATTATCTATATTTGTTTTTTTGACTTCAACACCGCAATTTACTAAAGAGCATATCATTTGCTCTTCAGTGCATTTAAGAATATTTCGTCTTATATATATCGGTCTTCTGCCTTCAAATGCCTCAAAAAAAGAAATAACAGTATTCTTATCATAATCATCTGTCAGCATTCTGACTATAGATGGAGAAACCGAGTATTTTATGCTGAGATATTCAATATCATTACCTTCAGGAAGAATAATTCCGTTTTTCGAAATTTTTCTGAGTACAGCATTTACCATACCTGAAGCATAAGCACAACCGTTCTTCTTTGCTGATTTAACCGCTTCATTAACAGACGCACTGACAGGAATTTTATCAAGATATAAAATCTGAAAAGCACCGACACGAAGAATATTAAGCAAATCATTTTTTAACTTCGATGTTTTTCCGGTTAAATAAAGTCCGATATTATAATCAAGAGTAAGCTTATGCTCAAGTACCCCATAAACCAGATTGATAATAAATGAAGTATCTCTTTTATCCTGAACATCATAATTCTTCAACAAATCAGAAACTGCTATAGAAGAATAAGCCTTCTGAAGTTCCAATTTAGTTAAAATTTTTACAGCAATATTTCTTACATCTGCCATATAGACTCCCGATAAATTTACTTTCTGCGTCTTGAAATAATCAACATAAACCTGAGCAGGTTTGCAAGTGATGATATCATAGCGGCTACATAAGTCATTGCAGCTGCTCTTAAAACTTTTTTTGTACCCTGAATTTCAGTTTCATCTCGCAACAAACCGACTTCATTAATTACTGCTATTGCTCTTGAGCTTGCATTCAATTCAACGGGCAAAGTTATAATCTGAAATAAAGTTACAGTAGCATAAAGTGCTATTCCTACTAAAATCAAAGTATCAAAGCTCAGTGCTAAGCCAAGAAAAGCAAGAGGAATTCCGGCATAGGAACCGATTTTACAAATCGGAAGAACAGTATTCCTGAGCTTAATTGGCAGATATCCCATAGCATGCTGTGCTGCGTGACCGGCTTCGTGACAAGCAATTCCTATTGCTGCAATTGAAGTTGATGAAAAAACGCCTTCAGACAGTCTGATAACCTTATTTTTAGGATCATAGTGATCAGAAAGCTTACCTGAGCATTGTTCTACCCTAACGTCATCAATCCCGTAATGTCTTAATACAGCTAATGCCGCCTGTGCACCTGAATAACCCGTTTTTGAATAAACCTTAGACATTTTAGAATAGGTGCTCTTCACTGCAAACTGAGCATACAAAGATATCAGTATTGCAGGTAAAAGAATATAGATATAACTAAAATTATAGCTGACATAAGAACCGAGATAAATCGGAATGCTTATAAAATCAAAAAACATATTTTATACCTCCGAAATAAATGAATAGTCACTTTCAAAGGTATGACCGCGTAAAAAGTCTTCAGCAGACATTCGTTTTGCTCCCTCCAACTGAAGCTCTTTAATTTGAATAAAAACTCCGTCAGAGCAAGCAACTACTATTTTACCGTCATCGGTAACAACACTGCCGCTTTTCAATTGAGTTTTCCGGGAAGTGATCTCAGTAGCAAAAACCTTGAGAACTTTTCCGTTATAGCAAGTCTTAGCAACAGGCCATGGATTCATACCTCTGACTTTGTTATGTATATTAAATGAAGTATCATTCCAGTCAATTTCTGCCATATCTTTTGTAAGAACAGAAACATAATTTGCATCATCTTCATTCTGTTTTACAGGCTTTACACTTCCGTCGATAAGACCGAATAAAGTTTTCAGCAGAATTTCAGGACACATTGATGCCAATGCATCAAATACCTCACCTGCAGTTTCAGTAGGACTGATAATTTTTTCCGATTTAAGAAGTATATCACCTGTGTCAATTCCTACATCCATAAGCATTGTTGTAACACCGGTTACCTTATCACCGTTAATAACACTCCATTGAATAGGAGCAGCACCGCGGTATTTAGGCAACAGTGAGCCGTGAAGATTTACGCAACCGTAAACAGGAATATCAAGTATTCTTTTAGGAAGAATTTTTCCGTAAGCTGATACAACAATAAAATCAGGAGCAATTTCAGAAATTTTATCAAATGCTTCATCAGTTTTAAGTGTATCAGGCTGATATACAGGAAGATTATACTGTAAAGCCAACTGCTTAACAGGAGGCGGTGTCATAATCTGTTTTCTCCCCTGAGGTTTATCTGTCTGTGAAATAACAAGCTTTACATCAAACTCATCACAATCTATTAAACACTGTAATGCAGGAACAGCATAATCAGGTGTTCCCATAAAGACAACTTTATACATAAAAACAACCCTTAATCATAATCTCTCGTAAAGAAAACGCTTTCACCGGGAGCTAAATTATCAACATATAATTTTCCGTCAAGATGATCAAGCTCATGGCAAAAGCATCTTGCTTCAAGCTCAGAACCCTTATAAATATGCCACTTACCGTTTCTGTCCTGAGCTTTAACTGTAACAGACATAGGTCGAAGTGTTTTTCCTGCCTTATGCGGAACTGAAAGACAAGCCTCAGCTTCGATTTGCTGACCTTCTCTTTCTGTAATTTCAGGATTTATAAGCTCAATTATTTTATCATTAAATTTAACAAGAACTATTCTTCTCAATATTCCTATCTGAACTGCAGCAAGGCCAATCCCTTGTGATTTTATGAGGGTATCTTTCATATCATCTAAAATAAGGAAAAGTCTGTCGTCAAAATTTTCTACCTTCCTGCTAACTTTTCTGAGAACAGGGTCTTCTTCTGTTCGGATAGCTCTTATAGCCATAATAAACAACCTTCTTTAATTAAGATTTTCGGGATTTATGTCCGCATAAACTGAAACATCTTTAAAAGATTTCTGCGAATATACTTCTTTCAATGTCATATCTATCATCTGCCTGAACAATGGGGAATTTTTACATTTAATCAAAATTCTCTGTCTGTAAAGCTCATTAATTTTTGAAACTCTGGGAGGCATAGGCCCAAGCACAATGATTTTATGATTAAATTGTTCACTTTCATTAAGTTTTATCAAATTTTCAAAAAAGAACTCTGCACAGGATAACACCAAACCTGAATCAACCCCGGAAAAACCGACCTCACATAAATCACAGAAAGGCGGATATACAAGCGCTTTCCTCAAATTGATTTCAGATGCATAAAATTTCTTATAATCCTGTTTAGATGCTATTTCAATTATATGGTTATCGGGTGAAACCGTCTGAATTACGGCTCTTCCCTTCTTTTTTCCTCTACCGGCTCTGCCGACAACCTGTGTAATAAGATCAAAAGACCTTTCACTGCTTTTAAAATTGTTATTATATAACTCCTTATCGGCTGAGGTTATTCCTACTAATGTAACATCAGGAAAATCCAGGCCTTTAGCAACCATCTGAGTGCCTATAAGAATGTCATATTCACCTTTAGAAAATGCAGTCAATGCTTTTTCATGAGAATTTTTAACTGCTGTAGTATCCGCATCCATTCTCAGAATTCTTGCTTCGGGAAAGCGAATTTTTAATTCCTGTTCAACTCTTTGCGTACCAAAACCGGAATATCTGATATTTTCCGCTGAACAAGACGGGCAAAATTCAAGAAACGGTACAGAATGTCCGCAATAATGACACATCAGCCTGTTATTTGCTGAATGATACGTCATAGAAATACTGCATTTAGGACAAGTAACAACCTTTTTACATTCACTGCAAACAACAAAGGTATTATATCCCCTTCTGTTTACAAGAAGAATTGACTGTTCATTTCTTGCAAGATTAGTTCTGATTTCATCAGCAAGAGGATCACTAATAGAAAAGTAACCTGAGAGCAAGGTTTTATCAGTCATATCAACAGTATATACATCAGGTAATACTGCAAAACCAAATCGGGAATCAAGTTCACAAAGCAGCATTTGCCCGCTTTTCGCTCTGGCATAAGTTTCCACAGAAGGAGTTGCTGAAGCTAACACAAGAAAACCGTTGTGGTAACCGCATCTGAAACGTGCTACATCCTTTGCATTATAGCGAGGTGACATTTCAGATTTATAAGTATGCTCCTGCTCTTCATCGATAATAATAAGACCGATATTATCAATTGGTGCAAAAACAGCACTCCTTGTGCCGATTACTACTCTGACTTCACCGTTTTTAATCCGCTTCCATTCATCATGGCGTTCACCGATGGATAATCCGCTATGAAGCACAGCAACCTTATCTCCGTATCTGCAGGAAAAGATATTGAAGGTCTGTGGCGTCAACGATATTTCAGGCACCAACACAATGCAATTCCTGCCGTCATCAAGTACAGCATCTATAAGCTCAAGATAACAGCTGGTTTTACCGCTGCCAGTAACACCAAACAGTAACGCAGAATTGAAGGTCTTTTCCTTATAAGCCTTATACATAGCCTCATATACCTTTTTCTGCTGAGAGGAAAGAACAGGCTTTTTATAATTCAACTCTTTATTTATGGGCTTCACTTCACGTTGCACAGTGGCACTGAACGCTTCACAAATTTCTTTAGATATCAGATTTTTAATAACAGACTCTGATACGCCGGTAAAATAACAAAGCTCCTTAACAGAGGCGGCTCCGATATCCTGCAGAGTATCAATAACACTCTGCTGTTTTTCTGTAAAACAGGTAAAATCTGACTGCTCATATCGGGAATTCAATCTTATCAATTGAACTGTTAAATCAGCTACATGCCTGAATGCATCACTTGATTCAATCAAAAGACCTTCAGCTGTCAGCTTTTTCAATATAAGAGTTGACTTTTCCAAGCCAAGCTTTTTTAGAATAATACTTTCACGTGTAAAATCTTTCTTTTTTCTGAGAAATAGCAAAATATTCTTACTGTCAGAATCAAGAGTGTCAAAAACTTCAGGAGCTATGTCTTTTGCACAAGTATAAACCTTTTCAGTTTTAAGACACATTCCGCCGGGAAGCAATGCTTTAGCCGCTGTGAAATAAGTACAAAAGCATCTTTCTTTTATCCATCTTGACAATAAAATCAATTCATCAGAAAGAATAGGGACACTGTCAAGAACTGAATGAATAAATTTAAGTCCGCCCTCAACTCTGTCTTCCGTAGCATCAACAATATCAAAAATAAATGCCTGACGCAGCGAATTTCCTTTTCCGAAAGGCACAAGAACTCTCATACCTTTTTGCACAAAAGAATACAATTCATCGCTGATTTGATACGAATATAATGTATCAAAGCTATAAAGACAGTTCTCTATTCCGACAAGAGCGATTTGTTTACAAGACAAAGCTTACACCTCAGAACTTATGGTCATCATCCGGTTCATTAATTGTATATAATCCGTCAAGAAGCTCTTCAACAGCAAGAGTTACGGGCTTTTCAACAATAATTTCCTTATTTTCCTTTGCTTCATCTGCAATTTCTCTTGAACGCTTTGCCACACCAACAACAAGAGAATATCTGCTTATGCCGCCTTTAAGAAGAGGTTTCATGTCAATGTTAATCATAATAATTTACTCCTTATACTGATTTTTCGCAAATAATTTTATAAACTTCTTTAATACAGATATCAAGGTCGTCATTAACAACCTGATAATCATAATTATCTTTTAATTTCATTTCTTCAAAAGCGATACTTATTCTCAGATTTACTTCATCATCTGTGTTTTCGCCTCTACCCACAATACGTTTTCTGAGTTCATCAATTGATGGTGGCAGTAAAAATATTGTTGTAGCTTCAGGAAAAGCCTTTTTAATATTTCCTGCCCCCTGAACCTCTATAACGAGAATAACATTTTTTCCTATGTTTACCAGTCTTTCAACTTCACTTTTGAGCGTTCCGTAATAGTTTTCACCGTATTTTACATATTCAATAAATTCATCGGCTTCAACTTTTTTAAGAAATTCTTCTTTAGACACAAAATAATAGTCTTTTCCATTTATTTCATCACTTCTGGGTGGACGGGTTGTTACAGAAACAGTCTGAGAAACATTGTCCGTAAGTGCATTAAGCCCGTCAAAAACAGTATTTTTTCCTGAACCTGAAGGTCCTGAAATTACATAAATCGCACCTTTATTACTACTCATAAAAATTATTCTCCCTCAATATCTGAAACTGATTCACTGATCTTATCTGAAAATTTTTCAGGCCTCATATAAGATAATATAACGTGTTCACTGTCTGTAAAAATAACAGACATAGTTTTTCTGCCCTGAGTTACATCAATCAATCTGCCCGAGTCTTTTGAATTCTGAATAATTCTTTTAACAGGAGCTGAATCAGGTGCAACAACAGCAATTACACGATCGCTGTTTACTAAATTACCAAACCCAATATTAATAAGCTTCATAAAATCTCCAGTTATTCAATATTCTGAATTTGTTCACGGATTTTTTCAACCTCAGATTTAATATCAATTACATTTCTTGCAATTTCTATATCCGAAGCCTTTGATCCTATTGTGTTAGCTTCTCTGTTGATTTCCTGAACAAGAAAGTCAAGCTTTCTTCCAATGGGCTCACTTGCATCAAAAAACGTATGCAGCTGTTCAATATGACTTCTGAGTCTAACCGTTTCTTCTGCAACGGCAATCTTATCTGCAAAAATTGCAGCCTCAGTAAGAAGTCGCTGTTCATCTACATTTACATCTTCAATAAGCTCTCTTATTCTATTTTTAAGCTTTTCATTATATTCATTAACAGTTTCAGGAGAACGCATTTCAATAAATGAAACCATATCAAGAATGCTGTCTGCTCTTGAAAGTACATCATTCTTTAACTTTTCACCTTCACGCTCTCTCATAGAAATGAAAGCTGAAAGTGCTTTTTCTGTAACGTTTTTAACGCATTCCCATATAGCCTCTTCATCCGCAGGCGCTTTTCTGACTGTAAAAATATCTGATTTGGAAACAAGCATCTCAAATGCATCATCAGCTTCAATGTCATATCTTTCAGAAATTTCCTTGAAAGCATTAATATATCCTGAAACTAATGAATGATTTACCTGAACGACACAATCATCAACATCATCCGACTCAATCTGTACAAAGACATCAACCTTACCTCTTGAAACTGACTGTTGAACGAATGACTTTAATTTTTCTTCAAGGAATGAATATGCTCTATACACCTTAGGTGTAAATTCAAAATATCTGTGATTTACACTCTTGATTTCAACGGTAACAGTCAAAGGGCCGATAGTTTCAACGGCTCTTCCGTATCCTGTCATACTTCTAACCATAATACTTCTCCTAAATCAATAACATCCCGACTGTCTTTTAAGAAGGCTTACTTCTTCATGAGTAAGATGTCTGTATTCACCGACTTTTAATCCGCCTAATTTGAGCTGTCCCATAGCAAGTCTTTTAAGTCTTGCTGTTTCAAGACCGGCTTCCTCGCAAAGTCGTCTGATTTGTCTGTTTTTTCCTTCATATAAAATTATCTCAAGGGTTGTTTTATCGCTTTCCTTATTGATAATTCTTACATCTGCAGGTAATGTCTTTTTACCGTTTATCATCATGGACGACGTAAGAACGGTAAGTTGATCCTCTGTAATGGCAGGTTTTACACTGACGCGGTATGTTTTAGCAATATGACGGGAGGGATGAGTCATGGCATTGGCAAACTCACCGTCATTTGTAAAAAGTAATAAACCTTCAGAATCTCTGTCAAGTCGGCCGATAGGATATATTCTCTTCCCAACATCCTGAACAAGCTCAGCTACACATTTTCTATCCATTTCATCACTCATGGTAGTTACGTAGCCACGGGGTTTGTGAAGCATAATATATACGTAATTCTTATCCTTTGTAAGCTTTCTTCCGTTGACACTGATTGTGTCATGCTTCGGATCTATTTTATCGCCGATTGATGCTACAAGTCCGTTTACTTTAACTTTTCCGGCAGCAATAAGCTCTTCCGATTTTCTGCGAGATGCAACACCGCAATCAGCCATATATTTTTGTAATCTGATTAATTCTGCCATAAATTACCTTCCGCTATAAAATATCTTAATACAACACATCAAAGGCTAATGAGATTTTTCTCATCAACCTTTAATCTGAATATAAAATAAAACAATTTTTATTTCTCGCCGGACTTAACCTTTGATACAACATCACTTACTTTATCAATAACTTCAGGAACCATATTTACAAAGCGTTCTGCTGCATTATCGTTAGAAGTAATGTGTTTAAGAGTTACTTCACCGTCTTTAAGGATAAGGAATGCAACGGGATTAATAGTAACACCGGCACCGCCTGCACCGCCAAAAAGTTGATTGTTGTTTTTAGAGGGGAAATCGGAGCCGCCTGATGCAAAACCGTATGTAACCTTAGATACGGGAATAACCGTAATTTCATTTGACAATGCAATAGGCTCACCTACGATTGTGCTGACATCAACCAACTGACGTACTTTTTCAATTGTTGTGGAAAGAATTCCTGCTGCTGACTGTTCTTTCATATCATTATCTCACTTTCTGAGTATTTTTAACCGAATTAGTTTTGTCGGCTGTATTTTTTGTATTTTTTATGTTTTTTGAGTATTTTATCAATTTTATAATTGAATTCAACAAAACCTTGAAAATCAATTTAATTCCGAATGATAAGGTAATACCTATAAGATATATAGGATACAAATGCATTGAAACAGCAAATGATGCAGATGAATGTCTTGCAAGGAAATCAGGATAAACATTTATATCATATTTCCTGACCTTGTATTTTGAAATCAAAGCACCGAGCATTGGGAACAATGCAGAGCAAACCTCACCGTAATAAATAGCCGTAGAAGCGGCATCACCTTTATTACACATTACATCAATATATAACTCTTCAATTACAAGAGAATGCATCAGCTTGCCCATAAATGTGCCAATGCAGTTAAACAAACGCTGAACTAAAAGCAATATTCCGTCAATACCGTGGGAATTATAAAATAATTTCAGAAAATCCTTACCTGCCGAATTCTTAGAAGAAGCCGCCGGAGCATCTGTTTCGGTCGTTGTATTATCTGTATCATTAACGTCAACACCATCATCAGAAGCAATATTTTCAGCGATTGAAGATGAAACCGACTCTTCACTTATGTTTGTGTCAACAGATGTGTCATCAACAGCTTGTGAAGTATCAGATTTATTTTCCGCAGATGTTTTTTTCATTGGAAAAATTGGTATCGTAAGAAATAACCATTTAAGATTTATATGTGTATCAACTTCGGAATACTCGGCAAAAATTTTAACTTTTACACACAAAGCTAAAATTATCAATGCAATAATACCGAGAATAACGAAACCGATAATTTTAAGCACTATCATAATTGCCGAATCTCCTTTCATTATAATATAGACATTTGTCCGTTAAGAACAGTGTCATCATTATGAATACTTTCAAGTGCCTGAGCAGCCGCTTTCGTATCGGGAATCTCAGGTAATTCCGCCAAAGTCGTCATACAAAAGCATTTAAGAAAATCTGTTGTAGTACAGTATAGCAAAGGTCTGCCCGGCAAGTCAAGTCTTCCGCACTCTTCTATGAGATTTCTTTGAGAAAGAGTATTAACAACACCACTGCAATCAACACCTCTCACCTGCTCTATGAAGGCTTTTGTTACAGGTTGATTATAAGCAATAATTGCAAGAACTTCAAATGCAGCTGAAGACAACGGCTGATTTCTTTTCATATCAAGAACATTTCTGACTGCCTCTGCATATTCAGGTCTTGTAACAAATTGTACCTCTGAACCTAAAAATACAAGCTCGACGGCACTTTCTCTATCGTTATATTCTCTTGCTATTTCAATAAGAATACTGTCAAGCCGTTCAGGTGAACAGCCAAGTGCATCAATCAGCTTAATTCTGTCAATAGGCTCACCTGAAGCAAAGATTATCGCTTCTACAGTATTTTTCAGATTAATTACTTTTTCACTCAAAATCCAGTTCTCCTTCAGGAATTTTTATAAGTTCAATATCAACATTGTCACCGCTGCCTGATAAAACTATATGCTTTGTTTTAGCAAGCTCAAGTATTGCAAGAAAAGCTGCGACCATATCAGAGCGGCTTTCGGAAGCAGAAATAATTTCCGAAAAGCTATGCTTACCGTTATCACTAAGAATAGTTACCAGATTTTTAATTTTTGAAGACACAGAAACAATTTTTTTAACAACAATTGTTCTGAAAGAATCAAGAGGCGGCGGAATTTTTCTGAGTCTTTTACCGACAACTCTCATATATGCATTAAGAAGCTCAAGACTGTCATGAATTCGAGAATAAGTCATATCAACTTCAAAAGCTTCCTGAGGTCTTGCTATACAGTTAAAGCCTTCAGTCTTAGCAGAAAGCAGCTGTGCAATTCTTTTACATTCAGCATACTCAATCAATTCTCCGCTGAGTTCCTGACGAAGTTTTTCACCCTCTTCATAAACAGGCAACAAAGAAACAGTCTTGATATAAACCAATCTTGCCGCCATTTCAAGAAATTCACTTGCAACTTCAAGATCAGCATCCTTCATTTCCTCAACAAAAGCAAGATACTGTTCAACAAGTTCTACAATGGGAATGTCGTGTATATTCAGTTTATGCTTGGAAATAAGATGAAGCAACAAGTCCATAGGACCTTCAAAAACCTCGATCTTATAATTTATCGTTGACATAAAATCTACCTTCTAAATAAATAAACCGAAAATTAAAGTAAATAAAAGTCGTGTTATTCCTGTAATAGCAATAAAAATCCCCTGTGAAATACTGCCAATAGGCGAAATACCTATTCGGTTAAACAAAAAAATCAATCCGAATAATGCATAGAAAAGATATCTTTCATAGCCGAGAATTTTATAATATATTTTATCAGGTAAAATCATTGTAAGAATTCTCGAGCCGTCAAGAGGCGGAAACGGAATGAGATTAAATACAGCCAATGCAATATTGTAATATCCCACATTAAAGAAAAATGATGATGCTATTGATGAAACATTTGTATCTCCTACCGTTCCGAAGCTAAATAAATTATATTCAGCTCCAACAGCAAAAAAAGAAGCAAGAATTATAAATACTATTGCCATAATAAGATTGGATATAGGTCCTGCCAAAGCTGTAATTCCGAAATACAGCTTTCTTTTCTTAAAATTTCTGATATTAACCGGCACAGGCTTTGCATAACCGAAACCAAATAAAAACAGCATCAAGGTACCCTGCCATGATAAATGCGCCATAGGACTGAGATTAATTCTGCCGCTAAGACGGCCCGTGGAGTCGCCAAGCTTGTCAGCCATCCAAGCGTGAGCACATTCATGAACAGGAAGACAGCAAAAAGTTACAAAGGTAACAACACAAATAAGTGTCATAAATTCCAATGTATCTATTTCACCGTTCATATAACTAAATATACTTGTCAGCATAGTTAATCACCTTTCTTTTCTTTTTGAAGATATACAAATCTTTCTGTACCGAAACTATCCTTTTTAATATTTGCAGAAAATCCATTACTGAAAATATCCGCAATTTTATCAGACTGAGTTTCACCGCACTCAAAAGCAAAAAAGCCGTTGTCAATCAACTTATTTTTCCAGACATCATAAATTCCACGATAAAACATAAGTCCGTCCGAGCCGCCGTCAAGAGCAGTGACCGGCTCCTTTTTTACCTCTTTTTGCAATAAGGCAATTTCAGCTGAATTAATATACGGGGGATTAGAAACTATCAATTGTGCATCAGGTAAATCTTCATTATACTCTTCAAAAATATTATGCTTGATAATTCTGACATTGGTTAACCTGAAGGCAGAAAGATTTTTATTGGTATAAAAAAGGGCATCATCATAATAATCAAACAAGAAAACCTCAATATCAGGGAACTTTTTTGCAAGGCTTAATCCTATACAACCGCTGCCGGTGCATAAGTCATAAACAACTCTGATATCGTTCTGACGGATAATTTTAACACAAGCATCAACCAATTCCTCTGTTTCAGGACGAGGAATAAGAACACCTGAACCAACGAAAAATTCACTTTCATAAAAATCCCATTTTCCTAAAATGTACTGTAATGGCTCTTTATGAATTCTTAAATCAAGCATATTATAATATTTATCTTGCAGTTCAGAGGAAGCCTCATCAAACATATACGAACAGTATTGAGAATACGAACCGTTAAAAAAACTAAGAATTAGCTGTAATGCATCAAACTCATAATCTTCAATATTATGAGATTTCAGCAGTTCAACACCGGATTTCAATAATTTTTGCCAATTCATTGAGGATTAACATCCTTTTTATCATCATTTATTACTGCCTTAATAGATGCAATTGCAACTTCAATCATATCATCAGTAGGTTCTTTAGTTGTAATTCTCTGCATAAAAAGTCCGGGAGCAGAAAAAATCTTTGTAATTACATTATCATGCTTTCCTGCATATCTGATTAATTCATAACTAATACCGGTAACAACAGGTAAAATTGCAAAAATCTTAACAACAGTCCATATCAGTCTTAAATCAGGAGAATTAAGAATAGGAAAAATAAGAACAGTAAGAGAAGAAATAATTACACTGGTAATCAAAACAATAAAAATAAAACTTGTTCCGCAACGGGGATGGAAACGTTTACAGGTGCGTACATTTTCAACAGTAAGTTCAAGTCCTTTTTCAAAACAGAAAATAGACTTATGCTCTGCTCCGTGATACATAAACACTCTTTTTATATCCTTCATTTGAGAAACTGCAAGCATATATATCACAACAATAATCATTTTAATAATTCCTTCAAAGAAGGGATGAAAATCAGAAATTAAACCGCCGAGTAATTTTTCATCAACAATATCAACGATATATACAGGACCGTAAAAGAAAAGCAGCATACACATTGCAACGGCAATAACAGAAGCAATAACCGTTATTACTGTAACTGCCGCAGGTCCCATGTGAGAATTAAGCCATTTATCAAGCTTTGACATATTTTCAGTTTCTTCTTCGGCGTCGAGCTGTCCCGAAAGCTCAGCTGACCGCATCAAAGATTTATAACCGACAATCATAGACTCAATAAAATTTACAATTCCGCGAATAAAAGGTAATCCGAGAAATTTAATTTTGTCCTTAATATGTTTAACATTCATAGTTTCAGTAATTATATGTCCGTCTGTATGTCTTACAGATAAAGCTGCACCTTCGGGACCATTCATCATTACGCCTTCAATAAGTGCCTGTCCGCCTACTGAAACCTTCTGAGGTAAATTTTCTTTGCTCATCAGTTATCTTTCCTTTCTGACAAATTAATCGGAAGCGTAGGAAGGGTTATGAGTACCTCCGTTCCTTCTCCGAGAACACTTGTAATTTCAAGTGTTCCTTTATGCAAAGACACAATTTCATCACAAACCGCAAGTCCGATACCTGAACCCTTAGTTGTAAAATTGGCCTTATAAAATTTCTCTTTAATTTTTGGCAAATCTTCAGGTGAAATACCGCAACCTGTGTCAACAACACGTATCTTTACACTATCAGAAGCAATTATTGCAACAATAGTTATCCTTCCTCCGGGGGAATTATATTTAATAGCATTATCAATAATATTAACAAAAACCTGTTTAATTCGGTCAGGATCTGCATTTACAGGTGCTGGGTATTCAGGGGCTGAGTAAAATATCTCAATTCCTTCCCTGTTGGCTCTGTCCTTCAAAACATAAACAGCATCATCAAGTTCAGCAATAATATCAATTTTCTTAAAATGCATTGTCATTCTGCCGCTTTCCATTCGGGAGAAATCCAAAAGATCTTCTACAAGAGTATAAAGCCGTTCAGTTTCATTCTGAATAACCTTAAGACCGTTATTGATATTTTCATCGTAAGATTCATTAATACATAATAAGGTTTCTGTCCAACCCTTAATTGCGGTAAGCGGAGTTCTTAATTCGTGGGAAACTGTTGAAATGAAATCATTTTTCAATTTATCTGTTTTATCAATTTCATCAGTCATATAATTAATTGACTCTGCTAATTCAGCAAGTTCGTCATCGTGCCTTCTGTTGATTTCAATTTTCTGAGAATAGTTACCTGCCGCAATGCTTCTTGCAACAGCATTAAGCTTTTTAACAGGAACCACAATAGATCTGACAAAAAACAAACCTGAAAATACAACAAGGAACAATGCAAAAATGCAAATGAGTCCAACAATAACTGTAATTTTTGCAACCTGAAGATCAACAGCTTCAAGAGAAATTATGTATCTTACTGCACCGTTGCTGGTTTCATTGGTTTTAGGTAACAATACAGATAATGCCATAACCTTTTCACCGGAAGACATATTACCCTGCCATACTGCACGGCCTGAAACAGACTCAAGCGCATTAAAATAATCAGGATATTCTTCATTTTCAGCAACAAAACCTGTTGAAGTTACAATAACCTCTCCGTATTTATTGATAACCCATAATTCTGCGATATTGAAATCGTGATAGTTGTCAACATACTCGTGTGCTCTTTCAGCAAACGTATCATTACTTGAACCGAGATAAGAACTGAAATAATCAGCCACAACACCGCTCTGTCCAAGAGAATTTAATTTATTTTCTACAGTATCATAATAATAATTTCGGAGCATCAAAACAATAGAAGCGGAAATACAAGCAAGAATTAAGGCAATCACAAGTATTGTGGTAAGAAGCCATCTTAACATAATACCGCTTTTTAACATCTGCTTCACTCCTTAAAAATTATTTAAATAAGCCACTTATAGCCTACTCCCCATATAGTAGTAAGATGATGAGGACTTGAGGGATCATCTTCAAGCTTCATCCTTAGTCTTCTGATATTTACATCAACGACTTTATCATCACCGTAGTACATATTACCCCATACATGATTTAATATTTCACTACGTTCAAGAGCTGTATTCGGATGATTAAAGAAAAATTCCATTATCTGAAATTCAACCTGTGTAAGCTCAATCTGAACTCCGTTTTTTGTAAGTGAACGGCTTCTGAGATTTAATGCAAAATCACCGAGCTCAATTACACTTCCTTTATCCTTGCTTTTCTCAGCAAATTCACGGTTCAAAGTTACTCTTCTGTATATCGCATCAACTCTTGCCATAAGTTCAGAAGGAGAAAAAGGCTTTGTTACATAATCGTCGGCCCCTACAAGCAAACCTGTAACCTTATCCATCTCCTGAGTTTTAGCTGTAAGAATTATAATTCCTAAGGTGCTGCTTTTCTGTCTTAAAGTCTTACAGACCTCAAGACCGTCAACAACTGGCATCATAATGTCAAGCAAAGCAATATCAAAATTTCCGTTATATTCATCATAAAGCTTCAAAGCTTCTTCTCCGTTTTCAGCTTCAATAACTTCAAATCCGCTTCTTATAAGATTAATAACAATAAACTCTCTTATCGATTTTTCATCTTCTGCAATAAGAATTCTTTTCAATTCTGCCCCTCCTTATATTCACTGATTAAACCTTTTATGTATTCTGTGGTAAAATTCATAGTTTCACCCATAGCTGTTACCACAACATTAAATTCAACTGTTGTCACATCACTGAGAACCGTAGGCTGAAACTCAGTTTTAATTATTTTTGTGACAGAGAAAGCTATATTATTTTCACCGTCAAAATCTTTACTTCTGACTTGAGTCAATTTATTCGTAAAATCATAAACGAAATAGTAATTATTAATCAAGGAGTCAGCTTTAATAAGATAATCATCATATCTGTTAAGATAGTAAATACCTTTATTTTCAAAACTGCCTTCAGCATAGGAATACCAATTGAAAAGCTCAATACTTATATCATTATCGGGAGAAATGCCGACCATATATGAAAATTCATCAGGATAAATCAATGGAATATCAATATGTCCGTCATCATCAAAATCCTGACATAAAACATCTTCTTTTCTCAAAGATCTGCTGTAAACAGATACTCCGTCAAGAAGGGGGATATTCAGCGTTTCTTTCTCGTAATCAAATAAAAGAATTTCAGTTGAATACCGTCCGTCAGCATTTAAGCAGTCAAAGTAAACAATATAATTGTTATTTTGCTTTTCGTAACAAATCTGCACAAGAGAAGAAAGCTGACATAAAAGAGATACTTCACTCAAAGGTAAAAAAGACTGTTCAGTCAAATCAAAATCAAGTATTCTTGCTACAGTATCAAGAGAGCTGTATGAATCTTTGTAATAAAGATATAAAACTTCACTGATTCCGTCAGAGTCAATATCAAGACAAATATAATCAGCAACCTGAACAGAAGCCACTGATACAAGAGCGTTATCGGAATTCTCATCAAAATTTGCAATTTTATAAATTGAAAGAGTCTTATCTTTTTTTGAATCATCAACTGACCATGTAACTGCAATTTCAAGATTTCTTGAATTGTCAACATTATAAAAATCAACTTTATAAATTTCAGTTCCGGAGCCTGTTATATCTGCAACTGAATACCATTCGCCATTCCTCTGCGAAAGAAGATGCATGTGAATAACAAATTCAGAAGAATTAAGTGAATAGAAAACAATTGCTTCGTCATTACCGTCATTATTCGAGTCAAAAAGAATGTAAGAAGCTCTGTTTTCACCACTCAGAGGAGCAAACAAACCTATGTCTTTACCTACTTTTTCTTCAAAAGCTTTTTGAAGAGCCGCGTTTTCACCCGTAAGCCTTGGCGGTCTGAGTAAGCTTTCAGCAGAAAAGAAATCTATAAGCGAACATCCAGAAAACAGAAATATAAGAATGACAATAAAACATATCGCTCTTAATATTTTTTTTCTCATGAATATCCGCCTTTCCAATTTATTTTACTTCAATTTCAACAGTATATGTACCATGAATCCAACTGTCTGTAAGTGTTCTTAAAATAATTTTTGCCGGAACCTCATAAGTTCCCTTTTCAAGCTCACCGCTGCTGAAAACAGGTACTGCATAAGCAGCAGATTTATCAATATTCATCACAGATTCTTCCGGACCTACAATCTGAACAGAAGGAACAGTAGAAGATAAAACTGTTACACCTTCAGGAAGCTCAATTGATGAAGTGTCAACAGGGATTTCAATCCAACGCTTTTCCATTGAAGACATATCAACAGTAACAGTAAACTGCTGCTGCTCAGATGACAGTTTATCATTCTCAACCTTAATTTTGTTTAATGTATTGTTTATCTGAGCAAAATCAACTGTGCCAACAAGAATTTCATTGCTGTCGTTAAGCTGAGTTTCCCCGATTCCTGTTGTAACGGAAATATCAATTTCAGCAGGATAAACTGAATATTCAATTCCGTCTTCCCTATATGCCTGTGGCATACCGATAAAATCAACTGCTGTTTCATAAGTACCTACACTGTTAATCGGAATTGTCACGTAAATAGGTTCAGAATGCTCAAATGTGCAATTTGACAAATCAACAACTCCGTTTGAAGAAACAGCTATAATTTCAGCTTCAAAGCTTTCTGTTGATGAAAGCTTCTTGTCAAGCTCAACATAAGCCTTTACAGACGTAATCTTAGCAATTTCTCTTGACGGACCTGTAATTACAATCTTATCTGCACTGAGTCTGGGATTTTCTCTGATAAGCCCTGTATCAAGTGAATAACCGTCAAGCTCTTTGATTTCTTCCGTAAGTGCAAATGATTTAGTAACTTTTTCATCAAATGTTACCTTCACGGTTTTTGCAGAAAGTGAAATTACCTCGGCTTCATTATTCTGATAACCGCTTATACTGCAGCTTAAAGGCAAATCGTATGTTCCGGGCGCAGTAACAGCTGAGCATGAAGCATTCACAACAATATTCTTTTCAGTAAAAGAGGAAGCATTGATAATATAGCTGAAGCCTTTTACCGTTACATCCACCTTAAATTCTCTGTTACCGAAAATATCAAGTCCGCTGTCTTTTGCGATACTTTCATCCATATTGATATTTACTGTAACATCCTGAAAAACCCGTTCAGTTTCTGTTGTCTGGGATATTGAAACAAAGCACCAGCAAACAACAGCCGCAACGAGAGAAAAAACAAATACAAATTTATTATTAGCAATCAATGAAGAAAATGAAAGTTTTTTCTTAGTGCTGTTTATTTTATTCTTGTTCATCATTTACAGCTCCTTCATTAACAATTTTGTTTCCTTCTTCACTTGCCGTATCTTCAAAAGGTTCTTCAATAGCAACATCCTGAACAGCCTCTGAAAATTCTTCTATGACAGTTTTTTCATCAACAGCTTCAGAAACATCAACCTCTTCATTAACTTCAACGGATTCTTCTGTTTTTTCTGAAGATAAACTGTTTTTCTTTGAAAATCTTTTAGACTTAGAATTTTTAGTATTCAGAAGAAGGGCGCCAAGCTTTTCTCTGAGCTCACTGTCTGTAAGACCTCTGATGAGTTTTCCGTCAACAGCAAGAGAAATTACACCTGTTTCTTCACTTGTTACAACAACGACGGCATCAGAATTAAGGCTGACTTCTATAGCCGCACGGTGTCTTGTACCCACATTTTCAGTAACAACTCTGTCATTCTTCATAGGAACAACGCAACGAGCAGCAACAACTCTTCCGTCTTTTATAACAATAGCACCGTCATGTAAGGGAGCTTTCGGGTAAAAAATACTGCAGATCATTTCAAAGGTAGTTTCACTGTCTATAGGAACTGCGTGCTTTGTAAGATCGCCCAATAATGATTCTCTCTGAAAAACTATTAAAGAACCTACTCTGCCTCTGCTCATAGCACCGCAAGCTCTGCATACTGCATTGATTGCCTCAACCTGTGATTCATCAGCTGAAGTTGATGAGAAAAAGAATGCAGTTTTTCCGATTTTCTTTTTACCGACATTTTCAAGAGCATGACGAAGCTCAGTAGCAAAAAGAACAACAAAAATAAGAATAATGTCAGAAAAGAGTTTTGAAAAAATAAACGAACTGGTTTTCATTCCGACAAGATTTACAACTGCATAAAGTATTGCAATAAAAACAATACCCTTAATAACCTGAATTGACTGTGATTTTCTCAACTGGGTAATTATTGCATAAATCAGTACAGCAACAAGAAGAATATCAAACAAATCAGGAAACCATTCGATATTAATAAAGACATCCTTTACCTGCATAAAAAATGTTTTTATAGTTTCAATTAACATAATTTACACCACCGTAATTTTTTGAAAATTAATTGATCAGAAAATCTGAAATCATAGTTTATCAATTATCAGAAAAATCTATCAAAACAACTGCGTGTGAAGAAATACCAAGTTTTTCACCAGTGAAACCCAGTCCCTCTTCGGTAGTAGCCTTAACGCTGACAAATGAAACATCAATACCACATATATATGCTATGTTCCTTCTCATACTTTCTATATGAGGTGCCAGTTTCGGCTGTTGAGCAATCACGGTCGCATCAATGTTGACAATTGAATAACCTTTATCCCCCAACAACTCACAGACCTTTCCGAGAAGCACAAGACTATCAGCATTTTTATAAGAAGGATCATTGTCAGGGAAATGCTTACCTATATCACCGAGAGCAGCAGCACCGAGAATGGCATCGCAAACAGCGTGAACGAGCACGTCAGCATCCGAATGACCGAGAAGTCCGAGTTCATAAGGTATATCAACTCCGCCGAGAATTAATTTTCTGTTTTCAGCGAACTTATGAACATCATAACCGTGACCTATACGAAACATTACATCACTCCTCAGATATTTCTGTCTTCTTTAATCTGCTTACAAGCGGCAAGCTTTACAGCAAGCGTAATAATTTCAGTTGCAACCCTGAGCTCATCTACACTTGGACAAGAAGGAGCAAGACGAATATTTTTATCTTCGGGATCTTTACCGTAAGGATAAGTTGCTCCAACACCGGTAAGGGTAAGACCTGCATTCTTACAAAGTTCGCCGACATATTTAGCAGAACCTGTTACAACATCAAGACTGATGAAATATCCGCCCTTAGGCTCATTCCAAAAAGCAACTCCGAGACCGTCAATTTCTTTCTTCAGAATTTCGAGAACAACTTCAAACTTAGGTCTGAGTATGTCAGCGTGTTTTTTCATCTGTGCTTTAACGTCATCAACTGACTTAAAAACATGACAATGCTTGAGCTGATTTATTTTATCATAGCTAATAATCTGCAATGTGAGTCGCTTAGCAATATCTTCAATATTCTTATCACTGGCAGCCAAGCAAGATACACCTGCACCTGCATAAGTGATCTTTGAGGTTGAGGTAAACTCAACAAAGTTATCTTCATTACCGAATTTCTTTGCCTCATCAAAAATATTAAGGAGCTTATCACCGTCATCAGTAAGATCATGAATAATGTAAGCATTATCCCATATAACTCTGAAATCCTTTGCAGCAGGCTTCATTGAAGCAAGTCTTATAATTGTTTCATCAGAATATGTAATTCCGTCGGGATTTGAGTATTTAGGAACACAGAACATACCCTTAACATCAGAGTCCTTGATAAGCTCCTCAACCATATCCATATCAGGACCGTTTGCCGTCATAGGTACATTTATCATTTCAAGACCGAAAAATTCAGCAATAGCAAAGTGTCTGTCATATCCGGGTACAACAGCAATAAATTTTCTTTTCTCATTAAAAATCCAAGGTGTGTGTCCGAGAACACCTTTATAGGTACACTGAGCAAGATAGTCAAACATAAGATTAAGACTTGAGCTACCGCAAGCAATAACGTTCTTATAATCAACTCCGAGAATTTCACCAAAAAGCTTTCTGCATTCTTCTATACCGAAAAGAATGCCGTAATTTCTGCAGTCTTCTCCGCTTTCGGAAACATATCCTACATCTTTCATAGAAAGAGAATATATTTCATCTGAAAGCTGAAGCTGATCGGGAGCAGGTTTTCCTCGTGCCATATTAAGAGAAATTTTCTGAGATGCAATTTCATCATATCTTTTCTGAGCGGCCTGTTCAAATTCAAGCAACTGTTCAGTTGTGTAATCCTTCAACAATTTCATAATTTACCACCTGTAATCTTATTTAGTCGGTCTGATTAAACTGTTTGTTTCACTCAAACCATATTCCAGAATATTTTATCACAGTATTATTTAATTTACAATACTAAAACATATATTTAAATAATAATTTTAATATATAAAATAAAAAACGTCTGCAAGAACATAATTCTTGCAGACGCTAATTAAGATAGCTGTACAATTAATTATTTTGTATTTTATTCTCCGCGTTCTCTGATTACAAGTCTTGTTGGCGTGCCTTCAAGACCGAAAACTTCTCGGATCTGATTATCAAGATATCTTTGATAACTATAATGAAACAGTTCTTTACTGTTAACAAAAGCAACAAATGTAGGGGGACGTGTAGAAGCCTGAGTCATATAATATATTTTCAGACGCTTACCTTTATCAGTAGGAGGCTGAACTCTTGCCTGAGCATCTGCAAGAACCTGATTAAGCCGACCCGTAGCAATACGCACAGCATTTTGATCGTCAACATATTTTATAAGTTCATACAATCTTTCAAGCCTTTGTCCTGTTTTCGCAGAGATAAAAATAATCGGAGCATAGGACATAAAAGAGAAATCGTTCATCAGCTTCTTTCGGTATGCATCCATTGTTTTGCCGTCTTTTTCAAGTGCATCCCACTTATTAACGGCAATAATACAAGCCTTACCTGCCTCATGTGCAATACCTGCAACCTTAGAATCCTGTTCGGAAAAGCCTTCAAGAGCATCAATCATAATTACACAGACGTTTGCTCTTTCAACAGCCATAATTGCTCTCATTACAGAATACTTTTCTATCTGGTCATCAACCTTAGATTTCCTTCTGAGTCCTGCCGTATCAATAAACATAAACTTTCCGTGTTTATTAATAATTTCAGTATCAGTAGCATCACGTGTCGTACCGGCAATATTTGAAACAAGCATTCTTTCCTCGCCGCATAAAGCATTGACAAGAGAGGACTTCCCGACATTGGGTTTTCCAATGACAGCTACCTTGATAGTATCATCATCTTCATCAACATCTTCATTTTCAGGAAGATATTTAAGCACCTCGTCAAGCAAATCTCCTGTACCGTGTCCGTGAACTGAAGAAACAGCAACAGGATCTCCAAGACCAAGGTTATAGAATTCATAAAAATCTGCAGGCGGTTCTCCGAGAGAGTCGCATTTATTCACACATAAAACAATAGGCTTTCCGCTTTTAAGAAGCATAGATGCAACCTCCGCATCAGTTGCAACAACACCTGTTTTAACGTCACAGACAAAAATAATTGTGTCTGCAGTTTCAATGGCGATCTGGGCCTGTCTGCGCATCTGAGATAAAATAATATCATCAGAATAAGGCTCTATACCGCCTGTGTCAACAATAAGAAACCTCTTGTTAAGCCATTCACAATCAGCATAAAGCCTGTCTCTTGTTACACCGGGACGGTCATCTACTATAGCGAGTCTTTTTCCGCTTAACTTATTAAAAAGAGTGGATTTTCCGACATTAGGTCTTCCGACAATAGCAACAATAGGCTTTCCCAATACAGCACCTTCTTTCATTATCTGTCAATAATCATATATTGAACATCAGTTCAAACAACAAATAACCATCACAGTTTGTTATGGTCACTTTAGTTTTAAGTTCTTTTTCAACTTCCTCAACAGTGATATCATCGAGAAAAATTCTTTCTTCATTACTCTTAAACATTACAGAAGGCAAAAAAAGATTTTTACAATTAAAGCCTTGCTTTTTAAGAGAAGATATCAAATCTTTGCCTGTAATCAAACCGGCAACAGTTACACTTTCTCCGAAAAATTCATTCTTTACACAATATACCTCAGCAGAAGTTCCGTTGAATTTATCTGAAAAATTTTCAACAAGCATCTTCATCAACGGATATGCCGAAACGCCTGTAGCAATAGCAAATTCTCGTTTAATATCATCCGCATCACAATCATTTAATGCATTGGTAAATTCATTCTTTAACAGTGAATACAAACCAACTCCGTTGTCAAGCTGAGGAAAATCCTGATAATAATCATAACCGGGCAATTCTCTTTGAGCAATCTGATAAAATTCATCCGACGGATAGGCAAAATAATCCCTGTCTGTCAAAGTCGAATTAAAATCATCAATAATATCAATAACCTGAGAAGCACCTTGCTTGTCATAACACTTCAGAGGATAAAGACCGTCACGGTATTTTGTAAGACCGACAGGAACAGCGGCAACACTCCGGACTGATGATAATTCAGAAAGCTTGGTCAAAGAATAAATCAACTCTTCACCGTCATTAATGCCGGGGCAAAGCACAAGCTGAGCATTAATATCAATACCCGCTTCACTAAACTGTCTCAAATAATCAAGACTATCCCCTGCTTTGGGATTTCTCATCATTTTTACTCTAAGCTCCGGATTCATTGTATGAACAGAAGCATTTATGGGACTTATATGCATTTTTATAATTCTGTCAACATCATATTGAGTAAGATTAGTCAAAGTTATATAATTTCCGAATAAAAATGACAATCTGGAATCATCATCCTTGAAATAAAGACTTTCTCTCATACCCTCAGGCAGCTGATCAATGAAACAGAAAATACATGAATTCTTACATCTTCTGTGCTTATCCATAAGGTATGTTTCAAAAGTTAAACCTAAGCTGTCACATCCGTCAGAATGTCTTAATTTGACTTTATGATATTTTCCTTTTTCATCAAAAAAAATCAAATTAAGCTTATCATCGTCAGCATAAAAACGGTAATCCAGCACATCATTAATTTCATTACCGTTCACAGAAACGAGTGAATAACCTGATTTTATACCTTTTTTACCGCATTTGCTCTTTTTATCTACACCAAAAACTTTAACCGACAATAATAAACACCTACCTCACTAACAGCAAAAAGGCGGGGAAGGAAGTTCTTCTCCACCTGCGCTATAAAGTACAAGAATCCCGCTGACAAGCGGAAGAAACACTCAATATCAGTCTTCTACAGCAACAACCTGACGGCCATTGTAATAACCGCAAGCTGCACAAAGTCTGTGAGATCTCTTATATTCTCCGCACTGAGGGCACTTTTCAATTGCGGGAGCTGAAATCTTCCAAACGTTGTTACGTCTCTTATCTCTTCTTGCCTTGGAAACTCTTCTTGCAGGAACTGCCATTTTTTATATCCTCCTAAAAATTGGGTTAATTACTCTTCTATAAGCTCTTTAAGAACATCCCATCGGGAATCTGTCAAAGGCTTACACTTGCATTGATCAACATTAAGATCAACGCCACAAATACTACAAAGACCTTTACAGTCATCTTTACATAAAAACCTTGAAGGAATGGCAAGATAAATATCTTCACTTACCAGACTGTCAAGATCAAGACGCATACCGTCAAGAATAATAAAATCATCATTATCCTCACTCTCGGCATGAGCCAACAAAATATGACGTACAGGAACAGTGGCATGTTTCAGTAAAGGTTTATTACATTTGGCGCATGAAGTGGAATAATCAAATTTTGCATCCGCATTCAAATGTACAATTCCGGTTTTATTAAACACAGAACCTATAACCCTGACGGGAGTGACAAAACCTTCGTCTTCAACAGTGAAGTTATAATTAAACTGTAAACTTTCGCCTTCAGCATTAAAAACTGAATCAAGTTCAAGATACAATTCAGATACCTCCTATATTAACGCATGGCTTACCCGTAATAAAACACAACGATTATTATATATGCAGATTCCCTATTTGTCAACAGGAAATCTGCATTTTTTAATAATTATTTTATTCAGCTTCACAAACTTCAAAAATTCTTTCAGGAAGATTTTCTTTTTCAGTTGAAACAGTAAATGTAAACTTGGTTTCAGTAAGTGCACTCAGGCGAGCAACTTTTTCAAGGAAATCCGCAAGCTCTTCATAATCTCTTCCGCCGATTTTAAGAGTTGCATCAATAAGAATATCAGTAATATCATGGTCACCTGCGCAAAGACCGCTGAGGAAACCGTAGAAAGCATCATAACCGCTTATACAATAATTATTTGCAGCAAGAAGTCTTACCTTATAACTGATCTGATATCTGAGAAGGTCATCCTTTTCAACACAAACTACATGGCCGTTTGAATTAGCAAGAGCTGTATCAACAGCAGCAATAAGTTTCTTTGTCTTTCCTGTACCTTTTTCGCCGATTAAAAGCTTAACCATAGTTAATCATATCCTTTCATTTTTAAATGATCTTATTTAAGTCTCTCTTCAAGCTCACTTGTAAGAGATTCATAGCCGGGTTTACCGAGAAGAGCAAACATATTTTTCTTGTAACTTTCGACGCCGGGCTGATTAAAAGGATTTACACCGAGAATATATCCTGAAACAGCACAAGCCTTTTCAAAGAAATAAATAAGCTCACCGAGATTTTCATCGTCCATCTTCTGAACTTCTAAAACAATATTAGGAACGCCGCCGTCAGTATGAGCAAGAATAGTTCCCTCAAAAGCTTTTTTATTTATATATGACATCCCTTTCCCCGCAAGGAAATTCAGACCGTCAACATTTTCTTCGTCTTCTTCAATAACAAGATCAACCTTAGGCTCTTTGAAATCAATAACAGTTTCAAAAAGTAAACGTTCACCTTCCTGAACATATTGTCCGAGTGAATGAAGATCAGTAGAATAAATTGCTGAGGTGGGGAAAATACCTTTATTGTCTTTTCCTTCACTTTCACCGAATAATTGCTTAAACCATTCATTCATCATTGTAAAATCAGGTTCATAAGACACAATCATTTCTACATTCTTACCTTTTCTGTAAAGAATATTACGAATTACCGCATACTTATAACAATCATTCTTATCAATATCAGGACAATTATATTTTTCGACAGCATCAGCTGCACCATTCATGAGTTTATCAATATCAATACCGGCACAAGCTATGGGTAAAAGTCCGACAGCAGTAAGAACAGAAAAACGTCCGCCTACATCATCGGGAACAACAAACTCTTCATAACCCATTTTATCAGCAAGAGATTTCAGAGTTCCCTTTTTCTTATCGGTTGTAACATAAATTCTGCCTGCAGCTTCTTCACTGCCGTACTTCTTTTCAAGAAGCTTTTTAAAAACTCTGAATGCAATTGCAGGTTCAGTAGTTGTGCCTGATTTTGAAATAACATTTACCGAAAAATCACAGTTTTCACATATAGAATAAATTTCAGTTATTTCTGTTGGTGAAATACTGTTTCCTAAAAAGAAAATCTTAGGAGTATCCTTCGCAGTAACGTTATAATTTTTTGATTTAACAAACTCTATTGCTGCTCTTGCTCCGAGGTATGAACCTCCTATACCGATAACCACCAATACCTGAGAATCAGAAATAACTTTTTTTGCAGCTGCTTTAATTCTCAAAAACTCTTCCTTGTCATAATCAAAGGGTAAAGTCAACCAGCCGTGATATGCATTACCTTCGGCCTTTTCTCTGTCTTCATTTAACAGTGCGTGTGCTGTAAGCATCTCGGGCACAAGACCGTTAATTTCATCTTTTGTTAAAAAACTTCCGAGATACTTCGTATTAAGTTTTAAGGACATTTCCAGTTTTTTCCTCCGACATTTGCTGTATTTATTGTTATTCTACTATAATTCTTCTGCATTTTCAATAAGTTATTTAAATTTTTTTATAAATTTTTATTACTTAATGCATAAAAAAGTGACATAATTGCATTAGAAAGAGTCATCCTTTCTATTTTTTCATCAGCAATAAGTGCAATTTTTCCTATTTCCTTATCATTACAGTAAAATTCTACATAACCTATCTGCGCATCTTTCTCAACTGGAGCTTCAAGCTCTTCAGGTAAAATCACCTTAACTGTTATATTTTCGGCGCTTCCCTTTTCTATAAGAACCTCTGTTGCTTCAGAATGAGTAATTTTAAGAAGCCTTTTAACTCCATGTGTAACATTAATGCAATCATCATATTTATCTGATGCATCAAGCTTCAATATTTCATAATTTGCAAATCCCCAATCAAGTAGTTCTTTTGCAGCTGAAAAACGAAGCTTACTGTTATCGGCACCAAGAACAACTGCAATCAATTCCAATCCGTCTCTTTGTGCTGAAGCACTTATACAGCATCCTGCTTTTGAAGTTGTTCCTGTTTTAAGTCCTGTAGCACCGGGATATGTTCTCATAAGCTTATTTGTATTTACAAGCTGTGTTTCACCGCTTCTTAAGCTATCCATCCATATAGAAGTATAATTTCTTATTAAATCGTACTTTAATAATTCACGTGACATAACTGCTATATCATAAGCAGAAGTTTTATGCAAATCGGTGTCATCATCAAGACCTGTACAGTTTTCAAAATAAGTATTCTGCATACCAAGCATTTCAGCTTTTTTGTTCATCAGTTCAACAAAGGTATGTTCATCTCCGCCTATGTACTCAGCAAGAAGACAGCAAGCATCATTTGCACTGTAAACAACCGTCGCTTTGAGAAGCTCATCAACAGTCATCAACTCTCCTGCTTCAAGCCATATCTGCGAACCTCCTTTTTCAGCAGCACTTTCACTGCAGGTAATTTCCATATCGAGAGTAAGCTTGCCTTCCTGGATAGCTTCCATAATAAGTAACAAAGTCATTATTTTAGTTACAGATGCAGGATAATATCTTTCATTTTCATTTTGATTGGCAAGAACTGTTCCCGTATTACAATCCATCAGAACATAAGCTTTACATTGCACCTGAACAGGTACAGCAGCAGATGCTTCAACAGCTGCATCTTCTGAAGCATAAGTATTCAGCACAAAAGAAACTGAAAGCATAAATACAACCAATAATACAACAATTTTTTTCATTATTATTCCTCCTTATGATAGATAGATATGAACACTAAGGACAAATAATGCAAAATCTGATTGATTATTATATATTTTCATAATATAATGAAGTATAAAATACAAAACAGAGGTTATTCAATGAAAGCTGCATTTTATACATTAGGCTGTAAGGTAAATCAATATGAAACTCAGGAAATGTTCTGTCAATTGAAAAATAACGGTTTTGAAATAACTGACTCTAAAAATTCCGCCGATATTTACATAATTAATTCCTGCACTGTTACAGCTGAAAGCACACGAAAAACAAGACAAGCAGTTAGAAGATTTAAGAATAAAAGTTCGGGCTGTATAATTGTCCTTACGGGCTGTTTCCCGCAGGCTTTCCCTGATGAGGCAGCACAATTGGAAGAATGTGACATTATTCTCGGCAACAATACAAACAATCAGCTTGCCGACTCAATCAAAGCTTTCAAAAAAAACCGAATACGCATCATAAACATAAAAAATCATCAAAAAGATGATAAATACACTACAGGCTCAATAGACACCTTCCACGGTCACACAAGAGCTTTTATCAAAATTCAGGACGGCTGTAACAGATACTGTTCTTATTGCACTATCCCTAAAGCACGAGGTTTTTCCCGCTCTCGCCCTTTAGATGATATAAAAAAGGAAATCGAAGCATTGGCCAGGGACGGTTATAAGGAAATAGTATTTGTCGGAATAAACCTATCAGCATACGGAATTGAAAACAATACATCTATCTGTGATGCTGTAGAAATTGCTGAAAATACAGAAGGAATAGAAAGAATACGACTTGGCTCACTTGAGCCTGATCACATTACGGATGAAGTAATATCCCGATTGCATAACTGCAAAAAATTCTGCCCTCAGTTTCACTTATCGCTGCAAAGCGGCTCCGATAGAATTCTAAAAAAGATGAACAGACACTATACCTCAGACCAATATCTTGAACTGTGTAATAAACTGCATAATACATTTAACAATATTTCTCTTACTACTGATATAATTGTAGGATTTCCGGGTGAAACCGATGAAGATTTCAACACCACGCTTGAGTTTGCAAAAAAATGTAATTTTATGAAGGTGCACGTCTTTCCCTTTTCTGCAAGAAAAGGGACAGTCGCTTACAATTATGATAACAAAATCCCTAATTGCATTAAAGAAGCAAGGTGCTCAATATTACAGAAAAAATGCGATGAAACAAGAAGTAATTTTATGAAGGATTACATTGACAAGGAAGTCAGAGTACTGTTTGAGTCACCGAAAAACGAGTTACAACAGGGCTACACAGAAAATTATACACCTGTTTTCGTAAAGCATTCAGATAATCTCTGCGGAAAAATTATTACAGTTAAAATTACCGATGTAAATACTGAATATTGCGAAGGCATTCTCGTTTAACAAATAAAGAGTCATGACAACTTATTTGCCATGACTCTTTACTTATCTTAAAAATGTTTATTTGGTACCGAAAATTCTGTCACCTGCATCGCCAAGTCCGGGAATAATATAACCATGGTCATTGAGGTGGTCATCAAGAGCAGCACAATAGATATCAACATCAGGATGAGCTTTCGTTAATGCCTCTATACCCTCAGGAGCAGCTATTGTACACATAAATTTTATATGTTTGGGCCCTCTCTTTTTAATAAGAGTAATTGCATCAATTGCACTGCCTCCTGTAGCACACATAGGATCAACAACAAGCACATCTCTTTCAGCAATATCTGAAGGCAGTTTGCAATAATACTCAACGGGCATAAGTGTTTCTGGATCTCTGTAAAGACCAATATGTCCTATTCTTGCTGAAGGAATTAATGCCACAACACCGTCAACCATTCCGAGTCCTGCTCTGAGGATAGGAACTACGGCAAGTTTTTTTCCCGAAAGCACATGAGATTTTGCAACAGCAACGGGAGTTTCAACTACAATCTCTTTAAGTTCAAGATCTCTTGTTGCCTCATAACACATAAGCATCGCTATTTCACTTATGAGAGCACGAAAATCTTTGGATGATGTATTTTTATCTCTTAAAATAGAAAGTTTATGCTGAATAAGAGGATGATTTGTTACAGTAACATTCGCCATAATTAAACTTCCTTTCTGATAAAATCAGTTCATTTCTTCAATTTCAGATATCTGATCTACTCTTCTCTGATGACGTCCGCCTTCAAATTCAGTATTAATAAAAACGTCAACAAGCTCAAGAGCCGCACCGACACCGATAACTCTTGCGCCAAGACACAGAGCATTGGCATCATTATGAAGTCTTGTAAACTTTGCACTGAAATAATCTGAACAGCAAGCAGCACGGATTCCCTTAACCTTGTTTGCAGCCATAGAAATTCCGATGCCTGTACCGCAACACAAAATTGCTTTTTCGCATTTTCCGGAAACAACAAGATCACAGGTCTTTTTTGCCTGATAGGGATAATCTACACTGTCAGTGCTATATGCACCGCAATCTTCAAATTCAATTCCTTTTTCAATAAAGTACTCTTTAATTGCTTCCTTTAACGGAAATCCTGCATGGTCACAGCCTAAAGCTATCATTTGTTATCATCTCCTGTTTTTTTCAACTGTCTTTCCGCCTGAGATAATCTGAGATATGAGGGCAACAGATTTTCTGCAGAAACAGTTCTGTTATTTTTATTATAATTTCTGTAAGCCGCAATTGCAACTCCTGATGCGTGTTGATACTTAAAAATTTCAGAAAATTTTCTCACATTTACACCTTTTTGCGATAAAAAGCTGTGTGTAATATCAGTACCGTCACCTATGAGAACTATTTTTCTGTTTAGCTTTTCTAATTCATTACAAAGTTCTTCGAGAGTAAGTGGATTATCCTCTTTAATTCTGACAATCTCACCGTCAATTTTTTCAAACAAAGCAGTATAGACTTGCATACATCTTGCATCCATTACCGGACAAATTATAAATTCATCAATATCGACACAATGTGCCATCGCCTCAAGAGTTGACACTGGGATACAAGGCTTATCATCAGCAAAGCAAAGCCCTTTTACCGCAGATACGCCAATTCTTATTCCGGTAAATGAACCGGGCCCTGCAGCCACAGCAACAATATCAATATCAGAGAATTCAAGACCGCAATTTTTAAGTGCACTGTCAATAAGACACATCACTGTCTGAGAATGAGTAAGACCTACATTAAGAAAGGTTTCACTGATAACCTTTCCGTCTTTTACTATTGCAGCACCTGCACTGACAGCAGAAGTATCAATTCCAAGTATATACATCAGAACGCTCCTCCCGTAACACAAATAATTCTTTCTTCTTCATTTTCAGTTTTAGAAAATTCAATTCTTACAGTATTTTCCGGCAGAGCATCTTCTATATTTTCACTCCACTCGATAAAAAGAATACTGTTTTCTTCAAGATAATCGAAAAAACCTGTGGAATACAGATCATCAAGATTAGTTACCCTATACATATCAAAATGATAAATATGAGGCTCTCCGCCATAATCGTGAACAAGAGAAAATGTTGGTGAACTTACAAAAGAATCATTATTATACGCTTTAAGTGCACCCCTTACAAAAGCCGTCTTACCCATTCCCATACCACCAATAAAAGCTACTACAGCTCCGCCTTTGACACAAGAACAGATTTCAGCAGCAATTTTCATCGTATCTTCTTCAGAGTAAGAAACATACTTTTTCATATTTACACCACCTGACAATATTTATATTGAAAAATTAATGAGTAACAGTTATAATATATACATTAAATTTCGGAGTATTGAAATGCTAAAACTTATTAAAACAATTAAATCTGCCATACTTGAAACAGACATAATTTTATTGCTTCTGTGTATAAGTGCTTCCGTTTTCGGCTGTATTATGGTTCACAGCGCAACAATTTTCAGCATTGATGAAAATCAGACCATTTCCAGAGATGCAAGAACTATGATTCTTGCCGTCAGCATCGGTGTTATATTTGCAATAATAATTTCTTTTATTGACTACAAATTTATAACAAAAATGTTCCCTGCCATTGCCGGTGTTTGTATTGTGCTTATGATATTGACACTGCTGTTCGGCGTAGGTCCAGAAGAAAGACCTGATGCAAAGACATGGATCGTTCTCGGTTCATCAGGCTTATATTTTCAACCGTCTGAATTGGTAAAAATCGGTTTTATAATTACCTTCGGTATGCATCTTGAACTTATACGTGATAAGCTGAAAAGCTTTATTCATCTTATAATGCTTTGTATTCACGGAGCAATTCCGGTTCTTCTTGTTATAGTATCGGGAGATCTCGGAAGTGCACTTATCTTTATGATAATATTCCTGACAATGATGTTCACAGCAGGTGTTCAGTTAAGATACTTTGCACTGGGCTCCGCGGGTATTTGTGCAATGCTTCCTGCTATATGGTATGTATTCTTTTCCGATACTCAAAAAGAACGTTTTCTCGGACTAATTTATCCCGACCGCTATGCTGATATTATGTATCAACAGAACAAAGGCTTGGAAGCTATTGCATCAGGCGGACTTACAGGTCAGGGATTATTCAACGGAAGCTACACTCAGAATGAAATCGTTCCCGAAAGTGAAAATGATATGATTTTCACTTGCATAGGAGAAGAACTTGGACTTATCGGATGCATATTAGCTCTTTCCTTACTGTTTGCTATTACACTGAAAATTATTACAGTCGGCGTAAAATCAAAAGACGGTGCAACATCTCTTATGTGTTACGGAACCGCTTCTATGATTGCTTCTCAGGTAATTATCAATATAGGAATGTGCTTAAAAATACTTCCCGTTATCGGCATCACACTTCCGTTTTTCAGTGCAGGCGGATCATCAAACCTGTGCATTTACATAGGAATAGGACTTATCCTGAGTATTTATCGTTTTGATAAAGAGAAAAAGGTCACAAACATAATATACAGGAATATAATAACTCAATAATGTTGAAGCTCTTTGGCAAAATGCTAAAGAGCTTATATTTTTTCAAGACGAGCCATTTTTTCCATAAGTCTTTTGGTACCTACAGTATCAAAAGCAACCTCAAGCAAAATATCGTTACCAAGCGGTTGAACTCCGATAACCATACCCTTACCGAATTTTTTATGAAGCACACAATCACCTTTCTTAAATCCGCCGCTTACAGCTGCTGAAGAAACAGGTGACGGTTGTGCTCCGACAGTAATCTGCTGAGGTTTTTTATAAACAGTGGAACCGTATGAACTAAGATTAGATTCACTGTAACCTTTAATGACACCTTCATATCTATGTACGGTTGAATCAGAAATATTTTCAATTAATTCAGCCGGAATTTCCCCAAGGAATTTAGAAGCTGCATTCATACTCGTTCTGCCGAACTGCATTCTGCTGAGTGCTCTTGTAAGATACAGCTTTTTCTTTGCTCTTGTTATACCGACATACGCAAGTCGCCGTTCCTCCTGAAGCAAGAACGGTTCACTGACAGACTGTAAAGACGGAAAGAGTCCATTTTCCATTCCGACAATAAAAACATAAGGAAATTCCAGACCTTTTGCTGAATGTAATGTCATCAGAGTAACAGTATCAAGCTCAGCATTATAATTATCAATATCAGACAATAATGCAACTTCCTCAAGAAAGCCTTCAAGTGTTGCCTCATCACCGTTTTCCTCTTCATAACGGGCTATTGTCGAATAAAGTTCATTAAGATTTTCGATACGCTCTTCTGCTTTTTCATCGTTCTGCAATGAAGCAATATAACCGGACTCATTCATTACTATTCGGAAAAGCTCAGCCAATGTATTACATTCTGCAAGCTTTGAAAATGTTTTTATCATTTTAGCAAACAGTTTAAGTTTTCCTGAGCTTCTTGAAAGAACAGCGTATTCATCAGAAGCATCCATAAGTGAAAATACACTAACACCAAGTCTTGATGAAATTTCAAAAAGATTGTTTACAGTAGTTTCACCAATTCCTCTTTTTGGCTCGTTTACAATTCTTCTGAGTCGTATATTATCATTATTATTGGACACAACGGCAAGATAAGCCAAAGCATCCTTTATTTCTTTTCGTTCATAAAAGCGGTGTCCGCCGATAATTCTGTACGGAATACCTGATTTAACCAAGGATCTTTCAATAATGTTAGATTGTGCATTTGTCCTGTATAAAACAGCGTGATCACTGAAAGAAACCTTGTCAGCCGCATTATCCATAATTGTATCAGCTACAAATTTTCCTTCTTCTATATCATCATAACAGGCTTTAACAGTAATTTTTTCGCCTGCCCCCTGACTTGTCCAGAGATTTTTACCTTTTCTCTCTGAGTTGTTTGCAATAACAGCATTCGCAGCATCAAGGATAGTTGAAGTTGAACGGTAATTTTCCTCAAGGCGAATTACAAGGGCATCTGAAAACTGACTTTCAAAGCTGAGAATGTTTTCAATTGTAGCACCTCTGAAGCTGTAAATACTCTGGTCATCATCACCTACAACACACAGATTTCCGTGGGCAGAAGCAAGTAAGCTCACAAGCACATACTGTGCATGGTTAGTATCCTGATATTCATCAACCATTATATATCTGAAGCGGTCAGAATAATAATCAAGAACATCCTTTTCCTGACGGAGAAGCTTTACTGTATTAAATATTATATCATCAAAATCCATTGCATCAGCTTCTTTAAGCAAAAGCTGATATTTTTCATAAACTTTTGCAATATCCTCTTTTCGAATATCACCAAAACATTCCTCTTTATATTTTTGAGGAGTAATTAAACTGTCTTTAGCCCTGCTTATTTCATTAAGTATCATCTTGTGGGGAAGCATTTTGTCATCAATATTAAGCTGACGCTGACATTCTTTTACAAGTCTTTTTGAGTCATCTGTGTCATATATAGTAAAGTGAGAGGTATAACCTATTCTGTCGCCAAATCGGCGCAAAATTCTGACACAGGCTGAATGAAATGTACTTGCCCATATTTCGTCACCTGCTTCACCAAGTGCAGACACAAGTCTTTCTTTTAATTCATTAGCGGCTTTATTTGTAAACGTAATTGCAAGAATCTGCCACGGTTGAGGCGCATCGACACTGAGCATACCTTTTATGTCAGAATAACAGGATATGTCACCGTTAAGATATCTTTCCAATTTTTCATCAGACTGTGTTAAGAAGCCGGTAAAAATCTTATCTGAATTATATGCATTACCGTATTTGATGAGATTGATAATCCTGTTTACTATAACAGTAGTCTTGCCGCTGCCTGCGCCTGCAAGAATAAGCAGCGGCCCCTTAACAGTGGTCACTGCCTTAAATTGCATACTATTCATTCGTGAAAAGTCTTTTTCTATTATCTTTTTTCTTAATTCAAGAAGATTATTCTCTGACATTTATTTCACCTTAAATCAATCTCTTGTAAATACCGACTTTCCTTCTGAGTCAATACCTACAATAAGAGGCATATCCTTAACTTCAAGTTTCTTAACACTTTCACAGCCTAATTCTGAAAAGGCAATTTCTTCACAAGAAGCTATAGTTTTACTGATAAGAGCACCCATTCCACCGCCGGCACAAAAATACACAGCTTTGTGTTTTTTTACAGCGTCGGTAACATCCGCATTTCGGTCACCCTTACCGATCATTGCAGAAAGACCGTTTTCTAAAAGCAAACGGGTAAATTTATCCATTCGTGATGAAGTAGTGGGACCGAAAGAACCGATTTTATCACCATCAGAAGGTGACGGCCCTGCATAATATATAACAGCACCTTTTAATTCAAAGGGCAAAGCCCGATTATTTTCTATTAAATCAACAATTCTTTTATGCGCAGCATCCCTTGCAGTATATACGGTACCGCTGAGAAAAACTCTTTGTCCTGCAAAAAGTTGACTTTTTACTTCATCAAGCTGTGAAACTGAAATATGAATTTCTGAACTCATATATTTACCCTGAAATCAAATTCATCGGCATCATCAAAATTCACATCTGTAGATACTAAATCCTGATGATTTGAGAACAAGAAGCTGTTGTCTGTCTTTAAAGTCTGAGTAACATCAACACCGGCAGCCTTCTTTTCGACTTTAGCAAAATGAGTAGAAAAATCGAAAGAATTCTCATTTAACTTAACACCCTTGGTAAAAGCATCAAGATTCTTACCAAGGCTTGACATATTATCAAGCAATACCTTGAATGACATATTAAACTGATTATTGATATCGGCAATACTTTTAGAAATCTGAGCAGCTTTTTCCCTTGTATCTGAAGCCATGGCATAAGCATTGGAGAATAATTCAGATGATTTATCATTTGCTTCTTTTACAAGAATTTCAGAAAAACGCTTTGCATCAAGCATTGCAGCACCAAGTCTTGCTTCATATACCTTAGATATATCGCACTCGTCGCATTTGTCATTTTCATCATTTTCAGCATTCAACTCATCAAGCTGCTTACGAAGATCTTCATTTTCGGCAGACAAGGCATTTAATTTCTCTTCAAATTCAGCCTTTCTTAACATATATTCAGCATTTTCTTTTTTCAGTTGATTTACACATTCTTCGTTATCACTGAGCTGCTTTTCTTTAACTGCCATTAACACCTCAAGCTCAGACTTTTCCTTTAATATTCTATCGATAAAATCAATAACATCATTTCTGTTAAAACCGTTTAACGAAGAACGGAATGAAATATTTTCTGACATAACACTACCCCATAAATAAATTTCCATTTAATTTTATCACAGCACAACAATAAATACAAGCATTTTTCTTCATAATTCAAGTCATTATTTGTATTGACAATAAAACTTACAAATATTATAATATTTTTATTATTTTACGGAGGTTTGATTATGGAAATAAGAATTTTTAACACTGCAGATGAAATTGCTGTCGCTTGTGCAGATATATTCACTGAACTTATATTAAACAAGCCTGCTTGTGTTCTCGGTCTTGCAACAGGAGCTTCTCCCGTGAAGACATACAATGAACTTATCAAAAGATACAAAAACGGTGAAATCAGCTTCAAGGAAATCTCAACCTTCAATCTTGATGAGTATTGTGATTTGCCGAGAGATGATAAAAACAGTTACTATACTTTTATGCACGAAAATCTTTTCAATTCCGTTGACATCAAGGAAGAAAATGTTCATATCCTTGACGGAAATGCTGAAGATGCAGATAAAGAAGCTAAGGACTTTGATGCCGCTATTGATAATGCAGGTGGAATTGACATTCAGCTTCTCGGCATCGGAACTAACGGTCATATTGGCTTCAACGAACCCAGTGAATCTTTTTCAGACGGCACTTTCAAGGTAAAGCTTACTGACAGCACAATTAAATCAAACAGTATTTACTTTGAAAACGATTCTATGCCCAGATATGCTCTTACAATGGGTGTAAATTCTATAATGAAGGCAAAGAAAATTGTTCTTATTGCAACAGGCGAAGCAAAAGCAGATGCAATTTATAAGACAATAAACGGCGAAGTTACCCCCTTATGTCCTGCTTCTGTTTTACAGAACCACGATGATGCTGTTTTACTTATAGACAAAGAAGCTGCAAAGCTCTTATAAGATACGCAAAATCAAAATACAAGCAAAAAAACGGAGATTGACCGTCAGGTTATCTCCGTTTTTTTATTTAATTAAGAACACAGAATTCCTTATTGAGTTCATTATAACTTTCAATGAGTTTTTCACCGAGTGAATACGACTCAACCAGAGGATGTAATGTGAGGGCTTCGATGGCAAGTTTTTTATTTCTCTCAAGTATGGCCTTTGAGGCAGTTCGTTCATATAATTTCATTCGTCTAATTAATTCTGTCGCTAAGGAGTCTGTTTCATTATCAGAAAACTTATGGGGTTCAACACCCTTTTCTGATACATCACAGGTAATTTCAACAACATCATCATAATCAAGGAATGAAAGTGCACCTTTGTTTTTTGTGCAGAAAATCATTTCTCCTGATTTTTTACTGTTGATAATTTCTATATATCTGAGTGCAACCCCGGCATATCCGCCGTCATCTTCAGCAAAGGGATCAAAATGCCATTGTTTTTCCCTTGTTTTGCCGGTTTCACTTGACATATAGGAATTTTCTCTCATACCGTAATATTTATCAAAAATCTTTAATGCTTTGTCAAAATTTTCACGTATGTCAATATCTGACAATTCATCAATCATCAAGCTGTTGATTTCTTCAATTTGTTCTCCGCGTGTCTTATCTGCCGATAAAATATTATTTACCGCTTTTTCTCTGTCAAAGAAATAATAAAGATATTCATTTGGAACAAATTGTCTTTCCTTTAACATCAAGGGATCGAAATATCGCATATCGGTTTTATTATATGCCTCTTCATTATCAATAAGAGATGAAATTACATCTTTTCCGTCAACAGTAATTTTATTAAAAAATGACAGATGATTAAGTCCGTAAATATCGCCATAAACTCTTTCAGGCTCAACTTCTAACAAATCAGCAAAAGAACGAAGCATTCCGCTGGGAGCATCACAAATGCCAAAAGTAAAACCGTATCCTTTATCACTCAGAGCCTGAGAAACAAGACCGGCAGGATTTGTAAAGTTAAAAACCTTTACATCGGGAAGAGCATAGGTCTTAATTTCTTCACAGTACTTAATAAGCGCTGGTATGCTTCGCATAGCAAAACTGAAGCCTGCCGCACCTGTTGTTTCCTGTCCGAGAATTCCGAGAGAAAGTGCAATTCGCTCATCCTTAACACGCATTGAGTCACCGCCGACTCTAATGGTTGTTATAACATATTTTGCATTTCTTACGGCCTCTACACTGTCAGTAGTTAAGGTAAATATCAATTCAGGGCAAATCATTTTTGCTACTGTTTCAGCCATAACGCCGAAAATACCGAGTTTTTTTTCATCATTATCCATAAAGCATAACTCAGATATTCCAAGTTTTTTTGCTTTTGAAGCTATTGATTTTGCAAGAAACATTGAGCGAACGCCACCGCCGCCAATTACTGCCATTTTCATTATTCTACATCCTCTTTTGACTTATTCTTTGTTTTTTTGGGTTCAAGAACAAATTTTTTCACAAGATAATATATAACACCTATCGGAATAAAGCAAATTACAACAAATATTATCTTATCAAGGGGAATCCACTCAAAAATTGCATCGCCGAGTACGGTGAAAAGAATTACACGCCAAGCAATACCGGCAACGGAAAGTAATGCATATTTAAGATATGAACAACCTGAAGCTCCGTAAAAAAGACTGACAAAATCAATAGGAAATGCAGGAATTGCTCTTATTGACAAAAGAACAGAAGCCTTACTCTGAATATCTTTCTCAAGCAGCTTTTTTCCAGCATCCTTTTTAGATAAAAGCTTATAAACAGCATCTTTACCAAGGAACATTCCGAGAAAATACGTTACGGATACTTCAATAAATATTCCGACAAGATTTACGATAACCGCAGTAACGGGATCCATAATTACACCGACAGCAACATATACAAGAGAAGCCGGAACAACAAACACAAGTGCCTTGATTAAATAAACAAGCAACACAAGTCCGATCATCAACGGCAATTTATCTGTAACGTCAGCAATCATCGTAACGTCAACCGTTGACAGTTCATCATAATAAACTACGGCAATTGCAAACAGTGTCAGCGCAACAACTGCACGTAAAATTATCAAAAATATATCTTTCTTTTTCATTATTCATCCTCATTCTTTTTGAACTTTCCGGGCATTTCAACTCTGTAAATACTCTGATTTGATATATCTACATAAGGAATGTAAATCGGCGGAATACCACCTGTAGCTGTCAGATTGGCAACATAAGCCTTAATATGAGGAAACATTGCATCAAAAGTCTTAACGTGAAGATGTTCTTTAGATATGCCTTCTTTTGTAACAAAAAAGCCTCGCATTATTACGTTAATATGAAAATGATCAGGATCGTTTTTATCAAAAATCTCTGCTCTGAATTCACCTGAACAGGTATTAACCTTTGAATATCCGACATTATATGAATATTTATTGCTTAATTCAATCTTTTTGTTCGGCGGCAACAAGTTTACAAAATCAACTTTTTCCACCTTACACATTTTAAGTTCAAATTCCTTCAAAATATTTCACTCCAATCAAAATATGTGTTAAATTTATCACAAATAATATAAAAAGGCAACTAAAAAAATTTTTCTTGAATGAGAAAATAAATACTGTTATAATTATATAAATAAACTAAGGAGTAAAATTATGTCAAAAAAAATCAAATTATTGCTCAAAATATTAACTGCATTTATTCTCTTGGGGACTTTCTTATTTATTCAGTTATCTGCTTTTCCCCTTTCAAGCGGCTTCACAGTTACTGCACACACTTCTTCCCCGCAACAGTTAATTGCTCACAGAGGATTTTCATCCATATATCCCGAAAACACTTTACCTGCGATTGAAGGTGCCATAAACAACGGTTTTTATGGCTGTGAATTTGATATTCACACAACAAAAGACGGTGTATGGGTATTAAATCACGATGCAACAATAGATAGAATGACTGACGGAAACGGAAGCATTTCCGATTACACCTACGAAGAGCTTTGCAATTTCAATATCGACAACGGAAATAATATTGAGAAATACGATAATCTGAAAATACCAACATTAGATGATGCTCTTTCAATTATAAGTAAAAGTAATATTATTCCGTTTATTGAAATTAAGGGATATGACCTTACAGCTTTTGAAGCGTTACTGTCATTAATCGAAAAATATAGTCTTACAGAAAAAACAGTAATAATATCTTTTGATATGGAAGCTTTACTGGGAATAAGAGAATTAAACACCAATATTCAGATGATGTATATAACAAACGGACTTACTGTGGAAGACGTAAAAATCTGCTCAGAAAACGGCAATATTGGCTGTGATATAAACGGCGGTCTGATTTTCAAAATGACCGATGCAGTAAAAATGGCACAGGAGTTGGGCCTTGAAATTGGCGCTTGGACAATTGATATTCCTCTTCTTGCAGATATTCTTAATATATTCGGAATTAAATATATAACAACAAACAGAATGACACCATAAATTAAAGAGAAGGAAACCTATCAGGTCAATCCTTCTCTTTATCTTATGTATAAACTTTGAAGCTGTGTTATATCAGTCCTTTTTCTTGCTGTGCATAAGAAGCTTATCAACAGGGAAATAAAGGAAGAACTGAAGTGCAGAGCAAATCATTGTTGCAATATTCTTTGAAAGAGCTTCATTTAATTCCATACCTACAAAAATGTCTTTAAGAGTAGGATTAAGCCATGCAGAGAAAACAATAAGACCGATTGTGAAAATGATATAAATAGGAAGAGTTACAGCAACATTTGCATCTGAATTGAAGGTCTTTTCCTTATTAACAAAGAAAGCAACAATCTGAGCAATAATGTTAGCAGTATTACTTACAATAAAGTATCCGAGACCACCGACAGCAACAGGATAAGCAAAGAATAACCAATTGAATTCCTGTGTGTATAAATCCTTAATGGCAGGAATAAGCTGAAGTGTGTTAAGCAATACAAACTGAACGATCATTGCAAGAAGACTTACAACAATGAATTTTACAAACTGCCATACTGTAACAAGAAGACTACCCTTCTGTTCAGCCATGTTATCAATTTCTTTTAATTTACCCATAAATTTCAACTCCATTTCTTTTGATGTTGTAAATTCTATCACAGTTAACAAAAAAAATCAATATAAATATTACAATAATTAATTCTGGTTGACGAACGTCACTTTTTTATGTATAATAATTTATACCGATAGGTGAGGCTACTACAGGGATATGGATTGCGGCCGCAAAACGGTGGAGACAACGTGCGCCGGTCAAACAGGATATATCGAATCAAGGTATATTCCAACGCAATTACAAGGCATCTGCCACGCCCTGCAAAGCTAAAGCTCAAGCGGCTGATTACAGTAATTTATTGTTTTCCGTCTGGCTTATCGGCTACGGCGGATTTTTTTATTAAAGGAAGTGAGTTTATGGATAAAAGCGATAGTAGCACTAATTCGGGGGATCGAAGTACGTGTCATACATTTTTCAGCATTGTTAATTCTGACTCACTAACTGATTTTTAGTTTCGGCACCTTCCCTACCCTCATTTGTGTTACTCCTTAATTAATTTTGAAAGGAGAAAAGCAAAATGGAGGAAAACAAAACCTTCAATTTAATTGATGAAGCAATTGACTTATTGGAAAGCAAAAATTTTCCTGTATTAAAGAAACTTCTTGAAGAGCAAAATCCTGCAGATATCAATGATATTATTGATGAACTGTCTGATGAACAATCAATATTAATTTACAGATTACTCCCCAAAGAGCTTGCTTCGGAAGTATTTGTTGAAATGGATACCGATAAACAGGAATATCTTATCAACAAATTAAGCGATGCTCAGCTGAAGGTTGTTTTTGACGAACTTTACTATGATGATACTACTGATATCATAGAGGAAATGCCGGCAAATGTTGTTAAGCGAATTCTCAGAATAGTTTCTCCTGATATGAGAAAAGCTGTAAACGAGCTTCTCAAATATCCAGAAGACAGTGCCGGCAGTCTTATGACTACCGAATTTGTAAGACTCCGCAAGTCGTTTTCCGTCAGACAGTCACTTGATTATATCAGAAGTGTCGGTGTAAACAAGGAAACCATATACACCTGCTATGTTACTGACGAACAAAATCATCTCATCGGCATTGTTTCCGCAAAGGATCTGTTACTTTCTGAGCTTGACAACAGCATTGATGAAATTATGGAAGAAAACGTTATTTCCGTCAATACTCTTGAAGATACGGAAGAGGTAGTTCTTATATTCAGCAAATATGACTTTCTTGCATTACCTGTTGTTGACAAAGAGAATCGTCTTGTAGGCATTATCACAGTTGACGATGCTATTGACGTTATGCAGGAAGAAACTGAAGAAGACTTCTCCATTATCAGCGGTATGACTCCGAACGATACCGAATATCTGAAAACTCCCGTTGTAAAGCTATGGATTTCCAGAATACCCTGGCTTATGATCCTTATGATTTCAGCCACCTTTACGGGAATGATAATCTCAAAATTTGAAGATGCCCTTGCAGTTTTGCCAATACTTACTGCTTTCATTCCGATGCTTATGGGCACAGGCGGTAATGCAGGCAGTCAGGCATCTGTTACGGTTATCCGCGGTATATCATTAGGTCAGGTAGATTTCAAGGATTTTTTCAAGGTTTTATGGAAAGAATGCCGTGTTTCATTTTTATGCGGTGCCGCCCTCGGAATTGCCTCAGTTATCAAGGTAATGCTTGTTGATAATATGATACTTCAAAATCCCGACGTTACAATATTTGTAGCCGTTGTTGTCGGTATTACCTTATTTGCCACAATTGTGTCTGCAAAGGTTATCGGATGCACACTTCCCCTCTTTGCTAAGAAAATAGGACTTGATCCTGCAGTTATGGCAAGTCCTCTTATAACAACACTTATTGATACTGTTTCACTTCTTGTATATTTCTATTTTGCAACGGTAATATTAAAAATATAAAAATTAGTACATTGTTAAAGGTCTGCTGAAAAACATTCAACAGACCTTTAATTATTTTTTATTACTAAAAGTTTGAGCCATTCCATCCCCAGCAATCGCCGTCGTCATAACGAACATAAACTCTTGCGGGATCTATTTCTAATTTTTTATCAAAATATTCGCATATAAGAGAGGTACACTTATCAGAACATTCATTATTTATTTTACCGAATAGCTTAACCTCAACGAAAGCACTGTCCGTCGAATTACTGCCCTTAAACCAGATTTCCTTACCTGTTTCAATGTTACACATAAGCCAGTTTTCAGATTTACCGGGGAAAACATCAATAATTTTTCCAAGCTCAGATTTTAGGCAGAATTTCTGCTCATCATCAAGCTTTTTAGTAATTTTTACATCAATATAAGGCATAATTATTCACCTGCTCAGATACCGAGGAATTCTCTTATGGTATCAAAATTTGATATGGTAAGAAAAAGAATTTCAAAGAATTTGGTTATTCTTCTGATATACTCATTAAACATATTATGCTGAACTACTTCAAGACCTTCATCAGATATCTGAGAAGCATCAGTAACTTCATAGCTCATTACAGCATCCGCAGCCTTATGGTCAGAGCAGGATGCACCGTTTCTGTTAAGAACCTCAATATACTCAAAAGAATCACTGGAAAGGCTTATTCCGCCGCCGTCTTTATACATGACTCTTTCAATTGAATCCCAATAGCCGTACTTGTCCTCCCAACCGCTTCCGAGAGTTTTATCAAAATATGAAGCATCAACGTAATCACCGTTATTATAGCATTCAACCCAGGATCCTTGGAGACCTGCTTTATCAACAAGAATTTCTTTAAGACCGTCTGTGCCGTTAGGATACATACAGGCATTAATATCACCGACAACAATAACAGGTCTGTCAACCTCTCGGCTATTTATAAGCTCTGTCAATTGATAAAAATTATCTTTTCTTGCGGCTACTGAAGCGGGATCACCGTAAGCATCAGCATGGACATTGTAAAAATCAACATAAACTCCGTCTGCTATTTCAAGACAAACATAAGTAATTCCCTTCTGCGATAACTGGTCAGCACCGTCATCTGCAAGACCGTAAAGAGAATTCCATACTATATACTCTTCATTATACATTTTGAAATTTTTTGTAAACACAGAAGTACCGTCACCAACGGGAACACTGCCTAAATGAAGAGTCTGATAATTATATTCGGTAAGCCACTTGGTGAGGTCAGCATTATATGCAAAATTTTCCTGAGTTGCAAAAATATCATAACCTGCATTATTTACATACTTACCTATATCAATAGTATTATACATAATATTAGCATCAGAACCGGTAATAAAACCGACATCGGGAAGCCCGGCAACATAAACTCACCTTTAGTACCCGTTTCAACGGCACCTGCCGTTACAAAAGAAAAGGAGAAAACAGCAATTAAAGAAAGGATAACAGCAATAAATTTTTTCATATTCATAACCTACTGAAAAAAAATATATCATATCAAATTTATTATATCAATATAGAATTATCCTGACAAAAAAAGCACCCCGTTATCATCAACATAACGGGGCAGAATTGATATTAAACTACTTCTACACTTATAACAGCTTTTTCGCCGTTAATATCCCATTCCTTTGATACAGAATAGTTTTTATTCAAAGCAACACTGTCAGCAAGAACATCGCCTGCAATTACAGCAGAATATTTATTAACTATATCAGCAAGTTTATTTTCAGCGGAAACGCTTACCTTGATATGATCTGTAACATTAAAGTCAGCATCTTTTCTCATTGTCTGAATTTTTGAAATAATTTCTCTTACAAAGCCTTCTGCAATAAGCTCATCTGTAAGCTTTGTGTCGAGAGATACAGTAACACCGTTATCTGAAAGAGAGAACGAATCGTCAATCTGCTGAGCAGAAATGAGAAGGTCATCAGCTGTGAGCTGAATATCACCTATTGATACTGTAAGGGTAATAAAGCCCTTTGTATCAAGCTCTTTCTTTGCAAGAGAGCCGTCAAGATTTTCAAGAAGGCTTCTGATTTCACCAAGCTGCTTGCCGTACTTAGGTCCTAATGTTTTAAGCTGAGGCTTAAACACATAAGAAACAAGACCGTCAGCATTATCAGCAAATTCAACATTCTTGACATTAAGCTCTTCACGGATAATTTCAGCATACATTTCGGAAAGCTTGTTTTCACTAACAACAGTAATCGCACCAAGAGGCTGACGGTTCTTGATGTTTGCGCCGTTTCTTGCTGCTCTGCCGAGAACAACAATATTAAGAACCTGCTTCATATTGTTTTCAAGCTCAGCATAAATAAACGCTTTATTAACCTCAGGATAATCACAAAGATGAATACTTTCGGGAGCGTTCTTATCAAGTGAGCAAACAAGATTTCTGTAGATGTCTTCAGCCATAAAAGGAATAAGAGGTGCTGAAGACTTTGCAATAGTAACAAGCGCAGTATAAAGTGTCATATAAGCATTTATCTTATCCTCAGGAAGGCCCTGAACCCAATAACGCTCTCTGCCTCTTCTTACGTACCAGTTTGAAAGCTCATCAACAAAGCTTTCAAGTGCCTTTGCTGACTCAGGAATTCTATAATTCTCAAGATGCTCGTCAACTTCCTTAACGGTAGAATTAAGTCTTGACAGAAGCCATTTATCCATAACAGAAAGCTTTTCATAATCAAGAGAATATTTTGTAGCATCAAACTTATCTATATTAGCATAAAGAACAAAGAATGCATAAGTATTCCAGAGAGTACCCATAAACTTTCTCTGTCCCTCCTGAACAGCCTTACCGTAAAATCTGTTAGGAAGCCAGGGTGCAGAGTTTGTATAGAAGTACCAACGGATAGCATCAGCACCGTAGGTTTCAAGTGCTTCAAAAGGATCAACAGCATTACCCTTTGATTTTGACATCTTCTGTCCGTTTTCATCCTGAACGTGACCGAGAACTATTACGTTTTTATAGGGAGCCTTATCAAAGATAAGAGTGGAAATTGCAAGAAGTGAATAGAACCAACCTCTTGTCTGGTCAACAGCCTCAGAAATAAAATCTGCAGGGAACTGTTTTTCAAAGAACTCTTTATTCTCAAAAGGATAATGATGCTGAGCAAAAGGCATTGAGCCCGAGTCAAACCAACAGTCAATAACCTCAGGAACTCTCTTCATTTCCTTGCCGCAACATGAGCATTTAAGTGTAACAGCATCAATATAAGGTCTGTGAAGCTCAACATCATCGGGACAGTTATCAGACATCTGTTTAAGCTCTTCTATACTGCCTATACAATGTCTGTGACCGCATTCACATTCCCAGATGTTAAGAGGAGTACCCCAGTAACGGTTTCTTGAAAGTCCCCAGTCCTGAACATTTTCGATAAAGTTACCGAATCTGCCCTTACCGATGCTTTCAGGCATCCAGTTAATAGTATTATTATTCTTAACAAGGTCATCCTTGACAGCTGTCATTTTGATAAACCAGGATTCTCTTGCATAATAGATAAGAGGAGTATCACATCTCCAGCAATGAGGATAATCATGCTCAAACTTAGGAGCATCAAAAAGAAGTCCGTTCTTTTCGAGATCAACAAGAATAGGCTTGTCAGCATCCTTAACAAAAAGACCTGCATAGGGTGTATCGTCTGTCATTTCACCCTTTGCATCAACAAACTGAACAAAAGGAAGACCGTATTTTCTACCAACATTGGCGTCATCCTCACCGAATGCGGGAGCAATATGAACTATACCTGTACCGTCTGAAAGAGTAACATAATTGTCACAAGTCACATAGTGACCTTTAACCTTCTGTTTTTCTACAGCTTTTCCGGTGCACTCAAATAAAGGCTCATACTCTTTTCTTTCAAGGGCTGTTCCGGGGAAGGTTTCTATTATCTCATAAGCATTCCCGCCTTCCTTTGCAAGAGGTGAAAGTACCTTATCAAGAAGGGCTGTAGCCATATAGTAAGTATATCCGTCACAAGCCTTTACCTTGCAGTACTCATTCTCAGGATTTACACAAAGAGCAACGTTAGAAGGTAACGTCCAGGGAGTTGTTGTCCAAGCAAGGAAATATGCATCTTCACCTTTAACCTTAAAACGAACAACAGCAGAACGTTCTTTTACACATTTATAGCCCTGTGCAACTTCGTGAGAAGAAAGAGGGGTTCCGCATCTGGGACAGTAAGGAACAATCTTAAAGCCTTTATATAAAAGGTCTTTTTCCCAGATAGTTTTAAGTGCCCACCATTCAGACTCAATGAAATTATTATCATAAGTTACATAGGGGTTATCCATATCTGCCCAGAAGCCTACTGTACTGGAGAAATCCTCCCACATACCCTTATACTTCCATACACTCTCTTTACACTTGTCAATAAATGGCGCAAGTCCGTATTCCTCAATCTGTTCTTTGCCGTCAAGACCGAGAAGCTTTTCAACTTCAATTTCAACAGGAAGACCGTGTGTATCCCAACCGGCTTTTCTGGGCACCATAGCACCCTTCATTGTACGGTAACGGGGAATCATATCCTTAATAACACGTGTAAGAACATGTCCTATATGAGGTTTACCGTTTGCTGTGGGGGGGCCGTCGTAAAAGACATAAGACTCTCCGTCAGCACGAGAAGCCATACTTTTTCTGAAAATATCATTATCTTTCCAAAACTGTTCAATCTTCTTTTCTCTCTCCACGAAATTAAGATTAGTGGAAACCTTTTCGTACATTATGATTTTCCTCCTAAAAAAAATAATCCTTTGCCGCATAACAGGACAAAGGAACTTCGTTTATACCACCTATCTACATACGTTAATATGCGTTCCCTGTAACGGGGGACATCCGTTCAGTCATACTTAGTTTCCGACCGACGACTCCAAAGTGATTTTCAGCAAAATTTACTCTTGCAGGTTTCACAGCCTCCCCTGCTCTCTGAAAATTTCAAAATTACTTACTCTCTTTTTCACAGTCTTTATATACACAGATAATATAAAATAAAACGTTAGGTTTGTCAAGTATTTTTTATTATCAGGTAACCTTACGTCTTAAAAAAACATATATATACAGTGAGGAGGAAAACAAATGATTCTGACAAATAATATAGGGATTATAGGCGGAGATTCAAGACAGTTATATGCCGCCGAATATTTATCAGGTAAAGGATATAAATGCTTTGTTTACGGATTTATGCATACTACTATTCCACCTTCCTTAAAAATTGCATTAAATCTGAAAGAAATTATGTCAAATAAAATTATTCTGCTTCCGCTTCCGGTAACAAAGAACGGAAAAACGATCAATTCACCACTGTCACAAGCTGATATACCACTGAAAGATATAGCTGAGCAACTTACTGATGAGCATATTATTCTGTACGGTATGGCTCCTATTTCAACTGAAAGACAAATTATTGCAAAATGCAAAAATGCAGTTGATTATTATAAAATTGAAAGCTTCACATTAAAAAATGCCTTGCTTACAGCTGAAGGTCTTGTCGGTATTATTCTTGATAAATTACCTCAATCGTGTTTTAAGATGAAAATCGCAATAACAGGCTTCGGAAGAATCGGCAGCTTTACTGCAGAAAAACTATCTTCTCTCGGAGCCGAGGTAAGTATCTTTGCAAGAAACCGGACTCAACTTTTACGGGCAGCAACTTCAGGATATAACTCATTAAATCTTTCAGCATTAAAAGATAATATTTATCGCTTTGATTGCATAATCAATACTGTACCTTCAGTCATTATTGATAATAATATTATCAGCAATTCCAATAAAAGCTGTGTTTTTATTGAGGCTGCCAGTGCCCCGTACGGAATTGATTTTGACAGCTGTATAAAAAATGAAAGAACATTAATTAAGGCTTTTTCTCTGCCTGGAAAAACTGCACCGAAATCAGCAGGAATAATTATTGCAGAAACTCTTGAAGAATGTCTGTCGGAGGTGAAAATATGGAAAAACTCAACATAGGTTTCGCATTATGCGGTTCTTTCTGCACATTCAGTCAGGTTATTGAGGAACTTAAAGAAATAAAAACCGATGGACATAATATCATACCAATTATGAGCTATAATGCCTATTCTACCGACACAAGATTCGGAAGTTCAGAATATTTCAGAACAAAAATTGAAGAAATAACCGGCAACAGAATTATTTCCTCAATAACAGAAGCAGAACCTATCGGTCCAAAAAAGCTTCTTGATATTTTGATAATTGAACCATGTACCGGTAATACTCTTGCAAAACTTGCTAATTCAATTGCAGATACACCTGTTACCCTTGCCGCAAAATCACATTTAAGAAATATGCGACCTTTACTGATTGCAGTTTCAACGAATGATGCTCTTGCAGGTGCGGCTAAAAACATAGGTCACCTTCTGAACTTTAAAAATATCTATTTTGTACCCTTCACTCAGGATGATCACAAAAATAAACCTACTTCAATAGTAGCCGATTTTTCAAAAACAAAGGAAGCGCTATATGAAGCCTTACGTGGAAAACAGCTTCAACCGATAATTTTATAAAACAATTAAGTTTAAGTTGACATTTAAATGATTTTTATATAAAATCTGGTTGTTAAAAACAAAGGATGTGTTATTTTGAATTTCAATATCTTGATTTCAGCTCTGATGCTCGGTGTAGGCGTTTCAATGGATGCATTTGCCGTATCAATCTGCAAAGGACTCAGTGCCGGTAAAGTTAATATCAGACACATGGGTATAGCCGGTGCTTGGTTTGGCGGATTTCAGGCTTTAATGCCGTTGATAGGATACTTTATCGGATCTCTTTTTCACGTTTATATAGAAAAATTTGATCATTGGATTGCATTTATTTTGCTCGCAGCTATCGGTATAAATATGCTTAAAGAAGCTTTTTCAAGTGAAGATAACGAACAGACCGATTCTTCCTTCGGATTTAAGACAATGCTTATTATGGCCCTTGCAACAAGCATAGATGCTTTAGCTGTCGGTGTTGCATTAGCGATGGAAGGCAATACAAATATAGTTCTCTCTGTCAGCATAATTGGTATAACAACATTCTTATTCTCTGCAGCCGGCGTTAAAATCGGAAGCATTTTCGGAGAGAAATTCAAAAAGAAAGCTGAAATTTTCGGCGGTGCAATACTCATTTTTCTCGGAATTAAAATCCTTGCAGAGCATCTTGGTATATTATAATTTTTTCAGCTATTTCCTTAAATACGGGAGCACAGTCCTCAGAGGCAGTGCTCCCATTTTCATTAAACACAGTAACCACGTATTCAGGATTTTCAAATGGAAAAAAGCCTGAGAACCAAGTGCACAGAATTTCGTTTCCCTCATCATCATAGCGGCCTGTCTGTGCAGTTGCCGTCTTTCCTGCCGAAGTTGTGTTTTCGGGAGCACCTTTTTTTCCTGTTCCGTTTAGCATATTATTATAAAGACAATTATTTATTATTTCACAAGTTTCCTGCGTTAACGCCTTATAACAGATTTCACTTTTATAATATCCGTATGAATTCATATTTTCATCAAGCAATTCTTTCAAAATTGTCGGTTCTTTATAAATACCGTTACTTGCAAAGACGCAATAGGCTGCCGTAAGCTGAACAGGTGTTGCAAGTAATTCACCTTGACCAAAACATAGTGTTGCCAACTGTGAATCGGATTTTATGCTTTCTGAATCAGGTAAATTTCCCTTGTCAGAAGATAAAGTTGAGCAAAATGTTATTTCCTTGCCGAATCCGAGATTTTCTGCAGTCTTTATTAAATTCTCTTTGCCGGTTTTTAATCCGACATTAATAAAATAAGTGTTACAGGATTTTTCTATTGCACTGTTCAAATCGCATAAGCCGTGAGCTGCTTTTGAATAACAGCCAAAGCTGTTACTGTTAATTGTCATTACCCCTTTACATTCATATAGCTCATTTATATCGATATTATTTTCCAATGCTGCAGCAACTACTATAGGCTTAAAAACCGAACCCACAGGATAAGCACTTAATGCTCTGTTAAGAAACGGAAGCTCGTTGTTTTCAAGCGATAATGCTACATTATTCTGAGAAAATTCAGGCTTACTTGCACAAGCGAGAATTTCAAAATCATTGACACTCATCACTACTACTGATCCGCAATCAATTTGCGAGTTATCAAGCACTTCCTCAATTATTTTCTGTATTTCGCTGTCTATAGTCAACGATAGTCCGGCTGATGAGTTATAACTTTCTTCGATTAAAGAAAGACCGTCCCCCTGAAGAGCAATACCTGAAGCATCTGCTTCATAGCATAGCTTTAATTCACCCGAAGCATCATTAAGAATTTTATCAAAGGCTTTTTCAATTCCGGAAACTCCCTTATTTTCGGCGTTAACGTAGCCTACTAAATGAACGCACAATCCGTTATCGGAATATCTTCCGACTTTTTCAAAATTTTTAATATATTTCGATTCATTAAGATTATCGGTTTTTACGGTTAAAATCAAGCCGTTCATCATATCTGAAATTTGCTCTGTTACTAAATTCTTTGTTTCATCGTTAATTAGAATTGCACTGAAATTTTCGATTGAAGTATTAACTAAAGGTACTAAATTTCTGTCATAAATATACCCTCTGGTTTTTCCTATATTAATTCCTTTTGTAAACTGAAAATCAGCAACCTCTGCTATCTCCGAATTCTGAATTACTGCAACTCTTACTGTTAAAATTCCAAAAATAAAATAAAACACGGTAAACAATATAATAATTCTTCTGTTATTACGCAATTTTTTCATTTTATCACCGATTATATTATTCTTCCTATATGACAAATTATAACAAGTTATTAAATTATTTACTTTTTATTGAATAAATCTGAGAAATGTAGTATAATTGTAAAAAAAATTAAGGAGCAAACAAAATGCCAATACGTGAAATGCCGGCTTTTGTCAGAGCTCATAAGCATGTAAAAAATGCATTGGTATATTCTATATGCTGTTGTATCTGTCTTGTAATACAATTAGCACTTATGGATAAAAATGTAATCAATATTGTTTTTGATATAATAATACCATTTTCTGCGTCAATTACTTTTGGCTGTTATGCTATAACAATGGCAATGGACAGACCTGTTATTCTGATTTATCCGCCGACTTGTTATTTTGTATCATTGTTGATAAATCAGTTGATTTCAGTAGAAGTTGGTGTACAGGATACATATCCGTTTATAACAATGATTGAAATGATACCTTATGCATTTTTCTGCATCTGTGCAGCTACATTAAAGCTAAAAAAAACAACGGATATTATTTTAAGAATTTTTAGCATAGGTCTTATTTGTGCAAGTTTCATTTTATCTGTTCTTGCTGTCTTTTTCAGAATAATAATTTTTATCAATCGTGTGCATTACCTGATGAACACTTTTGCAATGATTGCCGGATTTTTCTCGGTAGTTTTCATTTATGCAATTATGTTTGAATTGATAAAAATAGCCGGTTCTGAAAAAAAACCGAGAAAACATACAAATAAAGCTACAACATAGAAGGCAAATACCTTTTTATGTTATAGCTTTATTTTTTTAGTCAAAAAAACGGTCGCCGCAAAAAATACGACGACCATTATTATTAATATTTTGAGCGCTTTACATAGTAAGTATGAAGAACTTCGTGAGCCTTATGAGAATTGGGCTTTCCGAAATATTCATCATAAATAGCCTTAACATCAGGATTGTTGTGTGACTTTCTTACAGGAAGATTTTTGTCATCATTATAAAGTCCTGCTGCACGCTTTGCACGGATATCTTCATTATTATGAACTGAAGCAGGCTGAATGGGCTGACCGCCGCCGTTTACGCAACCGCCGGGACAAGCCATAACTTCAATAAAGTCATAAGACTTTTCACCTGATTTGATCATTTCAAGAAGCTTCTTAGCATTAGCTGTACCTGAAGTAACAGCAACTCTGATTTCATTGCCTGCAATATTATATGTTGCTTCCTTAATACCTTCAACGCCTCTTACTTCATTGAACTCAAGCTTTTCAAGTTCTTCATTTGTAAGAGTTTCATAAGCAGTACGGAGCGCAGCTTCCATAACACCGCCTGTTGCACCGAAGATAGTACCTGCGCCTGAACCAAGTCCAAAGGGTGCATCATATTCTTCATCAGGAAGAAGATTGAAAAGAATTCCGGCCTTCTTAATCATTCTTGCAAGTTCTCTTACTGTAATAACAGCGTCAATATCAGGAAGACCTTCAACAGCTGTATGGTCAAGTCTTTCTGCTTCAAACTTCTTAGCAGTACAAGGCATTACACTGACAACATAAATGTCTTTAGGATCAATGCCCATTTTTTCTGCATAATAAGTCTTAGCCACAGCACCAAACATACCCTGAGGTGATTTACAGGAAGAAAGGTTAGGAATAAACTCAGGATAATATGTTTCACAGAACTTAATCCAACCGGGCGAGCAAGATGTGATAAGAGGAAGATTTTCCTTCTTAGTGTATCTTTCAATAAACTCAGTTGCTTCTTCCATAATTGTAAGGTCAGCTGAGAAATTAGTATCAAACACCTTATCAAAGCCGAGTGCTCTGAGTGCAGCAACAAGCTTACCTGTAACAACTGTACCCATTTCATAACCGAATTCTTCACCAAGACCAACTCTTACAGCGGGAGCAGTCTGAACGATAACATGCTTAGCAGGATCGTTGATGGCATCAATAACCTTCTGTGTGTCATCTCTTTCTGCAATAGCACCTGTAGGACAAACAGTTATACACTGACCGCAGGAAATACAGGATGATGAACCGAGAGGCATTTCAAATGCACAACCGATATGAGTATCAAAACCTCTTGCATTTGCACCGATAACGCCAACACCCTGATTCTTATCACAAACAGCTACGCAACGACGGCAGAGAATACACTTTTCGTTATCTCTGTACATATGAGTTGCAGATGCATCAATTTCTGAAGCAGTCTTTGAACCAGCAAAAGCTGTTTCAGTATCAATGCCATAATCATGGCAAAGTTTCTGAAGCTCACAAGAACCTGAACGTACACAAGAAAGACATTCCTTCTTATGATTTGAAAGAATAAGCTTAAGTGTAGTTCTTCTTGCTTCAATTACATCAGGAGTATTTGTATAAATCTCCATACCTTCATTTACGGGGAATACGCAAGCTGCAACAAGGCTTCTTGCACCTTTAACTTTTACAACACAAATACGGCAAGCACCGATTTCGTTAATTTCCTTAAGGAAACAGAGAGTAGGAATTTCAATACCTGCCATACGGGCAGCTTCAAGAATTGTGCTGCCGGCAGGAACGGCATAATCTCTGCCGTTGATTTTAATATTTACATCAGCCATTTTTCCGTTCCTCCTTATTTCTTTATAATAGCACTGAACTTGCACTTTTCAATACAAGCGCCGCACTTGATACACTTTGTCTGATCAATAACGTGAGGATTCTTAACACTGCCTGAGATTGCACCAACAGGACAAACTCTTGAACAAAGAGTACAACCCTTACACTTATCTTCGATAATAACATAAGAAAGAAGCTTCTTACATACGCCTGCAGGACACTTCTTATCAACAACGTGAGCTACATACTCTTCAGGGAAACGCTTGTATGTAGAAAGAACAGGGTTGGGAGCTGTCTGTCCAAGACCGCAGAGAGAATTATCCTTGATATAGTTACAAAGATCTTCCATTTCCTTGAGATCTTCAAGAGTTCCCTGTCCGTTAGTAATCTTTTCAAGAATTTCATAAAGACGCTTTGTACCTATACGGCAAGGAGTACACTTACCGCAGGATTCATCAACAGTAAATTCAAGGAAGAATTTAGCAATATCAACCATACAAGTGTCTTCGTCCATAACAATAAGACCGCCGGAGCCCATCATTGCACCCTGAGCTACGAGGTTATCATAGTCAATTTCAATGTCAAGCATTGAAGCAGGAAGACATCCGCCTGAGGGACCACCTGTCTGAGCTGCCTTAAATGTCTTACCGTTGGGAATACCGCCACCGATATCTTCAATAACTTCACGAAGGGTTGTTCCCATAGGAATTTCAACAAGACCTGTGTTATTTATCTTACCGCCGAGAGCAAATACCTTTGTACCCTTTGACTTTTCAGTACCCATAGTATTGAAGAACTCAGCACCGTGAAGCATAATCTGAGGAATATTTGCAAATGTTTCAACGTTGTTTTCTGTTGTAGGCTTGCCGAAAAGTCCCTTGACTGCAGGATAAGGAGGTCTGGGACGAGGCTCACCGCGGTTACCTTCGATAGACGTCATAAGTGCTGTTTCTTCACCGCAAACGAAAGCACCTGCACCAAGACGGATAAACAGATCAAAGTCAAAACCTGAGCCGAAAATATCTTTACCTAAAAGACCGTAGCTACGAGCATCATCAATAGCCTTCTGAAGACGTGCAACTGCAATAGGATATTCTGCACGAACATAAACATAACCTTCTGAAGCACCTGTAGCATAGCCGCAGATTGTCATAGCTTCAACGATACAGTGAGGGTCACCTTCAAGAACTGAACGGTCCATGAATGCACCGGGGTCACCTTCGTCAGCATTACAGATAATGTATTTCTCATCAGCCGCAACGCTTGCAGCGATTTTCCATTTGAGACCTGTGGGGAATCCTGCACCACCGCGTCCGCAAAGACCGGAGTTGAGAACTTCCTGAACAACTTCAGCAGGCTTCATTTCAAACAAGCATTTTGCAAGAGCCTGGTAACCTTCGTTTGCGATATATTCTGAGATATCTTCGGGATCGAGCAGACCGCAGTTACGAAGAGAAATACGCTGCTGTTTTGCATAGAAAGACATCTGAGCGTAGTCAGCAATGCGGGATTTCAGCTGGGGTTCAACGAAGAGAAGACGTTCGACGAGCTGTTTGCCGACGATGTGCTTTTCAACGATTTCTTCCGCATCTTCCGGTGTAACCTGAACGTAGAACACGTTATCAGGCATGACTTTGACGATGGGACCCTGAGCACAGAAACCGAAGCATCCGGTCTGAACGACGCGGACATCATTTTCGAGACCATTCTTTGCAATAGCTGCTTTCAGGTTATCCATGATAGCCTGAGCATTGGAAGCGTGGCAGCCTGTACCGCCGCAGCAAAGAATATCTTTCTTTACGGAGTTGATATCGTGAGAAGCTGTCTCACGCAAAACGAGCTTGCCTTTGCATTCATTGTATGCGGCAAGAAGGCAGTCTTTAGAAGTGATCTTGTTCATGTATTACCCCTGTTTTTTATATTCGTTGACGATTTCAACAGCCTTGGCAGGGGTGACTTTACCGTAAACCTTGCCGTTGACCATCATAACGGGAGCCAAACCGCAGGCACCGACGCAACGGGTCTCTTCCAGAGAATACTTTCCGTCGTCGGAGGTGGTGCCGGGCTTGACACCGAGTTTTTCTTCGATGCGATTGAGGACGTCTCCGGAACCCTTGACGTAGCAAGCGGTGCCCATACAGACGCTGATTGCGACCTCACCCTTCGGGTTCAATAAGAACTGAGAATAAAACGTCACGATGCCGTAGATCTCCTCA